>NZ_KV823291.1 GCF_001815905.1 Brevibacterium sp. HMSC07C04 | reverse complement strand
CACGCTGAGGCTGTCGGAGACTTCGTCGCCGAACCACTGCTCGACGAGTTTGCTGTATTCGCCGTTGTCGGTCATCTCCTTGAGCATGGCGTTGAATTCTTCGGTCAGCTTGGTGTTGCCCTTTTTGGCGGCAGCACCGAGCTGTTCGCCGGTTTCGTAGGTTTCTACGAGTTCGAGTTTGTCATCGGCTTTGGTTGCTGCGGAGATGACGGAGATGTTGCCGACAGCGGCATCGACCTTGCCTGCCATGAGCGCCTGAGTGAGCATGCCGCCGTTTTCGTACTGCACCGTTGTGATGCCTTCGTCCTGTGCGTGCTTTTCGCCAGAGGTTGCAGCCTGCACACCGACCTTCTTGTCCTTGACGTCTTTCAGGCTCGCAAAGCCGTCCGACTTCGCTGCGGCCATGCCGAGGTTGTCGTTGAGGTAGGGGTCGGTGAAGTCCATCTTGGTTTTGCGCTCATCGGTGATCGAAATGCCGGAGATGGCGATGTCGCACTTGCCGGTGTCGAG
>NZ_KV823290.1 GCF_001815905.1 Brevibacterium sp. HMSC07C04 | reverse complement strand
CGGAGATGGCGATGTCGCACTTGCCGGTGTCGAGTGAGGTGCCCGACTGGATGCCTTCGAATGGAGTCGTGACGACTTCAGCTTCAACACCCAGACGCTCGGCGAGCTTGTCTGCAAGGTCGATGTCGAAGCCGACGGTCTTGCCGTCCTTGACGAACTCAAACGGCTCATAGGGGATGTCGGAGCAGACGATCAGCTTGCCGTTCTGAATCAGTTCGATTCCGTTGCTTTCCGCGGAGCTGTCGCCCCCTCCACTGCCGCAGCCGGCGAGGACGAAGGATGCTGCCGCAGCGAAAGCGGCGATCGAGAGTGCTTTCTTCACGATGTCTCCTTGATAGCGCGGCAGGCCCATTCGTGCCGCCTCATGAGAAAAAACCATACAGTGCTGCGGGTCACATTTGGGGTGTTCCTGGGCCTAATTCATCCGGGTGCAGAAATTGTTACCTGCCGCGCCGGAGCCGCTTAGGAGTTCTTGGCCACGCTGAGGCTGTCGGAGACTTCGTCGCCGAAC
>NZ_KV823289.1 GCF_001815905.1 Brevibacterium sp. HMSC07C04 | reverse complement strand
GTAATAGAAGCGGAACTAAACCCAGGCCGCTTCAAACCGAAGATCCAGGAACTGTTAACAGCCCTTGCCGCCAAGCATGAACAGCTGCTGGTCGTGGTGGACCAGCCTAAAACCATAGGCGCGTGAGTTTTCGCGGTAGCCCAACAACTGGGGATTGCCGTTGCCTACCTGCCGGGACTGACCATGCGCCGTGTCGCTGATCTTCATCCAGGCCAGGCGAAGACCGATGCCAGGGATGCATACATCATCGCTGATACAGCCCGCACCATCCCCCACACACTGCGCGGGATCACTATCGCGGACGAACACATCGCCGAATTGTCAATGCTGTGTGGCTTCGATGACGATCTGACCGCCCAGCTGACCGGGGTACGCAATCGGCTTCGCGGCCTGCTCACACAAATACATCCTGCCCTTGAACGGGCACTGGGACCACGTCTGGCCCATCCAGCAGTAGTGGATATACTCAGCCGCTATCCCACTCCCGCATCACTGCACGACGCAGGACGCAGCCGCGTGAGAACACGATTGAAGAAACTCGCACCCCGCATGGCGGCCCGCCTGGCTGACGAGATCTTTGCAGCTTTGGCCGAACAAACCACCATCGTGGCCGGAACAAACACTGCCGGGCACATCATCAGCCGACTCGCCGCTCAGCTTGCACAGCTGACCGAGCAGCGCGCCGATATTGAAGCTGAGATCTTAACGGTGGTCGATGCTCACCCTC
>NZ_KV823288.1 GCF_001815905.1 Brevibacterium sp. HMSC07C04 | reverse complement strand
AAGCCCGCTCCCCCAGCACAGTGCAGTGCCGCCTCAGCATTGGCCCTGGCAGCCTTCTGCGCCATGTACTTAGCCGAAACAAACCGCTGCGCCCACGCGGCCCCGTAGTCCACGCACTCATCAAAATCACGCGTGTAGGAATCCAACTGCGCAGGAACAGCGGCGAACTCCAGAGCCGCGTCTGCAACACGCACACGGAACTCACCGAGCTCGGTGTACGGGACTCCCCCGTTCTTAGCCGAACGCCGCTTGCGCAGAGCATCCGATGCCACTTCGAGAGCACGGCGAGCAAGCCCCGCATACACCGATGCGATGAGCAGCTGGAAGTTCGCCGTGATGCCAAAAGTCAGCAGATCCGGGTTCGGACCATCCGGGATGTGGCGAACAACCCTGTCAGCTTCCAGGACAGCGTCCTCCAGAATCGTTGCCCGCGAATGCGTGGCGCGCATACCCAGCACGTCCCAATCATCCGAGGACGTGACCCCTTCGGTGCCGCGGGTGAGGAAACCGTAGATCAGCTGCGGCCCATCGGCGGCGGTTTCATCCTTGCCGTGCACAATCAGCCTGGTCCACGCCGGCGTCATCGACGTGAAGATCTTCACACCCGACAGCCGGTACGAACCGTCCCCCTGCGGAACGGCCTTCGTGTTCGACCCCTGCAGAACCCAATCATTGCCAGGCTCAGAAACACCGAAGGCAAAGACCTCACCATCACGCGCTTCTTCAAGCGCGAACTGCAGCGACTTATCGCCGCGATTCCACATGGCCCGCATCATGCCGGTGCACACAAAGTGCATGTTCACACCCAGCGCGGTCGCCGGGGCGGCAGTCGCCAGCCGCTGCTGCAAACGCGACACTTCGTTCATACCCAAGCCCGGCCCGCCGAGCTCTTCGGGCACAAACAGCGTCAGATAGCCACGCTGTTCAAGTTCTTCCAGATCTTCGAAGAAGAACGCATTATCGCGGTCATACTGTGCGGCACGCTCCCGGAAGCGCTCCAAAAGCTCATCCGGCAAATACTTCTCTTCGAGTTCAACAAGTCGCTGTTCGCGGTCAGTCATACATCCTCCTGTCGGATCAACGCCAGACCCGACTGCAGTTCATCCGTGTGGCTGGTCACGCCACTCCTCCCGTCCAGCCTAGTGCCGTAAGGCCCAACATGAGAGCAGCGGACATCACAAGGAAAACACCGATCTTCGGCGCGGCCCAGCGCACCCACGTCAGATACGGCACACC
>NZ_KV823287.1 GCF_001815905.1 Brevibacterium sp. HMSC07C04 | reverse complement strand
GGACCGGCAGCGGCAGCCCCGCCACCCGCGCCCGCACCACCCGCACCGGCGCCAGCACCTTCCGCACCGCCTGCACCGGCGCCGGTGCTTCCCGAGGAGGCCGGGGGCGGGGTGGGCTTCGAGCCGGAGGTCTTGCCGCCCTCGCTGCTGCCGCCGGGCGAGTCGGACTTCTTGTCGTCGAGGACCTGCTTCGGCTCGTTGCCCTGCGACTTGCCCGGCATCGGCACCGGCCGGTTCAAGGCCTGCTTGGCGTCCTGCTCGGAGCCGGCCATCGTGTAGAAGTCGGAGCCGATGAAGGACAGGAATCGATAGCAGATGTAGGGGGCAAAGCCCGCCAGCGCCATGAGCACGATTCCGGCCAGCGGGTCGCTGATCGAGGAGATGTCCCCGTCGATCGGTGCCGAGACCTGGGTGACGGCGACCAGCAGGATCACGACGAGGACCAACTTCGAGCAGATCAGCGCGATGACGAACATCGCCCACTTGCCGATCCACCCGCGCGCGTGGTCCCAGCTCGCCCCCGAGAACGCCAGCGGTGCCAGGGCGATCGCGACCAGCAGCAAGGCTTTCCTGACCAGGAGGGAGAGCCAGACGATCGCGGCGGCGGCGATCGCCATCGCCCCCAGGAAGATCCCCAGGATCGCGGCCACGCCCGGCGCGGTGAGATTGAGCGCGGTCAGGCCCGCGACGAGCACGGCGATCTTGTCGCCCATCGACTCGGTCGTCTCGCCGGCGGCTTGGATGATCCCGACGCAGAGCTGATCGACGATCTCGAGCGCGAGACCGGTCAAACTGATGACGACGAACGACCCGATCACCGATTTCACGAGGCCGAGCGCGGCCCTGCTCAACGCTGCCGGTTCCCGCCGAATCAGTCCTTGGATGAGCTGGAGGCAGAAGAAGACCAGCATGAGCATCACGCCGATGCCGAAGAGCAGGTTGTAGACCGACACGTACTCCGGACTGGAGACATCGACCAGCGTCGTGGTGTCGAAGACGGTCCACACGGCCTCGAACATCCAGCCGGCCGTTTCACCCAGTGCCGAGGCCAGCCAGTCGAATGGCGCGGTGATCAACGAGGCCGCGGCTTCGCCGGCGGAATCGCACACATTCGAGATGACGGGAATATCGCACACACCCATCAGGAACCTCCCAAGCGGAAATGGAGATGGGTGGAATCAGACGCTCTGGCCGACATCCCAGAAGAACTGGATCAGAGTCACCGAGGCGCCACAGATCACCGCGGCACCGCAGGAGATGAGAACGCCGAGCTTCGCCCTCCCCGCGAGATGCGGGTTCGAGGAATTGGAGCCGAAGCCCCAGACGATGGCCGAGATGATCAGCGCCAGAACGCTGAGGATGAGACCGATGGTCATCACGGCACCGACGATGGTGCGCAGCTGGGCGATACCCGGAAGGCCGTCGTCATTCGGGGCGATATCGATATTCGCCGCGAGCAGTTCCGGGGCCGCGAGAGCGAAGGTCAGGAAGTCGAGCACGAGAGCACTCCTCACACAGAGTTCCCGCATCGAGGCGGGGTTGATGAGCGGAAACGGGGTCGCTCATCAGGTGCCCGCCACCACCCCTGCGAAGCGAGCGCCCCACCGCGCCGTTGCAGAGGTCCCCGCGCACCGGGTCCAGGGCAAAAGCGAGCGAGAGGGTTGCGACCTCCGCGCACGGCGTGACCGATGACCGCGGAGAACGGCTGGTCACTCAGGTCCGCGGTGACAGTCCAGCTGGAGTGAGGCGGCGCCCACGACGCAGGCGTGGACGGCGCCCGCGCCCTCAGCGAGAAACGGTTCCGTCCGACGCGATCACTCATCGATGAGTGAGTGCGTGACCGGCTACCCCGGTGGTCAGCCGACGATCAGGCACGTGGGCGCAGGGGCGGTCCGGGAGCAAGGAGCAGCAGGGAGGGCGAGCCGGTGGGCAGCGATTACGGGTGCAGTTCCGGGTGGTGGTGTGGGTCAGAGTTGCTCGCCGATGGCGATCAGCCAGTTCATCCACGCGATTCCGCACCCACCCAGTGCCGCGGCGCCGAGGGCGACCAGCACTCCGGTCTTGGCCTTGGATGCGGCCGCGGCGTGGCCGGTGGCCGCGGCGATGGCCCAGACGACGGCCGAGACGATCAGCATCAGCACCGCGGTGACCAGGATGAACATCAGCAGCGCGCCGATCACGGTCTCGAGGTCGGTGAGGCCGTCGAGCCCACCGAAGTCCGGGGTCACGTTCATCGCCGCACCACCGATGCCAGCGAAGAGTCACGATGCTCCATATCCATATCCGGCAGGTACACCGCCACCACCGACCACGATCCTGCCCAGAGGCGAACAGCCCGACCACCGGTTCGCCTGCGGCGGGCGCGGTCCCGGCGCGACCCGGGATCTGGCTACATGCCCAGTGGCGGTGGGCCCATGCGGCGCTGGCCTGCGGGAGGAAGCGCCCAAGGCACGTCGGTGGTCACCGTGCGGGGCCGAGCGACGTCGAGGTGGGTGCGCCACCGGGTGAGGAGGTCGCGGTCGTCGGCCCAGGCGTCGCCGAGGGTGTCGGCGAAGTCGCGACGCTGGGCCCACTGCCGGTGTTCCTCGGGATCCCGGGCACGCAGCCAGGACCGTGCTTCCTCGAGCCGGTCCAGACGGACTCGCAGCAGCCCGGTGACGGCATGGCCCATGTGCTCCGGGGCCGTGCCCGTATCGCGGTGCAGGCGCCAGGCACCGAACAACCACGCCCGGTCGCGGTTGCGTTCGGTATCGGTCAGCGCGAGGGCGTGCGCGTGCCGCCAATCCACCTCGCGGCCGGAGCCCAGCCAGGCCAGGCCAGGCTCTGCGCCAGCTTCGCCGCCTGCCGCAGGTGGTCAGGAAGCGGGTCGTCACGGTGGATGCGCCACTGGCGGACCAGGTCGTGTTGGAGCCGCGTATAGGTCTCCTCGTCCTCGCTGAGGTCGGCGCCCAGCAGGGCGCGGTCCCGTCTCGCGTACTCGCCAGGGTCGATCGTCTCCAGCCAGGCGTGGGCCTGCAGCACATCGGATAGACGTGCCTCTTCCATGCCTCCGGGTTCCTCGCGTGCCATACCGACCAGGTGCACGAACCAGACACATCGCCACCGAAAAAGAAACTGCTAGAATCTATTCAGTGCACCGATGAATGTCGCCGACGCTAACCCGACGAATACTAGTTATTCGCTGACGGTAATATGCAGGTGATCGTAATGTCCGCCGGTGATATCCGAGGGGTCGTGCATTCCGCCCCCATTGTATTCCCGCCAGCCCTCGTCATCGCGCTTGAGCGACCAGATCTTCCCATCCCAGATCAGGTATTCGACGCCAAGGGTTTCGGCATTATCCTTGACCCAGTTCGTGACATCCCACCCCAGTTCACGCTGTTCGGGAGTGGGGCGTTGCCCAATGGGATTGCCGAAAGTGATGTCACAGGCCCTCCCCAGTGGATGCTCGGATTTCGTGCCCGGGCGGGGTGAATAACACGCCCAGCTCGTGTCGGGGAAAGCGTCGAGGGTCTGCTGATAGACATGCAGCATCCGGGCGGTGATCTGCCCGTCGGTGGTGGGATCGTCGACGAGCCGGTTGGGATCGCCGTCACCGATCGGATCCGGCTCGCCGCCGGGGCCGCTGCCTCCCTCCTCGCAGCTCTCGTCATCGGGGCCACCGGGAGGGCCGCCCTCGGCCTCGGGCAGGTCGGCCGCGTCATGCTGGTTCAGCCAGGCGGCGGGATCGGTGTACTCGCCATCGGTGCCGCCCTCGCGGACTTCGAAGTGCAGGTGCGGGCCGGTGCTGTAGCCGGAGGAGCCGACGTCACCGATGTGCTGGCCAGCGCTGACCCGGTCACCGGTCTCCACGTGGATGCCGTGCTCCCACATGTGCGCGTACGCGGTCGCCACCTGCTGCCCGTCGACGTGGTGCTCGATGACGATGAGCCCGCCGTAGCCGCCAGAGAACGAGGCGACCGTGACGGTGCCGTCGGCGGTGGCGAGGATCGGCGTGCCATCGGGAGCGGAGAAGTCCGTGCCCGTGTGCAGCTTGTATTCCCCGGTGATGGGGTGCTGGCGCATCCCGAACGGGCTGGTCATCACCCAGGTGTCCGCGGGCAGGGGGAACACGACCCGTGAGGTCTCCCCACCGGTCGCCGGTGCTGCTACGGCGGCGGCCTCGCCGGCGCCCGTGGTCGAGCCGGTGAGCGTGTCGAGGATCGTCTCGGCGGCGGGTTCGTAGTTCTGGTAGCGGTCGGGGTAGGCGCTGACCTCGACGGCTTGGGCGGCCTCGCCCTTGTCCATGTCTTCCCAGCCGGGGATGTCGAGCAGCCCACGCGGGGAGCCGCCGTTGGGTCCGTCTGGGCCGCCGAAGAACGCCTGCGACTGGTACTGGGCATCCATCAGCTCGGCGACCGTGCCCCATCCGCTGCCAGGCCGCATCTGGAACAGGCCCAGCGAGTCGTGATCCGATCCGGTGCCGTCGTGGGGGCGGTCCTCGGAGCCGGGGACCGTGGAGTTGGCGAGCATGCGCAGGCTCGACTCGGTCAGGGCGGCCATGAGCGCGATCTGGATCCCGTCGCGGCCGACCCCGTCGATCCCGGAGCCGGTCTCGATGATCGTCGCGGCATGGGTCAGCTGGTCCCGGTTGAGTGCGATCTGCTGGCCGTCGGCGGTGGTGACGGTGAGCTCGTCGGGAACGTCCCCGATGGTGACGCTGCCGTCCGGGTTGACGGTGCAGGTGGTGCCCGCGGCGGGGTTCATCAGCACCGCGACCCCGACCAGGCCCAGCATCGGGGCCAGCAGCACGAGCGCGAGGGCGATGATGAGCAGCTTCTTGACCATGCCGGCTCACCGCAGGGGGTTGTCCAGCTCGGACAGCCGCGCCACGTAACAGCTCGCCTGCCCCGTGTCGTCGGTCTGTGCTCTGGGTGTGGGGGTGCCTGGGGGTGGGCAGACCAGGAAGATCGTGAAGCTCACGGAGTGCTCGCTGGTGACGTCCTCGCCGTTCCAGACGCCGGTGCGGTGGCGGGTGCCCTCGATGGTGATCGCCGTCGCCCCGTCCGGGAGCTGGCCGGGTGGGGCCTGGGCGAGCGCGTCGTCCCAGGCGTCGGGCACATAGGCGGAGGAGATGCTCAGGTGCTGGCGGGTGGCGTACTGGCGCAGGTCCGTCCAGGCGTCGCGGCTGGGCAGGTAGGCGGCGACATCGGAGGCGAGTCCGGCCTGCTCGGTGCCGCTCGGGTCGCCGACGTCGAGGATGACCGCCGAGTAGTCCAAGGGCATGAGCCCGGAGGCGGTGTCCCAGGCGAAGAGGGTCTCGGCGACGGTGCGCGCGAACTCCTCCGGGTCCGCGCTCGGCGGGATCGTCGCCAGCCGTCCGGGTGTCGCCGAGGGGTCCGCCGGTGAGCTCGCCGTCGGGCGCGGTGCCGGGGTGGGGTCATCAGGGGGTTCGGGTCCGAGGATCAGCCCGTAGAGGCCGGTGGCGACCAGGAGCAGTGCGGCGAGGCCGCCGGCGATGAGGGCGATCCTTCGCGCCCGGGTGCGCGGGTCAACAGGTGCGTCGGGGGTCTTCATACCGGCCAGGTGCACCCCACCCGCCCGGGGGTTCAGATGGCGCGCAGGTGCTCCCGCCCGGTCCCGGCGGCCTCGCTGGGCTGTGTGCGAGCGGCGCGCAGCTCCTCGGCGAAGCGGGCGGTGGCCTCGGCGGCGGCGAAGAACTTCTCGAGCTGCTCGTCGGTGAGCCTGGCGGCCAGTTCGGTGGCGTCGTAGTGGTCCCACCAGGTGGCCAGCTGCTCGGTGTTCATCACGAACGAGCGCATCGACCAGCGCGCAGCCGGCTCCTCGCCGCCCCCGTCAGCAACGTCGAGGTCGTCGTTGTCGGTGGTGGTGTGGCGGACCCGAGCCAGGGCGGCCTGGGCGAGCCGGTCCACCTCCTCACTGTCCCCGGTCTCGGGTGGGGGCGTTGTGGCGGCGCGGATGCGGGTGTAGGCGGGGTGGACGGGCCCTCCGGCCTCGATCTGTGTCAGCGCGGCGGCCGCGTCCTGGCGTACCTGCTCTGGCTGGTCGGGGTCGGCGGCGACGGTCTCGAGGTAGCCGATCTTCTCCAGCGTCATGAACGAGGCGCCGCCGGGAATCATCGCGGCGGCCTGCTCCCGCGCCTTGCCCGCCGGTCCTGACGGTGGTGAAAATTTTTCACCACCGTCGTGTCCACCCTCAGCGGTGGCGGAGAAGCGCGTCTGAGCCTGTCGTTTCGCGGCGTTCTCGGACATGAGCGCCTTGATCTCCCGGTACAGGGCCGCGGCCTCGCGCGGGTCGAGGTCCTTGTGGAGTTCGTTGTCGTCCTGTTCGGCCAACAGGTGCTCCAGGCGGGTCGAGACGTTCGAGCGCACCCACACGCCCACCGTCCGCCATCCCAGCTGCTTGATCGCCGCGAGCCTGCGCGCCCCGCACACGAGCACCCCGTCCGGGGTGATCGTCGGCGGCTGCAGCAGACCCTTGCGGGCGATCGAGTCCGCGAGCGCGTCGAGGTCGCCGAGATCCTGGCGGTGCCGGTGACCGACGATGATCGACTCGACCGCCCGGTCGAGCACGATTTCCCCCGAGTGCGTGCTCACGCCGGTGCTCCTCCCGGCGCCGACAGCGCGATCGTGAGCACGAGGTCGTCATCGCGCAGCAGCACCGGCACGGTCTCGCCGATGAGCAGGCGCAGCAAGATGCCCTTGCCCAGCCCGGTCGCGGCGTAGGCCGGGTTCGGGTTGCCGAGCAGGACCTTCAGCAGGGCCGACCACGACTTCTTCGGCAGGTCAAGCAGAGCGCGGGCATGCCGGTCCCGGCGTAGCGCCTCGTAGGCGGTCTGCCTGCTCCCGGCCCGGGCCAGGGCCTGGCACACGTGCTCGATACCGGCCCGGGCTGCCGGTTCGGGCCATTCCAGGCGGATGAACAAGCGGATCGCCTCGTCCATGGCCGCGCTCGCGCTCATCGCCGTGTCCGCAAGCGCCGTGGCCGGTTCCTCGGCCTCGTCGCCGAGGTGGTGGTCGGTGACCTGGAAGGCGGGGTGGAAGTCGATGAGCGGGTTGTCCTCGTCGCGGTCGGCGAAGCGTTCGGCGTCATGGAAGACGGAGAACTCGGGGCGGCGGGCCTGGTGGGTGGAGCAGAGCATGCCCTGCCCGCGCTCTTCGGCGACGCAGGTGATGCGCACGGCGTGCGTGACCACCGCCCACGGGTCGCCGGCCTCCCGGGTGGCGCGTTTGCGCATCACCTCGAACGCCGCGGTCACGGCCTCCCAGGGGTCGAGGTGATGCTTCTGGGCCAGGGCCCGGTACTTCTCCGCGGTGAACTGCATCAGCTCCGCGGCGACCGGGTCGTGAATCCATGCCCCCGGCCCGGCCTGGTGGAGCCGGTGCAAGAGCTTCCGCAGTCCCTCGCTGCTCGTGAAGTCTTCGCCCCTGGGCCTGTCCTGTTTCGACTGGGTTGTGTGCGTTGTCATGGTCGGCACCTCCTGCAGGACAGGTGCACGCGTGAGCCCACCGCGGGCGATGCCGCTGTCGAGGAAGACCCTGGTGTCCATGACCGTGCTCTCTTGCCTCAGCTCATCCCGACCCCGGAGCGGGTAGCACCACGGTCGACGCCACCACGCCGGCCGAACGCAGCCACCGGCGACAGCTTGCGCGCGGCGGCTTTCGTCCGCTCGAGCAGCGGGTCGCGGATGCGGTGGGTCAGCTCGGTGTGCAGATCGATCCCACGCCCGGCGACACGGGAGGTCTGCCGCGACATCAGGTCCGACATGCGCACCCACTCCACGCCCCGGGCCCGGTGCTTCTGGGCCTTCTCCACCTCGTCGGTCTTCTCGGTGACGCTGGCTTCTTCCACCGCGTCCGGCGTTCCAGCCGGCTCCAGCCCCGACTCCGGTCCCGTCTTCGTCTCGTGCGGTTCCCGGGCGCGTTCCTGCTCGTAAGGATCGGGGCGCTCGAGGTCGTCCTGACTGCTCATCGCGGATCTCCTTCCGTCTCTGGCGAGGAGCCGGTCTCTTCCTGCTCCCCGGTGGTATCGGAGAGGTACTCGCGGCCAAGCCAGCGCCCCACCGTGCTCGGATGCACCTCGAGCTCGGCGGCGATACGCCGGTTCGACCACCCCTCAGCACGCAACACGGCCGCCCGCTCACGCCGATCCGACCCGCCCGGCACCTCGCTGCTCGCCGTGCTCTTCGGATCGGCATCTGTTCTCGATGCATCGCCCGCCGCGCCGCTGTCGGTTTCTCTCGTGTGCGCGTTGTCGGTGGCCGAGGACGGCTCCGGAGGTGCGGTTTGGAGCGGCGCAGGCAAGGCGGGGCCTACCGGAGTGCTGATGCCTTGTGGGCCCGGGTCAGGAACGGTCGTCTGCGGCGCCGGGGTGGGTGGGCTGCCGGGCTGGGTCGAGCGGATGAGCACGGTCGTCAGGTGGGTGCTCGCCAACAGCGTGATCGGCGGCACCGCGGCGACCACGGCGGCCAGGGCCGCGGGCACGTTCGAGGCTCCGGCGACGACCGCGTGCAGCGCGTTCGCCGTCACCGACACCACCGCGCCGGCGACCAGGAGCGACCACGGGTACCACGCCGTGCGGTGCCCGTCCAAGGCGACCGCCGCGACCGTGGAGACCACGATCAGCCCATCGACCAGCAGCGGCCACGTCCATGCCTGCTCTGCCGCGATCCCGGAGCGGTGAGCGAGATCCGCCAGCGCCGTGAACGACAGCCAGAACGCCCCGGCCGCGATCATGATCGTGCCGCCAGCTGCGATCACTACCGGCCATCGACGATCCCCTGACAGCATGGCCATCACAGCCCCCGACCTACCGCTGTTGCGGGCTGAACGGTTCGCCGCACCGACTGCTCCGGCGGACCATCGGCAGAGGCGTGCCCGTGTGCCGGGCCGGAGACCGTGCGGTAGGCCGATCGCACCGTCCGGGTGACCTCCCGGTCACCGAGCCCAGCGTGTCCCGCGGCGTCGGCGAGGACGTCGAGGGCATCCGAGGGGGCGACCCCGTTCTCGGCCAGGCGGCAGGCCGCCCAGAACAGGCCCGCGTTGCGTTCGCCCTCCTGCCGGTTCGCCACCCAAGCGGCCAGGCGTTCGGCATCGGCCTCGCGCCGGAGTCCTGGATTCGCCACCGGCCGGGGTGCGGGCCGGGGGTCGAGGAAGTTCCGCAGCGCCTCGGAGTCGATCGTCGACGACGGGCCGGGATTGACCGACTCGACCCGGTAGGAGACCGTCGACCCGGAGACGGACCGCAGGGAGGGCGGGACGATGACGTACCCGCCGTCACCCCGGAAGTCCACGCCCGCCCGCCCGGCCTGCCACGAGCGCTGCTCGACACCCGGCGCCGCAGGATAGTAGGCGTGCATACCACCTGTGGGGGTGCGCACCAGCATCTCCCACCCGGACACGAGCCCGGCCTGCTGCGCCCGGCGCATCGCCTGATACCCATCGACCCGCCCGTGTCGGTCGACGTCGACAGCGACTATGCCCGATGCCTGACCGGTGGGGATGCCGATCGATGCCAGCGGCGCATGCCGCCACCACGTCTCGACCTGGTCGAGGTTCGTGCTTGCGTCGTGAAACCCGCGCGGTGTGAGAGGTCGCTTCTCGTACGGTACGCAGGGGAAGACTGGCATCCCCGACCGAGCGAGCTCCCGGGCCGTTGTCGACAGCGACCAAGACTCATTCAGGTGCACCAGGACTGCGGAGACCGCATCGTGCTCAGCCACCACGGCCTCCGCTCATTGGCCGCGGAAACGGTGCAGGAGACACGCCAGGCCAAGATGCGACTGCGGCAAGCGACCGTCGATATCGTGGTGCGAGGTCGATGCTCGCGCGGGATCTGCGACCGTGGTGTTCTGTCCTCGTTGGCATTCGTCCGGCCTCCTCTCCGAGGGGCCGGCGAGGTGTGCGGCCCCTTACCTTCAAGGTGCGTCGGGCCGGTCGGACAGTGCAGGAAGTTGTTCCTCGTGCTGGTCGATCGCGACTGCCAGGCCAGACCTGACGACGGGGACAGTCCGGTATAGACCATCGAATCGGTCGTCACGAGGTGCCTGTGGGAAGGGGGCTTATATCACCCTCAGAGACGCTATGATCGGCCTCGCGGTCGAATGTCGTCGAGGAACTTCCGGTACCGGGTCGGATTGACGCCGATCAAGCGGTGGAACACGCGAGCAGCGTGACTTCGATCGTTCCACCCGACTCTCCCGGCGATCTCCTGAACCGGCAAGTTGGTCCTACGGAGGAGTCGTGCCATCTCGCGCGCCCTGACCATCGATTGATATCCCAGGGGTGTTTGACCATAGGCCTGGACGAAGATGCGATGGGCCTGCGAAGGCGATAGATGCACCTCCGCTGCCAACTGCGTTATTGTCCACCGGCGGGTCATGTCAGTTTCAAGAACACGTCGCATATGCACCGCTTCGATTCGCACTGGTCGGAAGTATCGTGAAGACGGACTCAAGTTCGGCGAGTAGCAGGGTCGAGTTCCTTGTGCATCGAAGAATGGAGCAAGTGCATCGAGGATGGATGCGAAGCACGCCTGCACACGGAAGAAGTGTTCGGGTGTGGCGCCGTCAAGGCTTAACTCCACAAGTTGGTCGAGCCACGGGAGCATGAGGTCCAGTCGCGACGAACCGATGTGCACGATGTGCGCGGAGTCAGGGAAACGGCAGGAAATGAACTCCCAAGCGTGATGCCGGTCCACAAGAGCGTCAGCATGCTGCCAGAACGTCTGATCGACCAGATAGTCTAGCTCGGCATAGATGGTCGTCGTAGTGAGCGAACCTTCAGGATGGCTCCCGCACAGCGTGTTTGGCGCCAGAACGACGACATCCCCGGCCCGAACCGGACGCTCGCCAACATCGCCGAAGAGGACGGCGGTGCCGGCGCGAATGAAGATGAATCGCACGTAGTCAAAGGCGCGCGCCTCCGTCGGACGCAGGGTCGTCTCCGTCCGGGCCACGACCGCAGAGAATCGACCCACTCGCCACCTCCTGCCGCGCTTACCAGCAGTCATTCCGTGATGGGCGGGAGCGAACGAATCCGACCGAGGGACTTGGCATCCGTGAGAAATCAGAGCCCCCCGCAGTACCACGGCGATAAGGCAGCCCGTGAACGTATACCTTCCACTTCGTCGTTGGTATCGGTCTGTTGCCACACGGCGGTTATCACATGCGTACCGGCCACGGTCCACAGACCCTCCGTCCCAGAAGTAAGCCCATCTCTCGACGCAGACCTCGCGCCTGCCGGCCAGGCGTGCAGCGAACCGTCCGCGTTGACCCGTATCGAGATGTCACGGAACGAAATACGGTGCCCGGTAGTCTGATAGCAGCACTTGTAGACGCTCTCCTTGGCGCTGAACAGGAGCAGACCCCAGGGGATCGACGACTCGTCTCGATCCAGCTGTGTGAGCATGATGCGCTCGTCAGCGGTCGCGATGCGTTCGACCAGAGTCTCAGGCACAGCAGAGATGGTCTCGATGTCGATTCCCGCCCCCGCAAAACGTGCAGCCTCGGCCACGAGAGCCACCGCCACATCGGCGCAGTGAGAGAGACTGCCGACATAGTCCTGCGGCCACTCGGGCGCACGATGTCGACCTACGGGCAACGACACCTGCGGGCCGCCGAGCCTTGCCAGGGCCCTCCTTGCACACGCACGCGCGGTCGAGAACTCCGCTTGCCGTGACCGGGGCGAGTGACGGACTTCAGCCGCTTCGTCGGGGAACAGACCCGCCCCCTGATCTGCGATGTTCGCCCCCTCGGCCACCAGGCCCACCGGGCACTGTCGATCGATCTGCTGGCCGATCGCCGCGCCAGAGAACGGCATCGCCTGGTTCGCTGACAAACCCGTAACCGCAGCGGAACTTGCCGGAACCTCGAGCTCGGAGGTCCGATGCGACCTGTTGGTGCTGGTGAGGCGCTCGTCCATCACTTCCACTCCATCCTCGGGCCCCGCCGTGGCACCCGGGCCCGCAAGTAACGATTACGTAACACAGCGACATCTAAGTTGACAGCTCCAATCTACAACGAGACCGTTGGAACCAACGTAACCGTTGGACATGCGCCGAAGTCCTTGCGGGACTCGGCAGGAAGGGAGGACGAAGAATGAGCTCGAAGTTGCAGACAGCACTTGCGACCCTCGGCGAGGAGCCGGCGATCGTCAGTGGTGCGCGGGTGACGACCTACGGGAGCCTGAATCGTGAGCGCCGGATCTGGACCGAGCGCCTGTCGGAGGCGGGCGTGCGGTCCGGCGACGTAGTGGCCCTGGAGGCTGACTACAGCGTTGCCAGCGTGGCAGCGCTCATCGCCTTGCTCGAGATCAAGGCGATCACGGTGCCGATCAGCTCTCTGCCGGAGGAGAAGCGAGAGGAGATCCTCGCGGTCAGTGCAGCACGGTTCCTCATCACGCTCACGAACTCCCGTCCCGTGGTCAGTCCACTCGAGGTTGCCGACGGGCAACCGTCCGATCTGTACCGCACCCTCCGTGATCGCGGTGCCGCCGGACTCGTCCTGTTCAGCTCGGGCACGACGGGTAACAGCAAGGGTTCCGTTCTCGACTTCGACAAGCTCGTCAGTGCGTACGAACACTCGAACAGCAAGCCTCACCGCACGATCACCTTCCTGGGCTTCGACCACATCGGCGGCGTCAACACGCTGTTCCACGCGTTGGCCCACGGCAGCACCATCGTTACGGTGCGCGACCGGACCCCGGACGAGGTGCTCAGCGTCGTGCAGGACGCGCGTGTCGAGGTCCTGCCGACGACGCCGACGTTCCTCACGATGTGCCTCATCGGACGCAAGCTCGGGCAGTACGACCTGTCGAGCCTCAAGGTGATCACCTATGGCACCGAGCCGATGCCGGAACACACGCTGCGCAAGCTCCACGAGGCGCTCCCAGGAGTGCGCCTCAAGCAGACATACGGTCTCTCGGAACTCGGCATCATGTCGACCAAGTCGAAGTCGAACGACTCGCTGTGGGTCAAGCTCGGCGGCGCCGGCTTCGAGCACAAGATCGTTGACGGCACGCTGTGGGTCAAGTCCGACCGGGCGATGCTGGGCTACCTCAACGCTCCGTACTTCTTTGACGAGGACGGCTTCTTCAACACGCAGGACCAGGTTGAGGTCGACGGCGACTACGTGAAGATCCTCGGCCGGAAGTCCGAGATCATCAACGTCGGAGGACTCAAGGTCTACCCGAGCGAGGTCGAGTCCGCACTACTGGAAGTCGAGGGAGTCGCGGACGTGCTCGTGTCCGGACACCCCAACGCCGTGACCGGTGAGATCGTTCGCGCCCGCATCAAGCCAGCCCCGGGCACTGACTCCCGGCGGCTCAAGCACGATGTCCGACGACACTGCGCTGCAAAGCTCGAGGACTACAAGGTGCCGGCCATCGTCGACTTCTCCACCGACGATCTGCACTCCAAGCGATTCAAGAAGGCACGCGCATGAGCGCGACCTCAGCGGCCCAGATCCACCGCCACGCCGTCGTCACCGGTGCCTCCGGCATGCTCGGAGCTGCCTTGGCGCAGCGGCTGCTCGACAGCGACTGGCACGTCGACCTCTGGAGCCGGAACATGTCAGAGCGCACCGACCAGCTCCTCGCCGAGTACCCCGAGCGGGCGCGTTGGCATGCGGTAGACCTCACCGACCCAGGCACGATCAAGCAGGCGGCGTGACCCTGCCAAGCTACCGCGGTGACATCCACCGACCCAGGCACGATCAAGCAGGCGCTGCGAGCACGCCCGCCGGGTACCCGCCTCGAGCTTCTCGTGAACAACGCCGGACTGCTCCATCAGAACCTGTTCGTCACCGAGCCCGACGAGATCACGGCCACGACAGTGGACGTCAATCTCCTCGGTCTGCTGCATGCAACCAAGGCGTGCGCACGTCTCATGCTCGGCAATGGCGGAGGCAACATCATCAACATCTCCTCGATCAACGCGATCCGCGGCAACCGCGGGGTCGCGACCTACTCAGCCGCGAAGGCGGGCATCGAGGGACTGACCGCGAGCCTCGCACGCGAACTCGGGCCGGAGCAGATCCGCGTGAATACCCTCATGCCGGGCTACTTCGCCAGTGATCTCTCGGCGAATGTCACCGACCGCAACCTCGACCGCATCACGCGACGCACGCCCTTGGGACGTCTCGGAACCGTCGACGACGTCCTGCCCGCCTTCGACTTCCTCACCAACCCATCGACCACGTTCGTAACCGCACAAACCATCGTTATCGACGGAGGACTGACATGCTGACCGTTTCCCGCGTCACCACCGACATCATGACCACCATCACCGACATCCTCGGCGACGGGCTCGACGACGACATCGAGATCACCGAGGACTCAGCACTGACTGATATCGGCCTGAACTCGCTCATGCTCGCTCGCCTCATCGTGAACCTCGAGCAGGATTTCGGGCGCGATCCGTTCTCCGATGGCTCCCACGCCATCGTCGACATCCACACGGTCGGCGATCTGATCGCCGCCTACGCGGAGGTGAAGCCCCATGACGCCTGAGCTCCGAGCAGCAACCTCAACCCACCCCGGAGATGTCATCGAACTCGCCTCGATCGACGACTACCTCGGACCCGCCCGACAGCGGTTCTTCGGCAGCGGATACCGCCGATCAACCTACCGGATCCACCCCCTGGGCACCGACACCGATGCCGATCTCGCCGCAGCCGTCGACGTCGCTTACCCGACGGACTGGTCCCGCAAGAAGGCCGACTCCGATCTGCGCCCTCACCTGTCGACCGTGGACGTGATGATCCTGGGGGTCCGCAGCGCTGAGGCTCTGCTGACCGATCTGGTCGGCCTCACTCCCGACGAGGTCCAAACGGCCATGATCCGGAAGCTGACCGTGCGGGCAGGCACTCGCCCCGAAGAATCTCTCAACGGGCTGCCACTGCGCGCGACCCTGAAGAAGACCACGCCGGCGCTCGACGGCGAAGACGGTGAGGTCGATTCCACGATCATCGTGCAGGTGGGTGTCATGCAAACCCGAGTCGTCCTCCGACATCCTGCGCCTTCTGCGCCTGCCGCCGGCGTCATCGACTATGCGCTCCTCGATGAGGATCCGACTCGGCACTGGGGATCCGGCTACCGGGAAGACGAGCAGAGTATCCGCACCGTAACTGCCGACACAGAGTCGCTCGTCGCTCACGCGAGCATCGGACTCCATCACAGCGGCGCCTGTGGCACCCGAGCTTCCCATGCACCGGGACCAGCGACCTTCATCGACGCATTCGTGTCCTTGCTGCAGCTCGGGCAGGTGCTGATGTACGAACTCGACCAGATCGACCGCGCCCACTCCGACACGCTCTGGATGCAACAGCTCATCCTTCGCCCGAGCACCGCCTCCACGAGCCGCGAGACGACTGCGGCAGAGACTGGCGCGGAGCTGCGCATCGCCGACCATCAACTCCTCGATCTGCCAACGGGAACGTGGCGCAACCTCGACTTCCGCGGCGAGTCCGGCGGAATCACAATGTCTGCCACCTTCGCCCACCGCATCCGACACCTGGAAGGAAACACGCGATGAGGATTTCTATCTCCGGCACGTACTCGACCGGAAAAACCTCCACAACCATGTGCCTGTCCCACTACACCGGCATTCCCCGGACACTGGCAAAGGCCATCCGCGAGATCATGCCCGACGCCGTACCCGGCAAACGGCTGTCCGAGGTCACCCCCGCCGAGTTCCTACAGCTCATGATGCGCCGTCACTGCGGCCGCGCAGTGGCCGAGGCAACCCTCGGCGACCCCTACCTCTCCGACGGCTCCTCGCTCCAGGAATGGGCCTATGGACTCGCACGCACGCGGTTCGGAATGAACCCCACCGACCCCGACCGCCCCAACCAGGTCGACTGGCCCGACATGGGCTTCTTCCATGAAGTCGTCGACCAGTACGAGCACGCCTTCAAGCAGCATGTCAAGGCCAGCTACGACGTCATGATCCACCTCGAGAACGAGCGCCCGATTTCCGATGACGGCCACCGACCGATGAATGAGGATTTCCGCAGCTACTGCGACGAGATCCTCTGGGATGCCGCCTCCGATCTCGGCATCCCGCTCCACCGCGTCAGCGGTACCCTCGAATCGCGCGTGCAGACGATCGTGTCCCTGCTCGACCTGCCGACGGTCATCGACCTCGACGAAGCGATCGCGCGGATGCAGCAGGAATATGCCGCGATCGACCAGCGTCTCGAGACCGAGCGGCAACAGGCCGCCCAGCGCGTGGCCGGGTGAGCTGCATGCAACTATTCGCCCTGGCCTATGCAGGAGGCACCGCATCCACTGCCTACGCCAAGCTCCAGGTCGATCTACCACCGTTGGCCGAGGTCGTGCCCCTCGACCTGCCCGGCAGGGGACGCAACACCGCACGCCGACCTGGCTCGGTCGATGACCTCATCGACCATCTCTGGGAGATGATCGCTGATCGTGCCCAGCCGGACTGGGGACTCCTGGGGCATAGCTACGGGGCTGGCCTCGCCTTCGCACTCGCCAAGCGGGCGGAGGAGAAGGGGCAGCCGCCCCAGGTGTGCTTCCTCTCCGGCCGCCGTGCCCCGTCCGGTCGCGCTCACCCGTCGCGACGGAGCATGACCGACGAGGAACTTCTGAAGCAGGTCGCTGAATGGGGAGCTCTTCCGCGGGAGTTCCAGACGCATCCAGCCCTGCGGGAGATGGCCGTTGCCCGATTGCGCGAAGACGTCGCATTCAGCGACGAACTCCACGCAAGGAACCCCGAGCCACTCGACCAGACCGTGCTCCACACGCTCGCCGGCAACGACGATCCTGTAGCTCCACCCAAGGCCGTCCACTCCTGGAAGCGCCTCACCCATGCGGGCTCAACGGCGCAGACCTTCGACGGCGAGCACTTCTTCCTCTTCACCAACCCCGATGTTCAAATCGCGATCGGCGACCGTCTTCGCCGTCTCGCTTCCACCCTCACCCAGAAAGGAACACCATGACCGACATCGATCTGCTCACGCGTCGCAAGGAACGCGCTGCCATCCTCTTCGAGGAGATCATCACCAACAACCGACTCGAACTCGCCGACGAGGTCTTCGCCCCCGACTTCTACTGGCCCCAATTCGATCTCCGCGGACCCGATGGCGTCCGCGAATGGGTCCGTGCCTTCCGGACCGCCTTCCCGGACATGGACGACCGCGTCCAAGAGCAGACCGCGGAAGGTGACGTGGTGGTCACCCGCGTGAGATGCATCGGCACCCAGACCGGCCCCTTCCGCGGCCTGCCGCCCAGCGGCAACCGGGCCGACTTCACCGCGATCGGTATCGACCGGTTCGAGGGCGACCACATCGTCGAGCGCGCCGCCTACTTCGACCTTGCCGACCTCATGCGCCAGCTCGGCCACACAGATCTGCATGTTCCCGAGGTCGACCGCCCGTAGCACGACGGGCACCAGCGACAGTGGAGGGCACCAGCCTGTACAGGCTG
>NZ_KV823286.1 GCF_001815905.1 Brevibacterium sp. HMSC07C04 | reverse complement strand
GGGGCCGCGGGAGAGACATCCCGCGGCCCCGCCGCTGTTCCGTGCTCATTCGAATGCGAATGTGCCCTTGGAAAAGCGAACTGTAAAGCCGCACCCAGCTGTTACTCGCCCAACGTTAGAAAACTGGTGGCGCAGCTCAAAAGAGGATGAAAAAGCGGCTGCCCAACCCAAAATCGCCTTCCCAGCCAGACCTCCAAGCGTAACGTGAATCACGCCTGGAGGACTTCCAGGACGTCTAGATTATGGAGAGTGACATGCTCAAGAAAGGTCTAACACGCACCCTCACTCACGGAGCGCTGGCTGCGGCAATCGGCGCAGGAAGCCTCCTCGCCGCAGCAGGAGCCGCACAGGCAGCTGCACCAGCAGAAAACCCCGGCGGATCACCCGCACAGGCCCAAGCACAAGCCGCACCCGCCCAGGCTCAGAAACAGGGCATCAGCCGTCAAGAAATCATCAAGCGCGCTGAAGACCGCATGGCCAAGGCCCCCTACTACTCACAGGGCCAAGACTACTTTGACAACTACCGCAGGGACTGCTCCGGATTCGTCTCCTACGCATGGAACTCCGGTGGCCCCGGCGAAGCATCCTTCACCTTCGTTCCCAAGGGCGTTGCCCACAAAATCAAGTGGGAAGAAATCCAGCCCGGTGACGCTGTGACCGGCCCTGACCACATCGTTCTGGTCAAGAAAGTGAACCCGGACGGTTCGTTCGAACTGCTTGAACACGGCGGTGGACAGTCCGGCAAAGAAGCCCCCAACCCGCGCCACGCAACCAAACAGGACCTCATCAACCAGGGAGTCGGCGAACCGATCCGCTACAACGGAGTCGCCTAAAGCTCTTCAAGGACAGCACTGGGCCCGGCCGCTGTGGCCGGGCCCAGTCGTATAAGGACAGCGCTTTCCTCAGCTCAGACGGTCGCGAATAGCCGCACCGACCTCCTCGGTTGAACGCCGGGCGTCGCCGCGCTGGGCAAGATCAGCTTCAACAGCAGATCGAATAGCCTCTGCAGCTTTGCCCAGGCCGTTGTTTTCAGCCAGAAGCGCCGCCGACAGAATTCCAGCGGTCGGGTCGGCAATGCCCTTGCCGGCAATGTCGGGCGCCGAACCGTGAATCGGCTCAAACAGCGACGGACCGGTGCCGGAAAGGTTCAGGTTTCCCGAAGCGGCAAGGCCAATGCCGCCGGTGACAGCGGCTGCCAGGTCGGAAAGAATATCGCCGAAAAGGTTGTCCGTGACGATGACGTCATAGCGTCCCGGGTCATTGACCATGTACATGGTGCTGGCGTCCGCGTGCTCGTAGTTCACCGCGACGTCCGGGAACTCTGGTGCAACAGCCTCAATGACCCGTCCCCACAGGTGTCCCGCGTGGACGAGAACGTTGTTCTTGTGCACCCACGTCAGCTTCTTCGAACGCTTCTGCGCCAGTTCAAACGCGTAGCGCACCGTGCGCTCCACGCCGAACCACGTGTTGACCGAAACTTCATTGGACACCTCTTGCGGCGTGCCCAGACGCAGGGAACCTCCCTGGCCCGTGTAGGAGCCCTCCGTGCCTTCGCGCACAACCACGAAGTCAATGTCACCGGGATTTGCCAAGGGCGACGAGGTGCCGGGAAAGAACCGCGAGGGCCGCAGGTTGACCGCGTGATCCAGCCCGAAGCGCATTTTGATGATGATGCCCCGCTCGAGCACACCCGATGGCACCGAGGGGTCACCGCAGGCGCCGAAATAGATCGCGTCGAAGCCGCGCAGCTCGTCCAGTTCTTCATCGGTGAGCGTCTCACCGGTCTTGTGCCAGCGGTCAGCGGAGGCTTCGAACTGCTTGGTCGTAATGCTGACGTCTTCGCCCGTGACTTCAACAGCCCGGCCTAGGACATCGAGTCCGACGGGAACAATCTCTTTGCCGATGCCGTCACCCGGCATAACTGCGATCTTCAAATCCATGGGGCCAACAGTACGCCCTGATCTCGACATTCAGCCGCCTGTCTTGAAGTCCGGACATACTGCGCGAAGCCTCCCCTTGGCCCGCGCATGTTCATAGACTGGTGGCATGTCCGATCAGCTGCGCAACAAGCGCGCCCTCGCACTGCCCGCCCGACTGTCACGCTCCTGGCTCTTCGTCAATGCGGCCAAGCCCGAACTGTTCGCATCCGGTCAGACGAGCGACGCGGACTCCATCATCTTCGATCTTGAAGCCGCAGTGCCCGAAGACCAGAAGAACGCTGCGCGAGACAATGTCGTCAGCGCCCTGGAGGGCGGGATGGTCGGCTGGGTGCGCGTCAACAACACGTGGACTCACCACTGGGAAGAGGACCTTGACGCTCTGGCTGGGCTGTCGGGTCTGCGCGGCGTTATGCTGCCGAACACGGAAGAGCCCGAAGAGGTCACACTGACATCGATTCGGGCCGGTGTGGGCATGCCGATTCTTGCGCTCATTGAAACAGCGCTCGGTGTGGAGAACGCAACCCGCATCGCATCGGCGGCAGGCACCTTCCGTTTGGCGTTCGGAGTCAACGACTTCCGCAAAGACACCGGCATTGGCGACGACCCGGTCGCTTTGGCCTACGCACGATCCCGCCTTGTCATAGCATCACGCGTAGGAGGTCTGGCCGGTGCGATCGACGGGCCGTCCTCCCCCGGTGCGGGACAGTCCACAGTCAGCTCCGACTGTACGTGGACCATGAAAATGGGCATGACCGGCAAGCTGGTGCTCAGCGAATCCCAAGTTCCCTACGTCAATAACGGCCTCGCACCATCCGAAGAAGACCGCGCGTGGGCCCGAGAAATGCTGGAGGAGGCCGAACACGCCGATGGGATCACCGACGGTTCGTACCTCCCCCGCATTGCCCGCGCTGAGAAGATCGCGGACCTTGCCGATTCCTACGGCCTGTGGAAGCGCTGAGTCACTCCGCCAAGGTGACCGTGGCGAAATCCGAAGCGTCCACGGCCCCTGCCACCGCCTCGGCGATTTCATCGCTGACAGGCGAATCGACGTCAATCACCGCAAGCGCCTGCGAGCCGGCGTCGGTGCGCGCCACCTGCATGCCGGCAATATTGATGTTCGAACGGCCCAGCGCCTGGCCCAGCTGGCCGATGACGCCCGGGCGGTCTTCGTACTTGAAGATCACGAGGTTGTCGGACAGCTGAATCTCGATGTCGAAGCCTGCGACTTCCGTGAGCTTCTGCATGAGCTTCGGACCCGTCACGGTGCCCGAAACGCTCATCTGCTTGCCCGAAGCGGTGGTCGCAACAATCGACGTGATGTTGCGGTAGCGCTCACAGTCCGTGTCAGCAACGAGCTCAGTGGTCACACCGCGCTCTTCGGCCAGGACAGGTGCGTTGACGTAGGTGACAGGTGTGGACACGATGTCAGTGAAAACACCCTTCAGCGCTGAGAGCTTGAGCACGGAAACATCGAGTTCGCCGATCTCACCGTGCACTTCGATCCGCAGGTGTGCCAACGGCTCATCGACAAGTGCCGTGAGAGTACGTCCCAGGCGCTCCGCCAGGATGATTCCGGGGCGGACATCCTCATGGATTGCACCGCCGGCAACATTGACCGCGTCCGGTACCAGTTCGCCTGCCATGGCGCGGCGCACCGACCGAGCGACTGAAATGCCGGCCTTTTCCTGCGCCTCGGCGGTTGATGCACCCAGGTGCGGGGTCGCGTTGACTTCAGGAAGCTCAAGCAGCGGGTTGTCAACAGGGGGCTCTTGCGTCCACACGTCAATGCCTGCGGCAGCCACCTTGCCGGTGCGGACAGCATCCGCGAGGGCCTCTTCGTCGATGATTCCGCCGCGGGCGACATTGACCACTCGCACACCGGGCTTCGTTTTGGTGAAGGCCTCCGCACCGATCATGCCGGTGGTCTCCTTCGTCTTGGGCATGTGCACCGTGATGAAGTCCGAACGCTCCAGTAGCTCGTCAAGGCTGACAACCTCAACGCCCATCTGCCCTGCGCGAGCCTGCGTAATGTAGGGGTCGTAGCCGATGAGCTTCATACCGAAGGCTCGCGCACGCTCAGCAACAAGTCCGCCGATGCGGCCAAGGCCCACAATGCCGAGGGTCTTCTCGAACAGTTCGGCGCCCGTCAAAGCGCTGCGCTTCCATTCGCCGGCTTTCAGCGAACGGTTGCCCTCACCGTAATTGCGCGCCGCACCCAGAATGTGCGCCATCGTCAGTTCTGCCGCCGAGGTGATGTTCGACGTCGGCGCGTTGACCACCATAACGCCGGCCTTCGTCGCCGCCGGAATGTCAACATTGTCAAGGCCCACGCCGGCGCGCGCGATGACCCGCAAGTCAGTTGCTGCTGCGATTGCCTCTTCATCCATCTGCGTAGCCGAGCGAATCAGCACAGCCGAAACGCCGGGCAGAGCACTCAGCAGATCGGCACGATCAGCTCCGTCGCAATAGCGAACCTCGAATTCCGAGCCGAGCTCGCCCACGGTCGCATCCGACAGCTTCTCGGCAATAAGGACGACAGGTTTGGTCACGTTTCCCCCTACAGTGTGTGCTTGACAACATCTTAGGGATCGCTGTGGGAGGTATGCGTCCCGCCCTCGCCACGGGCACCGCAACCGGGCCCACCACCCCCGAACAGCACGCGAGGCGCCGTGGTGAGCGGCGCCTCGTCAGTGTGCTTGTGGGATCAGAATTCGTACGGGGTGTACGGGGCCCGGGCCATTGCGAACATCAGCCGGGCCCGCACAGCCGCACCCGGTGTGCACTCGGTGATGCGGCCGGCGCGAGTCAGCAGCGACGGGTCAGCACCGCCCAGGTAGATGGAGCCGAGCTCAGCGACATCGAGTTCGAGGTCTGGCTGGGCATCCGGGGTCTGCTCGACGGTGGCGTCGGCACCATCGGAGTCAATGCGCCATGTGCCCTCCGCATAGCCCAGGGAGTCCGTGACCTTGAGCGTAAGGCTTCCCGGCACCAGCCACTGGCGGGCTTCAAGAGCCTTCTTGACGTCGAGAACGCGCAACCACAGAAGGTCCCAGTGAGACTTCTGCTGCACGCGGCGGGGGTTCTCCAACAGCCACGGCAAAGGTGAGGGCTGAGCCCCGTCATATTTGACTCGCTCCACCAAGTCGATGGAGCCGAGGAACGACCACAGGCCGGAGTATGCCTCGTCCGACACCGCGATCAGGTCAAGAACCTGCACCGTGGGGGTGGGCTTGTCCCAGCCGGTGAACTTGTAGGTCGCGTAGCCGTCCGGCTCACCGGATTCGTCATAGTGCAGCGCTGCACGGACAGCGGGGTCGGGACCGCCGGACTCGAAATCGTACTTGCCCGCGGCGACATCCCACCAGCGCTGCTGGCGGCCGCCCGCGCCCGGGGTTGTGCGCATAAAACGCTCGTAGATGACCGGCGCGAGGTCCTTCAGCACAGCCGGTTCGCACATCTCGACGCGAGAATCAGCTTCGGCAGCCAGCCGGAAGCCCGGGTTGGTGTCAACTTCGAACGAACCCATCCAGGACGCCGTGCCGAAACCATAGCGACGATAGATGCCGCCCTCCGTGGCCGTCAGGGCAGCAAACGGGTAGCCGGCTTCCGCAGCAGTCTTGAGGTTGTCCGTCATCATGGTGCGCAGCAGACCACGACGGCGGTGCGTGGGACGCACTGTCACCCACGTAATCAGATGAGCATCCTGCAGGCGGTTTTCGCCGACGTTGATCGGGGCTTCGAAATGGACGAATGTAGCCACCGGAACATCGGTGCTGAGCGCGTGCTTCTGGGTTTCAGGGGCGTAGACGCCGGTGAAGACACGACCGTCGGCCTTGCTGCGCTCATAGCGCTGAAGCATCTTTTCGTCATCTTCGCGCTTATCGTGAAAACCCGCATTGACGGCGGCAAAGAACGCGGCAGTACGCGCATCCACCTTCTGTTTGCCGGTTTCGGGGTCAGTCTCGACACCTGGACGGAATGTTTCAAAACGATAGTTCAGCACTCAGCCCAATTTACAGGACGCAGTTTAAGGCCGGTAGGGGTTCTGGGGCGCATTCCCGGAGCCCCTGGCGTTTGCGCCGGGCTGCGGTTCGGCCTGCAGACGGCCAGCCGACACCTAGCCCCGCAGCCGGGCGGTGCCTCGTCCGTATTCCTACTTCCACCCGGTGCGCACAACCCCACCGTGCCTCAACAGGTCGCCTGGCATTGGCACCCCACCGCATGAATGCAGTTGGTGGTTCTTCACCCGGGGTATTGCCGGTTATTACAGCTAGATGTACTGGCCGGGGACGTTGGTTAATCGTGAGAAGGGCGGCTGGTTGCCGCAGGCTGTGTGTGGCCGGTGGTGGTTGTAGTAGTGCAGCCAGCCGTCGAGTTCTCCGCGGCGTTCGGCCTCGGAGGTGTAGCAGCGGGCATAGGCCCAGCCGTCGGCCAAGGTCCGGTGGAATCTCTAGATCTTGCCGTTGGTCTGCGGCCGATACGGACGGGTGCGCTTGTGCTTGATCCCGAGCTCGGCACAGGTGTCTCGCCACAGGTGTGAGCGGTAGGCGCCACCGTTGTCGGACAGGACGCGCTCGACGGTGATGCCGCGGGCGTTGAACCACTCGACAGCCCGCACCAGGACCGCTGTGGCGGTGATCGAGATTTCATCATCGTGGATCTCGGCGTAGGCCACGCGGGAGTGGTCGTCGATGACAGTGTGGACAAAGGCCTTGCCCATCAACGGGTCCCGGTACTTGTTTCTGGGGTTGTCGGGGGTGGCGGCTCGGTTCTTCTCGCCTTGTCGTCGGCCGACGTAGCGCCAGCCGCCGCCGTCGGGGATGTTGCCGAGCTTCTTCACGTCGACATGGAGCATCGCGCCGGGATGGTCGTGCTCGTAGCGACGGACCGGCTCACCGGTGGCGCGATCAACATGCGACAGCCGGTTCAGGTGGGCGTCGGTCAGGATCCGATGAACCGTCGACGGCGCGATCCCCAGCCGACAGACCAACTGCACGGGACCTTCCCTCAAGCGGAGCCGCAGCTGGATGCAGCGCTTCGTCGTCTTCGTATCGGTATTGTTGGGCGAGTGGTGTGGGCGCGAGGAGCGGTCCTGCATGGACTCGCCGGTGCGGTAGCGCTCTGCCCAGCGCTCACGGTCGGCCAGGAGACCTGGAAGCGGGCGGCGACCTCGCTGATGGACCAGCCCTCGTCGACGACGAGGCGACCGACGATCAGTCGATGCCGTGGGGTGAGTGCGGCGTTGGCGTGTGACACGGTGTCCTCGGGGGAATGAGTAGGAGGTCTGGTGATGGATGAAGTCCTCAAAGGAGTCGGTCCTCGGCTGCGGAGCATCCGCCTGTCGCGTGACCTGACGTTGGGCGACGTGGCCGAGGCAACAGGCTTGTCGGCCTCGACATTGTCACGACTGGAATCAGGGGGCCGGAGACCCACACTGGAGCTGCTGCTCGCGTTGTCCGCCCTGTATGACCTACCCCTGGACGATCTGGTGGGAGCCCCGCCAGTGGGAGATCCACGGGTCTATCCGCGTCCTCTACGGCGCAACGGCATGACGGTGGTGCCCCTGACGCACTTCCCGGGCCCGCAGCAAGCGCTGAAGATGGTGATTCCCAGCACGAAGTCGACGCCCGCCCTTCGCCGACACGATGGCTACGAATGGCTTTACGTTCTGTCTGGCGAACTACGGCTCATCGTCGGGGACCATGACGTGTTACTCACGGTGGGACAGGCAGCTGAGTTCGACACCACCACACCGCACTGGTTCGGTAGCACTGGGACATCGGCCGTGGAGGTCCTCAGCCTGCTGGGACTCCGAGGGCAGAGAATCCACCTCGCTGGCTCGGTGGAGGCCAACTCAGGCGCGGCGATGCACAACCGCGTGGACGAGCTGCCCTGACAGCCAGATGCCCACTCCGTAGGAAGTGTGGGCGCGCAGGCTGCCGAGCCGTGCTTGCTTGGGATTGGGGGTCTTGGCCGCCGCCACGCCCATCCCGAAACAAGGCTGCATGAGCAGCCAAGGCGCCCCCAGCGTGGCCAGTCCCCATGCTACCGCGGGTATGAAACGCGGCCGCTCGAGCCAGCCTGGATCAGCGGCGGCCAGCGCAACGGCGAAGCCCGTCCCGATGGCGTAATGGGCCGCCCAGCCCAACTCCTTCTCGTGAGGGACGGGCTCGGCTGCCATGATCGAATCGTGCCGGAAGACACCGGCGGGCATGTGCCCAAGCCATCGACCAACCATCGCGTAGTCCAATGACTTGGAGCCACGAGTACGGCGCAGCATCTCCGCCACCCCGTCCATCACGATGGTTGCTCCCACGCCGACAGCAGCAGCTTGGACAAGTTCTCCGACACCGATACGCATGACCTGCACCTCTCGTAGACAGTTCCATTACCGCTCCATTACCGCACACCACCAAAAGAGCCAGCAACTGTTCTTGCTGATTCAGCAAACTTGATCAACGTGCCCGGTCAGTACAGCTAGAACGCCCCAAAAATGTAATCCGTCACAAACTTCATTCTTAACGCTCCCTGTGGAATAGCGGGGAGGTACAACCGGTTATCCGGTTGGCTTTGTGCCTACCCACAGCCTTTACCCATACAGAGGAACCGAATGGAACGTGTTGCGACGCGCATCAAATGGCCGCGCCTGTTGAGCAGTTCAACTGCTCGCACAGGATTCGTCATTGTTATGTTCTTTCTGTGCATGGTTCCTGCTGCTCCAATCCTGACGGCGCTGACTGGCAACGACCCTCACTCGTTCAACACCGACCTGCTGCGCCCGGATGCTGTTCCGGCCGGCGCGTTCGGCGGCATGAGTCTCCAGCACCCGCTCGGCGTTGAGCCGAAGACCGGACGTGACTTGCTCGCGATCGTGACATGGGGTTCGCACGTGTCTCTGTTCATTGGGCTGGCGTCAACCGCGGTGTCAGTACTGATCGGAGTGGTGATTGGCGTGGCTGCGGGCTTCTTCGGCGGCGTCTGGGACCGGTTGCTCAGCCGCATCACCGACATCGTGTTCGGCTTCCCGTTCCTGATCTTCGCCATCGCACTGGCGGCCGTCATCCCACCTGAGGTCAATCGGTCGTTAGTCTTGGTGGCGGTCATCGGCCTCTTTGGCTGGCCTTCTATCGCCCGAGTGGTGCGCGCAGAAACACTGAGCCTGCGCAGCCGCGGCTTTGTTCGCGCAAGCATTGCTCAGGGCGCAAGCGGCTTCCGCACCATCACACGCGAAATCCTGCCTAATCTCCTGGCGACGATCCTGGTTTTCACCACTCTTTCCATTCCCGGCAAGATCGGTGCCGAGGCCACACTGAGCTTTTTGGGCGTAGGCGTTGACCCCTCCACGCCATCGTGGGGCCGCACCATTTCAGACGCCATCGACTGGGTCCAAGTCGACCCCGCGTACCTCCTGTTCCCGGGACTCGCGATCTTCCTCATCACGTTGGGGTTCACTCTCTTAGGCGACGGTCTGCGCGACGCAGTGGCAGGTGAAAAAGCATGAAATGGTGGCCCATTACTCGTTTCCTCTTGTCACGACTGGCCGGTTCCCTGGTGGTGCTTCTGGTCATCGCAGTGGCAAGTTTCGCAATCTTCTACATGCTTCCGAACGACCCAGCTCAGCTCAGCTGCGGCAAACCGTGCACACCGGACCGGCTCGCTGAGGTTCGCGCGTACATGGGCGTTGACAAACCGTGGCTGGTTCAGCTGGGCGCGTTCTTGTGGGGCATCGTGGCGGGTCGCACGTTTGGCTCCGGTCAAGCCGCCATCGAATGTGCCGCCCCCTGCTTTGGGTATTCCTTCCGCCTGCGTACCGACGTCAGCGACCTCCTGGTGGACCGCATCCCGGTGACCCTGTCGATTGCAATCGGCGCCCTGGTGCTGTGGACGATCGCGGGTGTTGCCATGGGCACGTGGGCGGCCCTTCGCCGAGGTCGTTTCACCGACCGCGCACTCACGGGTATGTCTGTGGTTGGGGTCTCGGCCCCCACCTATTTGGTAGGTCTGCTGTTTATTCTGCTGTTCGGGTTCACCCTCAACGTGCTCCCGATCGGCGGGTACGTTGCGTTTAGTGATAGCCCGTTCCAGTGGGCGTTCCACCTGATTCTGCCGTGGGTCACGCTTGCGATCGTCAACGCCGCGATCTACGTCCGGTTCACCCGTGGTTCGATGCTCGACATTATGAGCCAGGACTTCATTCGCAGCTCCCGCGCAATCGGCCTCACTGAGAGTGAGGTTGTAGGCCGGCACGGTCTGCGCAACCTCGTTGTTCCCATCGCGACCCTTGTGGCGCTGGACTTCGGTTCCCTCCTGGGCGGCGCAGTTGTGACTGAAAAGGTCTTTTCAATCCAAGGTGTCGGCTCACTTCTTTTGGACGCTGTGAACAACTTGGATGTGCAGCTGGTGGTGGGCGTGACCCTGTTCGCTGCACTGGCAGTGGTTCTTGCAAACTTCTTGGTCGACATCGTCTACGGGATTCTCGATCCCCGGATCGGAGCTGCCACGTCATGATGATTCGGTGGTACTTAACCAGGAGCCCGCGCCTCGCGTTTGTGTTTCCGCCCGGATTGCGATGTTGAGAGCACGCGAACTGACGCACTCACTCGCCGCGCACACGCGGCGTCCTCAACAGCTTTCTTGGAACAAAGGAAACAATGAAACCCTTCAAAACTCTGTCTGCCATTTTTCTGGCGACCACCATGGCAGTCACCGGCTGCAACGCAAACAACTTTGACGAAGAGCAATCCGGGCTGGGCGAAACCGCCAAGGGCGGAGACTTGACGATCCTCACCTCGGGCACAGAAATGGACATGGACCCAGGCAAGAGCCAGGGCCTTGCCATTACGTCCCTGGGTCTTGTGGCACGGCGTTTGACCACGTGGGATATCCAACCGGACGCCGCCCCCGAGGTCGTTCCCGACTTGGCCACGGACACCGGGACTCCCAGCGAGGACGGTAAGACGTGGACGTTCACTCTCAAAGACGGTGTGACGTTCGAGGATGGAACCCCGATTACGTCAAAGGACATCAAGTACGGCATCGAACGGTCCTTCTCGAAGGAGCTTTCCGGCGGTCTGAGCTACCACAAGACACTTCTGAAGGGGGCGGAGAAGTATTCCGGCCCGTTCGATGGCAAGGAGCTCGACTCGATCGAAACACCGGATGACAAGACGATCGTGTTCCACCTCAACGAAGCGTTCGGTGACTGGCCGTGGATCGCGTCGATGCCCGCCTTCACCCCCGTACCTAAGGACAAAGACAAGCCGGCGGAATACGGGAACGCGCCTGTCGCCTCGGGACCATACCGGGTTGAATCAAACACCCCGGGCACCTCGATGGTTCTCAAACGCAACGACAACTGGAACCAGGACACCGACGAGGTACGCACAGCCGGCCCGGACACCATTACGTTCAAGATGAGCCAAGACCCGACGGTGGCAGCTCAGTCGCTGATCAGCGACTCGAATGAAGCGCAGGCCTCATTCGGCGCGGACTTCATTCCTGCCGCTCAGCTGGCGCAGGCGCAGAAGAACCCGTCCGCGAAGTCCCGTTTGGTGACCAGCGGTGATGGTGCGCTGAAGTACCTTGCGATCAACACCGAGCGCATTTCAGACGTGGATGTTCGCAAGGCGCTGAACTACGCGGTCGACAAGAACGCTGTTCGCATTGCTTCCGGTGGTGAGATCTCCGGCAGCTTCGCCTCCACGCTCATTTCACCCGGAATCCCCGGACGCCAGGATTACAACCTGTACGAAGCACCGGACTCTGGGGACTCTGAAAAAGCCAAGCAGCTGCTCGAAGGCAAGGACGTGGGCACGCTGACGCTGCTCACCCGCAACGACCCGATCTCGTCAGCCCAGGCTCAAGCGATTTCGCAAAGCCTCAGCAAAGCAGGAGTGAAGGTGCGGATCAAGGCTGAGGACACCAACTCGTTCTCTGCGGACGCGACGCAGGGCGAGGGTGATTACGACCTGGCGTTGTCGTCGTGGCAGCCGGACTTCCCATCAGCGAATGCCAACATTGAGCCGCTGTTCGCGTCGTCGCAGATCGGCAACGGAAACTACAACATTTCGCGGTATTCCAACCCCAAGGTCGACGACATGATCAGCAAGGCAACGCACACGATCGACGATGAAGAGGCGCAGAAGCTGTGGGCTGAAGTCGACAAGACGATCATGGAGGACGCGCCTGTTGTTCCGCTGATGTACACCAAGAACTCGTTCATGCACGGTTCTAAGGTTGAGAACTTCATCATCGGCTCGTTCCCTGCTTATCCCAACTACCTCAAGGTGTCGCTGTCTCAGTGAATGCTCTAGAGATTCGGAATGTGTCGGTGTCGTTTGACGGCGCCGAGGTCACCCACGACGTGAGTTTTGATGTGCCGACTTCGTCGGTGGTTGCGCTTGTGGGTGAGTCCGGTTCCGGTAAGTCCGTCACGGCGCTTTCGCTGTTGGGTCTCACCGGGGCTTCGGTTACCGGTGAGGCCCACCTGGCCGACGGCACGGAGCTTATTTCCGCTTCGCCTCAGCTGCTGCGTTCCGTCCGCGGGAAGCGCATCGGCATGATCTTCCAGGAGTCCATGGGGGCTTTCGACCCGATGTACACGATCGGGTATCACGTGCGTGAAGCCATGCGAGCGCACGGAACGGAAGCATCCGTTGCCGAGGTGTTGAAAAAGGCTGGTCTGAAAGATCCCGAGAGGATCGCGGGGTCGTACCCGCATCAGCTGTCGGGTGGGCAGCTGCAGCGTGCGATGATCGCGCTGGCAACTGTGCATTCGCCTGAAGTCCTCATAGCCGATGAGCCGACCACGGCATTGGACGTCACGGTTCAGGCGGGGATTCTGGATCTGCTGCGCAACATCGCGCAGGAACGCGCGGTCCTGCTGATTACGCACGATATGGGGGTCGTTGCCGATGTTGCGACCCATGTTGTGGTGATGAAGGACGGGCGCGTGGTTGAGACTGCGGGTGTTCGTGACCTGTTTGAAAACCCGCAGCACCCGTACACGCGCACACTGTTGGAATCAGTGCCCCGGATTGCAGACCGTGCCGTGGACGAACAGGGCGCGGGCGAGGCTGTTGCGGCTCAGGTGGAGCACGCTTGGGTGGAGCACGGGTCTACGGTTGCGCTCGATGACGTTTCACTGACGATTCCAGCCCACACGATCGTGGGGTTGGTTGGTGAGTCGGGGTCCGGTAAATCGACGATCGCCAACGTGCTCACGGGGGCGCAGAAAGTTGCCAGTGGGACCGCCGAGGTCGCAGGGACTGCCGTTGTTCCGGGAATTTCCCGACAGCAGCGGCAGCTGCGGTCACGGGTCGGAGTAGTGTTCCAGGACCCGGCTGGTTCTCTGAATCCGCGGCGCACGATTGGGGCTCAGATTGCTCAGCCGTTTGAGTTGCACACGCGGCTGTCGCGCCGTGATATCGCCCGCAAGGTGGATGAGCTGCTGGACGACGTTCAACTGCCCGCGGAGTTTGCGCGCCGTTTTCCGCGAGAGCTTTCCGGCGGGCAGAAGCAGCGTGTGGCGATCGCCCGAGCCCTGGCGCTGGATCCCGACCTTCTCATCGCAGATGAACCCACCTCGGCTTTGGATGTTTCCGTGCAAACCGGGATCCTGGAACTCCTTGCCGAACTGCACGAGAAGCACCAGTTCGCTTCCCTGTTCATCAGCCACGACCTGGCGGTGATCAGTCAGGTGGCGTCGCGCGTGGTTGTTCTGCGCGATGGCCATGTAGTGGAAGAAGGTGAAACGGGACGGGTTTTGGGCTCGCCAGATTCGGACTATACGCGGGCGCTCATTGAAGCAGCGCCCGTGCCCGACCCTGTTGAACAAGAATTGCGCCGAAAAAAGTCGCGTGGAAATCTATAGAGCATGACTACTTCGCATGGCGTAACCCCACCGAATATTCCTCATCCCCACAACGGACCGTTTGAAACGTCTGCGCCAGAGCAGCGGAACGAACCGTTCGAAAACCACTACCGCACCGCGCATAACCGCTGGTGGATGGGGCTCGTGGGAATGATTGCGACTATAGTCGTTTTCTTTGCTGTGTCGATTGTGGGTGGCATTATCGCTGTGGCGATCGACATCGCCACTGGTGCGACTTCACAAGAAGACGCCATGGCCGGAAAAATCAACAACACTCCGCTGTTGCTGCTCACGGTGAACCTTTCGCTCATTGTGGGTGGACTTGCGGCTTTGCTTGCGCACCGGATTCTGCACAAGCAGCCGTGGTCGCGCATGTTCTCGGTGTTGCCGCACATGCGTTGGAAGTGGTGGGGATTGAGCCTGGCGTGTACGGTGCCGTTGTTCGTTCTGTACATCGGAGCCGGGTTTCTCTTTGATAACAGCGCAATTATGGGGTCTGGCGACTCGTCGCTCACATTTGACGGTACGGCGCTGGCGTATCTGCTCATCATTGTGCTGACCACGCCGTTTCAGGCAGCGGCTGAAGAGATCATGTTCCGCAGCTACGTTCCGCGCGTCTTTGGTTCGTGGATCCCGCAGGCGGGCGGCATCATTGGTGTCATTGTTGCCACGATCCTGTTCACGCTTGCGCACGGGGCGTCCGATCCATGGTTGTGGGCGTACTACGCGGTGTTTGGCCTCGCCTTGGCTGCGCTCACCCACTTCTCTGGTGGTATTGAGGCTCCCATCGTTATCCACGCGGTGAACAACGTGACCATGTTCGTCATTGCGCTGTTCTCGGGAAGCATGTCCAGCGCATTCGACCGAGGTGTAGGCTCCGGTGGCGCGTTCATGATGTTCCCCATGGTGGCTGTCATTGTCATTGCTGGCGTTTTGACGCTTGTTGCGCGTTGGAAGAAGGTCGAGACGGCGGCCCCCGTTCACGTTCGTCCGGTTATGCGGGCCCAGGTTCCTTATAGCCTGCAGGGGCAGGGCGGCGCCCAGGATGATCAGGTTCAGCCTGGCCAGCAGAGGCAGGTTCCTCCAGCTCAGCCTGGCCAGGTTCCTCCGGGCCACCCGCACTCATAACACGCATTTACCCAACACCTCTAGCTAAAAACCGTCTTGCCTGATCAGCAGAATCTGGCAAGAACGACGGCTTTCAACGTGTCACAACAGCACCAACCGGTGCGCGCAGCCTCACCGAAATCAACAGATAGGCATATGAACACTCCATGACATGGGATTCGACGTTTAACGTGGCCTGATCACACTAACCCCGACTCGGCCGGCAGCTTGCGCAGATCAACAGGCGCGCTGCGTCAGACAGTCAGCTCAAGAAAGCAGCCAGCCAAAGCGGAAAGTCGGGCCAGAAGAGCAGTCGGAACAGTCCGACTGCGACAGTCGAAAGGGATCCCATGAAGGTGCGAGCATCGCTTCGTTCTCTGAAGAACCAGCCGGGCGCGCAGGTGGTCAAGCGCAAAGGCAAGATCTACGTGATCAACAAGCAGAACCCGAGGATGAAGGGCCGCCAGAAGTAACTCTGCCGTCTAGTCGGAAGAACGAGGCGATCCGTGCGTTTTTGCCTCAGTATTCCGCCTAATCAGCAGAGTTCGGCTAACGGTCGTTCTACCCACCTCCCCGTTAGACACACAAAACAGCCGAGGTGGAACTCCTCCGCGGAGATCCACCTCGGCTGTTGTTGGCGGAAGGTCAGCTGACGATCAGCGAGCGGCAGTGCCCTCGGTGTAGTCGTCTTCGGTGTACTTGAGCCATGCGAACATCTTGCGCAGTTCGCGGCCGGTGGCTTCGATCGGGTGCTGTTCTTCCTTGGCGCGCAGTTCGCTGAATTCCTTCGCACCGTTCTTCTGGTCGTCCATGAAGCGCTTGGCGAAGGTGCCGTCCTGAATGTCGGCGAGCACTGCCTTCATGTCTTCCTTCACCTGCGGGGTGATGACGCGCGGACCGGACACGTAGTCGCCGTATTCGGCGGTGTCGGAGCAGGACCAGCGCTGCTTGGCGATGCCGCCTTCGACCATGAGGTCGACAATGAGCTTGAGTTCGTGCAGCACCTCGAAGTAGGCGATTTCCGGCTGGTAGCCGGCTTCGGTCAGAACTTCGAAGCCTGCCTGCACGAGGTGGGACACACCGCCGCAGAGAACGGCCTGTTCGCCGAACAGGTCGGTTTCGGTTTCTTCCGTGAACGTGGTCTTGATGCCGCCGGCGCGCAGACCGCCGATGGCCTTCGCGTAGGACAGGACGGTGTCCCAGGCCTTGCCGGATGCGTCGACTTCAACAGCGACGAGCACCGGAACACCGCGGCCGTCAACGTATTCGCGGCGCACAACGTGGCCAGGGCCCTTCGGGGCGACCATGATGACGTCAACACCCTGCGGGGCTTCGATGTAGCCGAAGCGGATGTTGAAGCCGTGCGAGAACACGAGAGTCTTGCCTTCGGTGAGCTTGTCAGCGATTTCAGCGCTGTAGATGTCGGCCTGCACCTGGTCGGGTGCGAGGATCACGATGACATCTGCCCATTCGGAAACTTCGGCGGGAGTGCCGACCTTGAGACCTTCAGCTTCGGCTTTGTCGCGGCTCTTGGAGCCTTCTTTCAGACCGATGCGCACGTCGACGCCGGAGTCGCGCAGGCTCAGCGCGTGTGCGTGTCCCTGCGAACCGAAGCCGATGACGGCGACTTTCTTGCCCTGGATGACGCCGAGGTCGGCGTTGTCATCGTAGTAGCGCTCTGCTGCCATGGGATTCTTTTCCTTCCTTTGAGACCGCTCGCCCATTTGGCGTGTCTCAGATGTTGGGTGTTATTTCGAGATTATAGGAGCGTGCAGTCTCACCGCGAATTGAGCGTGCACACTGTGAGATAAAGGCGGAGGCGCCAGCCCGGTACTGCTCGGGAACTCACGCTGCCGAGGGCTCGGGTCAGCAGATCACGCCCAGGTGGACCGATCGGAGATCGACCGGGAACCGCGGCTGATGGCCAGCAGCCCTGACTGGACGATTTCGCGGATGCCGAACGGTTCGAGCACCGCCCGCAGCGCCTCCAGCTTGGATTCTTCGCCGGTGGCCTCAACACACACCGCGTCCGGGGCGACATCGATGATGCGCACCCGAAACAGTTCGCAGGCGTCGGCAATCTGCCCGCGGGTGACAGAATCGGCCGCCACTTTGAAGATCACGTGGCCGCGCTCCACGGAGTTCGCCGGTTCGAGTTCAACGACTTTGATGACGTTGACAAGTTTGTTCAGCTGTTTGGTGACCTGCTCCAGCGGCACGTCCTGAACATCGACGACCATTGTCAGACGCGAAATCTCTTCGACTTCGGTGGTGCCCACCGCAAGCGAATCGATATTGAATCCGCGACGGGCAATGAGGCCGGTCAGGCGGGTGAGCGCGCCGGGCTTGTTCTCCAGCAGGACTGACAGAGTATGACGGCTCACAGCTCTTCCTCTTCCTCTTCGAATTCGGGACGCAGGTTCTGCGCGTACTCGATCTGGTCGTTGCTCACACCGGCGGGCACCATGGGCCACACCATTGCCTCGGCTGGGACCGTGAAGTCGATGACCACGGGCCGGTCGTTGATTTCCAGGGCCTTGGCAATTGCGGCATCGACATCTTCGTTGCGCTCGACCCGCAGCCCAGCGCACCCGTAGGCTTCGGCGAGTTTCACGAAGTCCGGCACCCGCCTCGAACCGTGGCCGGTGTCGAGGTTGGAGTGCGAATAGCGGCCGTCGTAGAACAGGGTCTGCCACTGGCGGACCATGCCGAGCGATGAATTGTTGATGATCGCAACTTTGATGGGAATGTTCGAGATGACGCACGTAGCCAGCTCCTGGTTTGTCATCTGGAAGCAGCCGTCACCGTCGATAGCCCACACGGTGCGGTCGGGTTCGCCGACCTTCGCACCCATTGCGGCTGGGACCGAATAGCCCATGGTTCCGAGCCCTCCGGAGTTGAGCCACGCATTGGGCCGTTCGTAGTTGACGAACTGGCTCGCCCACATCTGGTGCTGTCCAACGCCTGCGGCGAAGACCCCTTCGGGGCCGGTCAGCGCGGAGATGCGCTTGATGACGTACTGCGGGTCGCACAGTCCGACATCGTTGGCTTCGTAGCCCAGCGGGTATGCTTCTTTCCACCCGTTGAGCTTCGCCCACCACGCGGGGCGTTCGTCTTCGAGTGCGGCGGAGTGCGATTCACGCATCTCGCTCAGCAGTGCGCTCAGCACTTCGCGGGCGTCCCCGACGATCGGAACATCCACCGCACGGTTTTTGCCGATTTCAGCCGGGTCGATATCAGCGTGGATGACTTTTGCATACGGGGCAAACGACGCGAGGTCGCCCGTGACTCGGTCGTCGAAGCGCGCGCCTACCGCGATGAGCAGGTCGGCCTTTTGGAACGCGGCAACAGCAGACACGTTGCCGTGCATGCCGGGCATGCCCACGTGCTGCGGGTGGGAGTCCGGGAACGCGCCGCGGGCCATAAGCGTTGTGGCCACCGGAATCTTGGTCGCTTCGGCCAGGCGCAGCAGCTCCGCCGAGGCGCGGGAGCGGATGACACCCCCGCCGATGTAGAACACCGGCTTTTTGGACTGTGCGATGAGCTGCGCGGCTTCCCGAATCTGCTTGCTCTGCGGTTTGGTGACGGGCCGGTAGCCGGGGAGGCTGGGAGCTTCGGGCCAGATGAACGGAGCCTCTGCCTGCTGCGCGTCCTTTGTCACGTCCACCAAAACGGGTCCGGGCCTGCCGGTCGAGGCGATGTGGAACGCCGACATGATTGCCTGCGGGATGTCCTCGACTCGGGTCACCAGGAATGAGTGCTTGGTGATGGGCATTGTCATGCCCACAATGTCCGCTTCCTGGAATGCGTCGGTGCCGAGCATCTTGGAGGACTGCTGGCCGGTGATGGCCACGAGCGGCACGGAGTCCATGTGGGCGTCGGCGATCGGGGTGACGAGGTTCGTGGCACCGGGGCCGGAGGTGGCCATGCACACGCCGACTTTTCCTGTGGCGGCCGCGTAGCCGGTTGCCGCGTGACCGGCTCCCTGTTCGTGACGGACGAGGATGTGGTTGATGGATTCTGCGTCCATCAGCGGGTCATAGGTCGGGAGGATAGTTCCGCCCGGCAGTCCGAATACGGTGTCGACGCCCAACAGCTCTAGGCTGCGGATAATGGCCTGCGCGCCCGTCAGGACCTCGGGGGCCGTCCGCCCTCTTTTGGCGGGCTGTTGAGCCTGGCGCGATGGCGATGGCGCCGGCACGGGCTTTGATGCCACGGTGAACTCCTCTGCTGTGTACCTGTGTGTCGCCTTCGTCCTGGCGATCACCCATAAAAAAAGCCCCTGCCAGATTCTGGAGGGGCGCGCGGTGATCGTCCAAGCGAACGCTGGGAGGGATTACCTCGCGCGCCTGCTAATAAGGACAATAACGTCGGTGAACATGGAATCTAGTGAACTAGGCCACGTCAGCAATGTCAATTCGCGGAAACCGTTTGTCCATTTTCTGAGACACGAGGCGGGGGCCCGGTATCCGCGTCGACGTCCGCCAAGGGAGCGCGCCCACGTTCGCGCATGAGCAGCAGCGCGGGAATCCCAGCGGCCAGCACAACGGCTGTGGCGTAGCCTGGCGGGGCAAGGTTCCAGCCGGTGGCCTGGACCAGGCTGGCGGCAATGATCGGCGACAGACCCCCAAAGGCCACGGTTGCCGTATTGAACCCGATCGCCATGCCGGAAAAGCGGCCGATGGCGGTGAACTGTTCAGGGATGGCAGCAGCGGCAACAGCTGACCACCCGGCAGCGGGCACTGCAAGAAACGCCGCGGCAGTCGCTGCGGTTGTCGGGTTGACGTGGGACAGCAGCGCGTATGCGGGAATTGTTGTGAGCACTAGAACCGCGCTGAGAGCCGCAAACATGGTCCGCCTGCCGAACCTGTCTGAGGCCAGCCCGATCAAGGGTGTGACGATGATGGCCGCCACTCCTGCAATTGTGCCGAACGCCAGCGAACCGGCGCCGTCCATTGCAACAACGGTTTCGAGGAACGTGGGCACGTAGGTGATGTTGAGAAAGTACGACACAGATCCAACCGACGACACCAGGAATGCCACGACAACGGCCTTGGGGTGACGGCGCAGAACGTCGAGCAGCGGTGAGCCCGCGTTCGCTCCGCTGTCCTGCGTTTTCTTAAAGGTATCGGTTTCCTCCAGGTGTTTGCGCAGCGGAATCATCACTGCTGCCAGCAGCCCGCCGATGATGAACAGCACCCGCCACCCCCAAGAGTCCATCTGGTCTGGGGTCAGCAGATTGGCCAGAAGAGCACCGGAGCCCACTGCCAGAAGCGCACCGACCTCAGAGTTCGCGGCCGCCCAGCTGGCAGCCAGACCACGGCGTCCTTTTTTGGCTGTTTCCATGAGGAAGACCATGATGCCGGTATATTCGGCACCGACGGAAAAGCCCGCCAGACAGCGCAGGGAAATCATGATGATTCCACCCCATATGCCGATCTGTTCATAGCCGGGCGTTATGGCGATTCCGAACATGGCCACCGCCATGAGCACTGCCGAAACCACGAGGGCTGCACGCCGACCGACTTTGTCACCGAGGTGCCCGAAGACCATGGCGCCCAGTGGGCGGAAGAAGAAACCAGCCGCGCCCACGCCCAGGGTGAGCAGTAGCGAGTTCTCCTGCCCGGGAAAGTACACGCGCGCCAGATTGACGGACACGTAGAAGAAAACGGAGAAGTCGAACCATTCGACAATCGTGCCGAAGGCAGCCACAAGGATGGACCGGCGTCGATTCTTGTCTTCTGCTTTCAGCTGCGAATGTGTCATAGCGCTTTCCCTTCCGGATGTTCGAACACTAACAGCAGGGTCTGACACAGCACCTAGGATTGCCGTATGTTCTGCGCCCACTTTGCCGCTGACCGCTGCCGGACCTGCTCTCTCATCGAGGTGCCCGCGAATCAGCGGCTGACCCGCATTGAACGAGAACTGGCCGCAAACATCGAACACGCCCTGGGCGGCAGAAGCCCCGAAGAGGTTTTCGAAGCTCCCATCACCAGCCCGGATTCGGGATTCCGCAACACCGCGAAAATGGCTGTCGGCGGCACCACCAGCGAACCCACACTCGGCATTCTCGACGAAGACTTCGCCGGCATCGACCTATCGGACTGTCCGCTCTACTCTCCCGTCATCCACCGCGCCCTGGAGGCCATCCCGGCAGTCATCAAAGCCGCACAGATCCCTCCTTACCGGGTGCGCGCACGCAAGGGAGAACTCAAGTACGTCATCGTGACAGAAGGCGATGCCGGCCAGCTGGCCATCCGCTTCGTTCTGCGCACCGACAGCGCTCTGCCGCGCCTGAAAGAAAAACTGCCTCGCCTGCTGGAGGCGGTTCCTGACATCGCGGTCATCAGCGCAAACATCAATCCCGATCACACGGCCATCATCGAAGGGCCAACGGAAATTCACCTGTACGGCGAGCACTCCCTGCCGGTCACCCAGGGCGACGTCACGCTCCTGCCCGGCCCGCAGTCTTTCCTCCAGACGAACAGCGCTGTAGCCGGCGAGCTCTACCGGACCGTCAGGCAGTGGATTGCCGACACCGCGGCCGCACACCCGACCGCAGCCGCAGGCCCCAACTCATCAGCGCACCCCACCGCCCCTCTCACGGTGTGGGACCTGTACTGCGGTGTCGGCGGCTTCGCCCTCCACGCCGCACTCGCCTCGCCGAAGGTCCGCGTCCGCGCAGCCGAACTCAACCCAGAAGCAGTCCAGCGGGCACGTGAAGCTGCCAGGCGCCTCGCGAGGGAGCATCCGGAAGTCGAAGGCCGTATCGAGTTCACGGCAGAAGACGCGTTCACATGGGCGCGCGAACAGACCGAGCCAGCCGACCTGCTCATCGTCAATCCGCCTCGGCGTGGGCTGGGCAAGCCCATGAGCCAGTGGATTCAGAACTCGGAAATTGCCACCGTCATCTACTCCAGCTGCAACCCGCAGACTCTGGCCGCAGACCTTGAGAACATGCCCGCCTACAGGGCCGAAACCGTCCGAATAGTCGATATGTTCCCGCATTCGCCGCACGCAGAGGTTCTCACCCGGCTGAAGCGCCTATAGGCTGAATCAGATGCGAGCACTCCTGCGATTCTGGCCAGACATCCGCGCCCGTCTGTGGGTGTATTCCCTGGTCATGGTGCTCACACTCATTGCCAACGCAATTTCGCTGGCCACCCCCATGCTCACCGGCCACATCATTGACGGCCCGATCGCCCACCGCGACCCTGCCGGTCTGTGGTGGCCTGCGGCCGCAATTTTGGCGGTCGGAATCGCCGAGGCGTCTGCCCTGTGGGCGCGCCGCCGTCTGGTTGCCGGGGTGGTGTCGGAATGGGAGGTCACGTGGCGGGGCCGACTGTTCTCCCGCCTTCTGTACCTGCGGGTCGGCAAGCACGATGCGTGGGATTCGGGCCAGCTGCTGTCGCGGGCCACGCAGGACATGTCGCAGCTGCGGCGCTTCTTTGCCTTCGGCGGACCGTTCATGCTGGTCACACCGGTGACGATCGTCATCGGCACCGTCATGCTGTGGCTTATTCACCCGCTGTTCGGGCTCATTGTCGTAGGTATGGCCATTCCGCTGACGGGTGCCGTCGCCCTTTTGGAGGGCCGATACCTGCGGGCTTCGCGCGCTTCCCAGGACACGATGGGCGAAATCACCACCAACGTCGAAGAGTCGATCCTCGGCGTTCGGATTCTGCGCTCGTTTGGACGTTCTTCGTGGGCTTCACAGAGGTTTTCTGAGATCTCCCACCGCTTGGCCGGCCACGAGGTGCGTCTGGCAAAGCTCGATTCCTGGATGTGGCTCAGCATGCTGCTGCTTCCGGCAGCCGCGCAGGTCGTCATGTTGGGCCTGGGCGCGTGGGGCGCACTTGAAGGCTGGGTGACCATTGGCCAGGTGGTTGCGGCGCTGACGATCACGTGGATTCTGCGAATGCCGATTGAAATGCTCGGCTTCCTGCTGGCTGACTTCCTTACGAGCATTACCGCGGCACAGCGGTATTGGGAGGTGCTCGATGAGGACATCGGCATCGAAGACCCCACCGGTGGAATCGACGATGCCGCCGCCGTGCCGCCCGCCGAGGGTCGGTTGGAGTTCGCGGAGGTCGGATTCACCTTCGACGATGGCGAGCGCCCGCTGCTGCAGGATGTGAACCTCACCGTTGAACCAGGGGAAACGCTGGCGCTCGTGGGACCCACGGGATCGGGCAAGTCGACGGTCGTGTCGCTCATCCCCCGCCTGCACGATGTCACCTCCGGTGCCATAACGATTGACGGCCGGGACATCCGCGACATCCCACTCAACGCCCTGCGAGGACTCGTGTCGTTCGCCTTTGAAGACCCCATTCTGTTCTCTGACACCATCCGGGCAAACGTCGAAATGGGAGGACCCGGTGCCGGTGACAGCGAAATCGAGCACGCACTGCGCATTGCCGCCGCATGGGACTTTGTGCAGGACCTGCCGGAGGGCCTGGAAACACAGGTGGGCGAACAGGGACTGAGCCTCTCCGGCGGGCAACGGCAGCGTGTGGCCCTGGCGCGGGCCATTATCGGCAAGCCGCGCGTACTCGTGATGGACGATCCCCTGTCTGCTGTTGACGTCGACACAGAAGACTGCGTACAGCACGCTCTGGCCGAGGTGCTGCCAGACTCCACGACGATCGTCGTGGCCCACCGCCCCTCCACAGCGCTGCTGGCGGACAGGGTCGCCGTGCTCGACGGCGGCACGGTCGTCGAAACCGGCACCCACCGCGAACTCACGGCCAACTCGACCACCTACCGCAACCTCATGGGGGCGCAGGCATGAGCGACACCGTGACTTCCGACAACAGCGGCAACACCAGCCCCGACAGCCCGCACGACACCCCAAACAACCCGAGCCCCACCTCGGATATTGATGCCCTCCCGGAAGGCATTTCGAAACGCTCCCGCGCGCTCCTCCTGCAGCTGATCCGACCCTACCGCGGGGTCCTCATCGTGCTGACTCTGCTGGTTCTGTTCTTCGCCACGGCCGGCACGCTCGGCCCGGTGTTCATAGCACGCGCCCTTGACCACGGCCTGCCCGCTGCGACAAACGGCGATTTCGGCCCCCTGTGGACCAATGTGGGCCTGTTCGCGGCGTTTGTGGTTCTTGGCGCATCTGCATCCTGGGCAGCTACCCGAGGCATTGGGATCGTCAGCCAGAAGATCATGGTGACCCTGCGCGGTCGCCTGTTCGACCACGTGCAGAAACTCGACATCGCCTATCACGAAAAGCAGAGCTCAGGCCGGCTGGTGTCACGGCAGTCATCCGACTTGGAGTCGGTGCAGGAGTTCCTCGGCTATACGCTCATTTCGGCGATTTCCGGGGTCGTGCAGATGGCGGTCATCGCTGCGATTCTCATTTTCCTCGACATCCCGCTGGCACTCGTCACCTTCGCCGGCTTCATCCCGCTGTACTTCGTCACCCGCGCCGCCCAGCGTTCACAGCGTGCGGCATACCGGCGGACGCGCACGTCGATTGCCAGGGTGATCATCGATTTCACGGAGTCGATGGGCGGCATCCGCGCTGTTCAGACCTTCCGTCGGCAGCCGCAGCGCAAATCCAGCCTGGCCGCCCATGATGACGACTACCGCAAGGCCAACACCGACGCTCTGCGGGGAGTGGCAGCTTTTGCCGGGCTGACCAGGCTGATCGGCAATCTTTCGCAGTTCGCGATCATCCTCTTGGGTGCGTGGCTTGTGATCGGCGGGCACACGCAGGTCGGTGTCTTGGCCGCTTTCGTCCTCTATGTGCGCCGCTTCTACGGGCCGCTTGATGAGCTCGTGCAGACGTTCAACATGTACCAGTCGGCGCAGGCTGCGCTCGAGAAGATCACAGCTGTCCTCGAGGTCGAACCCACCATTACTGACCCCGAAACTCCCCAGGCTGTCGAGGCCGACGGCGAGATTGTCTTCGATGCCGTCCGCTTTGCGTACGGGGACGGACAGGATGTGCTCCCCCGCTTTGATCTGCGCCTGCAGGCCGGGCAGACGGCCGCGCTCGTGGGCGCGACGGGTGCTGGCAAGTCAACGCTGGTGAAGCTGCTGACCCGCTTCTACGATCCGCTGGAAGGTGCGGTGAAGCTCGATGGAGTTGACCTGCGGAACATTGCGGATGCTGATCTGCGCAAAGCCGTTGTCATGGTCACGCAGGAATCGTTCCTGTTCGGCGGAACGATTGCCGACAATATTCGGATCGGCCGCCCCGATGCGTCTGATGACGAAGTCCGCGCGGCCGCACGCGCCGTCGGTGCGGACGAATTCATCGAGAGTCTGCCGGATGGCTATGACACGGATGTGCGCAAACGCGGCGGGCGTTTGAGCTCCGGGCAGCGTCAGCTGGTGAGCTTTGCGCGCGTGTTCTTGGCTGACCCCGCGGTTCTTGTTCTTGACGAGGCCACTGCTCACCTGGACGTGCCCTCAGAGAAGCTGGTCCAGCAGGGACTGGAGACGATCCTCGCCGGCCGGACCGCGGTCATCATCGCCCACCGCCTGTCGACGGTCGAAATCGCCGACCGCGTTCTTGTCATGGATGCCGGCAGGATTGTCGAAGACGGCACTCCCGCCGAGCTCATTGCCGGTGAGGGACGCTTCGCTCATCTTCACGCGGCCTGGAAAGACTCGCTCCTGTAGAGCTCGACATGGTCTGACGAGGTGCCGGGTCGGGGCGCTTCTCGGGTGCTCCGCTGTGGTTCGGGGCGCCTGCTCAACTCTTCGATGTCAAAGATTCTTGCCTTTATGTCAGGTTTACTTGACATGCCATGTCTAGTTTCCTTAACCTTGTGTCAAACAAACTAGACATGAGGACAGATGAGCACACACCCCAAACCGAAAGTGAAAAGCGCCAGGCTGCTTGCCGAACTCACGCAGGCCCAGCTGGCAGCCAAGGTGGGTGTATCGCGGCAGACGATCATTTCGATTGAACGCGGCGACTACGCCCCCAGCGTCTACCTAGCACTGTCAATCGCACAGTTGCTGAAACACACAGTCGAAGATCTTTTTCCCACCGCACAGGAGGACAACTCATGACAAACTCCCCGACACCTCGCATAGACCGGATGATGGGCTACTACTCCGCAACGATGGGCCATGAACGCGAAGCTCGCATTCTGCTGCAGGCAACGTCGTTCGGCGCGGTCGTGAGCGTCTACACGGCAACCGCCGTTGCCGCCGCACTAGCACTGACCGGCAGCGGCGCATGGGGCGCCGTCCTGCTGGTGCTGTCGTCGATTCCGTCGTTTGCCATCTACTTCTACGCTGAACGTCACGGTGTCCAGGTCGACAAGCTGCTGTCCAAGGGCACCTTGGGCCAGCTGGTGTGGCCCCACGTGATTATGGGCGTCATGGTTGCCGCACTGCTGTTCGGAATCGTGTTCCACCTGACCACAGGACAGCCCGTCATCCCTGTACCCGATATCACTCAGGGCCTTGCCGACAACTTCAGCCGCGACGGCACCACGCCTCTGTCCCGCGGCCTGTTCAGCGGAGGTGCTGTGGCACTCATCCCGATTGTGTGGGCGATCGTCTCCGTGCGCCGCACCAAAACCCAGAACCCCGACCCTGCCGACATTCCCGATGAAGACTGAGCAGCTCAGCTCACGGCAATAAAAACGGATCTGCTGTGGTGGGAACCTTTCCCCACCACAGCAGATCTCGTGTTTTCAGCAGCACCCAGCGGGCACCTCGGGAGCGTTTGCAATGCTCCCCTGACGTGGCTCAGTCCGTCGTGACGGCTCCGAGTGCAGCCGAACAGGAACCTCAGTTCGGCGCGTGAACACCGGTTCCAGGAGCTCCATAGTCGGTGTTGAACCCGAAAGCCCTGCGTTCGAGTTCTGGCAGCGATGTGTTCGACGTCGTCGACACGTACTGTCGAATCGAACCGGTGAATTCGCTGTTTGCGCTGTTGCGACCGTAGGCGTCCGTGTAGATGAACTCCGACCCGCCGCTGTTGTCGACCGTCGAGTTCTGAACATAGACATCACGCTGTGCTCCGTTGAACGGCGAGGACGGGTCCTTCTGGTCAAGGGCACCGGACATCGTCGACCACGGCCAGCCAACCGTCTTTTCGCTGTCGAACAGCTGGGAGACCGGCTTTGCCTCACTGCCTGAGGCAAAGCGCGATGGATTGCGCACACCGAACCACGGGTCGAAGCGGGCGATTGTCTTGCCGCTTGGATCCACGATCGTCGTGTCCGACTCCCACAATTCGTACAGCCCCCACACATCGCTGGTCTTCGGACCGTTGAGCACATTGGCATTTACGCACTTCTCATCAGGAATTCGCCGCGCACCGGTGTTTGCACCCGGCAAATCGGATCCGCTGGTCTGCACCTTTTCGTCCGTGCAGTTGCGGATGTATTCGTTCGGCTGGCCGAAGGGCGTCAACGTCGTGACGGCCATTTCGGTTCCATCACTGCAGCGAACCGCGTAGAACAGTTCGTGGGCATTGTTGCTCAGAGCGTCCTTCGAATGGGACCCCTGGTGCACCTTCATCAGGTAGTCGCATTCGATCGGCTTGCCGGACGCATCGCGCGCATAGCCTGCTCGGTCTGCCCGCACCTGCTTGACGTTGTTGCGGACAACGAACTTGTGCCCGTAGTGGTCTTCGTGCCGGTGAGGCACTGAACCGTGCTCTTCGGCGGCCACTGCCGAAACCTCGTTTGCGTAGCTGAACGGAATGCCGGTTGCCTTGTCACCGGTCTTCTTAACAGCCCACTCGTAGATATCGGAAGTGCTCGGATCGTCTCCGTGTTCATGGCCGAAGGTGCACTTCTTTCCGGTAGCGGGGTCGACCGCGGAAGTTGGGTGCCACGAGTCGTAGCGCTTGCCGTCGGGCCCTGTCACCGTGTATTCATCGTGCAGCGAGGCTGGGCACGTGTCGTACTCCGACGGCTCCCAGCCGTATGTCTTGCGCGCTCCGTCATCATGGTTTTCGTGACCGTGGTGCGTATCTGCTGTGCTGTGGTGGTCGCTACCGTTGTCATCTGCCGGTGCGCTGGGTTCGGCAGTGCCCGTAGGCGACGGTTCGGCGGTGGGAGCTGTCTCCTCAGCCGGTGTGCGCTCCTGTTCTGTCGGCTCCTCCGAGGGGGTCGCGGCAGGCTCAGCAGCTGCAGCGGTAGCTCCGCACAAAGCCAGAAGAGCACTGAATGCGGCTGCGGCAGCCGTCTTTCGATTGATTTTCACTTTGCCCTCCTGCGGAAAAGCATGATTGCGGTAATGCCGAAGGCGATCAGAGCGGCACCTGCGGCGAGCGCGCCGGCAAACTGCGCTCCCGTACGCGGCAGCGGACTGTTGTTGCCGCCTTGCTGCTGGGCTTCTGTGCCAGCCCCTTCACCGGCTTCGGCGCTTGAACCGGCACCTGCACCGTTCTCACGAGAGTTGCCTGAAGAACCGGTGTCGCCTTCTGGTTCAGATCCCTCGGGTGCTCCTGTGTCGGTATCGGCATCGTCTCCGGGGGCTTCTGGCTGCTGAGTGCCATCGGCGGGATCAGAGGTCTGTGTGCTGTCCTCTGTCGGCTCTTCTTCCGGATCAGGAGCTGCCGGAGGTTCGTCGTCGGTCGGACCCTGGGCAGGCATATCTGCCACCCTTACGGTGCCGATGCTTCCGATTGCATCGCCGCCGGCCACGAACTGGTGACCATTGCGGCCGTTCATCCCTTCGACGACTCCGACGCCGCGTCCCAGGCGCTCGGCTTTGGCTTCGCCCTTGATAACGGAAATGTAGTCGTCTGAAACATCATCAACAGAGATCCGCGGGGCGTTGAGCGCGCGAGTGTCGAGCGCCCATGCGCGGTTCGCCGAGTAATCGCCGATGACCAGCGTGCCGGAGCTGCCCTTCTTCTGCGGCGGCAGTGCGGACACCGCAAAGCCGAAGCTGCCTGCGTCCTCACCACCGTCGATCCACCATCCGCGGGCCTTGCCGTCAGCTTCAACTGACTTGCCGCCAGCCGCCGTCGGGTCAGTGGTCACTGTCTGCTTGGAGTCGGCACCGCGGACGATCGCAACCGCGCCGTTGCGCTTGTCTGGCCCCGCACCCGGTGCGCCGTCAGCACCGATGATCAGGTCGGCTTTGCCGTCGTTGTCGATATCGCCGGCGGAGGCAACAGATATACCCAAGCGGTCCCGTCCGCGCTCAGGGCCGTTGACGGTGAAGCCTTCGAAGTCTTCGCCGAGCTTGACTTCACCCCTGACATGGCCGAATACAACCCACGCCATGCCGTGGGCGCTTCCCTCATAGCCAGCGGGCTTGGCAACATAGCCGCCCAGCACGAGGTCGGGCTTGCCGTCGCCGTTGACGTCTCCGGCCGGGGCGATTGTCGACAGCCCCTGTTCCGGCGCACCTTCAATTGTGGCGATGATCCGCTTGGAATCGGGAATCTCTACGGTTGCGATGTCGTCGCTTCCAGCGACCACGGTCGCCGCACCGGCCCTGCTGTTGCGAGTCAGCGAGATTACTGCGACATCGTCCTTGCCGTCGCCGTCGATATCACCGACGCCGGTTGCAAAGTAGCCAGTCCTGTCATTCTGCTTGCTGGCGATGATGAAACCGCGATCACCCAGGTGGTCCAGCTGAATGTGCTCGGACTCTCTGCTGCCGAAGACCACGTATGCCCGCGATTCGGTGAACTGCGTGACGATGATGTCGTCAATTCCGTCGCCGTTGACATCACCGGCGCAGTTGACGCTGAAGCCAACGAGCGCGTTCTCCTCCGAAGGTCCTTCAATTCTGATGACACCCATTGTCGGGTCATCGAGTTGCCCCTGCTTCGCGTCGCCCGGAATCACGTAGGCCACGCCTACTGAGCTTGTGCCCAAACGGTCCCACATCCACGCACTGGTGACTATGTCGTGTTTGCCGTCGCCGGTGAAATCGCAGGAGCTCTGCGAGACGGCTGACCCTGTTGCAGCCCCCGTGGCCCCTGTCCACGTAAGCACATCGTCAGCGGGAGCCGCTGTGGCCGGGCTCGCTTGGCCGACCGCGAGTGCTGTCGCGGCCAAGAGAACGGAGGCCGCTGATGCAGCAGCCCGTCTTGGCCACGATGTCGCTTGAGTTTTCATGTACTGCTTTCTGTGAGTGCCCCCGTCGGCCGCCGATGAATCAGCCGCCTTTGAGGACCCGAAATCATTAGGTCAGGGTTTCCTGACCTAATGAGGTTAGCATTACCTAAGTTCTCTGTGAATAGCGTTTCAGCAGGCCAGACGCCCGACTTTCATCGGTCAGAAGCGTCAGGGCATGCGAAAGGGGCACAGGTTTCCACCTGTGCCCCTTTCGCGTACTTCAGTTTTCAGCGGTACCCAGCAGGCACCTCGGGAGCGTGTGCAGCACTCCCCTGACGTGACTCAGTCCGTCGTGACGGCTCCGAGCGCGGCCGAGCGGACCAGCTTGGAGTACTTGCCGAGCGTGCCGTGCAGGCGCGGGTTCTCCGGCAGCGTCCAGTTTTCGCGACGACGGTCGAGCTCGGCTTGATCGACGTGCAGGTCGATAGAACGAGCGGCAATGTCAACGGTGATCTTGTCGCCGTCTTCGACAAAGGCGATCGGTCCGCCGTCAACAGCCTCAGGAGCGACGTGGCCGATGCACAGACCGGTCGAACCACCCGAGAAGCGACCGTCGGTGATGAGCAGAACGTCCTTGCCGATGCCGGCACCCTTGATGGCACCGGTGATGGCGAGCATTTCGCGCATACCCGGACCGCCCTTGGGGCCTTCGTAGCGGATGATGATGACGTCGCCGGCCTTGAGCTTGCCTTCCAGAACGGCGTCCATTGCGGCCTGTTCGCGGTCGAACACGCGGGCGGTGCCTTCGAAGACATCGGCGTCGAAGCCCGCCGACTTCACGACCGCACCTTCCGGTGCCAGCGATCCGGTGAGCACCGTCAGACCACCGGTCTTGTGGATGGGGTTGCTCATAGCGCGAACAATCTTGCCGTCCGGGTCCGGCGGGTTGATGGTCTTGAGGTTCTCCGCAACCGTCTTGCCGGTGACCGTCATGCAGTCTCCCTCCAGCAGACCGGCGTCCAGCAGAGCCTTCATGACCACGGGAACGCCGCCCATCTTGAAGACGTCGTTCATGACGTAGTCGCCAAACGGCTTGACGTTGCCCAGGTGCGGAACCTTGTCGCCGATACGGTTGAAGTCATCGAGCGAAAGCTCAACACCGGCTTCGTGGGCAATTGCCAGCAGGTGCAGCACCGCGTTGGTCGAACCGCCGAAGGCCATTGTCACCGCAATCGCATTGCAGATCGATTCGTAGGTGATGATGTCCTTCGTGGTGATGCCGCGGCGCAGCAACTCGACAACAGCCTCGCCCGATGCGCGGGCAAACAGCGTGCGGTTGGTGTGGATAGCCGGCGGAGCAGCCGACCCCGGCAGCGACATGCCCATGGCTTCGGCGGCCGAGGCCATCGTGTTGGCGGTGTACATACCACCGCACGCACCTTCACCCGGGCAGACAGCGCGCTCAATGGCATCAACGTCAGCTTCGGTCATCTTCCCGGCACGGCAGGCGCCGACCGCCTCGAAGGCGTCGATGAGGGTGACTTCCTTTTCGGTGCCATCCGACAGCTTTGCCGTACCCGGCATGATCGAACCGTTGTAGAGGAACACGCTCGACAGTCCCAAGCGGGCTGCCGCCATGAGCATGCCGGGAATCGACTTGTCACAGCCAGCCAGGAGGACTGAGCCGTCCAGACGCTCAGCACCGAAGACGGTTTCGACCGAGTCGGTGATGATTTCGCGGCTCACCAGCGAATAGTGCATACCCTCGTGGCCCATGGAAATGCCGTCGGACACGGAAATCGTGCCAAACTCCAGCGGGTAGCCGCCTGCAGCGTGAACGCCCTCTTTGGCGAACCCGGCCAGCTTTTCCAGCGTGAGGTTGCACGGGGTGATTTCGTTCCACGAACTGGCCACGCCGATCTGCGGCTTTTCCCAGTCGTCGTCGCCCATTCCAACAGCCCGCAGCATACCGCGGGCAGCGGCGCGTTCGAGTCCGTCCGTTACGTCGCGAGAACGCGGCTTGATATCTGGTGTTTCGCTCATAAGCGCAGTCTAGATCTTCTTGTCCACATGCTGGAGAACGTGTGCACTATTCGGACAGGTCGGGTGCGTACCAGCAGATTCAGACCTTGTTGAGCGGCTCCTCGCCCGCGGCAATCCTTTCGAGCTGCTCCGTGAGGATCCCCAGGATCCGCGGGAAGAAAGCGCTCGTGTTGCCGCCGACATGCGGGGCGATGAGCGTGTTCGGGGCCTTCCACAGCGGGTGATCTTCTGGCAGCGGTTCGAGGTCGACAACATCGAGCGCAGCGTGCAGTCGGCACGATTCGAGCTCAGCCAGCAGCGCGTCCGTGTCGACGATCTTGCCCCGGCCCACATTGCACACGAGCGCACCATCGGGCAACTGTGCGAGGAATTCCGCGTTCACCATGCCCTCGGTGTGCTCGTTCAGCGGGGTGACGATGATGAGCACTTCCGTATTCGGAAGGATCTCAGCGAGGTCGTCATTGCCGTAGACCGTGCCGTGTTCGTCTTCCCTGGCGCGGCTGCCCACGCGGGTGATCTCCACTTCGAACGGTTCCAGGCGGCGGCGGATCTCCTCGCCAATGCCTCCGACGCCCAGCAGGGTGACTTTCCGGTCGGCCAGGGACAAACGACGCTGGTGGTCCCACGTGCCGGTCAGCTGGTTGCAGGCCGCCTCGTCGAGCCCCCGCAGCCGCGCCAGTACGAGGCCGACGGCCAGTTCCGCAGTCGCTGCCGCATGTGCCCCAGCACCCGTGGTGACGGTGACCTCGCCGACCAGGTGGTTGACCACGTCGTAGCCGGTCGTCTGGGCCTGGACGAGTTTGAGGTCGTTGATCTCATCGAGTTTCGCGACGGTCGACTCCGCGCCCAGATAGGGCAGGATCACAGCGTCGAGATCCGCAGGGTCGGAATCTGGGTGTTCGGCCGACCACACCCGCAGGTCAAGGGCACTGCGGGCGCTTTCGCTCAGGCGCGAGCTCACATCGTCAAGAAGGTCGGGGTCCGGAAAGGCGATTTTCGTGATCGTGCTCATGGCCTCATTGTGTCAGCCTGGCTGCGCTTCTTCCCGGCGCAGTTCACAAGGCGGACAGAGCTGGCTGGGTTGACGGGCCAGGGCTCACGAGGCGGAGCTCAGCTTCTCGTCGGTTCGCGGCTGGGTACGGCTCCCCTGCCCCGGCTCAGCCGCCGAGCAGCTGTTCGAACGGGGTGATGGTGTTCGGATCGAACTCATCGACCGGTTCCACACCGCGCGAGGTGCCGTGGGCACCCGAGGTGCTGGCACCTCGTGAGTTTCCAGCACCTCCCGAACCTCGCCCCAAGGCGAGCTCCAGCAGCTCTTCAACTGCCGCCTCGATCCGCCTGCACATACCGGTCTGCTCTTCCGGCAGACCCCAATCGTCGGTGGCCGCGAAGACGGCCGTCGGCAAGGCGAGCCCCTTGAGGTAGGCGATGATGGGCCGAATGCGCTGATCCATGGCCAGAGAGTGGCGAGCCGTACCGCCGGTGGAGGCCAACACGACGGGGATGCCGCGCAGACCGGCCTCGGGGAACAGCTGCAGGAACATGGTCAGCAGACCGATGGGTGCGGCGTTGTAGACAGGAGCTGCGAGCACCACGGCGTCAGAGGTGCGCAGTTTTGCGTAGACCTCGTCGAGCGCGTCCGATTGCACGCCGGTGAGCATCGAATCGACCAGCTGGTGGGACAGCTCGCGCAGGTTGATGACCTCGGTTTCGAGTGGGGCTGTCGCTTGTGGGTCTGCTGGCGCGGTTTCTGTTGCTAGCTCTGCCGCGGCTTCTTTCGCAGTTTCTGCCGCCAGTTCAGTCGCGGTGTCGAGAATCCTCTGCGCCAGCCGATTGCTGGTGCTCGATTCGGACAGCGAGGCTGTCAGTGCTGTGATCTTCACGGTCAGCCCTCCTGGTGTTCTTCGGCGGCTTGTGAACGTTCCTGGGCAGCCTTGGAGTTCGGTCCGCCTCCGGGGATGGGGTCTTCTCCGGCAGCGCGGCGAGCCTTGAGTGATTCGTGCGTTGGCGCTTCCGGCACGCCAGGCTCGCACAGGGATGCGAATTCGCGGCGCAGGACCGGGACGACTTCTTCACCGAGGATGTCGATCTGTTCGAGCACGGTCTTCTCCGGCAGGCCCGCATGGTCGATGAGGAACAGCTGGCGCTGGTAGTCACCGGCCCAGTCGCGGAAGCTGAGGGTGCGATCGATGACCTGCTGCGGGCTGCCGACTGTCAGCGGAGTTTGGGTGGAGAACTCTTCCAGGCTTGGCCCGTGGCCATACACCGGCGCGTTGTCGAAGTAGGGGCGGAACTCATTGACTGCGTCTTGGGAGTTTTTGCGCATGAACACGTGCCCGCCCAATCCGACGACTGCGTGTTCGGCCTTGCCGTGGCCGTAGTACTCGTAGCGCTGGCGGTAGAGGTTGACCATGCGCGCGGTGTGTGACGTGGGCCAGAAGATGTTGTTGTGGAAGAAGCCGTCGCCGTAGTAGGCGGCCTGTTCGGCAATCTGGGGTGAGCGGATGGAACCGTGCCATACGAAAGGCGGGATGCCGTCCAGAGGGCGCGGAGTTGCCGTGAAGCCCTGCAGCGGCGTGCGGAAACGGCCTTCCCAGTTGACGTTCTCTTCGCGCCACAGGCGGTGCAGCAGTGCGTAGTTCTCAACTGCCAGTGGGATGCCTTCGCGGATGTCCTGGCCGAACCACGGGTAGACGGGGCCGGTGTTGCCGCGGCCCATCATGAGGCTGATGCGTCCGCCGGCCAGGTGCTGCAGGTAGGCGTAGTCTTCGGCCAACCGGACTGGGTCATTGGTTGTGATGAGGGTCGTCGAGGTGCTCAGGTGGATCTTCTCGGTCCGCGCGGCCAGGTGCGCCAAGAGGACGGTCGGGTTGGCCGGGGCGACAAACGGCGGGTTGTGATGTTCACCGGTTGCGAAGACGTCGAGGCCGGCGGTTTCTGCGTGTTCGGCGATCTTCACGGTGCTCATCAGCCGTTCGTGCTCGGTCGGGATGGTGCCGTTCACGGGGTCGCGGGTGACATCACCGATGGTGAAGATTCCGAATTCCACAGTGCGCTCCTAAGAGTCAGACAGAGTTAATTGAACTGTCAACCAGCCTAGCGGAGCGGCGCCGGGGAAAATTCCCGACCGGGCTGGCGAGTGTGCATATTAGGGCACAAACAGTGGCAGAATCGCACTTTTCGCCGCTATATGTGCCCGAATATGCAGACCCCGCCTCACAAGTTGCGACAGTCAAACAAACGACTGCGGCCCCTGCCGTAAAGCAGGGGCCGCATACAAAACCTCGTCCAGATCAGATCCAGATGGCGGGATCGACGAGTTCCACCTCGCCGTGGGTGGGTACGTGGCGTTCCTTGGGACGCTTGATCTTGGCGGGAATGCCGACAGCGATCGTGCCGTCGGGAACATCGCCCACGACAACCGCGTTCGCGCCGACCGACGAGCCATCGCCGACCTTAACCGGTCCCAGCACAGCAGCACCGGCGCCAATGAGCACGTCATTGCCGATTGTGGGGTGGCGCTTGACGGCTGCAGTCGACGTCCCGCCGAGAGTCACCTGGTGGTACAGCATGACGTCGTCGCCGATTTCAGCTGTCTCACCGATGACAACACCGCTGCCGTGGTCAATGAAGAACCGCCGGCCGATAGTCGCTCCCGGGTGGATCTCAATGCCGGTGAGCGCCCGCACAGCCTGCGACAGCAGACGCGCGGGAGCCTTCCCACCGGGTCTGTTCCACAGCCGGTGGATCCCCCGGTGCGCCCAAATGGCGTGCAGGCCCGGATAGCTCAGCGCCGTCACAACATCGTTCGTCGCCGCGGGGTCACGGCGGCGTGCATTGTCGAGGTCTTCACGCACAGTCGCCCGCACGCTCGGTTTGGAAAAACCGACCGCGGCGGCCGTGCTGAGTGCCGCACTGCCGGCGAGCAGCGCACCTTTGAGGAATCGGCTCATCAGTGCATGTATTCCTGGAACAGCGGCGTCGACAGGTAGCGCTCACCGAGGTCCGGGAAGATGACAACGACGTTCTTGCCGGCGTTTTCCGGACGCGATGCAACCTTTTCGGCTGCTGCCAGAGCAGCCCCTGCGCTGATGCCCACCAGCGTGCCGTCTTCGCGTGCCACGCGGCGTGCGGCTTCGAGAGCTTCTTCGTTGCCGATGGCCTGAACTTCGTCGTAGAGCTCAGTGTCGAGGACTTCGGGAACGAAGTTAGCTCCGATGCCCTGAATAGCGTGCGGGCCTGCCTGGCCTTCCGACAGAAGAGGCGAAGCTTCCGGTTCGACCGCAACGATCTTGACGTTCGGATTGGCTTCGCGCAGTGCGCGTCCGGCACCCGTGATGGTGCCGCCGGTGCCGATGCCCGCAACGAAGATGTCGACCGTGCCCGCGTCTTCGAGGATTTCTTTTCCGGTGGTGGCGTAGTGCTTTTCGGGGTTGGCCTTGTTGGCAAACTGTGAGGCCAGCAGACCGCCGGTTTCCTCGGCGATTTCCTTGGCCTTGTTCACCGCACCGTTCATACCGTCGGCCTTGGGCGTGAGCACGAGCTCAGCACCAAAGGCGCGCAACAGGGCGCGGCGTTCCATCGACATGGATTCCGGCATGGTGAGCACAACGCGGTAGCCGCGCGACCTTCCGATCATGGCCAGGGCGATGCCGGTGTTGCCGGAGGTTGCTTCGACGATCGTGCCGCCGGGCTTGAGCTGGCCGCTTTCCTCAGCGGCGTCGATCATGGCTACGCCGATGCGGTCTTTCACCGAGTTTGCCGGGTTGAAGTATTCGAGCTTGGCGAGGATTTCAGCACCGGTGCGCTCACTGGCGTGCTTGAGGCGCAGGAGGGGTGTTTTGCCGACGAGTTCCGAAACACTGTTGTAAACAGTCACAGCTTTCCTTTGAGTTGATTCGAAAAGGTCCACGGAACTGCGGCCGGCAGTCCCGCATCTACACGTGACACACCAGCCAATGGCTTCAGCTGCTGATCTTCTGCCCGACCAACAGCACCAGCCGGGCGTATATTCCCGATTATGGCCTGTTGGCTCTGCCCGGGTACAGCCGGGGTCGGCCAGTGCGCACAACATCACATCCGATGGTCGCTTTCTGCGCGGGGACTGTCCGGAGCACTACTGTAGGGCGCACCCTGGGGACTGTCGGCCATGCCCGCCTGTGGGCCCTGCCCGTGTCAGAACTGCTGGTTAGGATGTGCGCATGACAATTCATCCGATCGTCGTATACGGCGAACCTGTTCTGCACCGCAAAGCTGACCCCGTCGTCGATTTCGATGACGATCTGCGCTCTCTTGTCGCAGACATGTTCGAAACGCTGCGAGTGTCCAACGGCGTGGGGCTGGCCGCCCCGCAGGTCGGCGTGGGCAAACAGATTTTTGTCTATGACGCGGATGACGAAGCTAAGGCCCGCCGTCGCCGCGGAGTGTTCATCAACCCTATTCTCACGGCTTCGCGCATTCCCGATACTCGGCCGAACCCGGACACCGAATCCGAAGGCTGCCTGTCCGTGCCGAGCCTCGATTTTCCGCTCAAGCGCGCGGGCAAGGTCACAGTCAACGGCTTTGATGAAAACGGTGAGCGCATTTCATTGAGCGCTGAGGGCTGGTTTGCCCGCATCATGCAACACGAATTCGATCACCTGCAGGGCACACTCTACGTGGACCGCCTGGATAGGCGGTGGGCTAAGAAGTGGACACGAGCCAAAGCTGAATACGGCTACGGCGAACCGGGGCTGTCCTGGTTGCCGGGCACCGACCCCGACCCCTTTGGGCACGACGCCGTAGACGAAGACCTCAGCTGATCTTAAGAGGTGCCGGTCGGCTCACGATGCGCCAGTCGCCGCTGCGGATGTCTGCTCGGCGGTTCTCGCTGGCCGGGGCCGGTCAGCTGTCCAGTTCGCGGTCCAGTTTGACGGCTTCGGTCTCTCCGCTGAACTCTGCGGCTGAGCTTTCCAGTTCGCCCAACAGCTGTTGAATAGATTCGACGTGCGATTCCGCCGCGAGCCCCAGATGTTCAAGGTTGGTCAGGGCGGCGTCGTCGGCAGCTGTGCGGGCAACAACGTCAAGCACCCTCTCCCCGATTTCGCGAGACTGCTCGCTGCGCTGCAGCTCGCTCAGTTTGACTGACAGGCGGCCCAGTCCGCCCAGGTAATCGTGCATTGCAGTGACTCGGTCGGCAATCGAACGGAACGCCGCCGCCAGCTGTTCCTGGTAGGCATCGATCTGCGGTGCGGTTCTTCGGTCCCGCAGGGATTCGAGTTCGCTGCGCAGCAGGTAGATCTCCTGGAGCCGCACGCCGATGGTTGATACGGCGTGGTCCAGGTCGATGTGGGACACGTGGTCTTCCAACACCGGGTTGTTCCAGGCGGGAGTGCGGCTGATCTGCTGTGCAATGTGCACTGTCAGGTGGAACAGCCGCTGTTCGTCAGTGTCCTGCCGTCCAAAGGAGTATCCGAGTGCCTGCGGAGTAAGCCACAGGGCGCTCTGAGATTCCTCCAGTGCTTTCTTATTCAGCCGTTTGGGGTCCCGAAGGTAGCGCACACCCGTGTACCCGGACGTGCCCAGTGTGCCGGCGGCTGACAGACCCGTGAGTATCACTCCGGGATCAACCAGGTCCCCGGCTACCAGCGAGGCAATTGCCGTAATGAACGCCAGCCCTCCGGTGACCATCCCGCCGACGGTTGTCGTGCCGATGAAGACGGCGCGACTGGCAAGCACATTCCGGTGCATCAGCGGTCCGAGCGCTTTTGTGCCCCCGGACGTGCTTGCCAGTTCGTACCCGCGGGCTTTCCACGCGCGGGTCACCGCGTCACTGACAGAATCCGAGATCAAGAAGCGGTAGCTGGGCACGGTTGAACCCAGTTCGCGTTCCCACAGCTTCCGCCAGCGTGCAGTCATATCAGCCAATCTTCTTCATGATGAGTTCACGGGCCTGCTTGGGGTCAGCCTGCCCGCGGGTGGCCTTCATGATGGGGCCCATGAGGGCGCCGATGGCCTGCATGTGGCCGCCCTTGATGCGCTCGACAACATCCGGGTTCTCAGTGATTGCGGCGTCCACCGCGGCTTCGAGCGCGCCATCGTCCTTGACGATTTCCAGGCCCTTGGCCTCCATGACCGCCTGTGGGTCACCCTCACCGGCCATGACGCCGTCGAGGACCTTGCGGGCCAGTTTGTCGTTCAGCTTGCCGTCGGCGATGAGCTTTTCGAGTTCGGCGACCTGAGCCGGAGCAACGAGGGTTTCGGGTTCGACGTCCTGCTGTTTGGCTTGGCGTGCGATTTCACCGGTCCACCATTTGCGCGCGCCCTGCGGCTTGGCACCGGCGGCAACGGTCGCCTCGATTGTTTCGAGCAGGCCGGCGTTGATGACATCGCGCATTTCGAGGTCAGAGAAGCCCCACTCCCCAATGAGCCTGCGGCGCTTGGCCGTGGGCAGTTCGGGCTGTTCAGCGCGCAGCTGTTCAACCCATTCGCGCGACGGCACAACCGGCACGAGGTCCGGTTCCGGGAAGTAGCGGTAGTCATCGGAATCCGATTTTTCGCGCCCGGGCGAGGTTTCACCGGTTTCGTCGTGGAAGTGGCGGGTTTCCTGCAGGATCGATTCGCCGGCATCAAGCAGTTCGGCCTGGCGGACGATCTCGTAGCGCACCGCACGCTCAATCGAGCGGAACGAGTTCACATTCTTGGTTTCGGTGCGTGTGCCCAGGGGAGCATCTGGGGACTTGCGCAGCGACACGTTGATGTCGGCGCGGACGTTGCCCTGCTCCATGCGCGCCTCGGATACCCCGAGGGCGCGGAAGATATCGCGCAGCGTGCGCACATAGGCGGCTGCGACTTCCGGTGCGCGTGCGCCTGTGCCCTCGATGGGACGGGTGACGATTTCGACCAGCGGAACCCCCGCGCGGTTGTAGTCGACCAATGAGTATTCGGCACCCTGGATGCGGCCGGAACCGCCCACGTGGGTGTTCTTGCCGGCGTCTTCTTCCATGTGGGCGCGTTCAACCGGAACCGTGACGATTTCGCCGTCTTCGAGCTCGACTTCAACCGAACCGTCATAGGCGATCGGTTCGTCCGACTGAGAGGTCTGGAAGTTCTTCGCCAGGTCCGGGTAGAAGTAGTTCTTACGCGCGAAACGGCACGATTCGGCGATTTCGCAGCCCAGTGCCAACCCGATCTTGATGGCCGATTCGACGCCCTTTTCGTTGACCACCGGAAGCGAGCCGGGCAGACCCAACGAGGTGGGGGTCACGTTGGCGTTTGCGGTTCCGCCGAAGGTGTTGGGGGCGGCGTCGAACATTTTGGTCTCGGTGCCGAGTTCAACGTGGACTTCGATGCCGAGGACCGGATCGTATTTGGATACGGCTTCTTCGTAGTTCATGTTTCCGCTCCTCAGTTCTTGTCCGCTGCGAGTGCGGGGATTTCATCGAGCACACTGTGTCCGCGTGCTGCGTTCAGCGCGGCTTCGAAGCCCGAACCGATCTGGTACAGACGCTCATCGGCCCGTGCCGGTGCCAGCAGCTGCAGGCCGACGGGCAGACCGTCGTCTGCCAGGCCCGCCGGGAGGCTCATGGCGGGGATGCCCGCGAGGTTTGCGGGGATCGTGGTGACGTCTGACAGGTAGATCTCCATGGGGCTCAGGCGGTCTTCCGCACCGAATTCCCACGCGGTGTTCGGCGTGGTGGGTGCGATGAGCGCATCCACCTGTTCGAAGGCTTGGGCGAAGTCGCGCTGGATGAGGGTGCGCACCTTCTGGGCTGAACCGTAGAAGGCATCGAAGAACCCTGCCGACAGGGCGTAGGTGCCCATGATGATGCGGCGCTTGACTTCGCTTCCAAAACCGGCGGCGCGGGTGGCGGCCATGACGGTTTCGGCGGTGACGGGACCGTTTTCAGGTTCTACCCGCAGGCCGAAGCGCATGCCGTCGTAGCGGGCCAAGTTCGATGAGACTTCGGAGGACATGAGGATGTAGTAGGCCTGCACTGCGTAGCCGAGGCTGGGCACGTCGATTTCGACGATTTCTGCGCCCTGCTTCTGGGCTTCGTCGACGGCGGCCTGGAACTGAGCGCGCACAGCGTCCGATGTTGCGTCGCTGAACAGCTGACGAATAACGCCCAGGCGTTTGCCCTCCAGTCCCTCTTCGGCCCCGCGCTTGGCGGCTTCGAGGAAGTCCGGAACTTCATCCGGCAAGGATGTCGAGTCCAGTGGGTCGTGACCGGCCAGCACCTGGTGGAAGGCCGCGGTGTCGGCAACCGTGCGTGCCGACGGGCTGACGGTGTCCAGGGAGCTTGCCATGGCGATCACCCCGTAGCGGGAAACCGAACCGTAGGTGGGCTTCATGCCGACGGTGCCGGTGAAAGCAGCAGGCTGGCGGATGGAACCGCCGGTATCGGTGCCCAGCGCCAGGGGCGTCTGGAATGCTGCGAGCGAAGCGAGCGCACCACCTGACGAACCTCCGGGGATCCGGTCGAGGTTCCACGGGTTGCGGGTGGGACCGAACGCCGAGTGTTCGGTGGACTGGCCCATAGCGAATTCGTCGAGGTTGGTTTTGCCGAGCATGGGCATGCCGGCGGCCTTTGTCTTTTCGTAGACGGTAGCGGAGTACGGTGGCACCCAGTCTTCGAGTATCTTTGAGGATGCCGTGGTGCGGATGCCTTCCGTAGCCACGAGGTCTTTGTGGGTGACGGGCACACCGGCCAGCAGCGGGAGGTCCTCCCCTGCGGTACGGCGACGGTCGACGTCAGCGGCAGCTGCCAGAGCGGTATCGGCGGTGACGGTGACGAAGGATTTGACCTGCGGTTCGACGGCTTCGATGCGGTCGAGGTGTGCCTGGGTCACTTCGGTTGAGCTGTACTCACCGGCTTTGAGTCCGGCGGCGAGTTCAAGCGCGGAGAGCTGAGTCAGATCGACCATGTCAGTCCTCCCCGAGAATCTGCGGGACGAGGAACTTGTCGTCTTCCTGCGCCGGAGCGCCGGAGAGAGCCTGTTCCGGGGTGAGAACGGGACCCACAGCATCGGGCCGCAGGACGTTGGTCAGGGCGATGGGGTGGCTGGTTGCCGGAATGTCGTCCCCGACGGCTTCTTTGACCTGGGCGACAGCACTGATGATGGTGCCGAGGTCGTCAGCGAGTCCTGTGAGTTCTTCATCGCTCATTGCGATGCGCGACAGCTGCGCCAAGTGCGCAATCTGTTCGGATGTGATTGCGGATTCCTCCGACATCGTCACCCTTTCTGATTGATCTAACTGCTGGTCTGATTGTACTTCCGCCGGTTCAGTCGTCTTTTCCGGCCAACAGTGCGTTGAACTGCTCTTCTGTCAGGACCGGGATGCCGAGTTCTTCTGCTTTTGCGAGTTTCGAACCGGCCTTTTCGCCTGCCAGAAGGTAGTCGGTTTTCTTCGATACGGAACTGGCTGCTTTGCCCCCGGCGGCGATGATGGCCTCTTTCACGGAGTCTCGCGTGTAGCCTTCGAGGGAACCGGTGGCCACGACTGTTTTGCCCTCAAGCGGTTTAGGGCCAGCCTCTTCGGGGCTTTCGGCGGCTTCGTCTGCCATGGACACCCCGGCTGCGCTCCAGCGGTCGACGATTTGTGCGTGCCAGTCAACGTCGAACCAGTCGATGAGCGACTGGGCGATTGTCGTGCCCACGCCTTCGACTTCGGTCAGCGCGTCGAGGTCTGCTGCCCGCAGCGCCTCCATTGAACCGAAGTGAGCCGCGAGCGCCCGTGCCGCAGTGGGGCCCACGTGGCGGATGGACAGCGCAACGAGCACGCGCCACAGCGGTCTGTCTTTTGCACCTTCGATTTCCTGGAGCATGCGCAGAGTTCCCGCAGACGGCTGGGCCGGGGTTTTGATCTGGCCCTTGTCCGGGCCCGATGTGTAGTACTCGGGCTGGTTGTAGAAGTAGCGGACGCGCTTGATGTTGCCGGTGGGCACACCGTTCTTCTTTTCTTCGCGTTCGACCCACACGTCTGCGAGGTCTTCGGCTTTGAGGTCGAACAGGCCGGCCTCTGAGAGCAGCGGCGGTTCGTCTGGGCTCAGGGGGTTGGTCAGGGCGAGCGCAGCTTCTTCGCCGAGGGCTTCGATGTCCAGTGCTGCGCGGGAGGCCAGGTAGAACAGGCGGTTGGCCACTTGCGAGGGACACGTTTGCGAGTTCGGGCAGCGCAGGTCGCGGTCGCCCTCTTTCTGTTCGACCAATTCCGTGCCGCAGTCGGGGCATGTGGTGGGCATGTGCCATTCGGTTTCTGTGCCGTCGCGGTTTTCAACCACCGGTCCGAGGATTTCGGGGATGATGTCGCCGGCTTTGCGCAGAATGACGGTGTCGCCGATGAGCACGCCTTTGCGCTTGACTTCATGGCTGTTGTGCAGGGTGGCCTTTTCGACCGTGGACCCGTCGACCAGGACGGGTTCCATAATGGCGAAAGGTGTGACCCGGCCGGTGCGGCCAACCTGCACGCGGATGTCCAGCAGTTCTGTGGTGACTTCTTCTGGCGGGTACTTGTACGCGCACGCCCAGCGGGGTGCTCGCGATGTATAGCCCAGCTGTTCCTGCACCGCGAAATCGTCGATTTTGATGACGATGCCGTCGATGTCGTGCAGGAGGTCGTGCCGGTGTTCGGCGTAGTGCTCGATGTAGGCGTGGACGTCGTCTTCGGTTTCGCAGTGCTTGTAGTACTGCGAAATGGGCAGACCCCACTTACCCAGAATGTCGTAGACCTCAGACTGGCGCTTGGGCAGTTCTTGGCCGCCACCGGTCACCCAGGCGGCAACACCGTGGACGAGCATGCGCAGCGGCCTCTGCGCTGTGACCTTGGGGTCTTTTTGGCGCAGCGAACCGGCCGCGGCGTTGCGCGGATTGGCGAAGGGGTCCTTGCCGGCGTCAATGAGGCCCGCGTTGAGATCTGCGAAGTCTTTCAGCGGGAAGAATACCTCGCCGCGGATTTCGACCTGTGCTGGCGGAGCGTCAGTGTCCAGTTTCAGTGGGATATCTTTCAGCGTGCGGATGTTCCCCGTGATGTCTTCGCCGGTGTAGCCATCACCGCGGGTGGCAGCACGCACCAGTGTGCCGTCGCGGTAGAGCAGATTGCACGCCAGACCGTCGATTTTGACTTCCGACAAAAACTGCGTGCCGGCGGGAACACTGCGCTTGACCCGGGCAAACCAGGCATCGAGTTCTTCTACCGAGAAGACGTCCTCCAGAGAGTACATGCGGGCCACGTGATCGACCGGTGCGAAGGCTTCTGTGTCAACGCCGCCGCCGACTTTCTGAGTGGGTGAATCCGCCGTGGCCAGTTCCGGAAACTCAGCTTCGAGCTGTTCGAGTTCTCCCATGAGAGCGTCGAAGTCGGCGTCGGGAATCGTGGGGGCGTCCCGCACGTAATAGGCCTCGCGGTGTTCTTCGATTTCAGCGCGCAGCCGGGCAGCGCGTTCGGCTGCCTGTTCCGGTGAATAGGTGCTCATTCTTCTTCTTTCAGCGCGTTGTGAATATCCGCAGCGGCCGCCATGAGACTGCGGGATGTGCCCGTGTCAGCTCCTGGTGGCAGCAGACCGGCCGAAACTGGTTCGGCAAAGCCGGTGAGAACCCCGAACTGGGCTGCCGAGGCGCGGCTCATGCCGATTCTGTTCCACGGTTCCCACACTAGCCCCAGGGTCTGACGCAGCCGCGCCCGCTGGATGCTGTGCGGGAAGTTAAGCCACACCTCGTGCCCGGCATCGGTCCATTCAGCCAGCCGCTCCCACTGGGCCAGAACGGCGGGCGCTTCATCAGGAGCCCCGGTTGACCCAGGCCCAGTCGGCAGGTCGACCACAACCGAGCCAACACCGATGTCGAGCAGCTGGTCAGCGTGCCGAATGTCCTTCCCGCCGATGCGCACCGTGGCGAGTTTCGGCACGTGCAGCAGCGGAGCACTGCCACACCGGGCCAGGAATGACTGCAGTCCCGTGAAGACGGCCTGCTCTGGCAAGCTGGGCAGGCTCCGAAAGCCGGAATCGGTGGGCACTGACCCGGTGAGGATCGGGTCCAGGTGCCTCTCCACGATCCGTGCCCGAGGCGCCTGTCCGGTCCTGCGCTCCACTTCGGCCAGGTGTGCCTGGGCGGCGAAGGCGTAGGCCTGCAGGACATCGCGGACGGCCCCGAAGTCTGACAGAACGGGTGCGCCCGACGGCAGTGACATGTGGCGAATCAGGTGCCACGGCCCGGGCAGGGTGAGGAGTGTGGGCCGTTCGTCGTGGTATTCTTCGACGGCGTCGAGAATCTGGGCGGTGTGGGAGCGGCTGAGCCGCTGTTCGCGTCCTTCTCCCCTGGCCAGTCGCCATCCGGCGGCGGTGAGGTCGACGGGCAGGTCGAGCATTCCCGCCGCGGGCGCGAGGAAGTCAAGTGCCCAGCGGGTTCCGCCTTCGGCAGGCTGGGCAATCTGGGGAATCGCAGGAAGCCCTTCACCGGGTGCGGTGATGGCGGCGCTGAAGGCTTCGCGCGGTTCAGTTCCCGCCCACACCCCGGTTGTTGCCGTTGAGGATGCGGTGGGTGTCTCCAGCGACGCGGCGTGCGGCAGGGCGGTCTGTCGATTGGAACCGTCGTGTTCGGCTGCCGCCTGTGTCAAGCGGTCGTGGTTCACCGTCCGCGGCCTCGCAGCTGCACGGGCGGAACGTCAACGGCGAAGCCCATGATGCGGCCGTAGAAGCTTAGCTCCTCTTCCAGTGAGGTGCGAATGGCTTCGGGATCGGTGAAGCCGTGCCCTTCGTCGGGGAAGAATCGTGCGGCGTAGGGCAGGTTGGCCTTTTCGAGCGCCTCGATGAGCGCACGTGCTTGGTTCGGCGGCACGACGGTGTCTTTTTCGCCCTGGAAGACGGCCACGGGCGCGCTGATGTCTTTGAGGTTCGTCAGCGGTGATGCCTTCCTAAGAGCTTCGGAATCCCCTGATCCACCGCCCACGAGGCCTTCCAGGTAGCGGGATTCGAAGTCGTGGGTGTCTTCGGCGAGTGAACGAAGGTCGACAACCCCGAAGTAGGAGCTTCCGCACGCAAAGACATCCGTGGTGGTCAGCGCCTGCAGAACAGTGAGCCCACCGGCGGAACCGCCGCTGATGGACACCCGGTTCGGATCGATGTCGCCGTCATCGGCCAAGCCCCTGACGACGGTCGCGGTGTCGGCAACGTCAAGAACGCCCCACTGGCCGTTGAGCGCTTCCCGGTACTGCCTGCCCATTCCGGTGGAGCCGCGGTAGTTGACGTCGACGACCGCTATCCCGCGGGACGTGAAGTACGCGTGGCGCAGGCTCACACGCGGCACGGCGCGGGAGGTCGGTCCGCCGTGCACAAACGCCACGCACGGAGGGACCTGATCAGTGCTGCTGTCGAGGCGGAGGTCCGGGTCCGCTGCGCTGTCCGGGTTGGTCTCGCTGGCGGGACCCGAGGCGGTGCCCGGCCTGCGCGGCGGGTACCAGACGGCTTGGATGCCGGAGTATTCGCGCACTTCGGCTCGCGGCAGGTATTCGGCAATAGCCGACCAGTCCTCCGGCAGCACGATCGAAAGAGCAAGCGGGTCGAGTTCACCCGATGCAATGTCAAAGGTGTACAGGCCGTCAACCCGGTTGCGCCCACCTGCCCGAATAAGGGCGACAGTGTCGTTGAAGTCCTCGATTTCGGCCCAGTCGATATCGGCGCCGAAGTCCAGCGGGCCGCCGTCCTGTTCGTCGGGCTTGCTGTCAGCCCACAGAAGCGCGCTCGTGCGCTCAGTTGTGATGCCATCGCGTGCGGCTGCCGCCACAATCCTCTGTCCGCCCAGAACCGGCAGGTACCAGCGTGTGCCCAGTGTCCACAGCGGACCGCCGATCTCACCGTGATCTTCAAAAACTGGGACTAACTCCGCCTCGCGAGTTCCCGGTGTGCCGAGTGCGCGAGCCCGGAAAACCGGCACATCGAGGTTCACCAGGCTCCATTTGCCGGAGATGTCCGTGCTCACCGTGAGGGTGGAGCGGCTGCACCATTCGGGCTGGAGGATGGACTGGCGCTGCTGTGTGCCCATGATCGCCACGGGCGGGCCCTGCGGTTTGAGGGTCTGCGGGTCGAGGTCTGCAAGCCACAGGCAGGTGGCGTCCCACGGCATGTCCGGATGATCCCAGCCGATGAACGCGACGTGTTTCCTGTCGGGTGACAGCCGCGGATAGGCGATGAAGTGCGGGCGGTCCTCTCCCGTCCAGTCCGCGGGGAAAAGGGAGCGCACGGGCTCCTCGGCGTGCGGGTCGATGAGCACAAGGTCCCGCACAATCTCATGCGGGTGCGCCCCTCGGAGTTCCCGCACCGCGGTGAAAACGGCCCCCGCGGCGGTGATGTCACCGAAGCACACCCGCCCGCCGGAATCGTCCGTCAGCGCCTGCGGATCGGTGGTCGGGCTGACTGTGTAGAGCCGCTGGGAAGCCTTGTCAACGAATACGACCGTGCCGTTATCCGCACAGTCCCACGCGCCGCCGCCGTACTCGTGAACGCGCGAACCGGCGCTGAGGTTCTCCGGCAGAATGTCGCGGGACTCGCCGTCGCCGTCGCGGAAGAAAATGCCCACACCCGGCTGGCCGGCCCGGCGCTGGGAGAAGAGAACACCGCCTGGGGTGAAGCGGGCCCGGTCAATGGGCCTGGTTCCTGCCGCTGCGAGTGCGGCCGTGATGGGCGAAGTGAGCGGTGAGCCGCCTGTCGGCCCGAACGACGAACCGGGTGCTGCGGACTGGCCGGGCATGTCAGGCCGCCGTACGGTCGATGGTGGCTTGTCCGAGCACCCTGGTGCCGTCGTAGACGACCATTGTCTGGCCGGGTGCAACACCGCTTAAGGGTTCGTCAACGCTGATGTGCATGAGCTGCCCGGCAGGGCGAGCCTGTGGGACGTTGAATTCGGTTTCCGGAGGATCAGGCAGGTAGTCGCCCATCCACATCCGTGCTGGAACGGGCTCAGCGTGCGCGCGGATCTGCACTTCACAGTCCATGGCGTGTTCTTCGGAGCTTCCGGCCGCTTCTGGCGGCTGGCCGCACCACGTGGTGCGGATGCCCGTCAGTCGGGTAATAGAAAGATCCGGTCGCTGGCCCACCGTGACGGTGTTCGTTCGAGTGTCAACGTCGACCACATAGCGGGGTTTGCCGTCGGCGGTCGGCTTGTCAATGCCCAGGCCCTTGCGCTGGCCGATGGTGTAGGACTGTGCGCCGTCGTGTTCGCCCAGGATTTCGCCCTCTTTGTCTTTGATGAGACCGGGACGCATGGGGATCTTGTCTGCCAGCCACGCTTTTGTATTGCCGTCGGGAATGAAGCAGATGTCATAGGAGTCCGGCTTGTTTGCCACGGGGAAGCCGCGCTCGGCGGCTTCGGCCCGAACATCGGCTTTTGCAGCGCTGGCGCCGATGGGGAAATAGCAGTGGCGCAGCTGCTGTTCTGTCAGCACACCCAGCACATAGGACTGGTCTTTGTTCATGTCCTGGCCGCGGTGCAGCTGTGGGTGATCGTCAACCCACTGAATTTCCGCGTAGTGGCCGGTGGCAATCGCGTCAAAGCCCAAGGCGAGCGCACGGTCGAGCAGAGCGGCGAACTTGATGCGCTCATTGCAGCGCATACACGGGTTCGGGGTGCGGCCCTGCGAGTATTCGGCAATGAAGTCATCGACGATGTCCTCTTTGAAGCGCTCGGAGAAATCCCACACGTAGAACGGAATGTCGAGCATGCCCGCCACGCGCGCGGCATCCCGTGAGTCTTCGATGGTGCAGCAGCCGCGCGAACCCGTGCGCAGGGTGCCGGGCATACGCGACAGCGCCAAGTGCACGCCGACGACTTCGTGTCCGGCGTCCTTGGCTCGTGCGGCGGCAACGGCGGAGTCCACACCGCCGGACATGGCTGCCAGTACCTTCACGGTCCCTCCTTCAGTTCAGCGCCTGGCTGTTAAGCGCTCGGGCCATTGATTCTATTCCGAACTGCGGGTCAATCCGCCTGGCTCCAGTCATAGGCGGAGTTCATACCGGCTTTGCGCGCCTGCTCAACAACACCGGGCAGAGCCTCAATGAGCTTGTCGACTTCCTCTTGCGTGGTTCCGTGGCCCAGTGTGAAGCGCTGGGATGAGCGCGCCTGGTCTTCGCGGCACCCGCAGGCCAGGAGCACGTGGCTGGGCCGGTTGACCCCGGCACTGCAGGCCGAACCGGCCGAGGTGGCAAAACCGGCCGCGTCCAGCAGGAACAGAAGGGAATCGGCTTCCGCCCCGGGGAAGGTGAAGTGGACGTTCCCCGGCAGTCGGTCCTCGCGGTGACCTGACAGGTGAGCATCCGGGACATTCGCCTCGATACCGGCGATCAGCCGGTCACGAAGACCGGACAGACGCGGCGCCTCGTGCTCTATGCCGCCTGCTGCCTCCTGAGCGGCGGCGGCAAAAGCGGTCGCTCCGGCAACATCGAGAGTGCCCGAACGCAGAGAGCGCTCCTGCCCACCGCCGTGCAGCACGGGAACGGCCTTGACATCGCGGGCCAGAATGAGCGCGCCGATGCCAACCGGGCCGCCGATCTTGTGGGCCGTGACCGTCATCGCATCCACGCCCAGATCGGCAAAGTTCAGGGGCAGCTGGCCGAATGCCTGCACCGCGTCAGTGTGGATGGGAACTCCCGCGGCCTTTGCGAGCGCCGCTGCCTGTTGGACCGGCTGAACCGTTCCAATCTCATTATTGGCGAACATGATCGACACGAGTGCGGTGCGCTCACCGTGTTCGTCCAGAAGCTCTTCGAGGTGTTCGAGGCTTATCCGGCCATCGGCGTCAACATCGACCAGAAGCACCTGCGCGCCCTGCGTTTCCAGCCAACCGGCGGTGTCCAATACGGCGTTGTGCTCAATCGGGGTGGTGATGATCACCGGATGGGACAGCTGAGAGATGCTTTCCGGTGTGCCCGTCCCTTCCGCGGGCACGCCGTTGCGGTGCCAGAACAGACCCTTGATAGCCAGGTTGTCGGCTTCTGTGCCGCCGGAGGTGAGCACCACCTCGGCCGGGGTTGAAGCGCCGACTGCCTCAGCCAGTGCTTCGCGCGAATCTTCCAAACGCAAGCGCGACTGCTGGCCCAGCGAATGCAGGGCCGACGGGTTGCCGATTCTCTGCAGCTCGTCCGTATAGGCCGCAAGCGCGGTCGGGCGCATGGGCGATGTCGCTGCATAGTCGAAATAGGAACGCACACACTGAGTCTAACGACCCCGGCGCTACACTCTTAGGCGTGATTGCGTTCCTCACCTACGCCCAGTATGCGGCCGCTGCGGTGCTTGCCATATGGGGCACCGTCCAGGCTCTGCGAAACCGTCCGGCGCCGATCTCAATGATCGTGTGGGCAGGTGCGGTGCTTGCGCTGCTGATAGTTCAGCTGATCACCGGCATTGTGCTTTTCGGGCAGACGAACGCCGACCCGCTGCTGTTCTTCGGGTACGTGCTCACCGCAATCATCCTCGTGCCGATTGCCGCGGTGTGGGGTTACATTGAGCCCAGCAAGTGGGGGCCGTGGGTGCTGGCGGCTGCCGGCGCCACCGTTATCGTCATGATTCTTCGAATGGACCAGATCTGGCTGTGAACACCAAGGCTTACTCTGCAATGCACTCCGGGCCGGGGCGAGCCCTGACCGCGGTGTACGGAATCTTTGCGCTGTCAGCATCGGCCAGGGCGGGCTACCAGCTTGTTTCGCATTTCGACCGGGCGCCTCTGGCCTACGGACTGTCGGCGTTTTCGGCTGTTGTCTACATTGTTGCGACAGTCTGCTTGGCAATTGCCAACCGCTCAGCGCACCGTATTGCCCTGGTGTCGGTACTCATCGAGCTGGTCGGTGTCATCGCCGTCGGCATCTTCAGCCTGGTTCGCCCTGAGCTGTTCCCCGAAGCCACCGTGTGGTCCGGCTTCGGAATCGGCTACGGCTTTGTGCCGCTGGTGTTGCCGATACTCGGCCTGCTGTGGCTGGTCCGGGTCGACCGCATCGCCCAACAGTACAGCGCCTGAGCCGCGGGCACCTCGACCAGCGCAGTCCCCGTCCCGGCCAGCAGCGGCTCGCACTGAGCAAGCAGCAGCTCGCCCAGCCCGTGCAGAACTCAGTCGTCGGAGTCCTTGCCCTTTGTCGAGGTCTGCTCGCCCGACAGCGGGAACCAGTCAGAGCTGGTGAGTTTTGTCTTGCCGTCACCGGTTTCAATCATGAACGGAATCGAGGCTTCGATCTCTACTCGATTGCCGCTCTTCTTCCCGGTGGTGATCGCCGAGACCTGTTTGGGAAGCGAGAAGTTGAAGTCCTTCGGCACCTCGATCGTGATGGTGCAGCGCATTTCGGCCATTGAGGTCGCCCCGCCGCTTTCGGTCTCAGCGGCGTAGTTCTCGAAGTCGATTTCCGTGTACGGCTGGCACTGCGATTCGACGCGCTTGAACGACTTGGAGTCTTTTGCATACTCGTCGACGTAGGCGCGGTAGCTCTTGAAGCCATCACCGCTGAGGTCATAGTCCTTCAGCGCTCCGCCGCCATCACCCTTAGCTCCGCTGAGGAAGTCCTTGACCGCAGTAACTGATTCGCCGAAATCCACGGCGTACTGCTTATCCGCCGGTGCCACCTGACCGTCTTCCAGGGCCAGCTTCGGCACGCGCTTGCCGTCTATGAACAGCCCCTGCTGCACACTCCAGTCGTCGTTGGCGCTGGCACGCATCACCAAAAGCGCCTGAGTGCCCGCATCGGCATCGTCGCTGCTGGCGAAGGCAAAGAACCACAGCGGATAGTCCGACTGCGCCGGACCTCCGGCGAGCACCTTGTCGAAGCCGACCGTGCCCAGCTTCTTCTTTTCGGCTTTTGCCACGAGCACTTCGGCTTTTGTCCGGTCGAGCATCGGACCGGCCTGAATCTGGTCCAGTCCCTTGCCGTCATCGGCCAGCGACTTCTGCAGCTTCTTCGTGTAGTCGGTGATGAACGCTGAACCATCGCCTGCGCGCAGCGGCTCTTTTGTATACTCACTCGACTGCGGAACAGCGGGCCTGGCGATCGGCGGGGCGCCCGAACACCCGCTCAGCAGCCCCAGTCCCGCCAGAGCTGCGGTCATTGTGCTGAGTGCGCGCTTCATCGGGATTCCTCCGCTGTCCGTGCTCTGCTTCGCGAACCGCCGACGGCGACTTTCGGCTGATCCTGTCGCCACGAGAGGAACAGCCAGACAGCAAGCGCAAAGATCATCACCGTCAAAGCCAGACCGATAAGCGCCATCGGCACAACTCCGGGGGCGTCGACCGTGATGGTGATTTTGGTGTTGGCCAAAGATCCTTCTTGCGCTGCGATCACGACCACCTGCGGGTCGCTGTCAAGGCCCAGCCGGACCGTCTGCGAGGTTCCCGTTTCCTGTGTAATCCACCAATCGCGGCTTTCGGGGTCGGAGGCAAGCTGCTCGTCCCCGGCCACAAACCTGTGGCTGATTTCGCCGGGAAGTTCGATTTCGGTGGCTTCGTCATGCGCTGTCCCCGAAAGGTAGCTGCGCACGTCCACCCCGTTGGCGGTGCCGACGAACACGGGAGTGTCGGATTCGACGGTGACTTCTGCAACCGCGTTGGTGACAGGAATGAGCTGTTGGTCGAGCATGACAGCCTGACTGCGTTCGTCAGGGGTCATCGTCTCGGTGCGCGCCTGCCCGTCGAAGCCGACGACGGACAGGGCCGAAATCACCAGCACCAAGCCCAGTATTCCCACCAGCCCCAGCAGTCCGGAGCCAAGAAGCCGCAGCATCAGAACAGCGCGCGCATCAGACGTCCGCGGGCTTTGACTACGCGCGCGTCTTCAGCGCCGACTGCATCGAACAGGTCGAGAAGGTGCAGGCGAAGCTTTTCGCGGTCGTCGCCGGCGGTGGTTCCGATCAGCGTGATCAGGCGTGTGAACGCGTCTTCAACGTGACCGCCGGCAACATCGAGGTCGGCGCAGTCGATTGCCGCATCGACCGATGTGGGGTTGTCAGCTGCGGCCTGGCGCACAGCGGCGAGGTCTTTGTCGCGGGTGCGGCGCAGAAGGCCGACGCGGGCGATTCCGGCTTTTGCCTCGGCATCTGCCGGCGATTCTGCAAGTGCGTCCTTGTACGCCTGTTCGGCGCGGTCGAGGTCGCCCGCTTCCAATGCCTCGAGGGCTTCGGGGTGGCGGGGGCCTTCCTGCGCCTGGGTGCCTTTGACCCAGGCGGTCTTGTGCAGGCCCGCCTGCGCGGCTGCCTGGGCGATCTGGTCGAACAGCTGGCGGATCTGCGCTTCGGGCTGCACGCCCTGGAACAGCGGGACGGGCTGGCCTTTGATGACGGCGACCACCGTCGGCAGGGCCTGCACCTGAAATGCCTGTTGGATGGCCGGGCTGGTGGCAACATCCACCAGCCCCAGCACTGCGCGGCCGGCCTGGTCTTCGACGATCTTCTGGAGGACCGGCAGAATCTGCTGGCTGTCCGGCTGCTGCCCGGAGTACAGCACAAGAACCACCGGCAGTTCCATCGACAGCCGTGCCGCCGATTCGAATGTCTGCTCGTTGACCTCGAAGGCAAGAGCGGGCACTTCGACCTGGTTGGGGCCGGGAGTTTCGCTGGACTGTTCCGCGCTGCTGGGTGTCGAACCCGCCGAGGTGCCGTGACCGCGGACTGCCGACAGGTCCAGGCCCTCCTGTTGGGCGGGCTGCTGGCCTTGCTCGTGCTGAGCCGACGCCTGCGGGCCGCCTCCGGTGTGATCAGGCTGCTGGGGAATAGTCATGTTCTCCTCGTCAGTTGTTGCCGGCCAGTTCGGCCTTGACCATTGCGGTTGACACGCCGATCAGCCGCACCTTGCCTTCGCCCTTCTTGGGCACCACAAAAGCGTAGACCTGCAGGTATTCGGTCTTCAGCGTCCGCTTGGTTTTGGTTTCGCCGACGACTTTAGCCTGGGGGTTGGGGACTGTGAGTTCACCCGTTTGGCCTCCGCGCGATTCGGGTGACAGAGACAGTGTGTGCGATGCCGAACCGATCACGATAGCCGATCCGTCCTTGGCCGACTGGGCTGCGACCTGCTGGCCGGGGCTGTATTCGACCTTGGCTGAGCCGTTGCCCTTTTCGATTTCCTTTTTGACTTTCTTGAAGGATTCGCGTTCCTGTTTGGCGAAAGCGTCGTCTTGGAAGTCGCCCTTGCGCTTGGCGCTGTCGGGCTTCTGGAGCTTTTCGGCGTAGTTTTTGACGGCGTCCTTCGGCGTCATGACCAGTCCGTCCTGGTCGGCAGGCAGAAGACCGGAGCCGACGCGGGCGTCTTCGACTTCGGGGAACTCAGCACCGGGCAGGAGCACGGTGAGCGACCACAGGCGGTAGGGGCTGCGGGGATCCTGCTGACTGAGCATGACCAGCTGGGTCTGGTCGTTTCCGCTGACGACAGCGGATGTGACCCGCGGCCACGTGTCCGTTGCCGAAGTGAAGTTCACCTTGACATCGTCAAATGCCGGGGCGGCGGGCAGCTTGGCCTTTTTGTCTTTTTTCTTGATCTTGTAGGCACCTTCGCGCTGCTGGTGGAAGGTGCCGTCGGCACGATCCCCGAGCTTCTTCGCGTCGAGCTTGTCGTCGGCTTCCTTAACGGTTGTGTGGATTTCCTTCAGGACCCGTTCAAGCTGTTCGTCAGTGACAGAGGCAGCCGGTGCGGTGGGCGTTTGCAGCGGCTGGGGTTCGGGAAGTTCAGGTGCCCCACAGCCGGCGAGCGCCAGGCCGGGAACAATCACGAAGGCGGAGCCCATCTGCGCCAGTCTGCGCCGACGTTCAAGGCGGGCTTCCTCACGGTCTTTTTCGCGTTTCTTCGCCCGTGTGCCGGAGATGAACAGCAGGATGCCCAGAATGATCAGAATGAGTCCCACCACGATCAGCGGCGTCGACCACGGGTTGGTGGCGTCGTTCTTCCACTCCACGGAGATCTGCAGGTTCGACTTTTCACTGCTGCCGATCAAGAACGCGGAGTCGTCGGATGGTTCGCTCCATTTGAAGGTCACCTGTTCGGGTTCAGTTGTCGAGTTTTCCCACAGATCTGCTCCCGCCGGGTTGGGCACGCTGTCTTCTTTGCCCTCGACTTTTTCTGTGCGCAGCTCGTCCTGCGATTTCAGCCCGGTGATGTCGAGATACGCAGCTTCGCCGAGCCATGCCTCGACATTGGGCTTCGATGCGTGGGCGACGGTGATGTCGCCTGCGCCCTTGACGGTGACGTGGGCTTCGCCGGGGTACAGGTTGAGGACTCCGGGCTCGATGACGGCCGCAGCAGAGCCTTCATCTGTCTGTGTGGACGCGGTAATATTGTCCGGCGGTGCCCACACGGTCTTCTGAAGAACTCCGACGACGCCGAGAACAGCGCCCAGGACGATCATCACGACTGCAGCTATTGAGCGCACGCGCTCCCCTTCGATCAGCTTGTGGTTCAACTGTCTATTCTACGTACCCCGAAATATCGAGTTCTGGGCGGACTCCCAGCGGTGCTGGCACGTGCACCGGGCTGTGTCAGACCACAACGCTAGTATTGGGCTCGTGGCTGTAGACAGAATTGTATGGATTGACTGTGAGATGACCGGCCTTGAGGTCGGCACGGACGAACTGATCGAAGTCGCGGCGATTGTCACTGACTTCGATCTCAAACCGCTTGATGACGGCATCGACATCGTCATCAAGCCGTCCGAATCCGCGCGGAACAACATGAACGATTTCGTGACCAACATGCACCGCGAATCCGGGCTGATCGACGAACTCGATCGGGGAACCACTGTCGCGCACGCGCAGAAGCAGGTGCTCGACTACATCCGCTCACACGTTCCCGTTTCCGGCAAAGCTCCGCTGGGCGGCAATTCCGTCGGCACTGACAAAATGTTCCTCCAGCAGCAGATGCCCGAACTCGTCGACTATCTGCACTACCGCATCATCGACGTCAGTTCGATCAAAGAACTCGCCAAGCGCTGGTTCCCATCGTCGTACTACTCCGCACCGGCCAAAACAGGCAACCACCGGGCTTTGGGCGATATTCTCGATTCCATAGCCGAACTGGCGTACTTCCGTCGCGCTGTATTCACCTCGGAGGCCCCTGATTCGACCGCGTCGGCGCAGATTGCCTCCGCCATCACCGCTGAGTACTTTTCAGCAGAACCTTCCACCGACTCTGCCGAAAGTGACCTTCCCCAGTCCCCCGGCGCCTCGACAGACAGCTGACTATGACTACTGCCACCGCTCCCCTCGCTGCCGCTGACGAAAGTAATGAAGTCCCGCTGGGCAAACGCGACTCCAAATATCGCTTCTTCGAAATGATCCCGGCTGTCTTCAGCTACGGGAATCTCGCGGCCGTCGTCGTTCTTTCGCTCATACACCCCACGTGGGGTGCGCTGTGGGTGCTTGTAATCGTCGCCTACATGTTCATTCGGGGTGTGCGCGGTGCAGTCGATCTTGTGCGCGGGCTGCGCCGCTTTCGCCTCGCCGCTCGAGTCGACTGGAATGCGCGTCTTCTTGATCTTGCGCTGGTCATGGACGGCAAGCGGGTGCCGCCGACCCCACCGGGATCGTTTCGCGCAGACCAGCATCGGCAGCTTCTGCGCCAAGTGAGGAAAAACCCCCAGAACTACCCTCACCCTGCCCGGGTCCAGCACGCTGTCATCATCGCGGCGTACAACGAACCGTACGAAGTCATCGAACCCACCATCCGCGGGCTGCTGTACACAACAACCCCATCGGAGCACCTGCACATCTTCTTCGCCTACGAAGAGCGCGGCGGCCCGGACATGCAGCTGACAGCCCAGCGGCTGAAAGAAAAGTACGGCGCGAAGTTCGGCACCTATGAGCTTGTTGAACACCCGCGTGACATCCCCGGCGAAATCACCGGCAAGGGCGGCAACATCACCTTCGCGGGCCGACGTGCGGCCGTGTGGGCAGAAGAAAGAGGCTTCGACCCTGCCGAAGTCATGGTCACCACGCTCGACTGCGACAACAAACCGTATGAAAGCTATTTCGACTACGTTGCGTATGAATACATCCGGGCTGAAGACCGCCAGCGCGCTTCCTACCAGCCCATCGCGCTGTACCTGTCGAATATCTGGGACGCCCCCGCGGTGACCCGCGTGATTGCTTCGGCCAACTGCTTCTTCAACCTCACACAGACGGTCCGACCCTTTTCGCTTCGCAACTTCGCGTCTCACTCACAACCGCTTGATGCGCTTATCGACATGGATTTCTGGTCCACGCGTACAATCGTCGAAGACGGCCACCAGTACTGGCGGTCGTACTTTCACTTCCGCGGCGACTACCGTGTGATCCCCGTCCACGTGCCCATCTACCAGGACGCCGTGCTGGCAGGAAACCTGGGCCAGTCGATCAAAGCGCAGTTCAAACAGCTCGCGCGGTGGTCCTACGGCGCTTCGGATGTTCCTTACGCCATCAAGGGCTGGGCCAATTCGAAGCCCAGGTTCTTCGGCACGCTGTGTCGCTTCATCCTGCTGTTGGAAAGCCACGTCACGCTCGCCAGCGTTTCCCTCATCATTGCCGTAGGCGGTTGGGTGCCCTTCCTCGTGCTGCGCGCCACAGGAGAAAGCGCGCCCGAATTCACCAGCAATATGCCGTTCTTGGTCGGCAGCATCCAGCAGGTTGCCATGATCATGCTGCTCACATCGCTGCTGGTGTTCGTGAATCTGCTGCCGCCGCGGCCCGTGCGCTACTCACGGCTGCGCTCAGTGTCGATGCTCGCCCAGTGGCTGCTGTTCCCCTTTACGCTCATGATCTTCAATTCCTCGACCGCGCTCGTTTCACAGGGCCGCCTGCTGTTCGGCAAATACCGCGAAAACTTCGAAGTCACGCAGAAGACGGTCGTGAAGTCGAACGTCGAGCCCTCAGCACGGCAGATCGGCCTGCAGCGCATGGACATCGAAAAAGATCGGCTCTGATCTGTGGATTCAGCCCGTCACGCCTATCTGACCCTGCCGACCGGACCCACTGTCTTCATTGCACACGGCGGGCAGCTGGTCGGCGTGCACCACGTGCCCATCAAGCACAGTCCCGAACAGGAGTTCTTCGGGCAGGAGCTCAGCTCCGCCTCGGCAGAAGACGATCCGGTCATGGGGCCAGCACTTGCACAGCTGAGTGAATACTTTGCCGGACACCGGCAGACATTCGACGTTCCGTTTGCCCTGCATGGCACGGCGGGTCAGAAGCGCATCTGGAACCTGCTGCTGGAGATTCCCTACGGCGAGCTGACCACATATGGCGAGATCGCAAAGCAGCTGGGCAAGCCCGGTATGGCTCAGGCAGTCGGCGGGGCTGTGGGACACAATCCGATCAGCATCATTGTGCCGTGCCACAGAGTGATGGGCGCCGACGGCAGCATGGTCGGCTACGCCGGCGGTATCGAGCGCAAGCGAATGCTCTTGGAGCTCGAGGGCCACACGCCTGACCGGCCCCTGTTCTAACCAGTCCCGGCTTTTCTTACCGACGGCGCTGTGAAGGGCGGTGCTTCACCGCCCTTACTCTGCTGAGCCGGCCGGGTTGTCTTCTGTTGAGCCCGCTGTGTCTTTAGCGGGCTTCGGTGAGCGGCGCAGGAACAGCCACGCTGACACGATGACCGCCAAGCCCAGCACGATTGTGAGCCCGCCCCACAGCAGGCTGGCGCTGCGGGCCTCGGGATTGTCAGAGGCACCGGCCTGGCTGCCCTTCAACGCAAAGCTTTGCTTGCCCTGCTTCTCCGATTCGGCCTGTTCGGGGGTGGGGACCGGGTCGGTCACGGTTCCTTCATTCTGCTGGGACGAAGATCCAGAACCGCTGCTGGGTCTCTGCGGAACCCAGTTGGCTCCGCCGTTGCCGGTGTCCGGCTGAGGAGCCCTCCCGCTTGAACTCTGGCTGCTGAAGCGGCCGTCCGGTGGCCGGGGACTGTTTCTGTGCGGACTGGTACGCGGCTGTCGGCGGGTGTCGTACGGAGAGTTCTTCGAGCCTTCCCGTCTGTCAGCTTCAGACTTGTCCGTCGGCTTCTGCGTGGATGATTTCGGCGGCAGTCCACCGGGTGGCCGCTGTGAGGGTTTGGGCGTCAGCGTGCCGGTTGGCCTGTCAGCAGGTTTCCGGGACGGTTTTGGATTCGGTTTGTCGGTTGGCCTGTCCGGCGGCTTCGGCGATGACTGTGTTGTCCGATTGTCCGTTGGCGGATCGGGCGGATTGCCCGCTGACCCTTCAGTGTTCTCAGCGGGCTCTTGCGACGGTTTTTCACCAGAGCCTCCGGTAGGCGGATTCGACGGCGAAGTCGGGTTGACTTTGCCGTCGGGCTGAGTGGGCACATACGGCTCTTCACTTTGGCTCTCGGATGCCCCGTTGTCAGGCTGTGCTGCCGCAGGGGTGGCAAGCGTGAGGATCAGACCGAACACGGCAAAACAGCACAGTGCTGCGGCCGTGGCTTGGCGCCTGAATACCTGCTTCATGCTGCCTTCCGGTGTGTGCTCAGCGGTGCGGAGTCTTCGGTGAATTTACGGATAAAACGCCCGTTATCGTCCTTTGTGTGCTTTCGCGTAGCCTCTGATTATATCGGATTCGCTGCGGACAATCGCATAGTCGCCGTCAGCGTCAACTGCCATGAGGTTGTTCTTGGTTTCGTAGGCCGCATCGCCGGCGATGATCGAAGGGGATCCGTCAACTACGGCCGGTGTGTACGACCCGCGAGGTTCACCGAAGCGCACATCATCTTCCGAAGCGTCGCGCACCAGCAGACCGCTCTTCATATCGAACAGGTAGGGGCCGAAAACAGCCAGGCTGAACCCCTGCCCGCGTTCCCACTTGGCATCGGCGATTGCATCAGCCTGAGTTTCAACCGTTGACACGATTTTTCCCTGCTCGGTGTCGCTGACCACAATCTGCACGGGCTCGGCGGAATCGAGGCCTGTATCGCTTTCACCCCACACGGTGACGATCTTCCCGTGCCCGGCTGTCACCCATTTGAGGATCACGAGGTCCTGGCCGGGCTTTTCGAGTGCAAACTTTTCGGCCAGCCCCGTTTCGGTGTCAGAGACCGCAACCTCGCCGGAGAAGTCTGCTGTGATTACTTTTCGCCCGTCGAGCCCCATGGGTGTGAAGCCGGTTTCGACACCCACAACGGCGTGAACCTTGTCGTCGTGGAAGTGGTAGAGCTTATCGCCCGCGACGACCATGGGGGTTGTCCCAGCCAGGGAGATTTCGGCGTCGGCGGGAAGCGTGTACTTCTGTGTGGTGGTTTCACCGTCGTAGAGGACTTCCGCTTTGTCGCCTGAGCGCAGCAGCAGAGCGGGCTTGTTGTTGATTCTGGTGTCGGCTGCGATTTGAACGCTGCCGTCCATGGTGATGCTGGTGCGCTTTTTTCCGGTCGTGGGATCGAATACGTCAACACTGCGGTCTTTGACTGCAACGATCCCCCTTTCGGAGGCACTGACTGACGCGGCGGGATCGACGGGAAGTTCCCACGCGGGTTCGTTTTTGAAGCCCGGGACGATGCTCTCTGACTTCTTCAGGCTCAGCTTGGGCTGCTCAGTCGCGCCGGAAGAATCGGCCGTCGATTCCTGCAGGCCTCCATTCGGCGCTCCGACGAATGCGGGTATGACCCACAGGACGATGACCACAATGAGCATGACAGCCAGAATGATTGACGGCACGATCATCGACGGCTTGCGTTTTCTGCGCTCACCGCGGTCGGAGGGGCTGCGTGCTGGATCGTCTGAGAGAAGTCGGGTGAGAAGTGATCCGCTGCCCGGCTTGGCTGGGCCTTTCCCCACGGGCTGCGCTGTGGTGTTTTGTCCTTCGTCGCCGTTGTCTTCTTCTGCCTGGTCGTCCACCTGCGCGGGTCCGTTCGCAGGATCGGCTTCTGGGTCAGTCTCGGCTGCGGCAGTGGACTCTGCACCAGCCGAGGTGCCTGCCTGGCTGTCTGGCGCTTCCTCGGACCCAGAGGCGTCCGCCTCTGCTGTTTCTTCGGCAGGACGGTCTGTGCTGTTTGTGACCGCGTTATGCGGCTGGATAATGGGCAGTTCGCTCGTTGCAACCGAACCGTCTGTCCCGATGACTACGGAGTGGGAAGATTCGCCGTCGGCGATCTGCACGAAAATAGGGTGCTCATCGGATGCCGCCATGTCGCGGACTTTGGCGAGCGCTGCGCCCAGGTCATGGCACTGTTCCGAGGCGCCGTCGATCGTCAGAAGGACAGTTCTGTCCTCAGCAAAGCTGACGTCGGCGTGCTTCATCCTCGGGGCTTTCTACTGGGGATGGGGGTCTGTTTTCCACCTGTCAGCGGGTGTCCCGCTGTTTTCACCTGAGTGATTTTACGCGGCCCATATTGGAGTTCCCACCCGGCCCACAAAACGTTATGGCTCGTTAACCTGAGACCGATTTTGGGTCTGCCTTCTTGTTCTCACCTCGGTGTCAGCTGTGTGCCAGCTGAGCGGATTTGGCCTTGGGGCAATGTGTGGCTTAGCATGGTCAATGCTGTCTGTGAGGCAGTGATGGTGGCTATAGCTCAGCTGGTAGAGCACCGCGTTGTGGTCGCGGGGGTCGCGGGTTCAAGTCCCGTTAGCCACCCCAGGCCAAATCCCGGAACATCATTCATTCGATGTTCCGGGATTTTTGTGTTTTGGGGCTGGTGGTGTGCCGGGTCATGGTTCCCGCGCTGCGGGGCAGCCGCAGTGGTGGCCGCGATGGCCAGCCTCACCTCGTGTGCTTTCACATAGGGCTCCGGCAGAGCTTGGTGAAGCTCTGCCGGAGCCCTATGTCAGTTCTTGTGGGGTGCTGTCTTCGTCAGCTCTGAGGAGGACGAGGCGGCATCGGCGGACCACCCGGCCGCTCCGGCGGTGCCTGCGGGCCGGGATTGTTGTACGGAGCTGCCCCCGGCTGCTGGACAGGGTAGTTGGGGCCGCCCTGTCCGAAAGGCGCGGGAGGCTGGTTCTTCTGCTTCTTCTTCGCCACGACCACAACGACGATGACGACTGCCGCAACGATCGCCAGGAAGACAAAAAGTCCGATCACGATGAAGACGATCAACCATGGGAAGCCCGAGGCTTTCGCAGTCACGCTGATGACGTCCTTGTCGTATGAGCGCAGGTCGTAGGTGACTGTCTTGCCGGAGATCTGGCCGCCTTCAGCTTCGACGACCTTACCCGGGAAGGTCAGCTTAACCTCGGCTTCTTTGAAGATCTCTGACGTCGACGGGGCCTCGCCTCCTGTGTTGAAAGCCGGAGAATCCGTGTCTTTTGCGATGTTCGGCAGTTCCATGACGATGTTGTCGCCGTCTTTTTTCAGGACGATGCGTCCGGGTCCACTCCCGGTGGTGCTGGTGAAGTCCTCTGCTGCGACTTTGTCGAACGTGACCCTGTACCCGAGTTCACTGTCAGTCGAGATCTTTTCAGCCTGGGCCCCTTCTGGGATGGTGTCTTTTACGTCTTCGACAGACTGGTCAAGCTGCTTCTCGATGTCACTTTCTTGGGCAAGACCGCCGAGCTCGGACACCTTTTCGTTGACTTTCTGTCGTTCGACAGTTGCGACGAGGCCACCGCTGACGCGCAGGTCTTTGTCAATGGTGAGATCCATTTTGACAACGGCGTTGAGGCCCGCACATCCGGCCAGCACCAGTGTGACCATCAGCATCGCGCCTACCGTCAGGGCTCGCCTGAGCCTGTTGTCGATGGTTGCTGTTGGGGCACCTTGTGAATGTCGACTGTTATGCAATGCGGGCCGCGCCTTTCACCTGTTTCCTGGTTTGAACGTTCAGAGGAAGTCTAGCTGTACTGACCACAGAACGGTGCGCTCAGAAGGACAGTCCGCCGACCACGAAAATGTCTGTGACGATTTGTTACCGATTCCGGCCGAAATTTCTGCAGCTCCAGTATGTTGTTCGCTGGTTCAAGAGTTGCAGCTTTCAGTACCTGGCTGGCTGCACGGCAACCCTCTCCATCGAGTGGGGTGCCCCAGGGGAAGAACCGGCATGAGCAAACGTTCATGCAAGTCGATGGATCTCTGCGCGCAGACGCACCGGGATCCGGTAAGGAACATTCCCATGTCTACTCACCATGGCAACACCGGTACAGGAAATCCTCACGACGTCGACCCTGCGGATGGTTGGGGCGAAGTCCCTGAAGCTGATCGCCCCCTGTGGTCTCGCTATATGCTCGACCACTGCCCTGCGTTCCCAGGGGCGACGATTATGAATTTCATTGCAGGCAGCGTCGTCAAGGGCGGTACGCGCGTCCCTCAATCTTGGAAGGACACTGCCGCAGAACTGCACAATGCCGGTTTCAGTCCGATCCAGTACTTCCTACTTGCTGAGCTGCTGTCAGGCGCGCGAAAACAGGGCGAATTGCAGGAAGCCGTACACGGCCATCTTTTTAAACAGTGGTTCGGCTATCCTTACCCGGATTTTCGGCTCAACGCTGATGCCTGGCGGCCCTGGCTTCAGCGTCTGCAGAATGCGCAGTCGCCCAGTCGAGCACTCAGCCACATCCTTCATGGGTGGAACCTGCCGCCCTTGGGCACGGTGAGGTTCAGGAATGGAGGGCAAACGCGGGTCGTTTCCGACTGAGCAAATGGAGCGTCCCGTCAGGAAAGACGGGACGCTCCGCATCGTCAGCTTCTAGGGCGTGTCTCCTAATTGTGGGCCTGTGCTCGAGCATGATTGAGGTGTGTCACAACGGTCTAGATTTACGCAGTTCACGAATGCACAGTGGGAGCGAGTTGAACCACTTCTGCCAACGAATGAGGGCCGTAAAGGCCGCCCGTTTGGTGATAGCCGCCGCGTTGTAGAGGGCATCATCTACCGGTACCGCACCGGAATCCCGTGGCGAGATCTCCCCGACCGGTATGGTCCCTGGCAGACGGTGTGGAAGCGGCATCGCCGCTACGCAACCGACGGCACCTGGGACCGCGTATTCGCGCACATCCTCGCCGAGGCCGATGCAGTGGGCGACATTGACTGGAACGTGTCAATCGACGCGACGATCAACCGTGCTCATCAGCACGGTACGAACCTGCCGCGCCCTGATCAGGACACAGGGGGCTCTATCGAATTACAAGAATCTGCCGTTATGCGAGATTGAACCGGCAGGTCACGGGATCGGGAGATCACGCGGAGGGTTGAGCACGAAGGTACATTTTGCTGTCGAGGGGCATGGCCGGCCGCTGTCGATTGTGGTGACGGGCGGGCAACGCCATGATGGCGCGATGTTGCAGGAAGTCCTCGGCGATATTCGGGTCCCGAGAATTGGGTGCGGGCAGGCGCGGACGCGCCCTGATGCGTTGCTTGCTGATCGCGGGTACACGTCACGGGTGAACCGCGCGTATCTGCGTGAGCGCGGCATCGCCGCGGTGATTCCGGAGAAGTCTAATGAGATCGCTGCCAGGAAGCGTAAGGGTCGTGCTGGCGGGCGACCGCCCGGGTTTGATGCGGAGCTGTACAAAGACCGCAACGTGGTCGAGCGGGCCTTTGGGTTGATGAAGCAGTGGCGCGGGCTTGCGACGCGTTATGACAAGCTCGCGGTCACGTATCGCGCGGGAGTGGTGCTTGCGGCGATTCTGGTCTGGTTACGCATATAAGAGACACGCCCTAGGGCCAGCCCAGCCTCGTCCACAACAGACTCACGTCCACTCGCTTCGGCAGCAACGAATAAAAGACGCGATACATTGGCTCGAAGCACCTATTGACGTCCTCGAATTCTGACATCGGGCGCTCTTCCCCTACCGAACAGTTTCGGCTCAGCTGCCACTCATTACCGTCTCAGCGTCTCGAGCAGGCCATCTGCTCCGCTTGCTGCTGCAAAACCGGTGAAGTAGGTGCTGTGCGTTGCCTTCACTGTTTCAAGGGAATCTGACCCGACCAAAACAATGTCAGTAGACACCGAGTTGCGGTATTCCGTCTCGAGCTTTGCGTATTCCTCCATTGCCCGCTCCGCATCGGTTCCGAACGACTCCTGCATGATGAGCTTGTCCTGGGCATGGTCAAACACAAGCAGGAAATGATTGATGTTGTTCATGACGCGCCCTCCTGCTTTTCAATGCTCGCGGTGAGCAGCTTGTTCACTTCAGCGATCTGGTCGTTTGCGATGGTGATCAAGTCTAGCGGAACGTGCTTCTGCTCTTCTTCGAGGCGGTATATTTCGGCCAAGTTTCGCGCCAGAATCTGAACAGGGTGGTCACCGGTGTCCGCGACCTGGACTCCCCAGGCGTCGAGGATCGCGGCTTCTACAGTCCGCACCTCCGCGATGTCGCTAACCAGGATTCTGCATCCTCCGATGTCCTGCATGCGGGACAGGTCCAGCCCCTTCTCACGATCGCCTAGCTTTTCTACGATCGTCTGCTCCCGCTTAAGCCGCTGCGTCACCTGGGCATCAATTCCAGATCCCGATGCAATGCCACTCACACTGTTGGTGACCCTCAGAAGCGGGCCGGCAAACTGAGAGCGAAAGACTCGCACAGTTTCGAGAGCTTCCTCAAATTCCGCTTGACTAGCCTCACCGCTGCGGAACTTCCGGATCTTCGACCCTGCTTTCCGGACGCTGGTCTTAGACGGTCTTTCATGCGATGCCACGTTGCCAGCTTATTCGACAGCCTTCGCTCTGCTCGAGCTTTCAAGCACTGCCGTAACAGGAGCGTTTTACGTGCAAAAGCTCCACGAGACGCCCGCCATGTCTGCGCACCCGAGAGCTCTCGGGAAGACGCGACCAGTGATTCAAAAGATTAGGTAAACGCGGGACAAGCGACCCGGCAACCGAGCATCAAAAAGGCCCTGACCTGCATTTCTACTGGTCAGGGCCGTGTTTTCGTACACCCCCCGGGACTCGAACCCGGAACCCACTGATTAAGAGTCAGTTGCTCTACCAATTGAGCTAGAGGTGCGCAACGAGAGTTAACTATACACACATCTTCTGGCGGTGGGAAATTGAGATTCGCCCGCATACGGGCTTTGTGACTAACCGCACAGAACTTGGCCGACGGGCGCATCGTGCGCTGTGCGTGGGAGGCAAGCAGGCAGCTGCCCCAAGCTACCGCTTGACCGGCTGGCAACTTGGGCAGTTGGCCAGCCAAGCCCGCGGTCACAGGTACAGGCCGGTGCTGTCCTCACCCACGGTCTGCGAGATCGCGTGAATATCGCGTTCGCGCAGAAGTGTGTACAGCAAACCGTCGAGTTCGACCTCAGCACGATCTTCTGGATCGAACAGAATTGTGTCGTGCAGGCTGACTTGCCGCACATTCGGGCCCGTAGCCACAACCGTTCCCCACGCCAACCGCTTGCCCATCGCCGCTGTGGCGGGAATGACAATACCGGCGGAGGATTTGCGCTCCCCCGCCTCTTTGTCAGGTTCCACCAGCAGGCGGTCGTGGAGCATGCGGATGGGAAGCTCGCCAGCGGTTTCTGCCGCCGGCCGAGCTTGCGACGTATCAGACATACAGTTTGTGCTTGCCGATCAGTACTTGCGCTGGCTGCGGACGATGCCCAGAGCAATGATCGACGCAGCACTCAACACCAACCCGCCGACAAGTGCCGCGGTGTCAGCGCGGACCGAACCATCCGAGTTGACGGCAGCGCCCTTGACTCGGTTGCTGGCACGAGCCGCAATGGCTTTGGGGTGGACTTCGCCCACCAGGGTGTCGATATTGGCGGCCAAGCGCTGTTCGCGCAGCCGGATGGATTCTTCGAGCTGTGCCTTCGAAGCGTTGTCGACAGTGATGTCCGAGGTGTAGACGTTGCTCACGCGCATTCCTTTTCTTCGGAAGTCTGCTTACCCACCCGAGCTTACCGTGACCGACTGACACTGAGCGGCAGGTGGCAGAATGAGACGCAGAACTTACGCCCCGTAACGAAGGGAAGGCCATGACCCGACTGGAGATCGGCGACACCGCACCGGATTTCACCCTGACCGACCACACGGGTAAGGACGTAACCCTCTCGGATCTGCGCGGCACGCCCGTCATCGTCTACTTCTACCCGCGAGCGATGACTCCCGGCTGCACCACGCAGGCGTGTGACTTCCGCGACAGCCTGTCATCACTGAAATCAGCCGGCTACACAGTGCTTGGGGTTTCGCCGGACAAACCGGAAAAACTCGCCCAGTTCGTGGAAAAGGAAGGCCTGAACTTCCAGCTGCTGTCCGACCCGGACAAGCAGGTCATGACCGAATGGGGTGCGTTCGGCGAAAAGAAGAACTACGGCAAGATCGTCCAGGGTGTTATCCGCTCCACGATCGTGCTGGATGAAGAAGGCACCGTGAAAGTCGCGCAGTACAACGTGCGCGCCAAGGGACACGTGGAACGTCTGCGCCGCGAGCTCGGCATCGACTGACCGGCGGCAACACCCGAGCCGCTTCCCCACCTCAGTGGCTCGCCTAAGACGCCAGCTCGTCACGGCGAACACACCTCGAGCCCGTCGATGCTGGATCGCGGTCTTGTATGCTGGGTTCGCCCGCGCGAGTGGCGGAATTGGCAGACGCGCTGGATTTAGGTTCCAGTGTCTTCGGACGTAGGGGTTCAAGTCCCCTCTCGCGCACCAAGTCCCGGGACATCGTTCACTCGATGTCCCGGGACTTTTTGTTGGGGTTTAGTTGGTTGACTAGACGCCGCCCGCCTCCTAGTGCCGCTCAGTTCGCACGGCTCACCTCGTGCGCACTGCCCGAGCCAGACCGGCACCTCCACCGGCCCAGACCCTACGGTCGGATTCCGCGAATGAAGGCTTCAACCAGCCACTCGTGCAGATCCGGGATCTGCTCCTCAACGAACGACGGAAGGGGGCGGGTAGCCGCAGCGATTCCAGCAACAAGACGCATTGCATCGATATCGCCGATCAAGCCCGCTTCTCGGGCCCGCACGAGAATCGGGTCAAATTGCGCCAGTCGTTCAGCGCGAACCGCCGCTACCCGCTCCGATTCGGCGAACTCCTGATCAGCTTCGGCTACGGACACCAGCTGAGCGCTCACCTGGGTGCGGACCACCTCGACAATGAAGCCGCGCCAGGCCGCTTCCGGGTCAGCATCCCAACACTCCAGCGCACGGTCCATCGCGGCGAGCGCTTTGGCGCTCATCTCCAGACCAAGGGCGAGGAGGAGGTCACCTCGCGCAGGAAAGTGCCGGTACAGGGTTGCGATCCCAACGCCCGCCTGAGCCGCGATGGAGCGCAAGGACACGTTTGCACCCTGTTCTGCGAAAAGTGTGCGCGCAACACCCAGAATCACTTCGCGATTCTGCTGAGCATCTGACCTCATCTGACCTCCTAAGTTTGCAATCATTATAACCGGAGCAGTATGATCCGATTATATACGGAGCGCTCCGCTCCGCTTAGTTAGGAGAAGTCATGCCAGACACCGCACAGAACAAGGAGGGCCGTCGTAAGCTCGGCCCCACCGCCATCACCGGACTGGTGAGCACCGTCATCGCACTCATGCTGTTGGCATTCCTCACCCCGGCCATCAATTCGGGCGCCCACGACATTCCCCTAGCCGTGTCTGCGCCAGAACCCGTCAAGGCCGCCATGACGCAGAAGATCGAGAAGTCCGGCGCGTTCACAGTTGTCGACGCTTCGAGCCCAGAAGATGCCGAAGACAGAGTGAAGAACCGTGAGACCGTCGGCGCAGTCGCCGCCAGCCCAACCGGCACGACCATCACGATTGCCAGCGGTGCTGGAGCTCCCTATGCCGCAGCACTGAATGGCATGGCCACCCAGCTGAAGGCAGAAGGCCAAGAGGTCACCGTTAACGATGTTGCGCCCATGACATCGGAGGACCCGCAGGGCGTGGGACTGTCTTCAGCACTGCTTCCGCTCATCTTCGGCGGTATGGCTTCGGCAGTTCTGTTGGCCACTCAGCTGAAGTCGGCCGGTAAGCGCACCTTGGGTGCAGTCGGCGTGGCTGTCCTCGGCGGGCTTGTTGCCGCCGCGATTCTGCAGCCGTGGTTCCACGCGGTCGACGGCAGCTTCTGGCTGCTGTGGTCGGGCCTGACGCTCGGCATCCTCGCGATATCCAGCACTGTGCTCGGCCTGTTCTCTGTCCTGGGCTTTGCGGGACTGGGAATCGGTGCTGTACTCATGCTGTTCGTGTCGAACCCACTGTCCGGTTTCGCTGCCGGGCCGCAGTGGTTGCCGGCCGGCTGGGGCACTTTCGGACAGCTCATGCCTGTGGGGGCTGCAGGCACATTCCTCCGCTCAGCCGCGTATTTCGACGGCAGCGGCCTGGGAATGTCCCCGTGGGTGCTCATGGCGTGGATTGTCGCAGGGCTTGCCCTGACTGCAATTGGCGCACGCCGCCAGAAGGCCTAAGCAGACTCCCCCGCCGTGGCCACGAAGGTCGATACGAGGTATCGGTTGATGTCGCTGCGGTTGACCGTGATGACCGACGTGGTCGCAATCGAGGAAACGGGCCGGTCGAGCGCCTCGGCGACGTCGGCTGATGACGTCAAAGGCAACACCATCTTGAACGAATACCTCGGCTGACCTCGTACTGCCGCACCTCCTACCCAACTTCCCGCAATCTTCCCACTTAACTTCCCACGGTGTTATGCTGAGTGGGAAGTTAAGTGGGAAGTTAGCGAGCACTCGATGGACACCGAACGCTTAGAGTCAATCGTCCACGCACTGCGGCTGGTAGGAACGGACAACCAGCCCACCGAAGTCAAGAGCAATGCAGGCAAGTCGATTCGCGAAACTCTCAGCGCGTTCGCGAATGCCAACGGCGGCCTCATCATCTTGGGGCTCGATGAGTCAAACGGCTTCTTGCCCCTGGAGGGCTTCGATGCAGCGAAAGCTCAGGACGCACTGGAAACTCGATGTGCCCAAACCACACCCCCAGTACGGCCACTCATCAACATAGTCCCCTTTGAGGACTCCTTAGTTGTTGTAGCGGAAGTCAATGAAATGACGTCCGAAGACAAACCCTGCTACGTGACTGACCAGGGGAAATATGGCGGCAGCTATATTCGGGTTGGCGACGGTGACGTCCGACTTACGCAATACGAAGTCGACCGCCTCATCGAGGAGCGGACCCAACCCAAATGGGACGAACAGTCAGTGACAGAAGCACGGCTTGAAGATCTGCACTCAGACACCGTGAATGCCTACATGACCGTTCAGCACGAACGCCGCCCCAAAACCTTTAACGACGGCACCGAAACCGCGATGAAACGTCTGCGCATCCTTAAGGACGGACACCCGACCCTAGCGTCGCTGCTTGTCATGGGTGAGTATCCGCAGGAATTCTATCCGCGCCTCACAGTGACATTTGCCAACTTCCCGGGGACAACCAAGGGTTCCGTTACCGAAGGGGTTCGACTCCTAGACAGTAAAACCCTCACCGGAACCATCCCGGAGCTCGTTGACGAAGGAATCGAAACCGTCAAGAACAACATGCGCACTGCCGCGCTTATCGGCGAAAAGTACCGCTCAGACCTGCCGGACTATCCCCCTATCGCAGTACGCGAAGCGCTTGTGAATGCCCTCATGCACCGCGATTACTCACCGCACGCGCAAGGCAGCCAGGTGCAGATCAACATGTTCGCTGATCGTCTTGAAATCACGAGCCCGGGAGGACTGTATGGAGGTGTCACCGTACGGAACCTCGGGAAGCCAGGCGTGAGCTCAACCCGAAACCAACGCCTCTCTTCGTTTCTTGAGGACGTGAAGTTTCACGATGATGGAGGCGGAGCAGGCGTCGTCGCTGAAAACAGGGGCACAGGCATCGCTGTCATCCAACGCTCGCTCGCCGACGCCCTCATGCCACCACCTGAATACATCAACCGGCTGGACAGCTTCACCATTGTCTTTCACCGGCGAAGGGTGGCAGAAAAAGAACGTTACGCAAGCGCCTTTGACCAAGTACTCACCGCGCTGAAAGGCCAGGCCTCTGCTTCCACATCAGAACTTGTGCAAGAAACACGACTAAGCCGTACAGCAGTGCAAAAAGCAGTAAACGAACTCATCGCCGAAGGCGTCGCCGAGCGCACTGAACCACTGAGAAGCCCTCGGCAACGCTACCGCATCAAGACATAGCCGCTCTGCGGAAGAAGCCCTGCCCTACCGCACCACCACAAGCTTCCCACTTAACTTCCCACTCAGCTTCCCACAGTGTTATGTCGAGTGGGAAGTTAAGTGGGAAGCTGCTGGGGACGCTTCAAGGCAGGCTTCAGCCCCGCACCTTGAGTGGAAAGCCAGATGAGGGAACACGTACTGCCCGACGGCTGGCAGAAGCTCCAAGCAACCAAGAACGGCGCAGGGTCTCGGACTTCCGATACCTGTGCTGTCAGTCGCCTAGATATTTGATGAACACCTGACAGGGGTTCCATTCATCCCACAGCGTGGGGAACACTTCGAGTTCTTTATAGCCCACCGATTTATAGAACTTGTTCGTCACGTCATACTCGTCATAGTGGCCTGACTGAACGGTCTTGACCTGAGAGTATGAGTAGCCCAAACTTTTCGCCAGCTTTTCGTACTCTTCGTTCAGCTGTGTGGCCACACCACTGCGATGGAACTTCTTCTTAACGCCCATCACAAATATGTCTGCGCAGTCCGGACTGGTTGCATTGAGAACCAGGAACCCAGCCACTTCGTCCTGATGGAAGGACGCCAAGAGTGGCTTGTCCTGCGAATCAGTTATGTATTCCTCAGTGCTTTCAGGCATACCGAACCACTCAGGAAGGTCGTTCAGCACTTCCCTGGCAATTTCAGCCTTCTGTTCTTTGTCCTTTATTTCTTTGACAACAAACTCCATACCGCTCCCCTGCCGTCAAGCCTTCTAGGCCACTGGGCAGACGCCGGCGTCCACCGTGACCAGTTACGTTTTCGCAATCATGGCATAAGGCAGGCAGGTTGTGCCCCTCAACGAATCCACAGGCGCGATGACGCACCACCCCGCCTCTTCGGGCACCACAAGCAGTCCGTAACCGTCGTGGACTACACCTCGGCTAGAAAAGTGGAGCGCGGTTCCGCGATCTTCGTTCACAGCTACGCGAATAACCGCCAGACCTCTATGTCCGGAACCTGCACCTGCCCTCTGGACCGATTCAAGGGCAGCTCTATAGGGTGGCGTCATGACTCGCCACGCAATGTTTGATTCTGCCTATCCCCCATCGGATTCGATGTCTATTCAAGAGACGATCGAGAGCGATATCTCGATGAAGCTATGCCACGGCCAAACCTACGAGCAGATCCTCGGACGCTATAACGAGCTCATCGACCTTGAGCCGTGGCAGGAACAGAAATCCAGGCTCAACCCTCGCCCGGAGAGGATCGAGGACTACATCAAGCTGGTCAGCGACGAATACCGGCGTCTGGTCCCAGAATCCTCTGCGCATGTAAAGTCGATCTACGACGTTGGCTGGTTTCTCGAGGAGGCCGGTATCGCGTGGTCCTTCGATGAGGGCTTCGACCAGAGCGAAGCCGCCTACTATGCACAACGGAAGGCCCGCGCCTACGACTCCAATGACTACGCTTGCTGCACCATACAAGACGTGGACCGCCTGATCAGCACCGGTGTGCTCTACGTGGGTTTCTCATCCATGATCGCAAGCAAGGAAGAACACGAGAAAACTGGGCGGTGGGTATACAACGAGCTCACTGAACGTGGCCTCAACCCCGAATGGGACGGAGACGCATCCGCCCGCATCAAATGCAGCAACCTGCTCTACGAAGTAAAACTCGCACCAGACTTCCCGTAAACGGGAGGTTCTCCCGTCCGGTTCCGACATCTCCACAAGGGTGCGGACCACCGAGCGCGGGCTGCTGAACAGATCAACCAACTCACCCCACATGCCCATGACAAATGTCATGGGCATGTGGTGACAGAAGATATGCCCGCCTTGCACGCTGCCTTTCTAGCGTGAAGGGCATGAATACGGCGCACATACCTACGGCACAACCAGCTCCGGCCATAGAGCTCACCGGAATAGGCAAAACCTTCAACGCACGCTCCACCAATCCCGTGCACGCGGTGAAAGACACCAGCCTCACCGTGCATCCGGGAGAAATCATCGCTCTTCTCGGCACCAACGGGGCGGGCAAGACCACGCTGATCGACATGATCCTGGGGCTGACCACCCCAAGCTCCGGCAGCGTCAGTGTTATGGGCCAGTCCCCCAAACAGGCCGTCTACAGCCAAAAGATCAGCGCACTCATGCAGACCGGCGGCCTGCTCAATGAACTCACCGTGAAAGACACGGTGGAGATGATCGCCGCGACCTTCCCAACACACCTGCCGCTCAAAGACGTCATCGCACAAGCCGACCTTGAACCGATCTACAAGCGCCGCGTGGGCAAATGCTCCGGCGGCGAACAGCAGCGCATCCGCTTTGCCCTGGCAATACTGGGCAATCCCGACATCCTCATCCTCGACGAACCAACCGCCGGAATGGACGCCTGTGCACGCCGCCGCTTCTGGGAGTCCATGGAGCACCAGGCCCAGCAGGGGCGCACGATCATCTTCGCCACTCACTACTTGGAGGAAGCAGATCAGTTCGCCCAGCGCATCGTCCTGATGAAGAGGGGCGAGGTAATCGCAGACGGAACCACCGAGGAACTGCGCAACATGAACGCAGGCTGCGTGGTCAGCGCCGAATTCCCGAACGAATTCCCCAAGCTCACAGAACTGCCCGAGGTGAAAAGCAGCGAAGTCAACGGCAGTCGACTGCACATCACCACCGAGGACTCCGATGCCCTCGCCCGGTACCTGCTGACCGAAACGGACGCCCGCAATCTGACCATCACCAGCCACAGCCTGGAAGACACTTTCCTCGCGCTGACACAGAGCAACCAGGAGGCCTGAGCAATGAGCACCACCCTGAAATTCGCCGGTCACGAGCTCCTTCGCCTGCGCCGGGACATGCCCACCCTGTTCTTCAGCGTCGGACTGCCGATCTTCTTCTACCTGCTCTTCGGTTCACTCCAAGATTACGGTGAGCACGAAGTCAACGGCGGCAACTACGCGGCGTTCGTCATGCTGGGCATGGCCTTCTACGCCGGTGTCGTTGGCGCAGTCGGCGCAGCTGGATCCCACGTCACCAACAGCCGAAGCGGTTGGGGCCGCCAATTGGCGCTGACTCCCCTGCACCCGTGGCAGCTGGCTTTTGCGAACAGCGTCAGCATTGCCGTGCGCGCCGTGCTGCCGATCGTGGCTGTGTTCATCGTCGGAGCCCTCACCAGAGCCAAGATGCAGCCGGACCAGTGGGCTTTGAGCTTGCTGGTATGCGTACTGTGCTCGATCCCCTTCGGCTTCTACGGTCTGGCCTGGGCGCTGTTGGTCCCCAAGGAGAACACAGTATCCGTGGCCACCGCGTCGATCGTGATCCTCGCCTTTGCGGGCAATGTGTTTATGCCGCTTAGCGGAACACTGCTGGATGTGGGGCGCTTCACCCCGATGTTCGGCGCCATGACGCTGGTGCGTTGGCCGTTGGCCGAAGGCGGACACATAGCCGGCACCGAATTGGTGTACGAGCCGATGTGGCACGCCTGGGTTAGCATCGCGGTATGGACGGCGATCTTCGTGGGCTTCTGCCTGTTCATGGGCAAACGCGACAAGAACCGAAGCTGATGCGCTTCTTCGACAGCTTCCAGCTGCGCAACGCGGTCTTCGCCTCGATATGGCTGGTGCTCCTGGGGCCGATGCTGGTGCAGGTCTACACCGGCGACGTGTTGGGCGCCGGAGCCAAAGCGTGGATAACTGTGTGCGTGTTCGCCTTCGGCCTGTTCTACTTCTGGGCGTTCGGTTCATTGAACACCTGCCCGCACCGCTGGGCGCTTTTTCCGCGGGTACTGCTCAGGTGGGCCGTTCTGTTGGCGATTGCGCTGGCCAGCGTGCCGGTGATCAACACGGGCGCGGTGGTCTTCGCCCCCTATCTGGCCGCGATGCTGGGCTTCACGGTGACCTTGAAGAAAGCCCTGCCCATCGTGTTGGCTACGGGGGCTGCCGGAGCCGTCGCGGTATGGCTCAGCACTCCCGAAGACCTCGGCTGGGCAGCCTTCGTCCTGTTTTTCATTCCCCTGCTGCTGGTTGGGGTGGGCGTTTTCAGCCAGTACGACGAATCCCGCCACCAGCTGCTGCACGAACTGGAACTCGCGCAGCAGCGAGAAGACATCGCCGCAGATGTTCACGACCTTCTGGGCCATTCGCTCACGGTGATCAACCTGAAGTCCGAAGTTGCACGCCGTGCCGCAGAGAACCACCCGGAGCAGGCCAAGCAGGAGCTCAAGGAGATCAGCGATCTTTCCCGCCTGGCTCTGGCAGAGGTCCGTTCGACAGTCACCCGCATGCGCACGCCCACTTTCGCCGGAGAGCTGCAGGGGGCGCGCCGGGCGTTGGAGACAAGGGGGATCACCGCTCATCTTCCCGAACCTCTCACCGCGCAGGGCAAGCACGACACCGTGTTCTCCTGGGGCCTGCGTGAGCTGACAACGAATGTAATCCGCCACTCCGGGGCGGACAACTGCTGGGTGCGCGTAACCGCGGACAAGCTGCAGGTCACCGACGACGGCTGCGGGTTCAATGGTGATTCTGCAGAGCACGAGGTGGGTGGACTGGCTGGTCTGCGCGATCGGGTTGAGGCCGCCGGCGGGCAGCTCATCATGCGCCGCGAGAAGGGCTTGAGCACAGTTCTGATCACAATGACCGGCGACAGCGTGCTGATTGACGATGACACCGCCGCCGAGGAGGCCGTTCAGTGAACACGATTCGAGTGCTCGTCGCTGAGGATCAGTCGCTGGTGCGCGGAGCTCTGATCGCACTGCTGAACTCAGAGCCGGACATCGAGGTCGCGGCCGATTGCGCCACCGGGACCGAAGCCCTGCGCCTGGTGCAGGAACAGCCCATCGACGTGGCACTGTTGGACATCGAAATGCCTGGACTCAACGGCCTCAACGTGGCCAAAGAACTGGCCGAACACCCGTGCCGCTGCCTGATTGTGACGACCTTCGGCAAAGCCGGCTACGGCAAGGACGCGATGGAGGCAGGTGTGGACGGGTTCCTCGTAAAGGACACACCGCCCGAACAGCTAGCCGAAGCAATTCGCAGGGTCCACGCCGGGCTGCGCGTGATCGACCCAACACTTGCCCGGGACAGCTTGCTGGCACCCGACAATCCCCTCAGCCAACGGGAAGCGGAAGTGTGCCGGCACCTGTTTCAGGGCAAGAGCTCCCCCGCCATCGCCAAAGCGCTGCACCTAACACCGGGCACGGTGCGCAACCACATCTCCAGCATCATGTCGAAGACCGGCGCGGACAACCGCTTCGAGGCTGCCCATCTGGCAAAGGCGAACGGCTGGATTTAGTTCGCGCAGATCTGTTTGACCCTCACGCGGCGTCAGACAGCAGAATTGTGTGCATGAACAGCGAAGAAGAACACTTCTCAGTCGGGGAGGTTGCCCGTCAGTTCGGGATAACGGTGCGCACTCTGCACCATTGGGAAGAGCTCGGCCTTGTCAGCCCTTCGGCGCGCAGCCGGTCGAACTACAGAATCTACACGCGTGCTGATCTTGAGACGATCCAGCAGATCATGATCTACAGAGCCACCGGCATGAGGCTTACAGCAGTCAAGGACGTCTTGAACTCAGGCACAGACCACATTGCCCACCTGCGCAGGCAGCGCGAAATACTGACGTCCCAAATGCAGCAGACCGAAGAAATGCTCAGGGCAATCGACAGACTAATAGCAAAGGAGACAAGCACAGTGAAGCCGAGCTTGAACGAAATAGGCGAAATCCTCGGAGAAGCCCGCTTTGCCGAACACCACGCTCAGGCCGAAGAGACATACGGCGACACCGACGACTGGAGCATCAGCCAACAGCGCACAGCAGCCTGGAGCCACGACGATTGGGCCGCAAACAAAAGCAGGTTCGACGCCGTCGAAGCGAAGCTGGCCGAAGCGGTTCGCAGAAACGTGTCGGTCTGCAGCGCGGAGGCAGCCGACCTCGCAGCACAGCACCGCGAAGTGCTCAGCGAATTCTTTCCCGTCACCCCAGCCAAGCACTACCTGATCTCGCGCAGCTACATCGCTGATGAAGATTTCGCCAAGCACTACGAGGACCGACAGCCTGGCCTTGCGCGCTGGCTTGCCGATGCGATTGAAGCCGCTGCAAAAACACACGGTGTGAATCTCGACAGCCCACAGTGGGAGTAGTCTCCATCAGGCAAACAATCTCCTCAGCCCGCAGCTGAATAGCTCATACCGCAGGACGATGAAAGCCCATTCCGGGCTTCTTAGACTTGTGGTTATGGAAAGTCCGTGGCATCTGAGAGCACTGCGGTTCATTTCGGCCCGCAAGTGGATTTATGACTCTCTTGTCTTCGCTGCTCCGCTGACGCTTTTGGCGCTGGTCGATCCAGCCGCCCCCGACCCGCTCAGCACTCTTAGGTCTGTGCCGCTTGTTCTTATGTGCGCCTCACTTGTTTTTCGGCGGACTTTTCCTTTGTTCACCGGCTGGACTGTGGCAGCAACAGGGCTTCTATACCTTGTGGGGTTAGAGGTCCCTCACCCTTCGCTCATCGCAGTTCCGCTTACCGTGCACTCTGTCACCGCCTATGCGCCCAAGCGGTGGGGCAAGATTTTCTTAGCACTGGGGGCTGTTGCCTCCCTGCTGCTGTCGCTGCGTGTAGCGGCGGAATTCTATCGGCAGGACATTTACCCGAAACACCCCTCGCCGGGCGAGCTCCTGCTGTTTGTTGCCGTCTTCTCCGTGTTTCCTTTCATGACAGTCGCCTTTGCGTGGATGACAGGAACGTATCGTCGCAGCAGAAGCGATGACATACGGTGGATCGCCGAACGCAATGCGCTTCTTGAAAGGGAACGCGAAAACGAGATCCGGCTTGCCTCTGATGCCGAGCGCATGCGCATTGCCCGTGAAATGCACGACATCATCGCCCACTCCATGTCGGTGATCATCACCCAGGCAGACGGCGGCCGCTATGCTGCCGCACGCTCACCCGAAGCCGCGGTGTCTGCATTGGAAACCATCGCAGACACCGGGCGGGAAGCCCTGGGGAATCTGCGCGGCATCCTTGGTGTCCTGCGCGAAAGCGAGTCCGGCAGAAAGACTGCTCCCATGCCGGCCATCAACGACCTCGGCACCCTCGCTGACAACGTGCGCTCAGCCGGGCTGGACGTCACACTGAATGTTTCGCCTGACCTGCCCAAACTGTCTCCAGCGGCTGAGCTTGCGGTGTACCGAGTGGTACAGGAAGCTCTCACCAACACTCTGAAACACGGCGGCCGGGATTCCCACGCAGACGTCACCGTGCAGGCTGGCGACAAAGCGCTTGTCGCCCAGATTGTCTCCACCGGACACGGCGAAGAATCGGCGGTGCCCGGTTCAGGATCAGGGATTCAGGGCATGCGGGAGCGTGCGCGGGTGCACAACGGCACACTCACCGCGGAGCCGACAGACACTGGGTTCTTTGTTCAGCTGACTATTCCAGAGGATATTTCATGACTATTCGCGTACTTCTCGTTGACGACCAAGCTCTTGTGCGGGCCGGTTTTGCCATGGTGATCGACTCCCAGGACGACATGCAGGTCGTTGCGCAGGCAGAAAACGGCCGCGAAGCGATCGACGTGGTCATGGCGCACCCGGTCGATGTTGTCCTCATGGACATTCGCATGCCCGTTCTCGACGGCTTATCCGCCACCGCTGAGATCCTCGCCATGGGCGATGCCGGGCGACTTCCCCGACTGCCCACTATCATCGTGCTCACTACGTTCGACACAGATGAATACGCACTGTCAGCGCTGCGTTCGGGTGCCAGCGGGTTCCTCCTCAAAGATGCTCGCCCCGAGGTTCTGCTGGATTCCATCCGCCAAGCACACAGCGGCGGCGCTGTCATTGCACCTTCAACCACCCGCCGGCTTTTGGAGACCGTCATTGCAGAGCCTGCACCGCCGGTTGAACAGACGCGCAGACTGGATCGGCTCACGTCGCGCGAACGCGAAGTCTTCGAGCTGATCGCCCACGGCAAAACCAATGCCGAAATTGCAGACGAGCTGTTCATGGCCGCTCCCACGGTGAAAACGCACGTGCGCAACATCCTCGCAAAGCTTCAGGTGCGCGATCGCATTCACGCGGTCATCCTGGCGTACGAGACCGGGATTGTGTGAGCCTCATCCCCAAGGATGAGAACCTGCGGTCAGAAGCATCCTCCGGGCGGATGTTCTCAGCAGGTGAATCCGCGATAGTGGGAACATGACAACTTCCACTGAATACAGCACCGCGATCAGCGCCCGCGGAATCTGCAAATCCTTCGGCACCGGCGAAGCCCGCCTGACCGTGTTCAACAACTTCAACATTGACATCGCGGACGGCCAGTTCACCGCGATCATGGGTCCTTCGGGTTCAGGAAAATCCACGCTCATGCACATTCTGGCCGGCCTGGACAGCCCGGACAGCGGCTTTGTGACACTGGCCGGACGGACGATCACGGACATCAGCGACGCCGCACTGACCAAGATCAGACGCAACCACATGGGGTTCGTCTTCCAGGCGTTCAACCTGATTCCCGCGATGACAGCCGACGAAAACATCATGCTCCCGTCGAAGCTCGCCCGCACCAAGGTCGATCCGCAGTTCAAGCACGCGATCGTAGACAACCTCGGTCTCAGCGACCGTCTGACCCATCGCCCGCACGAACTTTCCGGCGGCCAGCAGCAGCGCGTTGCGGTTGCTCGCGCTCTGGTGAATCAGCCGGATGTCATCTTTGCCGACGAACCCACCGGCGCTCTTGACACACGCTCCGGAACTGAGGTTCTGCAGACTCTGCGCAGCTGCGTTTCCGAACTTGGCCAAACCGTCGTCATGGTCACCCACGACCCAGCGGCAGCCGCCTACGCTGACCGCGTTGTGATGCTGGCTGACGGATACATTGTGGGCGAGCTCTACTCTCCGACGGTCGAGGCGATCTCCCAGGCTCTTCTGGAGGTCACCAAATGATTGTCAAGGCGAATCTTCGCTCCGGCGGTTCGCGCCTGATCGCCGCCGCTATCACCATCATCGTTTCGGTGGCGTTCGTTGTCGCCGTCATGGGTGTTCTGGCGTCCTTCCAAAGCACCATGCGGGCTCAGCTCGCCGCACAGTATGCGGGCGCGGACCTGGTGGTGAAGCATAGCAACGAAGGGCCTTTAGAAAAGAAAAAGCAGAAGGCGATTGAGAACACCGCCGGAGTCAAAGAAACACAGCGGATCGAACGGTCTTTCGCCACTTTCGCCTCCGGAGGTGTCGCCCTGGTCAATGTATGGCCCAAGAACAGCGAAATCAAAGTGGACTCGGGAAGGGCTCCGTCCAAACCGAACGAAATCCTCTTTGACACAGAAGTCGCCAAAGAGGAAAACAAAAAAATCGGTGACCAGGTCGAACTGACATTCCCCTTCGTTTCAGACCCAGAGAAATCAAAGGTCACGTTCACCATCACCGGGATCGGCCATATGCCGGAATCAGCGCTCCAGGTGACCAATGCCAGTGCTGCCAAGCTGGCCCCGGAGTTCGACCACCTTCGCATTCAGACAGACAAGTCTGCAGACGTATCCACAGTCCAATCCGCCGTTGCGAAGACCCTGGCCGGCTCTGCCGATGTGAAGACGAACGACTTCGGCGCGAAAGTCGGCGGAGACTACACGGTTTCCACCGAAGATCAGCTGGTGCAAGAAGGCATCAAGGATCTCACGGGCGATTCGATGACCATCGTGGCGTTCATCGCAGCGTTCATCGTGGTAGCTCTCTTTGTTGCAGTTCTCGTCATCTCCAACACGTTCCAGGTGCTTGTCGCTTCGCGCCTCCGGTCACTCGCTCTTCTGCGTGCGGTGGGAGCTACACGCTCACAGCTGCGCAACGCCACTCTTGCCGAAGGTGCACTCCTGGGTCTGATCAGCTCGATCATCGGTGTGCTCGTAGGCTGGGGAGCTTCGCTCCTGTTGTCAATTGCACTGAGAGCATTCGTGCAGTCGACATTCCAGACCGCGCCGCTGCCGATTCTTGGCGTGGTGACCGGGGTTGCCGTGGGAGTCTGCGTCACCGTGGCAGCATCGTTCATACCCGCTCTCAAAGCCACGCGCGTATCCCCCATCGATGCGCTGGCCCCCGCAGACATTCCGGCACCGGCATCGCGCTTCCCGTGGGTCCGTTTGGTGATCGGCTCGCTGCTGACCGCACTTGGGCTATTGGGCATTGCTGTCGGGACCGCGTCCTCCGATATGATGTTCACCCTTCCGGGCGCTTTCGTAGCCTTCTGCGGTGTGCTGGTTCTCAGCCGTGTCTTTGTTCCCCCACTGGTTGAGCTGATAGGCCGCATCGGCGAAAAGGTCTTCCGCTCACCCACGCTGGGCCTCGTTGCCCGCAACGTCAAACTGGCTCCGCGCAGGACGGCTTCGACAACTGCGGCCCTGCTGATCGGCGTCACTTTGGTGGCCACCATCTTCATGGGAGCACAGACCACGCGCACGACCATCGACGCGGAACTCAGCGAATTCGCTCCCATTGACTTTGTGGCGTATTCGAGTTCCGACAAGACTGCCAAAACCCTGAAGAACTCAAAGATCGTCAAAGACGTCAACACGCTGCCCGGCACCCGGGTGAAGACCTCAGTACCGCTGGGCCACAACCCGGACGACCCGGACAGCAAAGAGACCCAGGTGATCGGTGTCGAAAACAAGAAATACAGTGCGCCGCGCAACACTGATCTTCTTCCACCACCCGGCGTGATGTACGTCGGCATTGACACCGATGTTGAGGAATACAAGGGCAAGGAAATCACCCTTCATGCTGGAAAGAACAAGGTGCAGCTGACGCTGAAAGTCCACAAAGCTGTTCCCTCCGGCACCACTCTGGCAAACGCAGACGACGTCGCCGCCCTGGGCTTGAAGAAATCCGAAGGCCAGACGTGGGTGCGCTTGGCCGACGATGTCAGCGTGTCGCAGGTCATGACGCTGCGCAGCGACCTCGAAAAGGCCGATGTCGCCGCCGATGGCGAAGGCGCAATCTCGCGAGCCGGGTTTGCAGAGGCGCTCACTATCTTGATGGGCATTGTGCTGGGCCTGCTTGGCGCATCGATCATCATTTCGATTGTAGGCGTGGGCAACACCCTGTCGCTGGCAACAATCGAACGCAAACGGGAAACCGCGCTTCTGCGTACCCTGGGCCTGCCGCGGTGGGCTGCCGCCGGAATGGTTGCCGCCGAAGCGACGCTCATGGCGATCGTGTCCATCGTCGTCGGCACCGCGCTCGGCATCCTGTTCGGCTGGGCCTCAGTGAAGTCACTTCTGACCTCTGATGACATCACCGTCGTGGCGGATATCCCATGGCTGATGTTCGGTCTGGTAGCGGTTGTGACCGTGGTTGCTGCGCTTATCGCATCACTCCTGCCAGCCCTGGCCGCATCGCGCACCCAGCCAGCGCAGGGGGTTGCGCAGCGATAAAACCTGAGCAATCCCACAAGTGAGGCCCGGTTCCCAGCCGCTGACCAGCTGGGAACCGGGCCTTTCGGCAGCGGTTCTAAGCCCTGCGATTGCAGTTTCAGCAGGCTCAGCTTTTCACTGCCGCGAGCACCGTAAAGCGCCGGTCCCTGGCCCACTGCTCAACTTTGTCCTTGCCGAACAGCCTTTCGAGCACAGGTCTGTACCGCAGCGCTGAATTGAACACGACCACCGCACGCCCACCCGGGCGCACCACCGCGAGCGCGCTGCGCATCATTTGTCTGGCAGTCTCGTTTTCGATTTCGTGCCCCGAATGGAACGGCGGATTGAGAACCACAACATCGAAAGCCTGCTGCGGCAGCCCCTCCCCCGCGTCCGAATACTCGATACTCCACTCAACCCCGTCGGGCATACCCGCTTCGGCGGTCAGCCGGGCAGACGCAAGGGCCGCCGCGGACGCATCGACGCCCACGGCCTTCCGCGGACCCAGAACATGAGCAGCAGCCGTCAGCAGCCACCCGTTGCCGCACCCCAAGTCGAGGATCCGCGGGCGGTCCGCAGGTGCCTCGTCAGCGGTTTCGGCAGCACTCTCAGCAGCAGGGACAGCGTGACGCTCAGCAAGCGAGCGCAGCAGCAGACCAGAACCGCCGTCGATCTCGGCCCCGCCGAAACACGCCCCGTAAGCCGACACCTCGAAATCGGGAACGCGCGGAATGCCCGCATGCAGTATGCGTCGGTTCGGCTCGATCTGGGCACAGCTGAGCCCCATCCCAGCGTCTGGAGTCGAGCCGATGATCATTCGCGACTTATACCGGCCCGGCGTTACATCTACCCGCTCGAATGTGCGCGCAAGCTCCGTGTTGATGCCGCGGAACAGGTGCTTATCGCGGCCGACCACCATGAACTCGTCAACCACCGGGCGCAGGGCAGCAGCATAGTCCGCCACCGCGGCCTGAGCCTTCGGAGACACCAGAAGCGCCTTGGCCGGCCTGCCGCCGCGAACATCGAGACCGGCGGAGATATGCGGCGGAAAGCCGGGCAGCGGCCGAACGCTGACCCGCGAATCCCCGAACATTGCGCGCAGACGCTGCGCGTGGGGAAGAAAATCCGCGTACACCGTGGCAGCTCCGCGAGTCAGCGACAGAACCGCAGCAGTCACCGAACCGTCAGCATCGTCAAGCACAGCAAAAGAGGCATCATCTTCAAGCGGCACCGGATGCCGAGGTGGAGCTTCCGGGCGGCCCGAAATGTTCAGCTGGCCCTCGATTCGCCCCAGCAGGTACTGCGAGACAAAAGCTGAAAGCGGAAAACCATCCGGCCAAGCAGGAAAGTGCTCGCGCATACGCTGCACGTGGGACGCCCACGCGGGGCTTTCAACATCCGTTGTCACAGTTCTCACTCTAATCAGATCTGCTCTGGCAGGCCGAGCACCTGCCGGCTGCGCGGCATCGCACGCGCTGCACCTGCCCGATTGCCCACCCTAATTCTGCCTAGGCACAGATACAGTTGGGGACATGACGATTCTTGTTGGCTACACCCCCAGCACCAAAGGCCAGGCAGCTCTGACCGCAGCAGTTGAGCTCGCCAAAAAGACCGGCGACAAACTCTACGTTGTCAACGCCGGAGTCGGCGAAGCAGTAGACGAACGCGCAGTCGCAACAGAAGACCAGCTGAACCGAGCCCGCGAATATATGAAAGCCGAAGGCGTTGCGGGCAAAGTCAAGCAGTACCTGCGCGGCAACGACCCTGCCGAAGAGCTGCTTGCACTGACCGAAGCGCGCAGCGATGTGACGATGCTCGTCATCGGGCTTCGGCGCCGCTCCCCCGTGGGTAAGCTGTTCATGGGCTCGGTTTCGCAGAAGATCATCCTCAACGCCAAAGTTCCGGTGCTCTCGGTCCGCGAAGCCGAAGAGTACGAACTCTGAGCGGTAGGCCCCTCCCGGACCGGCGCCTCGACCGGCCTGACCTAAACAGGCAGCTCTGCTGTCTAGGTGGAATATAGAGGCAAAAACGCACGGATCACCTCGATATTCCACCTAATTAGCAGAATCAGGACTGCCAGGCTATGGGTTAAGCACTCAGTCGCCACTGCTCAGCCTGCCGAAGCATTTTTGGGCCAACACCGCAGCACCTCGCCCCACAAAAACACCCGTTAGCCGGAATCTGCGCTTTAGCCGCACACAAACACCGCTTCGCCGGAATCTTCGCCTTAGCAACCACTGCTAACGGGAGTTTCTGTTGCTAACCGGTGTGCCCCAGGTAGAGAACGCACCCACACCAACGCAACCCAACAAAAACGGCTGTGGCCGAGTGCTTTCCCACTCGGCCACAGCCGTTTTCATTCAGCTGCGAACAGCCACTGCAGTCAGTCCCGCCGCATCAGAGCGACTTCATGATCTCCTGCATGTATTCGGCGGTCTGGGTCGGGGTCTTGCCGACCTTCACACCAGCAGCTTCGAGAGCCTCTGCCTTGGCGGCAGCCGTACCGGAAGAACCGGAGACGATGGCGCCGGCGTGGCCCATGGTCTTGCCTTCTGGCGCGGTGAAGCCCGCGATGTAGCCGACAACCGGCTTGGTGACGTGCTCCTTAATGTACTCAGCAGCGCGTTCTTCTGCGTCCCCGCCGATTTCGCCGATCATGACGATCGCCTTGGTGTCGGGGTCGTTTTCGAAAGCTTCGAGAGCATCGATGTGGGTGGTGCCGATGATCGGGTCACCGCCGATGCCGATGCAGGTGGTGAAACCGAAGTCACGCAGTTCGTACATCATCTGGTACGTCAGTGTGCCCGACTTCGACACCAGGCCGATGGGGCCTGCGCCGGTGATGTTTGCCGGGATGATGCCGGCAAGTGCCTGTTCGGGCGAAATGATGCCGGGGCAGTTGGGGCCGATGATGCGGGTCTTGTTGCCCTTTTCGGTTGCGTAGGCCCAGATTTCGGCTGCGTCCTGTGCGGGAATGCCTTCGGTGATGATCACCAGCAGGCCGATGCCTGCGTCAATGGCCTCGATTGCGGCATCCTTGGAGAATGCCGGCGGGACGAAGGCAACCGAAACATCAGCGCCGGAGGCTTCCATGGCTTCGCCCACGGAGCCCCAGACGGGCAGTTCGACGTCGTTGCCGTCAGCGCCCTTGTGGCTGACGGTCTGTCCGGCCTTGCGGGCGTTGACACCGCCGACCACGTTCGAACCTGCGGCGAGCATCCGGGCGGTGTGCTTGGTGCCTTCGCCGCCGGTGATGCCCTGGACGATGATCTTGGAGTCCTTGTTCAGGAAAATCGACATGGAGAAAGTCCTTTCGGGCGGATCAGGCGTTGTGGGCGAGTTCGGCGGCCTTGTCAGCGCCGCCGTCCATCGTGTCGACGACAGTGACCAGCGGGTTGTTGGCCTGTTCGAGGATCCGGCGGCCCTCTTCGACGTTGTTGCCGTCCAGGCGGACCACCAGCGGCTTGGATGCGGAATCGCCGAGGATCTCGAGTGCCTTCACAATGCCGTTTGCCACTGCGTCACAGGCCGTGATGCCGCCGAAGACATTGACGAACACCGATTTGACCTGGTCGTCTCCGAGGATGACGTCAAGGCCGTTGGCCATGACTTCTGCCGAGGCGCCGCCGCCGATGTCCAGGAAGTTCGCCGGCTTCACATTGCCGTGGTTTTCGCCCGCGTAGGCGACAACGTCCAGTGTCGACATGACCAGGCCCGCACCGTTTCCGATGATGCCCACTTCGCCGTCGAGCTTGACGTAGTTGAGTCCCATGCCCTTGGCCTTGCGTTCCAGGGGGTCCTCAGCGTCTTCGTCTTCGAGCTTGGCGAGGTTGTTGTTGCGGAACTCGGCGTTGCCGTCGAGCGTCATCTTGCCGTCGAGGGCGACGATCTTGCCGTCACCGGTCTTGACCAGCGGGTTGACCTCGACGAGGCTGGCGTCTTCGTCCTTGTAGACCTTCCACAGGCTCTTCAGGACGGGCACGATCTTCGCACCGGTTTCGGGGTCGAACCCTGCTTCGTCGACGATCTTCTGCGCAGTGGCGTCGTCAATGCCCTTCAGCGGGCTGACTTCGACTTTGGCGAGCGCTTCGGGGCGTTCTTCGGCCAGCTGCTCGATGTCCATACCGCCTTCCTTGCTGCACATTGCAAGGTAGGTGCGGTTGGCGCGGTCGAGCAGAATGGAGAAGTAGTACTCCTCTGCGATGTCTGCGCCTTCGGCGATCATGACGCGCTTGGTGATGTGGCCCTTGATGTCGAGTCCGAGGATTTCTTCGGCGCGGGCAGCGGCTTCGTCAGGGTTTTTGGCGAGCTTCACACCGCCGGCCTTGCCGCGGCCGCCGACTTTGACCTGTGATTTGACGACGACCGTTCCGCCGCCGAGTTTTTCGGCTGCGGCTCGAGCTTCTTCTGGAGTCTGCGCAACTTCAGCGCGCAGCACGGGAACTCCGTACTCCTCGAAGAGGTCACGGGCCTGATACTCGAAAAGATCCACGTGTAGTCCTTCTGTTGATTCTGCCGAGCCTCATGACCCGGCACGGGTTTCAGACAATCTTGCAGCTTGTCAACGCTCTCCACCTTAAAACACCGATGCGCTTCTGGACATCCAGGATGTGAACAACGTCCGAAACTTTGGGTTTTCCCAGGGAAGCAGGGGCCAGAAGCGGACCCACACCATTTAGCTCGTTGTTGAGAATCTCGAGATCGAACTACTATGGGGGCATGGACGAAGTCGACCGGATTGTCAGCGAATGGCAGCGTGAACGGCCTGACCTCGATGTGGCCCCCATGGAGGTTGTGTCCCGTGTCAGCCGTCTGGCCAAGCTGCTTGACCGGGCGCGCAAAGACATCTTCGCCTCTCACGGTCTCGACGTGTGGTCGTTCGACGTTCTGTCCTCCCTGCGCCGCGCCGGCAGTCCCTACCAGCTGTCGCCGTCAAAGCTGACAGAGCAGATGATGGTCACCTCCGGCACTATGACCAACCGGATTGACCGGCTGGTGTCAGCCGGTCTTGTCACGCGCAGCCCCGATCCCGGGGACCGCCGAGGTGTCAGAGTGCAGCTGACCGAGGACGGGCTGGCCAGGGTCGACGGGGCCATGTTGGACTTCTTGGAGCGCGAACACGAACTCATGAGCAGCATGTCCGGCACTCAGACCCGCCGCCTGGCTGATCTTCTGCGCACCATGTCGGCGTCCTTTGACCTGCAGATCATGCGCGACTGCGAAGACTGAACCGGCAGCCTGCACTCGTGTACCCCGCATAGAATCTAAAGAAACCGCCGTCTTCCTGGGAGGCCATCGTGAAGCGCCTGCTCGCACTTGGTTCCGTTGCCGCATTCAGCCTTGTCGGATGCTCCGTCGTCGACAGTGAACGCCCTGCCGAGGGCACCTCGAACAGCCCAGCTGCCGCGGAGTCAACCGCGTCGGCGACTGCAGATGACAACGCTGGTGACAGTCAGTTCGTCGATGTCAGCCCCGGGGGGCCGAAAAAAGAAGACCCCCTGTGGCAGAGCCTTGCGGGATCAGCTGACTCCGGAGACCCTATCTACCTGTGGGCCTGGATGCAGACCGAAGACGAACCCGGCGACGGCGATTCCGTAACTCTGAGCCCCAGCACACAGGGCAGCGTCAAGGTCACAGCGCCGAAGTCGACCGTTGACGCCAATGGCACATTTGCGCTGATCACCGGAACATTCACCGTCGAAGAGAAAAGCGATGGTGATTACGCCCTGACCGCGAAGTCCTCGGAGGCCAAGGACGACCTCATCCCCGACGGCCCCACGAGCGAAGAACGCTGCACCGCCGAAAACGCACAGGACACCATCGGCGGCGCGGCCGACAAACTGGCGCAGGACTCCGGAGCGAGGGAAGGTCTGCGCAAAGAATGGCTGTCCTCACCGGAAGTCTGGTGGGCAATCCAAGACGCCAGCCGCAACCTGCGCGACAGCGGAGGGGACTTCGAAGGCGATTCTCTCGCCACCGCCTGCGGCGACTACGTCGAAGCCGGCTGACGCTTCGCCGCTGTTGGTCTGCGCTGGCAGCCTACGCAGGCTGAGCCGCGGGCCACCAACGCTCAACCGCCGCGGGCCACCAGCTCTCAGCCGCACAGCTCATTCAGCGGCGCGCTGTGCGGCTTCATCCTGTCTGCGCAGGCCTTCGTCATAGGCCCGCAGGGTCGGCGGGAGAAAAACCAGCACCAGCGTCACCAGGCCGCACACCAGCGGCCCCCAGAACATGTAGTCCCCGCCTGCGCTGATGACACCGGGCCGAACAGACCAGGCGAAGAACAGCAGCAGAACGTTCCACGCGACAGCAGCCGGGCGAGCCCAGCGGCGGTATTTCCACAGACCGCGGGACACTCCGAACATAGATGCCGCCATGAGCAGGAACATGAGCGCCAGCCCAACAAGCGAACCCAGGCTGCTGCCGGCTCCGGTGAGACCGGCGTACACGTAGATGGCCGCAGCCACGAGAAGTGCGCCGCCCTGCAGAGCCATGGCAGCCACCGCCGCTTTCAGGCTCGCCGGACGCGGCGGAAGATCGACTTCCGGTCGCGGTGTCGAATGAATCGCCGAAGGTTCACCGCGTTTGCGCCGCTGGCGTTCTTCACGACGCCAGTCACCGGGGCGGGCCGATGAGCCACTGGAACGATTCACAGGTCGATCCGCTCAAAGCCGGGCACCACGATTTCCTCCAGCAGGCGATCACGCACGTCCAATGGAATGAACGCGGCACGCAGAGCCGCGGTGGTCGCGATTTCGAGGTCGATGATGTCCCAGCCCGCGTGTTCGACAAGCAGCCGCATTTCGCGCGTCACCGACGTCTGGGACATGAGCCTGTTGTCCGGATTGACGGTGACGTTGAAGCCCAAGTCCTTCAAACCCGTAATGGGGTGGGATTCGATTGACCGAGCCGCACCGGTCTGAATGTTTGACGAAGGGCACACTTCAAGCGGGATCTGCCTGTCGAGCACCCACGCGGCAAGCCTGCCGATTTCGCCGGCGCCGTCTGTGATCTGCATGTCCTGCACAATGTCGACCCCGTGGCCGATTCGCACCGCACCGCAGACTGCGACAGCATCCATCATGCTCTGCAGGCCGCCGTCTTCTCCGGCATGCAGGGTGGTGGGAAACAGTTCGCCCCGCAGCAGGTCGAGAGCCGCTTTGTGCGCTGATGCCGGGAAGCCGTCTTCCGGCCCCGCGAGGTCGAAGCCGACAACCCCGCTGTCGCGGTTGCGCAGCGCAAGCTCAGCCACCGCCAGCGAATTGTCGTTCTGCCGCATGGCGGTGAGGATCTGGGCGGTGATGATGGTGCGGCCCTCCTGCGCTGCCAGCGCCACGCCCTCTTCCATGCCCTTTTCGACCGCGTGCACGGCATCGTCCATGGTGAGGTCACCGGCAACGTGCTGTTCGGGTGCCCACCGACATTCGGCGTAGAACACGCCATCGGCCACCTGGTCGAGCGTCCATTCACGGGCCGCACGTGTGAGGGCTTCGGCAGACTGCAGGACTCCCACGGTCACACCAAAGGTTTTGAGGTATTCCGGCAGGCTTCCCGAATCCGCCTGGGTGCGGAACCACTCCCCCAGCTTTTCAGGATTGTCGGCGGGCAGTTCGACATCGGCCCCGGCGGCGAGTTCGATGATCGTCGCTGGCCTCAGACCGCCGTCCAAGTGGTCGTGCAGACTGACTTTGGGCAGCTGCAGAATCGGGTCATCCGGGTGCACTCCGGCCGGTACCGGGAACAGGTTCTCTTCCACGCGGACAGTCTAACGACTGCCGCAAACCGCATGTCAGGGCTCGCCGTGGAAGCCCAGGCGCTCCAGTGCAAGCGCTGTGAAAACGCGGACGGCAACCGGCAGTGCATCCTCGTCGATGAGCAGGTCGCCCTGGTGAATGTCATAGGTTCGTCCACCCGGCGTGCGCGTACCCAGGCGAATGAGCGCTCCGGGGACGTGGGTGAGGTACCACGCGAAGTCCTCTCCGCCCATGGACTGCGGAGTCAGCTGGACCGAGGTGGGGCCCAGTTCGCGGCGGATGGCGGCTTCTGCTGACGAGACCTCGTCTTCGGTGTTGACCACCGGCGGGACGCCGCGGCGGTGTTCGAGCTCAACCTCGACCCCGTATGGTCCGGCAATGCGGTCAACGAGTTCCGGCAGGACTTCGGCCACCTGGTTCCAACCGTCGACGTCCAGACAGCGCAGGGTTCCCATCAGCTGCCCTTCGCCTGGCACCACATTCGGTGCGTGCCCGGCTTCGATACCACCCCACACCAGAGAAATCGCGTGGCGAGGGTCAATCAGTCGGTGAAGGGTCGCCGGCAGGTCGACGGCCAGCTTGCCCAGTGCGTAGACGAGGTCTTCCGTCAGGTGGGGACGGGACGTGTGGCCGCCGTGCCCGCGCAGACGGATGATGACGGTATCGCCGGCGGCGGTGATCGCGCCGATGCGCGAACCGACCTTGCCGACGTCGACAGCCGGGTCGCAGTGCAGCGCATAGCAGACGGGCACATCTTCCAAAACGCCCTGGTTGATGACTTTGAGCGCACCGCCGGGGGTGACTTCTTCGGCCGGCTGGAAAATGCAGCGGATCGTTCCGCCCAGGCCCTGACGGCGGTCGATCTCGTTGAGGACGAGGGCCGCACCCAGCAGCGAGGTCAGGTGAACGTCGTGCCCGCAGGCGTGGGCGACACCGGGAACGGTCGAGGCGAAGGGAGTGTTCGTCAGGTCATCCAGCGGCAGGGCGTCGATGTCAGCGCGCAGACCGCACTTGAGCGGGCCGGATCCCACATCGACCGTGAGTCCCGTCTCCTCCAGAAGCCGTGGCCTAAGACCCGCGGCCCGCAGTCGCTCAGCGATCTTCTCGGTAGTGCGGAACTCCTGGTACGACAGTTCGGGGTGGGCGTGGATATCACGCCGAAAGTCCCGCAGCTCGTCGGCAAACGCCGCAACTTCCGCCTGGATCACTGTGCCTCCGTTCAAATCAGCATTCGGGCGATTGTACGCCCCAGCCCGGACAGCTTGGCTCCGCTGCGACTTCTGGCGTCACAGAATGTCCTCAAAGCCCAGTTCGCGAGCCCGCTTCACGGCTTCTTTCACTCTCTGCGCCGACGCACGCCGGGTGACCAGCAGCGCATCGTCAGTGTCTACGACCACGATGTTCTCCACTCCCACGAGCGCAATCGCCCGCTGGGTGGTCGAATACACCAGACCGGAAGAGTCAACATCGACAAGGCGCACATCGTCACCGGCGGCGAAAACACTGGACGGTTCGCCGGGAATCGGCTGGCGCAGCTGGGCAACGGAAGCAAAATCACCCACGTCATCCCAGCCGAAGTCGCCGGGAACCACAACAACCCGCCCCTGTTCGGCAGCGGGTTCGGCCACCGCGTAGTCGATCGCAATGGGCTCCAAGCTCGGCCACACTTCGGCAAGCACAGCATCGTGCTCCGAAGTTGCCCACGCGTCGGCAACAGCCGACAGCCCCGCATACAGGTCCGGCGAAAAGGCTTCGAACTGGGCCAGCAGAGCGTCCGCGCGGGCAATGAACATCCCCGCGTTCCAGCGGTACTTGCCCGAATACGTGTACCTGCGGGCGGTGTTGGCCGCGGGCTTTTCCACGAACTTCTCGGCGCGCATGGCCGTGGGCGCTTCTGACAGCCCCAGGCGCTTGCCAGCCTTGATATAGCCGTAGGCGGTTGACGGGAAGGTCGGGGTGATTCCGATCGTCACAATGTCCCCGCCTGCCGCAGCGCTGTGAGCTTCCGCGACAACCCGGCGGAACTCGCACGGATTGGTGATTGAGTGGTCAGCAGAGAACGAACCGATGACCGCCTCCGGGTCCCGCCTGTGAATGAGCATGGCAGCCAAGCCGATAGCGGCAGCGGAGTCTTTCGGCGACGGTTCGGCAATCACATTCTGCGCATCGAGCGCGGGCAGCTGTTCCCGCACCGCCTTCGCGTGGGCCTGACCCGTGACCACCCACCTGTTCTCAACGGCCGTGAGGTCCTCAATCCGCGCCCACGTCTCTTCCAGCAGCGAACGGCCAGAGCCCAAAACGTCGAGCAGGAACTTCGGCCTGTCCTGCCGCGACAGCGGCCACAGGCGAGTGCCGGAACCGCCGGCCGGGATCACAGCGTGGAAACGAGAAAGCATCGCCCGATTATCCCCCAGCCGCCCCAGCTCCGGCCGCACCGACACGCTCGGGCGTGCTCTGCAGGCCCACTCAGCACCCCGCCCTGGTAGTGGCGCCGTTTCGGCACCGCCTCCCACCCGCACCCGCGCACGAGGCGGAGGTCGGCACGGAACTGCGGCTCCACCTCGTGCTGGGCACCGCACCGGGAAGGCCCGATAGAACACGAGAACGTACCCTAATTTGCCGAGAGCCGCCGGAAGCAGACGCAAACCGACATGAGACAATAGAGCGGTCCTCAGCCGACCGACCGAACGGCCAGCTGACAAGAAGCTGCTCGCAGAGCACAGAAAACCGATCACCCGAACTTCGGAAGATTGGAAAATACTGTGAAACGCGCGTAGATTCAAAACGCTATACACGTAATCGCAAAATGGAGGATGACCCGTGGCCAAAGCGTCAACGGGCACTCTGTACCGCGGACACGAAGGAATGTGGTCCTGGGTCGCTCACCGCGTCACCGGAGTCGGCATCTTCTTCTTCCTGCTGGTGCACGTGCTCGACACTGCTCTCGTTCGCGTCTCGCCCGAGGCCTACAACGCAGTTATCGGAACGTATAAGACGCCGCTGATGGCGTTTGCCGAAATCGGACTGGTAGCAGGAATCGCCTACCACGCTTTCAACGGCCTGCGCGTAGTCCTCGTTGACTTCTGGAAGGGCGGACCCAAGAACCAGCGCAAACTGTTCTGGGCAGTCATGGTCCTCTGGCTGATCGTGATGATTGCGTTCATCCCCCGCCAGCTGATGCACACGTTCGGAGGCTGAGCACAATGACAACACCCGTTATCCCCAAGCCCCGCGCCGAATACCAGCGCCACAAGACCACCAAGTCGAACTTCGAGCTGTTCGCATGGCTGTTCATGCGCATCTCAGGCGTCTTCCTCGTCATCCTGATCTTCGGTCACCTGATTGTGAACCTGTGGATGGGCGAAGGCGTTCAGGGCCTCGACTTCGGCTTCGTCGGCGGCAAGTGGGCCAACCCGTTCTGGCAGATCTGGGATCTGGCCATGCTGTGGCTGGCCATGATCCACGGCACCAACGGCATGCGCACCATCATCAACGACTACGCCGAAAAGCCGCGCACCAACGTCACGCTGCAGATCATCCTCTACGTGGCATCCGCAATCATCATTGTGCTCGGCACCCTGGTGATCTTCACCTTCAGCCCCTGTCCGACCGGAGCAGACCCGTCGCTGCTGCCGAGCTTCTGCCAGGCCTGACCGCCGCTTAGGAGAATAGAGACCTTATGCAGGTACATGACTATGACGTTGTGATCGTCGGAGCTGGCGGCGCCGGCATGCGCGCGGCCATCGAATCCGGCCAGCGTGCACGCACCGCAGTGCTCACGAAGATCTACCCCACCCGCTCGCACACCGGCGCGGCACAGGGCGGCATGTGCGCCGCACTGGCCAACGTCGAAGAGGACAACTGGGAATGGCACACCTTCGACACCATTAAGGGCGGGGACTACCTCGTCGACCAGGACGCAGCCGAAGTCATGGCAAAAGAAGCCATCGACGCCGTGCTCGACCTCGAAAAGATGGGCCTTCCCTTCAACCGCACACCGGAAGGCAAAATCGACCAGCGCCGCTTCGGCGGCCACACCCGCGATCACGGCAAGGCACCGGTCCGCCGCGCATGCTACGCAGCAGACCGCACCGGCCACATGATCCTTCAGACCCTCTACCAGAACTGCGTCAAGCATGGCGTTGAGTTCTACAACGAGTTCTACGTCCTCGACGTCATCATCAATGAAGTCGACGGCAAGAAGGTCGTCGCCGGTGTCGTGTCCTATGAACTGGCAACCGGCGAAATCCACGTCTTCCGCTCCAAGGCCGTTGTGTTCGCAACCGGCGGTTTCGGCAAGATGTTCAAGACCACCTCGAACGCCCACACGCTCACCGGTGACGGCCTGGCCGTCACCTACAAGCGCGGCATCCCGCTGGAAGACATGGAGTTCTTCCAGTTCCACCCCACGGGCCTTGCAGGACTCGGCATCCTCCTGTCCGAAGCAGCCCGCGGTGAAGGCGGCATCCTCCGCAACGCCGAAGGTGAGCGCTTCATGGAGCGCTACGCACCCACAATCAAGGACCTCGCTCCTCGTGACATCGTGGCCCGCTCCATGGCCAACGAAGTGCGCGAAGGCCGCGGCGCAGGCCCCAACAAGGACTACGTCCTGCTGGACCTTACCCACCTCGAACCCGCGCACATCGACGCCAAGCTGCCGGACATCACCGAGTTCGCCCGCACCTACCTGGGCGTTGAGCCCTACACCGAACCGGTCCCCGTCTTCCCGACGGCCCACTACGGCATGGGCGGCATCCCGACCACCGTCGCAGGCGAAGTGCTCGCCGACAACGACACCGTCGTTCCCGGCCTCTACGCCGCCGGCGAATGTGCGTGCGTGTCGGTGCACGGCTCCAACCGCCTGGGCACCAACTCGCTGCTGGACATCAACGTCTTCGGCAAGCGCGCCGGCATCAACGCCGCCGAATTCGCCAAGACCGCGCAGCAGCAGGAAGTCGCTGACGATGCAGCCGACATGGTGATTGACATGGTTGAGACCATGCGCAACTCCAAGGGCACCGAACTCGTCGGAGACATCCGCGCTGAACTGCAGGAGATCATGGACGCCAACGTCCAGGTGTTCCGCACCGACGAAACCCTGCGCGAAGCCATCGACGTCATCGAAAAGCTGCGTGAGCGCTACAAGAACATCGGCATTCACGACCGCGGCAAGCGCTACAACCTCGACCTGCTCGAAGCCATTGAACTGGGCTTCCTCCTGCAGCTGGCCGAAGCCGTTGCCGTTGCCGCACTGCACCGCAAGGAATCGCGCGGCGGGCACTTCCGCGAGGACTTCCCCGACCGCGACGACGCAAACTTCATGCACCACACGATGACCTACCTGGACCCCAACAGCACCGCCGAGGGAATCACCGGCATGCGTCTGGAAACCAAACCGGTCATCGTCACCCGCTACGAGCCCATGGAGCGTAAGTACTGATGGCAGAGAACAACGAAACCCCGGAACCGGCATCGAAGATCGACCTCCCGTCGAGCGTGTCCGGAGAAGGCGGCGAAGTCCCCACTTTCGAGTGCACGTTCCGCATCGCCCGCTTCATCCCGGAAACGGACTCGGAACCGCACTGGGAGGACTACCAGGTCACGATGCACGGCACCGACCGTGTGCTTGACGCCCTGCACAAGATCAAGTGGGAACAGGACGGCTCGCTGTCCTTCCGCCGCTCCTGTGCACACGGTGTCTGCGGTTCGGACGCCATGCGCATCAACGGGCGCAACCGCCTGGCCTGCAAGACGCTGCTGAAGGACCTCGACACCAACAAGCCGATCACGGTCGAGGCCATCAAGGGCCTGCCCCTTGAAAAAGACCTGATCGTCGACATGGAGCCGTTCTTCCAGTCGTACCGCGAGATCATGCCGTTCCTCGTGACCTCGGGCCACGAACCGACACACGAACGCCTGCAGTCGCAGGAAGACCGTGCGCGCTTCGACGACACCACCAAGTGCATCCTGTGTGCTTCGTGCACCACGTCGTGCCCGGTGTTCTGGACCGACGGCCAGTACTTCGGCCCGGCCGCAATCGTCAACGCGCACCGCTTCATCTTCGATTCGCGTGACGAAGGCTCCGAAATGCGCCTCGAAGTGCTCAACGACAAGGAAGGCGTGTGGCGCTGCCGCACCACCTTCAACTGCACCGAAGCATGCCCCCGCGGCATCGAGGTGACCAAGGCAATCGCCGAAGTCAAGCAGGCACTGCTCACCCGCGCATTCTGATCACTTGAGTGCTGCGTGAGGCTTCGGGTTGGCGTTTCGCGCGTTCGAATGAGGCCCACGAGGCCCTGCGTTAAAGCGTCGACTTAGGCAAAGAGGAGGGGCGAGTCCGAAAGGGCTCGCCCCTCGCTTTGTGTTGTTTCGCTGATCGGTGGGGCCGTCCCCCGCCGCCGGAGCTCTGCTGCCAGGTGAAAACACCCCTGAGCCGGGAGCTGCGCTTCAGCGACAAGAAAACTCCCGTCAGCAACAAAAACTCCCGAAAACCACCACTGCTAACGGGAGTTTTTGTTGCTGACGGGTGTGCGGAGGTAGGGCGAGGTGGAGGGCGGGCAGCAACCGAACCCGCACCACCGGCAACATCTCAGTTCGGCAGGGCGGAGAAGCCGTTGGCTTCGAGCTGCTCAGCCAGTTCGGCGCCGTTTGCCCCGTAGAACCAGGGAATGTTCTTCCCGCGGCCCGTCCCCCGTGAACGGCCACCGGCCCACACGGCTTCACCCGCTGTCAGCTGGCGAATCGCAACAGCCGCGACGTTCTCAGGGTGGTTTTCTACGAACTCGCCGTAGATCTCTTCGTCGTGCTGCCCGTCATCACCGACCAACAGCCACTTGATGTGGGGAAACTCCCGGGCCAATCGTTCCAGAGCCGTGCGCTTGTGATCTTGGCCCGACCGGAAGACCCGCGTGGGCGTCGGCCCCCAGTCGGTCAGCAGCAGCGGCCCAGACGGGTACATGTTCCGGTGCAGGAACCTGGTCAGGGCAGGCTGTGTATTCCACGCGCCGGTGGACAGGTACAGGATGGGAGAGTTCGGCCGCAGATATGACAGCCGGTCATACAGCACAGCCATACCGGATACCGGCGAGCGCGCGTGCTCGTTGAGAACAAAAGAATTCCACGCGGCCAAGAACGGTCGAGGCAGCGCTGTGACCACCACGGTGTCGTCGATGTCCGAAATGATTCCAAAGCGCTGTTCGTCATCAATGATGTGCGCGGTAGCAGTGTCCAGTCCCGAACCGCTGGTCCACATTTCCAGTTTTGCCTTGCCGCGGCTGTACTTGCCGGGAATCACCGCGTCGATGATTCCACCGCGATCAGCCGTGACCATGTGCTCCTGTCCCCCGACGCGCACCCACGCGATCTCGTTGGACAAGGGCACCGCGGCGAAGTTGCGCCAGCCGCGCACGTTCCGGTCCTTCTTCGGCGATTCAGCGTCTTCTGGGCTGAGCACAATGCGGGCCAGCACCCGGATGAAAGTCTCGGACCCATAGGAGTCATAGGCGACGACCGACGGCTTCCAGCCGCGCTTTTCTGCGCGAGAACGCCGCCATTTGTGGTAGCGGTCTTCCATGCGCGCCGCGGTGTGCAGCGCTTCGGGAGTCAGATTGACGGGGCCGGAGCGCCCGCTGGAGCGCGAAGGTCCCCAAACACCCCCGCGGCTTCCAACAGCCCGACTGCCGACACCTCGGCCACCGCCTCGACCGCGAGCGCTGCCTCGGCCGCCCCCGGCTTCCGGTCCAGTTTGCGGCATCAGAGGAACCCGATTCGGTCGTAGACAGCCCGCAGAGTCTTTTCTGCTTCGGCTGCCGCCTTCTGGCGTCCCTGCTCAAGAATCTCCATGAGTTGGGCACGGTCGTCCAGCAGTTCATTGGTGCGGTTGCGCACGGGTGTGAAGACTTCGACGGCGAGCTCAGCCAGATCCACTTTGAGGTGGCCGTACATTTTGCCTTCGTAGTCGGCAACGATCTTCTCGACCGGTTTGTCGGACAGTACAGAGTAGATGGTCAGCAGGTTCGACACACCGGGCTTGATTTCGGGGTCGTAGGCGATTTCCGTTCCGGCGTCGGTGACGGCGGATTTGAACTTCTTGGCCAGTGCCTTCGGTTCGTCCAGCAGGTTCACAAGACCGGCGGGCGATTTCGCCGACTTCGACATCTTCGCACCGGGATCCTGCAGATCGTAGATTTTGGCCGACTGCTTCATGATCGCAGCTTCGGGCACTGTGAACGTCTGTCCGTAGCGGGTGTTGAAGCGCTGGGCGAGGTTGCGGGTCAGTTCGAGGTGCTGACGCTGGTCTTCACCGACCGGCACGACATCCGCCTGGTACAGCAGAATGTCCGCGGCCATGAGCGACGGGTACGTCAGCAGCCCCACCGACACGTGTTCGTTTTTCTGCGACTTGTCCTTGAACTGGGTCATGCGCTGCGCTTCGCCAAGCCCGGTCTGACATTCGAGCACCCAGCCCAGCTGCGAGTTCGCGGGAATCTGCGACTGCACGTACAGAGTTGTGCGATCCGGGTCGACACCAGCGGCAATGAACTGTGCGGCGGTGCGCAGGGTGCGTTCGCGCAGCTCATCCGGGTTCTGCTCCACCGTGATGGCGTGCTGGTTGGCTATGAACAGGAAGGAGTCGTATTCCTCCTGGAGCGCCACAACCGGGGCGAGTGCCCCAATGTAGTTCCCGAGGTGGAGCGAATCTGAGGTCGCCTGAATCCCGGTGAGGGAGCGCTGGGGTTGGGAGGGAGCAGAAGAAGTCATAACAGCATTCTGCCACCTGGGGCTTGTGCCTCGGGAGCGGCATGTGAAGCACCGGACAACAGCTGCACGCTCAGCACATCAGAGCGCCCGGTGAGCACAGTGACCGGCCGCGATCATTACCAAACATGCGTCCCACATAGTAAGAATCTTCAGATCTACGTGACAGAGGGCACACTGCGGGCGTACCCTTGATCCGTTCCATACAGAAACTGTTCAAGTCTCTTTAAGCATTTGCTCATCTGCGTGGTGTGAAGAAGCACCCACAACATCGAAGGAGTGCGCATGTCGGTTGAATATGTGAAAACCGACGAGGCCATGCCGCCCGTCGCGGTCGTCGAGAAGCCCAAGTGGACTCCCGGCCGCATTATTCTCTGGTCTGCGTTAGCGCTCATCGGCGCAATCGGCTGGGTCATGATCGCCATTGTCCGCGGCGAAGAGCTCAGCGCCAGCTGGATTGTCGCCGCAGCGGTCGGAACCTACCTCATAGGCTTCCGGTTCTACGCGAAGTTCATCGAGTGGAAGATCTGCCGCCCGGACCATCGCCGTGCCACTCCAGCTGAAATCAAGGACAACGGGGTGGACTTCCAGCCCACGGACCGTCGCGTGCTGTTCGGTCACCACTTCGCTGCGATTTCCGGTGCCGGCCCGCTCGTCGGACCCGTTCTGGCCGCCCAGATGGGCTACCTGCCGGGCACCCTGTGGATCATCCTCGGTGTTGTGCTCGCAGGCGCCGTACAGGACTACATGACCCTGTACTTCTCCACTCGCCGCGGCGGACGTTCGCTCGGCCAGATGGCACGGGATGAACTCGGTGCGGTCGGCGGCATCATCGCCTCCATCGGCATCATCTTGATCATGACGATCCTCATTGCCGTTCTCGGCATCGTCATCATCAACGCTCTGGCTGAATCTCCCTGGGGTGTGTTCTCGATTGCGTGCACCATCCCGATCGCCATCCTCATGGGCGTCTACATGCGGTTCATCCGCCCCGGCGCTGTCATGGAGGTTTCGATCATCGGGCTGGTGCTGCTCATCCTGTCGATCGTTGCCGGCGGTTGGGTCCACTCGTCTGAAACCTGGTCGGCCGTGTTCACGCTCAGCAAGGTTGAACTCGCCTGGGGTCTGATCATCTACGGCTTCATCGCCGCAATTCTTCCGGTGTGGCTGCTGCTTGCACCGCGTGACTACCTGTCGACCTTCATGAAGGTCGGCACCATCGCACTGTTCGCCGTGGGCATCCTGCTGGTCAACCCGGACGTCCAGATGCCGGCGTTCACCGAATTCGCCTTCAACGACAAGGGCCCGGCTTTCGCGGGCTCCCTGTTCCCGTTCCTGTTCATCACAATTGCCTGTGGCGCCCTGTCCGGCTTCCACGCGCTCATCTCGTCAGGCACCACGCCGAAGCTGGTGGAAAAGGAAAGCCAGATCCGCATGATCGGCTACGGTTCGATGCTCATCGAATCCTTCGTCGCCATCATGGCGCTGGTGGCAGCCGTGTCACTGGACAAGGGCCTCTACTTCGCGATGAACGCCGCCGAACCGCTGACCGGCGGCACGCCAGCCGGTGCAGCTGACTTCATCAACAACCACCTCGGCATGTCCGGTGTTCAGACGTCAGAAGCGGAACTGGCAGAAGCCGCCCGCGAAATCGGCGAAGCTTCGATTGTGTCCCGCACCGGTGGTGCGCCGACCCTGGCCATGGGTATGACGCACATTCTGTCCGACGTGTTCGGCGGCAAGGCGCTCATGCCGTTCTGGTACCACTTCGCGGTCATGTTCGAAGCTCTGTTCATCCTGACCACGATCGATGCGGGAACGCGCGTTGCGCGCTTCATGCTGTCGGACCTGCTGGGCAACTTCTACAAGCGCTTCAAGGACCCGTCGTGGACCCTGGGCGGCTGGCTGACCACCATCGTCATGGTCGCCGGCTGGGGCTCCATCCTGCTGATGGGTGTGACCGACCCCCTGGGCGGCATCAACACCCTGTACCCGCTGTTCGGCATTTCGAACCAGCTGCTGGCCGCCATCGCACTGACGGTCATCGCAGCAATCGTCGTGAAGTCCGGCCACGGCAAGTGGGTGTGGATCCCCGTTGTTCCGCTGGCCTGGGACCTCCTGGTGACGATGTGGGCGTCCGCGCTGAAGATCTTCTCCCCCAACCCCACCGTGGGTTACTGGGCACAGCACAGGGCCTACAAAAACGCCTTGGCCAACGGCGAAACCTCGCTGGGCCCCACACAGGGCGAAGAGGCAATGCGGGCTGTCATCCGCAACACCTTCGTTCAGGGAACCCTGTCGATTGTGTTCGCCGCCATCGTCATCCTCGTGGTGGTGATGGCCGTCTACCGTTCCTTCCAGGCACTGTCGACGAAGAACTTCACCACGGCAGAAGACCCCTTCGTGGCGTCCAAGCTGTTCGCGCCGGCCGGCTTCATCCCGACCAAGGCAGAACGCGAAGTCATGGCAGACTGGAAGGCCTGGAATGAAAAGCACGGGGTCGGCAAGGATCCCGCCGCTGCTGCGGATGGAAAGTGATATGAGCACAACGGCTTCTGACATTCTGCGCATGACCGCGAAACCGTTCACCGCGGCCTACTGGTACATGCGCGAAATCAGCGGGGCGAACGCGTTCATCAACTACCAGAAGTCCTACCTGCGCCGTCACGGCACACTGGAAGGATCGAAGGGCGAGCGTGAGTTCTGGCGGTACCTGACCGACGAACAGGATCGCAACCCCACAAGCCGCTGCTGCTGACAAACGCCGGCTGACTGGCTGCCTAAACCTCAGGCCACCAGTCACACGAAAAGCGCCGGTGATGCGATTGTTCGCATCACCGGCGCTTTTCTGTGCTCATCCGGCTCTGTGCGCACCGACGGGGTTCGTCTCCCCACCTAGTCCAAGAAGTCGAGCCCTCCTCAGATCACGCCTGCAGTGCGGGAAGGTCGTAGTCGATGACGAGCGGGGCGTGGTCAGACCAGCGCTGGTCATAAGCCGGCGCTTTGTCCACCTGGGCTTTAACTGCCTTCTTCGCAAGCTCCGGGGTGGCCATCTGGTAGTCAATCCGCCAGCCGGTGTCATTGTCGAACGCTTTGCCGCGCATAGACCACCACGTGTAGGGGCCGTCCATTTCACCAGACAGCTGCCGGTGCACGTCCACCCAGCCCAGGCTGCCGAAGAATTCATCGAAGTAGGCCCGCTCTTCCGGCAGGAATCCGGCCTTTTTGACGTTGCCCTTCCAGTTCTTGATGTCGAGTTCCGTGTGGCCCACATTGAGATCGCCGGGGATGACGGCGTAGTCAGCGTGCTGCTTCAGCTGGTCCATGCGGATCTTCATCTGGTCCATGAAACGGTATTTGTCGTCCTGTTTGGGTGTGCCCACCTCACCAGAGTGCACATAGGCCGACACGACCGTCAGCAGGCTGCCGTCCTCTAGTTCATAGTCAGCTTCCAGCCAGCGGCCTGCCAGATCGAAATAGCCGTCGCCGTTGCCGATCCTGGTTTCAACAGCCGGTACGTGGCTCACAACAGCAACACCGGCGCGGCCCTTGGCTTCCGCATCGGCAGAGTAGGCGTGCTCCCCCAGTGGGGCCATGACTTCGTAGGCGATGTCGTTCTGCGCGCGAACCTCCTGCAGCGTGAGGATGTCGCAGCCGCGACCGTCGGCCCACTCCTGCATGTTCTTGCGCATGGCCGCGCGGATTCCGTTGACGTTCACATTGACGATTCTCAGCATTGCCCCATCGTCCCACATCGGCAGTCTGATTCTGGCCCGCGCCGTTCGCCCACCGCCCCCGCGCCGTTCGCCAACCGCCCCCGCGCCTTTCGCCGACCGTCTTCAGCCGGCCAAGAAGATCTATGACAAATTCGCGCCCCGGCACGGTGCGGGGTGAGTACACTGAAAGCACAAGGCGCACGTGTTTGAGGAGGAACCATGTCAGATGAATTTGACGTTGAACGGCTCGAAATCAGCCCCCTGGACGAAATCGATGCTCTTGAGCTGCGGGAATTCCTCGTAGATTCGCTTGATGATTTCTGGGGTGACACCAACCTCACCCGCGACCACGCCCCGCACTGGTTCCGCCAGTTTGCAGCTTCGGGTCTGGTTGCCCGCTATAAGAACAAGTTCGTCGGCTACCTGCTGGGTGCCATCCCGGTCGACGGTCCGGCGCTCATTCACTTAGTCGCCGTCCACGACAACTACCGCAACAACGGCATCGGGCGGATCCTCTACGAAGCGTTCATCAAGCACGCACGTGAGCGCGGCGCCGACATCGTTCAGGCGACAGCTCTGCCGGAAAACACCGGCGCGATTTCGTTCCACTCCTCGCTCGGCTTCGAGAGCGAACTCGTCGATGACTACGGTGGCCCGGAGAACGCTCGCGTTCTCTTCACCTACCGCCTGGCAGCACACTGATCCACCAGGGTGCGCTCACCTGAGCTCCCCGCATAAAGTACGAGGCGCCGGTACAGAATTCTGTACCGGC
>NZ_KV823285.1 GCF_001815905.1 Brevibacterium sp. HMSC07C04 | reverse complement strand
GGGAGACTATGAGGCATGCACGCCAGTGTGTGTGTGGAGTCATTGGTGAAATACCACTCTGGCCATAGTGGATTCCTGAACTTCGGGCCCTGATCGGGTCCAGGGACAGTGCCTGATGGGTAGTTTAACTGGGGCGGTTGCCTCCCAAAGAGTAACGGAGGCGCCCAAAGGTTCCCTCAGCCTGGTTGGCAATCAGGTGGTGAGTGTAAGTGCACAAGGGAGCTTGACTGTGAGACGGACGTGTCGAGCAGGAGCGAAAGCTGGGACTAGTGACCCGGCCATGGCTTGTGGAAGCGTGGTCGCTCAACGGATAAAAGGTACCTCGGGGATAACAGGCTGATCTTGCCCAAGAGTCCATATCGACGGCATGGTTTGGCACCTCGATGTCGGCTCGTCGCATCCTGGGGCTGGAGTCGGTCCCAAGGGTTGGGCTGTTCGCCCATTAAAGCGGTACGCGAGCTGGGTTTAGAACGTCGTGAGACAGTTCGGTCCCTATCCGCTGCGTGCGTAGGAAATCTGAGAAGGGCTGTCCTTAGTACGAGAGGACCGGGACGGACGAACCTCTGGTGTGCCAGTTGTACCGCCAGGTGCATGGCTGGTTGGCTACGTTCGGGAAGGATAACCGCTGAAAGCATCTAAGCGGGAAGCCTGCTTCAAGATGAGATTTCCCCTGAGGTGTCCAGTAGACGACTGGGTTGATAGGCCAGATGTGGAAACACAGCAATGTGCGCAGCTGACTGGTACTAATACACCAATCACTCACCCAACAACCCCACACACAGTGTGGGGTGTCAAGACGAGTAACACACCAAACACAACACCATCATCACCATGATTGTTGTTCGCGTCCACACCAACCACCCACAC
>NZ_KV823284.1:863-6879 GCF_001815905.1 Brevibacterium sp. HMSC07C04 | reverse complement strand
GGGCGCCGCAGAACCAGGTTCTGCGGCGCCCTTCGTTCAGGCTTCAGCAAAGCTCAGATCAGGCTTCGTCCTTTTCAGCGGCTGCGTCAGCTGCGGCTTCCTGGGCTTCGTCTTCCTGCGGACCGGATTCGACATCCGGGGCAGCTTCGACTTCTTCAGCCGGAGCGTCGGCCTTGTCGTCAGCCGATGCGGCAGCTGCGCCTTCTGCTTCCTTCACAACGGCCTGCTTGGGCGAGTACGCCTCAAGCACCAGTTCGATGACTGCCATGGGGGCGTTGTCGCCGGGGCGGGGACCGATCTTGGTGATGCGGGTGTAGCCGCCGGGGCGTTCGGCAACGGCAGGTGCAATCGAGGTGAACAGCTCGTGCACGATGCCCTTGTCGCTGATGGAACGCAGAACGCGGCGACGCGAAGCGAGGTCACCCTTCTTGGCGAAGGTGATGAGGCGCTCAGCGTGCGGGCGCAGGCGCTTTGCCTTGGTTTCGGTGGTCTTCACCGACTTGTTTTCGAAGAGCTGGGCTGCAAGGTTGTTCAGCATTGCCCGCTCGTGCGCCGGGGAACCGCCGAGGCGGTTGCCCTTGGTAGGCGTAGGCATGGGTTTTCTCCTTGGAAATTCTTAGAACTGTTCGTCCTCGACGAACGAAGCATCGTCAGCGGGCTCGGAAAGGGAGGCGGCGCTGTCCTTGAGGCTCAGGCCGAGCTCGTCGAGCTTCTGCTTGACTTCTTCGATCGACTTCGAACCGAAGTTGCGGATATCCATCAGGTCGGCTTCGCTGCGGCTGACGAGCTCGCCGACGGTGTGGATGCCTTCGCGCTTCAGGCAGTTGTAGGAGCGAACCGTGAGGTCGAGGCTCTCAATGGCCAGCGCGAGGTCGGCAGCCATAGCTGCATCAACCGGCGAAGGACCGATCTCGATGCCTTCTGATTCCACGTTGAGTTCACGGGCCAGGCCGAAGAGCTCGACGAGCGTCGTACCGGCCGAGGCCAGTGCGTCGCGCGGCGAAATCGAAGGCTTGGTTTCAACGTCGACCACCAGGCGGTCGAAGTCCGTGCGCTGTTCGACACGGGTTGCTTCGACCTTGTAGGTCACACGCAGAACGGGCGAGTAGATGGAGTCGACCGGGATACGGCCGATTTCAGCATCTGCGTTTTTGTTCTGAGCTGCCGAAACGTAGCCGCGACCGCGTTCGATCGTCAGCTCCATGTCCAGCGAGCCTTCGTCGTTGAGCGTGGCGATGAAGAGGTCCGGGTTGTGGATCTCAACACCGGCCGGTGCGCTGATGTCAGCGGCAGTGACATCGCCCGGACCCTGCTTGCGCAGGTATGCGACGACGGGTTCGTCGAATTCCGAGGAGACGACAAGCGACTTCAGGTTGAGGATGAACTCGGTGACGTCTTCCTTGACTCCGGGAACCGTGGTGAACTCGTGCAGCACACCGTCAATGCGGATGCTGGTGACGGCGGCACCGGGAATGGAGGACAGAAGGGTACGACGCAGCGAGTTGCCGAGGGTGTAGCCGAAGCCGGGCTCCAGGGGTTCGATGACGAACCGGGAGCGCAGATCGGAGACAACCTCTTCTGTGAGCGTGGGACGCTGTGCAATGAGCACGTGGGCTTCCTTTCAGCGAACATCCGCTATATGACGTTCGCGCTTAAAGAGTTCTGGACTCGTTACGCTGTGCAGACTCAGCCGCGGCGGCGTTTGGGCGGACGGCAGCCGTTGTGCGGGTGTGGTGTGACGTCCTGAATGGTGCCCAGCTCCAGACCGGTGGCCTGCAGCGAGCGGATAGCGGTTTCGCGACCGGAGCCGGGGCCCTTGACGAAGACGTCGACCTTCTTCAGGCCGTGTTCCTGTGCGCGGCGGGCTGCAGACTCAGCAGCCATCTGAGCTGCGTACGGGGTCGACTTGCGCGAACCCTTGAATCCGACTTCACCAGAAGAAGCCCAGGAGATCACGGCGCCGGTGGGGTCCGTGATGGAAACGATGGTGTTGTTGAACGTCGACTTGATGTGAGCCTGGCCGTTGACCAGGTTCTTCCTATCGCGGCGACGGGGCTTGCGAGCAGCAGCTCGTGACTTGGGTGGCATCTGTATCTCCTACTCGAACGCTTACTTCTTCTTGCCTGCAACGGTGCGCTTGGGACCCTTGCGCGTACGCGCGTTGGTCTTGGTGCGCTGACCGCGGACGGGCAGGCCGCGGCGGTGACGGACACCCTGGTAGCTTCCGATCTCAACCTTGCGGCGGATGTCGGCTGCAACCTCGCGGCGCAGATCGCCTTCAACCTTGAAGGTGCCTTCGATGTAGTCGCGCAGCTGCACGAGCTGGTCATCGGTGAGGTCTTTGACGCGGATGTCCGGGTTGATGCCGGTTTCCGTGAGGGTCTGGCTCGCACGAGTGCGGCCCACACCAAAAATGTATGTCAGGGCGACTTCCACGCGCTTTTCGCGCGGGAGGTCAACTCCGGCTAAACGTGCCATGTGTTTTCTCCATGTAGATATTCGAAGGTGCTTGCTCAGGCATGTCCGGTTGTCTTCTCCAGACCCGGTCCCCGGCCCTCGAACCGGGGGTGTCGTCCTCGCTGTGCAGGGTGTCCTGCTGCGAGGGGGCGATGCCTGCTTGGGTGTGGACTCGCCTGCCCATAGGGGAAGCGAACCCATCGATCTGCGTTAGCTGATCAGCCCTGGCGCTGCTTGTGACGCGGGTTCGAGCAGATCACCATGACCACCGAGTTGCGGCGGATGACCTTGCAGCTGTCGCAGATCTTTTTGACGCTTGGCTTAACTTTCATCGCTATTCCTTCTTGTCACCACAAAGCCCCTCGGGTCCAGCCCAAGGGGTGGTTGCGGTGAGTGTCAAAAGATCCTTACTTGTAGCGGTAGACAATCCGTCCACGAGAAAGGTCGTAGGGAGACAGCTCCACTACAACACGGTCTTCGGGAAGGATGCGGATGTAGTGCTGACGCATCTTTCCGGAGATGTGCGCAAGCACAAGGTGGCCGTTGGTCAGCTCAACGCGAAACATCGCGTTGGGCAGAGCCTCGACGACCGTACCTTCGATCTCAATGACCCCTTCTTTTTTGGCCATATCGTTCGTTTACCCCTGCTCCCCGCGGAATCCCGCGGATTGAGTGTCTTATCCGTACGGCCCGTAGATGCGACGTTTCGGTTTCTCGCGCTCAATGCCGAACAGACTCCGGACTGGGTCCGGCGTTATTCTGAACTGCAGTAAGCGCGTTATGGGAGACGAAATGCCGACAGCCCACAAGCCGGTTGTCTATCCTACAGCGAATATGCTTGACTTTCCAGCCAGTGTGACGCAGTGCGCAGATGTTCGGCAGGGTCCCCTGGGCACGTGCTGGCTCATGGCACCGCTCATCGCCGGCGAGGTCACAGTTTCCGGATTCTGCGACCGCCTGATCCTGCACAGCACCGGCACTCTCGCGGTCGTTGATGTCGGGTCAGCTCCCGTCACCACAAACATTCCCGCGCACGCACATGATCGCAGCGGGTCTCGTGATGGCACGGTCAACAGCGCGACCCTCATAGAAGCCGCGGCGCAGACTGTACTCGGCTCACGGCTCGAAGGTCATCTGCCGTTCAAGGGCTTTCAGTTTCTCTTCGGCTCACCCGGTGTGGCCATCCCGGCGCTGCCCGGCTTTGCCCGCGCAGCGCTTCGCGCAGCTGCGCACGCTCTTGACAGCGGACGGCCCGTTGTCGCGGCGACCCTGCCGCGGCGCCGCAGCTTCACCCTGGCTGATGAGCACAACGGCAGGCAAGTGCGGATCACGGCCAATCACGTATACGCCGTGGTTGGACACACGCAGAGCAAGCCTGGCAGCGACTGCAGCGGCGGTCTGCTCATGCGCAATCCCGTGCTCACCGGCCGCACCGACATCGACGTTGACGCGCTGCACCTGAGCGCAGACGAGCTGACCGAAGCGACCATGACGCTCTTCATCGGCCCGAAACCAGCACCGTCCAGGAAAGGTACGAGTACTGGACAACGGGCGGAACCTCAGTGAGTTTCACCAGGTAGATCAGAAGCGCAAAGCGCTCGCAGATCCCTGACAGCAGGGCCCACGAGCGCTTTGTGCTCAATTCAGTTTGGATAAGTCACTGTCGTTCAGCTTCGAGCTTTGCGACGGCTGTAGACTGCCGCCGCCAAACCGGCTGCAAGCAGAGCAGCAGCAATCACCAGGATTCCTGCGATGCTCGCTCCCGTACGCGGCAGCGGACTATCACCGCTCTTGGCCTCATCAGAAGAAGCCGAACCATGCGCGCTGCCACTGTCCGCACTGGCACCGGTGGAATCACCACCAGATGCCGCAGCACTATCAGCCGAACCTCCGGCTGCCGGTGAGTTCTTGTCCGACGAGCCCTCAGCCACGATCTTCAGCCCAGCACTCTTCACAGTCGAACCCTGCCCGTTCACAACCGCAACCTCAACAGTCGAACCAGCCTTCAGACCCTTCGGCACAGTAAACACACCAGAATGATTACCACTGCCATCAGTCCTAAACTTCTGACGCTTCTTACCAACCGTCAGAACATACTCAGCCTTCGGATCAAGACGCGAAACACTAAACCGCACATCCTGACCCACATGAGCCTTCGAAGCCGACAAAGCAAAACCATCAGCACGGAACGTCTGCATCTTGCACCGCTTCGACAACGTCACAGTCTTACCACGATGATCCTTCGCAGAATCCGGCTTCTTCAACTTCTCACCAAACTCACCATCACGCGGCACACGACCCCTATTGAAGAAAGCGTTGACCGTGGTGTTGACACACTCGACCCCACCATAGGCGCCGTGGGCAACCCCGGCTACGCTCAGCAGTGAACCGTCAATCATCTCGGCGACCTTCGGACCATTGCCATACGGCGTCGCAGGGTCGTGAGTCGTCGAAATCACCAGAATATTCGGCACCTTCGACAACTTCTGCGGCTTCGGCAACGTGCCCTTGAACTTCCAAAAATCACACACGTCATAACGGCCAGGTGAAACACTCGCCCGCTGGAACGGCGCAACAGCATCATACGCTTCGGCATATTTACGCGCCTGGGCAAGCTTCGCCGCATCCATCGGCTCATCAGCCCTATTAGAATCCGTACACCGAATGTTCGTAAACGCAGCGGCCTTCTCGTCGTAGTGACCGTCTTCCCAGCCGTCATAAATGTCAGCGAGATACAAAAGCCTACCGGCGGACTTGCCTTCTTTGAGCTCATTCAGCGCATAGTTCAGGTCAGGCCAGAAATTGTCATCGTACAGCGCCCGTTTCACACCCTTGCGTCCAACCGAAAAGGTCACACGACGGTCACCGTCGTCCGGTCCGCCGAGCATGCCTTTGCCGCCATCGGCTGTTTCAAGCTTCTGCAGAAGCTTGGCATTGTTCTCACTGAGCACCTTGACATCGTCACTATCACCCAAAGCACACGTAAAGGTTTTCTTTGCATTAGGAGTATTGCCCAAGTTTGGCCACAGGTCCTCGTAGGTTTTGCCTTTGCGCCCATTTTCAACACAGTCCTTGGCGAACTCCTCAAAGGTGTTCTGAAAACCAGCACCCTGATTAACGGCATTTTTCTGATCAAACGTCAGACCATCAAGGTCAGGTTTTCCGCTGGCTTTGCCCCCGCCAGATACGGACGTTTCGGCCTTGTCTTTGCTGGCTTTGTCTGATCGGACAGGTGCTGCCGCCGGGTCTTCGAGATCTGCAAAGCGGTCTGAGCGTTCATTGACTTCCTTCAGAGCTTTGGCGTCCTCAGCATCACCTGGGTCGACAACACCGTCGAAGACCAGCTTGCCGACATTGTCGCCAAACTTCTGGGCATAGCGGTACCCCAACGATGTTCCATAGGACCAGCCGACGTAGTTCAGCTTCTTATCACCGACAACAGAACGCAGCATGTCCATATCGCCAACAGCATCCCAGGTACCCAGGTGCTTAATCAGATCTTTCCGACCTTCAGCATCAAGACCGAACAGCTTCCCGGTGTTGTCAAAACACGCCTGAG
>NZ_KV823284.1:0-726 GCF_001815905.1 Brevibacterium sp. HMSC07C04 | reverse complement strand
TCAAAGCACGCGAAGCATCCCGCTCCTTATCCGACTGACACTCCGAAAACGGCATAGAAGCACCCACACCACGGGGATCAAAACCCACCATGTCGAAGTTCTCGGCAAGTTCTCGCTGGGCATTGGCCTGCAAGTCCGCCAGGCCTAAGCCCGCCCCACCGGGACCGCCGGGGTTCAACAGGATAGACCCTTGCGGCTTTTTATTCGGCGTGAACTTCACGCCGCCATCACCATCGTCCTTCAGCTTTCCAGCCTTGACGCGCTTGACCGCGATAGCGATGTTGCCCTTGTCTGGGTTCTTCGCATCAATCGGCGCAATCATGTAACCGCACTCAGGAGCACGCCCGAGCATGTCAACCATGTCAGCCGATTCTGCTTCACCGAGGGCTTCACAGTTCTTGGCAGACCAGTCAATCTTCTGACTGTAATACGCCTCCAAACCAGCAGGAACCTTACCGGCAGACTTACCACCAGGCTTCGGAGCAGGAATCTCATAACGGCCCTCGCCCTTCTTAAACAGCTTTTTGGCAAGCTCCGGATAATGCTCATCCGGCTTCGCAGCCTTCGCAGCATCCTTCTGACCAGACTTCTCAGAAGACTTGCCCTTCTGAGACTCAGCCTCTGAAGCATCCTCCTTAGGCTGACCAGACGGCCTATCCGAGGCAGACTCACCAGCCTCATCCGCGGGTTCATGGCTTGGACCAGCACTCGGTGATTCCGGTGCCG
>NZ_KV823283.1 GCF_001815905.1 Brevibacterium sp. HMSC07C04 | reverse complement strand
CCTAGAAGAGCAGTACATCCCACCACAATTCCGCTAATGACCACACCACCGATCTGCTGAACCAGGCGACTAGGCGTACTGATCGGGGAGGTTAGTTAATCGCGTGATTGGTGGCTGGCCTCTCTCTGCGCGCAGAGAGAGGCCAGCATGGTGGTGTCCATTTTGGAGTGATTCCGAGTTCAGTGCACGTGCGCTGCCGCAGTGTTGATCGGTAACACGATCTGTTATGACTGATGAGCCTCTCGGCCTGAACATTGTGGGCTGCGAACAATGCAGTCGGGCGGCGTAATACCCCTTGCCGCGGTGATGGCCTTTATATCATTGTGGATCTCTGTGGGTGGGACGGAACAAAGGGGCCGGCTGGGGTGCTGGTAATGAGCCCTTAGAAGATCCAGTTCCTTTGGATGTTGCAAAAGCCAAGGAATATGCATCTGGCGATGTCACACTTCCAGGGGACCACCCTCCACGGACCCCGCCGGAAACGTTCGATCGGGCAACAAAAACCGACGGCTACGAATACAAGAACCGCAGCGTTGAAGAAAAAGACTGGATGAAATACCAGGAACAGATCACCGGGCACACCTCACCCGGGGACGGCAGGCTGGTCGAATACACCGTCAATATGGATGACGGATCCACAGTGTCATTTGACGGGCGCACCGAACGAAACGGCCAAGAAGTCTTCCTCGAAGCAAAAGACGGCTACGAGGTGCTGTACAACGACCCTAGAGGCACAGTCGCTGAAAGTATGGCTGAGAACCTTGAAAAGCAGGCAAAACGGCAGGTGGATGCGCTTCCAGACGGTGCGACTTTGGAGTGGCACTGCTCGACTCAAAAGGGTGCCACAGCGCTCCGAAATCTTCTTGGGAAAGATTATCCGGAGATCAAAATTGTTTATACGCCTAGGAGGGGTGTGTGATGGCTGAGACCATGTGGTCGCGGCAGGATTGTTTTGTTCGTGCGTTTTGGGCTCGGCCTGGTGAGAGTCCTGGGTGGGCTGCTGATCGGGTGATGGCGTTATTGGGGTTTGTGCAAGCTCGTGATGCCTCTTTGGGTTCGAGTCTGCTGAATGTTCCCTGGGATGGCTCGCGTGCGGAACTGCAGCGTTTGTTTGAAGAACTGCCTGTCGTGGATGACCACGGCAGACCGACAACCGCGTGGGGATACGCCGACCCGGGTCCTTTGATTACGGGGTACGAAGAGCCAGTTAGGGTTAGTCTGTCGATCGGCGCGCCGTCGGTAGGCCGCAGGATACCGTTGCATAAGGTTTCGGCCTCTGTTGAGCGGTTGTCGCCGGAGCGTACGAAGGCTTTGAGTGAGAGTCTTTTTGAGGGGTTCGTCCTTGCCTTTGATCCTCTGTATGTGGAGATGGTCACCCTTAATGAGCTGTTGATGTGGCATCGGCTCAGTTGGCATATCCGGCCTGGTTATCGGATCTGGCTTAATGATGTGGTTGGTGAGTTTTCATGGCTTGCTGATGGAATGACCTCTCAGCGTATGGGCAGCGGTACGGTGTATTCCTGTCCTGCTGATTGGACCAGTCAGCAGGTTGTTGATGCCTGGAAAGCCGTCGTTGAACGCAGCGGGCTGGATGAAATACCGCGCGACACCGTCCAGAACATGGACGTTCCCGACTACCTGCCAGTACCCGACCAGGTACGCATCATTGCACCTGAATGGTCCGACGAAGAAGAAAGTGACGAAGTGACAGAAACCCCACCCCCAGCCGAGCCAACACCCACGGGCCCACCACCAGTCGAACCAGCATCTGATGGTTCTGGTTCTGGTGTGGGGGATTCGGGTAGGGCCCAGTTTGTGTATCGACAGCAGATTACGGGTCTGCGGCCAAATGATGAGGGCCAGCTGCCGACGTGGACGCGAGCCTATGAGGTAGGTGATCATGTCATCCCTGTGCGATTCCACGGACGTACGCTGCGCGATAACGACACACGTGAAGTGTTCCTGATGGCCTTTGACGATCACGAACAGCTCTGGCGCGAACCCTGGGAACCACCCGTGCTGGCAATCATGGCCGACCTCGTCAGCCTCGCTTCCTGGCAGGCCGAATCCGTACCCCCAACATCAGCCATCGAGTGGCACATCAGCACCGTTGCCGGTGCTACCGCCATCCGCAACCTTCTGGCACAACACGGACTGGCCACACGCATCAACATCATCCTCACCCCCAACACCACCACCCAGCCAGGAGCACTAGCATGAACCCCCAAGGCACTGATGTGACAATTCGGGCGATCTTCAACCGCCCCTTGCCCGACCTTGCCGAGATCACCTCGGCAGTTGAGACCTTCATCAGCGAGATTCGCCGTGTCTTCGGCAGCGAGCCATGGGTTTCAGTCACCGGAGGCACCTGGGGGAAAGACGCCCAGGCCAATGCGCGACTGCTGCTGCGGGCCCCGGAAGACGCTTTCGGCCCGTGCTTCGAACACGGACTGGCACCAGCACTCGTGTCTTCCACCCTCGGTGCTGAAGCAATGCTGATGATCACAGCCGCCCCCATCGTCGGTGAGAACAGTCCCTTAAACCAGGTGTCTTTGCGGCTGATCACCGGAAGCAACAACGTGCTCGAATCAACTCCGCTGCACACCCTGATGCAGATGATGGTCTACGCCTTCGGACCCGTAGCCACTGTCGTGCTCACCAGCGCACACACAGCCTTCACCAACCCGCAAGACCCCTGGGACACCCCGGTCGGACACGCAGTATGGCTGCCACTGGAACCCGAACAGCTCAACCTCGAAGGCACCGATCTGCTCAGCTTCGCCGCAACAGACGGCACCATCCTCTTTGCAAGAACAGGAACCGACTCCGAACAGATCGGCGCACAGTTCCACACCGTCTACCAGCGCCACGGCATCACACAGCTGCCCCACTGACCAAACAGTCGACCCTCACACCGCAAGGTCAAACGGCAAGCCTCTGTGAGTGAGGACAAAGGGAGAGAATATGTCTGAATACGTAGAGTTCATCCCGAAAGCCGGTGCCTGCCTTGCGACTAAGAACGTGATGAGCGGGGCTGGTGTTGTCAGGTGGATGGTCCGGGAGCCTTCACAAGCACCTGTCGAGACTCCCACCGGGCGGAAGATCCCCCTGGAAGAGCAGTACATCCCGCCGAAGTTCCGGCAGTGACCCGATTGTCAGCGCTGTGCCTGTGACCGCCTACGGCTGATCAGCACAGTTGCTGCTCCGGCCGCCAGCAGCGCCAGACCAACACCAAGCGCGGTGAGCTCCGTACCAGTCCGCGGCATCGCCGATCCCGGACCCCCGGAAGAAGGGCTGCCGGTGTCTCCGGCAGCGGAGGCCTGCGAATCGGAACCACTTGAACCTGGAGCACCGTCGTTGTCCTCAGCTTCAGCGACAGGTGAGGAATCGGCGCCGTCATCAGCGGGCGCCTCGGACGGTGCAGCCGATCCGCCTGCAGTGGGTTTATCGCTTGGCTCTTCCGATGGTTCCTGGCCGGGTTCGTCGGAAGGTTGCTCGCTGGGGTCCTCGGAGGGCTGATCACTGGGCTCTTCCGATGGTTCCTGGCTGGGTTCGTCAGCCGGCGTTTCACCTGTGCTGATGCCCACTATGAGCGGATCGTGGTCCGAGGAGCGGAACTCATCCGGCTGGTACAGGTTGGTCACGTTGTAGTTGTGGCGGCTGTATTCCAGCGCAATTGACTCAACCGAGTTGATGTTCCACGTGGCCGCACCAGTCACGGCACCTGCCGGTGCAGCCGGGACAGCCGACTGGGCCCGTGTTGTCGTCCCCATCGCTTCTTTCGAGGCGAGCACGTGGTCCAAGCTGCCGGTCAGCCCACCGAAAAGGTAGGTGGGTGTGGCGCCGAAGTGATCGCCCACCTCGGTGTATCCGGCATCGTAGAAGACCTGCATCGGGTCTTCTTTCGTGTATGAGTTCAGATCACCCAGAATGAACACGCGCTTGGTGCCCATGGACTTCTTCTGTTCCTCCGCAAAGGCATCAACGGCCTTAGCCTGCGCCACGCGGTCAGCATTCGAGTTGCCCTGACCATCACCGGTGTCCTCATTGCCCGGACCCTTGCCGGATCCCTTCGACTTGAAGTGGTTCATAACCGCAATGAACTCTGAAGCCCCCGGATTCTTGACGCCGACGGCCTGGAACTTCTGCGCCAGGGGAGCGCGAGCGTTGTGGAACGCCGGACTGTCCAGGATTGCCGAATCGCCGACGGGCTTGGCTTCGGCCCTCTGATAGATGAACGCGGTGCGGATGACATCGTCACCGGTTTCAGGAATCGTCTGTGGGGAGGGGACAAAAGCCCACCGGTCTTCGCCTGCCGCGGCATTCAGCGCCTTGACCAGCTGCGACAGCGCCCAGTCGCGCTCCTTGCCGAACTTGTCGGAGCTTTCAACCTCTTCCAGCGCAACCACAGATGCATCGAGCTTGTTTATCGCAGCGACGATCTTCGTCTGCTGGCGTTCAAAATTCTCCTGGTTGTACGCGCCCCGCGGCTTGCAGCGGTTGGCGCCGACGGGGTTGCCTTCACGGTCGGTGTAGGCCCGGCACCCGGGTTCTGTGTCGCCGGTCGTGGGGAAGTAGTTGAGCACGTTGAAGCTTGCGAGCGTCATGTCACCGCCGACATCGGGAACACCTGCACGGGTGTTTTCAAACGAGGCGGGTGTCAGCTCGTCGTTGTCCGGCAGGAACCCCGTGGGCTGCAGGCGGTACTTGTCGTGGCTGTAGCCGACCACGGTGGGCTTGGTGAATGTGACTTTCGCACCAACCCGAACCGGCTTGTCGTTGCTCAAGTACGGCAGCGGAGTGTCCTTGGCGGTCTTGAAGAAGTCCGCGGTACCGCCGTCATCAAGGGTGTAGGCCTTCCGCTTGTTCTCAGCATCGATCCGCTGAGCTTCTTCTGAGCCGGGGCGTGCCACATCCGTGGGCTGGTGCAGAGTGTCAGTTCCGTTGGCCAGGCCGATTTCACCGTAGACGTTAGTGGAGTAGTTGTCCGTGACCGTGATGTCGCCGCTGGGCTGTACGAGCATGCCCTCGAGGGCTTCGCGTTCGGCAGGGTCTTCGGGGAATGCGCCTTCGTACGGCTTCGGAGCAGCAGCCGCAGCATCGAGCTTCTTCAGCCCCCTATCGTCGACAATGATCTGCGTCTGTCCGTAGTACTCGCTGACGCTGCCGGTCACTTCGACGTTGTCGCCGGTCTTGACCTGGCCCACGGTGTCTTTTGAATAGACGAAGACCCCGTGTGATCCCTTTGCGAAGTCGTGGTTGTCGCCGCCGGTGCCCTCGGTCTGAATGTAGTAGCCGCCGAGCCCGCCGGTCGGGTACGCAGCTGTGACGACACCGGTCGTGGTGACAGTCTTGCCCGCATACGGGCTCTTCTCACCATTGCCCTGGATGGTGTTGATCGGCAGGAGGTTGGCCGGATTCTCCGGGTCCGAGGGGTCTGTTGGGTCGGGCGAGCTGGTTTCAGTCGGTTCGGGGCTGTCTGGTGAATCGCACGTGCTGGGATCGGGAGCGGATCCCGGGGTGGGGGTGCCGGATTTCCACGATGAGCACTTCAGCTGAATCGACTGGTCCCTGCCGGATGCCTTTGCTCCTGTTGGTTCTGCCTGCTGGCCGCGCACCGCCGCCGGCAGTTTGCTGCTCTTGGAAGCCGTGACGCCCGTGCCGCCGACAACACCGCCGATCTGCTTGAAGTCAATCAGCTTGCCTTCGGCGCTGACCACGAAAACCGAAGCGCCATAAGCGCCATCGGCTGCCTTGCCGGTGTTGACGGAGTTCGTCAGCGGCAGTTCGACAACGTGAACGCCGGACTCACCGACAACAGTGCCCTTCGGCAGGGTGACAATCGATTCGTCGCTGTTGAGCGCCCCACCTCGGGTGACCGAGCCGACTGTCCAACCGGACAGGTCGGTGCCAGCCGGGGCGGCGATCTCAACGAAGTCGGCATCGTTCGACGGGTAGGAGATTTCCGAGATGTGAGCATCGGCCGGTGCGGCCGAAACGGGCACTGCGGAACCGAAGGCGAGTCCGACGGCAACGGCGCCGGCGAGCAGAGCTTGACGCTTCATGTGAGTCCTAACAAGCGGCGTGGGCGCACAGGGATGCGCACTGTCCAGATCAGACTAGAGCGCGCGAAGCTCAAACAGGCAACGACAAGGTGAACTCTGCCAAGGAAAGCAGATGAGACCTGCGTCACTTTTCGTAGACTGTCGCCATGAAGCGCGGCAGAAAGGAAAGCTATGGCACTCGCGGAGAACTTTGAACAAGCTCAGACCGGTGACGTTCTGTGGACACCCTCACCAGAGCGGGTCGCAGCATCGAAAATGCGGGAATTTCAGGAGTGGCTGGCTGAGACACGAGGCGTGCCGGTAGGAGACTTCGCTTCGCTGCACGCCTGGTCGGTTGAAAATCTGGGCGACTTCTGGGATGCGGTGTGGGAATTCTTCGACGTCATAGGCGATCGCGCAGACAGCCCCGCCGTTGTGGGATCTATGCCGCATGCGCGCTGGTATGCGGGAGCACAGATCAACTACGCCGAAAACATGCTGCGCTGGGCTGACCACATGCCGGATGACGAAGCACTCATCGGCCTGGACGAGGATCTGGACAGGCGTGCCTTGAGTTGGGCGGAGCTTGCGGGGCAGGTGGGCGCGCTTGCTCAGTGGCTGCGCTCATCCGGGGTGGGTGAAGGCGACGTTGTCTGTGCCGTGCTCCCGAACATTCCCCAAGCTGTCGTCGGCCTGTTGGCCAGCGCATCCGTTGGCGCGATCTGGTCGGTTGTCGGTGCTGAGTTCGGTTCGGCGGGAGTGTTGGACCGGTTCGTTCAGCTTGAGCCTAAGGTTCTGCTGACCGCGGACGGCTACAGGTTCAACGGCAAGCAGATTGATCTGCGCCCATCCGCCGCTTCGCTCCTGGAGCAGATGCCCAGTGTTCAGACCCACGTGCTGGTCGACAATCTTGGTGATCGGCTTCCCGCTGCTGATCCGGTCGACCTGAGAGTGCCAAGCGTCGTCTTCTCCGACATCGTCGCCGCGCCGCAGAAACCGGAGTTCACCCGGGTGGAGTTCTCGCACCCGCTGTGGGTTGTCTTTTCGTCTGGCATAACCGGCAAGCCGAAGGGCATTGTGCACGGCCACGGGGGCATTGTCCTGGAGGCGGCAAAAACTGTTCTGCACAGCGAACTCAAGCCGGGGCTCTTGGCCTACACGGCGGTTTCGCCCACGTGGATCATGTGGAACATACTGGTCAATTCCCTCGGTGCGGGTGTGGGCATCGTCGTCTATGACGGTTCCCCCGTGGCAGGTTCGGCCTCCCGCCATTTCGAGATCGTCAGCCGCGAGAAAGCCAACCATTTCGCCACCGGTGCAGCGATCCTTCAGATGATGGAGAAAGCCGGGGCCAAGCCAAGGGCCGAGTACGATCTGTCGTCGCTTCGAACAATCCTCTCGACGGGTTCGCCGCTGCCCGGTTCAACGTGGAAGTGGACGTACGAGTTCGTGGCACCGAACATTCGCGTGGGTTCAGATTCTGGTGGAACTGATATCTGCACCGCCTTCATCGGATCGAACCCGCTGAACCCGGTGGTGCTGGGCCAGCTGCAGGGACCGTACCTGGGTGTCGCAGCCGATGCCTTTGACGCGCACGGCAATTCGGTTGTAGACGAACTGGCTGAGTTCGTGGTGACCAAGCCGATGCCGTCGATGCCGGTGAAGTTCTGGAACGACCCCGACGGCAGCCGGTACAGAGATGCGTATTTCGATGTGTACCCCGGCGTATGGCGTCACGGCGACTGGGTGACGCGCTCGGCTGACGACCGCTGGGTGATCCACGGGCGTTCGGATTCGACCATCAACCGAGGCGGCATCCGCATGGGCTCTTCGGACATCACCAACGCGGTCAACCGGGTCGAGGGCGTGCAGGCGTCCATGGTGATCGGCGCTGAACTGGGCGATGGCGATTACTATCTTCCGCTGTTTGTTGTCACCGTTCCGGGTGTGGAGCTCGATGAGCAGCTGCGCTCCCAGATTGTGCAGACGATCCGCTCCGAGGTGTCTCCGAGGCACGTGCCCGACGAAATCATTGCCGCACCGGGTGTTCCCATGACACGCACCGGCAAACTTCTCGAGGTGCCGCTGAAGAAGGTCTTCCAGGGACAGTCGCCGGATGTTGTCAATCGCTCAACTGCTGCCGACAGCGAGATCCTCGACTGGTATCTCAACTTTGCCAGCCGCTTTGCCGAGGGGGCGGCTGACCAGGAAACAGACAGCAAGGGCTGATGTTCGACACTTGAGGTTCGGCTCTTGAGATTTGGTACTGACATTAGGCCCCGGGGGGGGACAGCTGATGCTGTCCACCCCTCGTGCTGTTCACCCAAGACTGCGGTGCGTCCGGGTTGAACGCGCTGAGCAGTCAGCCTCGTTTTCGGGTGAAGCCCAGCGCTGCCGCGCCGATTCCCAGCAGGACCAGTCCCATTCCGGCACCAACCCGCCAGTCCGCACCAGTGCGGGGGAGCGCTTCAGTTTGCTTCGGCTGCTGTGGTGTGGGCGTTCCCTCGCCTCCGGCTTCCGGTGTGGACTCAGGTATAGGTTCCGGCGTTGGCTGCTGCGGTGGGACCGATGGAGTTTCCGCAGGCGTCGGAGTTTCTTCCGGTGCTGGTAAGTCAGACGGTGTCGGCTCTCCTGACGGCGTGGGCTTTTCCGGCGGGGCAGTCGGGTCCTGCGGTTGTTCCCAATAGACGGTTTCTTCCGGGATGCCCCAGTCGGATACCCAACCGTCTGACTTTTCGCTTTCACGGATTTCGACGGTCCACGTGGTCCAGCCTGGTCGGCTTGTCATCGGTTCGGTTGTCAGCTGAGCCCTTCCGTCGCCGTCGATGCGCGCGGTGAGCTCCTGTTCGCCGACCAGCGTTCCCTGCGCTTCGGCCTTCTGGACGGGTTCAGATTTCGAATGATAGGCCCGCGCGATCACCGACAGCGTCGAGTTCGGCGGTGCCCCGCTGATGGTGATCGTGTCAGTCGTGCTTCCATCGGCAGCGATGTCAGCCCTGGTTTTGGCTTGTGGTGCAAACGGCAGCTGCGTGTTGGCCGTTGCCTTGGCAGTGACTTCTGCGGGAGCACCGGTTGTTACGTTCTGAACTCGCTTGCCGTCAGTGGGTGTGTAGACCAGAACATCGGTGCTCGGCAGTCCTGAAGCCGTGGCTTCGATCGAGACCAAAGCCCCGGGTGCTGCTGGGACTGACACTTCTGTGCCTGACCGGACCTGCTTGCGCAGGCTTGTGGCCGCGCCGGTCACGACAACATCGACGGGCCAGTCCAGCTGTTTGCCCGCGGCCGAGGCGAGAACCGGGGTTGTGAACACCTTTCCGTCGCGGTGTTCAGGTTCCAGGGTCAGTGTGTACGGGCCAGCGTAGTCTGCAGCGTCTTTGCGCATCTGGGTGAACATGTCTGCCGCCTTCGCGAACTTCTTGCCGAGCTCTTTAGGCGCGCGGACCTTCATGCTGTGTCGGTGGGGCAGTGCTGTGTCGAGCTTTACGATTGCCGATAGGGCGGCCTGCCTGCTGCTGTTCTTCGACTCAGCGTATTCGGCAAGCAGCCATGCCGTCTGCGGAGTTCGCACCGATGTCGGCTCAGCGCCCTTGAAGTGGTGTGGCCGCGGGGACGGCAGTCCCGCATCCAGACAGTAGGAGGGCTTTCCGTCGATAGTGAGGTAGGCGCCGTAGAAGGTTCTGTGCGCCCCCTCTTTGTGCCACAGCCCCGGGCCGTGGAAGTCATCGTTCGCGGCCGCCGGCCCCATGAGCGCGAGCGCCATTATGGCGCTGAGAATAATGAGTGCGCTTGTCTTCAGCGCTGTCAATAGTCTGTTCATAGCCCCCATCAGACAGGCGGTGCTGGCATGATCTCTACGGTCGGCAAAGGCTGTGGAAAGCGACGGCTTCTTCCACAGGCGTGAGCGCACAAGTCGCCGGGATGTTTTAACCCGCTTGTGTCCCTGACCCTGGGAATCAGCACGGTGTGCACAGGAGTAGAGTTTGAGTCGACTATCTATCGAACAGCTGAACGGGGATGCTGACTTTGAGTATCAAGGAAAACGCTGACGTCGTCCTGATCGGCGGGGGCATCATGAGCGCGACGCTCGGCACCCTGCTGCACGAACTTCAGCCCGACTGGACAATCCGCGTCTACGAGCGCATTGACTACGTTGCTCGCGAAAGCTCTGACGCCTGGAACAACGCGGGCACCGGCCACTCCGCCCTGTGTGAGCTCAACTATTCGCCGGCTGACAAGAACGGCAGCATTGACATCACGAAGGCCGTCAACATCAACGAACAGTTCCAGGTCTCACGCCAGTTCTGGAGCTACCTTGTCGACGAAGGCATTGTCGGTGAGCCCAGCACCTTCATCAACCAGGTTCCGCACGTGTCCTACGGCCGCGGTGAGTCCGGCCGCGACTACATTCGCGCTCGCCGCGAAGCCATGGTCAAAAATCCCCTGTTCAAGGACATGGAGTTCACCGACGACCCGGCCACGCAGGCTGAATGGCTGCCCCTCATGTTCGAAAACCGCGGTCCGGGACAGATCAACGGCCTGTCGCGCGTGACCAGCGGAACTGACGTGGACTTCGGTTCGCTCACCCGCCAGATGCTGGCCAACCTCGCCGACAACGGCGTTGAGGTCCGCACCGGCCACGAAGTCACCGACCTCAACCGCAGCGGAAACGGCTGGCGGGTGTCGGTGAAGAACACGGCAGCGGCCGAATCGTTCGACGTCGATGCCAAGTTCGTGTTCATCGGCGCGGGCGGCCACGCGCTTCCGCTGCTGCAGAAAACCGGGATCCCAGAGGCCAACGGCTACGGCGGTTTCCCCATCTCCGGTCTGTTCCTGCGCAGCTCGAACCCCGAACTGGTGGCCCGCCACCACGCCAAGGTGTATGGCCAGGCAGCAACCGGTGCCCCGCCCATGTCGGTTCCGCACCTGGACACCCGTGTGATCTCCGGCAAGGAATACCTGATGTTCGGCCCCTACGCCGGTTTCTCACCGAAGTTCCTCAAGACCGGTTCGTTCCTCGACCTGCCGTTCTCGGTTCGGGCAGGCAACCTCCCGGTCATGCTCAACGTGGCCAAGGACAACTTCGACCTCGTGACCTACCTCATGAGCCAGTTGGCGTCCACGAAAAAGGACCGCTTCGAAGCTCTCGGCGAATTCACCCCGGAAGTCGACCCGAGCCAGTGGGAGCTCATCCATGCCGGCCAGCGCGTTCAGGTCATGAAGAAGGACGCCCAGGGCAAGGGCATGCTCGGCTTCGGCACGGAGACCGTTTCCTCGGCAGACGGTTCGGTCGCCGCACTGCTGGGTGCTTCGCCCGGAGCATCGACCGCCCCGTCAATCATGATCAAACTGTTCGAACGCTGCTTCCCGCGCCAGTTCGAAGGCTGGAAGCCCAAGCTTGAGAAGATGGTTCCGTCCTTCGGCCGCAAGCTGCACGAAGACGAAACCCTGCTGGACGAACTCTCCGAGTACACCAACCGGACTCTGCAGATCGCGGTCGACTGAAGCGCGACAGCCTGAAGCCCGCGCAGTCCGAAGCCCTGCACGCCGAAGCCCCCGCGGAAAAAGCGGGGGCTTCAGCATCTACCAGCAGCTGTCGTCACGGTTTCACAGCGTAGGACGTCCGCTGTGACATCGGGGTGTGGAATTATGTATGCGAAACGCTCGGCAAGACCATACGAACGGCGACTATGACGCAGCACTACAACAGCAACTACGGCCAGCACTACCCGCACGGCGGTCCTGTCCGCCCCACGTGGTACGCCCGTCCCGCGGGGCCCGTCAGGCAGGCACCATCGGGGCAGTTGGCCGGTGCGTCCGGGATTGCCTACCCGACGGTTTCGCGCCCGGACGGCTCAACCGGAGAGCTGGTCCGCATTATTCTGGGGTCACTCGCCGTAGGGCTGTTGGGCTTCGGACTTCTGATCATCATTCTGCTGCAGTCGCTGACCTTCAACGGCCTGGGCGTCCTCATAGTCCTGCTGTCGCTGGTGCCCATGGCGTTCATCTTCCTGGTTGTTCTGTGGTTCAATCGCTGGAAGAGGCGAAATCCTGTCTGGCTGGTGCTGCCTCTGCTGTGGGGAGCTGTCATGGCGATCCTCTTCACCCTCGTGGTGCAGCTGGTGGGATTCTCGGTTTCATCTGTGCTCATCGGCTTTGACAACTCCATGGGTCTGTACGAGCTTCTGTATCCAGTCCTGGGCGCTCCGCCCATCGAAGAGGGTGCCAAGGGCATTTTCCTCGCGGTTTTCGCCATTGCGGCACGCCGTCATTTCACCGGCCCGCTTGACGGCTTCATCTACGGTTCGCTCGTCGGAGCGGGCTTCGCCTTCACCGAAAACCTGCAGTATCTTTCGGCTTCCTTTGACGAAGGACAGTTCGCCGGTCTGGCCATCACCTTTGTCCTGCGCGGAATTGTGTCCCCGCTCAGCCATTCGCTCTTCACCGCCGTGGCAGGTATTGCCATCGGCTTCGCGGCCTCCCGCTGGAAGTGGTGGGCCGCCGTTCTGGCATGGCCGCTGGGCTGGTCCGTGGGAACCTTCCTGCATGCCCTCTGGAACTTCATGGCCGGGATCGTCTCCGGGCTGGGAGTCTTCGCGCTGCTCGTCATTGTTGCGCTGGCGCTGGTCAACACCGTCATCTGGTACAGCCTGGCCTTCGTTCTGCGCTGGCTCGAAGTGCGCAAAGACCGCGCGATGCTCGACGAATACCGGGCGGCGGGATGGTTGACACCTGCTGAAGTCGACACCTTCGGGTCGTGGCGAGGGCGCAGACAGGCCAAACGCTGGGCCGCCGGATACCCCGGTGCGTCAGCCACTTTCAAGAAGATGGTCCGCACCACGATCGACCTGGCAAATGCCCGCCAGCGCATCAATGTCCACGCAGGCGGTCAGGTGGAACGAGAACGCGAAATGAAGCTTCTCACCGCCTTCACCACGCAGCGCACACAGCTGATCAACAGCATGAACAGCGTGCGCAGCTACCAGCCTCACTACCACGGTGGATTCAGATGATTGACCTAGTGCTGGCGATCATTGCGCTGTCGTCAATGGCAACGGGGTGGATCCGCGGTCTCAGCCCCACCGTCGGTGCGCTGCTCGGGTTCACGGCCGGACTGCTCGCCGGTCGAGGTGCACTCGCCGGACTCAAAGCAGTCGACGCTGCCGAACTCGTCGAAGCGATCGGCCCGACAGGCGTTTTCGCCGTACCCTTTGTGCTGGGTCTGATCGGCGCGACCATCGGAGCTTCGCTGGGTCGGGGGCTGCGAGAGCGAATGCGCTCGGTTTCGGGCAAACTCGTTGACTCCATTGGCGGTGCCATCAGCGGCCTTGTTATCTTCTGCCTGCTGGTGTGGGTCACCGCAGGGTGGGTGCGCACCACTTCACTCATCGAACCAAACCAGTGGGCTGCAGAGTCGAACATTGTGCGAGCACTTGACCGGGCGGCACCCGTGCCGTCTTCGCAGGCGCTCGGTGCTTTGGGCGACGCCCTTCGCTTCAACGGGTTTCCCGATGTCTTCAGCGGGCAGAAAGAGCAGATTCGCGAAGTCGGGCCGCCGAACCCGGAAATGGTGGAAGTCGGCAAAGAAGCTTCCGAATCGGTTGTGAAGGTCAACGCTCAAGCACCGGCGTGCAATTCGGCCTCAGAAGGCACCGGTTGGGTGTATGCCGACCACTATGTGGCCACCAACGCGCACGTTGTCGCCGCGGCGCAGCAGATATCAGTGCAGGTCACCGGTAAGGGGCAGGCTCTTCCCGCGCAGGTCGTGGGCTTCAACCCCAAGACAGACGTCGCTGTTCTCTACGTGCCCAGTCTCAAAACCCCGGCTATGCAGCGCGGGAAAGATCTTGAGGTAGGGGCTGACTCCGTAGTCGTCGGCTTCCCGGAACACGGCCCGTACACGATTTCACCTTCGAGGGTCCGCGAAAGGATCACTGCTGAAGGCAAAGACATCTACGGGCAGAACAAAGCCGTCCGCCAGGTGTATTCGCTGCGCGCGGATGTCCGCCCGGGCAATTCCGGAGGTCCGCTTATCGCTGCCGACGGTCGAGTGTCGGGAATGGTCTTCGCGAAATCGCAGAATGACGATTCCACCGGCTATGCGCTCACGCTCAAGGAGATCATGCCGACGCTCAAGGCGGCAGAGGGCACGCGCGGGCTTGTGCCCACGGGCAAGTGCACCGCCAAGAACTGACGTGCCAGCCGCTACTTGGTCAAGTTCAGCCCTGCGATGACGGCACGGTGGTCGGAGGTTCCGCGGTCCATGACGGTGTCGTAGACCGGATCGAGCCCACGGACCATGATGTGATCCAGCCGCACCGCGGGGAACCTTGCCGGCCACGTGAAGCCGAAGCCGCCGCCGACGGCCTTGCGGCTGTCAAGCAGCTGATCGTCGAGGTCTTTGAAATAGCGGTCAGTCTGCACCGCGTTGAAGTCGCCAGCCACAATCAGGTGTTCGGAGTCTTCCTGCTTAACGGCGGACGAAAGTTTCTGCAGCGCAGAATTGCGCAGAGTTTCCACCCCGGGACGCACCGACGGAACGTGCACCGCGTAGAGCGTGACATCGCCATGATCGCTTTGCACCGTGGTTTCGAAAGCCCGCGGCCACTGCAGACCAAGGTCGATGTTCCGCTTCTTCGACAGCGGCCAGCGCGACCACACGCCGACCGTGTCGGCAACCTGGGTGTACTCGAACGACTTGTCGAGTTCCTTTTTGATGATCTTGCCCGACAGGGATTCGATCTCTTGGACGACAACGACATCCGGATTCTGGTCGATGATGGAGCGCGCCGTGGCAGTCGGCTGCGGCAGACGCGCACCGACATTGTGCGTGGCGACAATAAGGTCCGCATTGCGGTCATCTGAAGCCGGTTTGAGATAGGGGCCGAACATCACGCCCCACACCAGAGCTGGAATGAGAACGCCGATGATCGACAGCGGCGACAAGCGGATGAACGCGAAAAGCAGAAGCAGAACAAGCAGCACCCACGTCCAGGGCAGCGTCGATTCGACAACGAGGGCAATGCCGTTGGTAGTCGGAATCAGTTCGTGGATGAGCAGAAGCGCGGCCAACAGCGCGCCGAGGAGGGCTACGATAACGCCCTTGGCTGGGTTCTTCGTGCGAGACATCAGGGCTTCAGTCTACGAGTCCAACCTGACCGCTTTCTGGGGCGTCCCTCAGCGCACGCCTATATCCGCTGGACGGGGCTGCTCCTCTATCCACCGGATCGCGGGCCCACACCGATTGCGTCAGCGCAGCGCCAGCGGATCAGCGCAGAGCTGATGCTCTCCAGACTTCGACATCAGGGTGCGTATCGAAGCGGTATCCCTGGCCGCGGATGGTGCGCACAACAGAAGAGTAGGCACCCAAGCGCTTGCGGAGCCTGCGCACGTGGACATCGACAGTGCGTTCGTCAGGGCGGTCAGCGTCATCGCCCCACACTTTGTCCACAAGCTCGGTGCGCGACAGGGTGCGGCCTTCGCTGCTGACGAGCGTTGCCAGAAGGTCGAACTCTTTGACCGTCACGGTTTCCAGCCTGCCGTCGATGTGCACTTCGCGCCGCGGAAGGTCGACCTTGAGGCCAGGTGTGGGCTTCTGGACTTCGGCGGGCTGGGGCGGCTGAATTCGGCTGGGAATGCGGGAGCGGACGGGACCGTGCGTGCGGGCGGCAGCACCGCGGGCGGCGGGGGACCCGGTCGCAACTGCGCGCACTGCTTCGAGGTCGCGTTCGGGGCCGGAAGGCGCCAGTGCGATGATCGCCTGGGTTTCTGACGACGGGGCGAGTTCCTGCGTGTAGTCCCGCAGCGACTCGGCGATTTCCGTGAGGTTGGTGCCGGAGGCGGCAGCCTCTTCTTCGCTCAGACCTATGTAGAGGATGATTCCGCGGGCTGAACCAGGCTGAGCCTGCACTCCGGCGGGGCCGTATGTGCGAGGGGCGGACTGCGGGTCTACCGGGGTCAATCGGGCTCCTCGCCTGCGGGTTGCTGCTGCGCTGCGGGGGTGGATGTTCTGGGGTGCAGATGCGGGCTGCGCCATGGTTTTCTCTTCTCTTAGCGATGGGACTGTGTGGATGCTGCTGAAGAACTCGTTCGCGACCGTGTCAGCACGTGAGGTCGCGAACGCAGAGCATCGGCATTCGCTGCAGGAAGAACATGACGTCATTATTTGTCACGGCTTGACTGAAAACCAAGCCGAAATCAGCTTTTGGGACGTTTGTGACGACATATGACGCAACAAAAGGTGTTTTTGTGACTCGATAAGCGGTTTTGCCCGTATTCAGGGGAGTCAAGATGACAGAAGAAGAACAGCACGAGGTGCCAGGCGCCTCGTGCTGTTGAGCTGCAGTCCCGCGGGACTCAGGTGAGTGGTCAGGCTGTTCCGTACATGCGGTCGCCGGCATCGCCAAGGCCGGGAACGATGTAGTTGTTTTCGTCGAGCCCTTCATCGAGAGCCGCAGTGAACACATCGATGTCAGCCCGTGTTCCGAAGCGCTGCGTGATGTAGTCGACGCCCTCCGGGGCGGCCACAAGGCAGACGGCAGAGATGTGCGAAACACCGCGCTCCAGCAGGAAATCAATGGCCATTTCCAGAGTGTGGCCGGTGGCCAACATGGGGTCGATGACGAACACCTGGCGGTCTTCGAGGTCGACCGGCAGGCGCTGAGCGTAGGCCTCGACTTCGAGGGTGTCGTCATCGCGGACCATGCCGAGGAAGCCGACTTCGGCGGTCGGCAGCATGCGGGTCATGCCTTCGAGCATGCCGAGGCCGGCGCGCAGGATAGGCACTACCAGCGGGCGCGGCTGGGCGATCTGGATGCCGGTGGTTGCACACACCGGGGTGTTGATCTGCTTGAGCTGCACGCGAACATTGCGCGTGGCCTCGTAGGCAAGCAGTGTGACGAGTTCGTCGGTCAGCTGGCGGAAGCGAGCTGAGTCAGTGCGCTCGTCACGCAGAACGGTGAGCTTGTGGGCAATGAGCGGGTGGTCCGCCACGTGGAGCTTCATGGTTTAAGCCTAGCGCCGACCGCGGCTGCAGTCCTGCTTTGTGTGCGCGGTGCGGGCAGAGACAATAGACGCATGACTTCAATGTGTGCGCCCAAAGCCCACGGGGGCGGTGGTAGTGCTCCTGAGCGCGGGCCTGACTGCGGTAGTGCAGCCATTGGCGCCGCCGGCGGAAAAGCAGTGGGCTGACATGGTGCTGGCAGTCCGCGAACAGCACGCGGAATGGATGGGTGTAGCGCTTGAGCAGGCGCACCAGTGCCCCGAATCCGATGTGCCGATCGGCGCTGTTGTCATTGTCGACGGGAAAGTGGTCGGAGCTGCCTGCAACCGGCGCGAAGCCGATGCCGATCCGACCGCCCACGCCGAAATCCTCGCTCTGCGCCAAGCCGGGCAGACTCTGGGCACGTGGCGGCTGGACGGGGCGGTCCTCGTCGTCACGGTTGAACCGTGTGCCATGTGCGCCGGAGCGGCAATGAACGCCCGCGTAGGCACGATCGTCTTCGGTGTGCACGAACCCAAAACCGGCGCGGTGGGATCCGTGTGGGACCTCCCGCGGGACCGCGCGGCTCACCCGATTCCCCAGGTGTATCCTGGTGTGCGGGCCGATGAATGTCGGGCTGTGCTGGATGATTTTTTCGCTGATCTGCGGCTGCGCGACAGACCGGAGTGACCAGAATGACAGTACTTCGGTTTGTGCCGTGGCGGCTGAGGCCGTAGAGTTATCCGCGGTAGCGTGTCCGAGCGGCCGAAGGTGCAACACTCGAAATGTTGTGTAGGGCAACCCCCTACCGTGGGTTCAAATCCCACCGCTACCGCCAGATGAAGCTCCGGGGTTCTTGCCTCGGAGCTTTTTCATGTTCTGAGGACGCAGGCATGTTCCCGAGGCACAGCGGGGGTTAAGTAAAGAAAAGTGTGTCTTTTCCGGGCGTGTTGCGGTTATTTGATCCAGCCTTTTTGGATGCCGAGGTTGTGTTGGTAGCTGGTGTCGATGGCGGTGTCGTATTCTGCTGGTGCACCGATGTCATTGGTAGTGGCTGTGGTGTTGTGGGTGATCAGGTCTGTTGCTGTGGAAAGTGCGTCTTGACCCCATCGTTGGTCCCTGGCGATCTTGACCGGATCGTCAGGGACTTCTGTATGTAGATACAGCCACCAATCCATCACTGTGCGTTGATGCGGTAGTGATAGTCCGCGGTGTCTGCGGGCTAGTTCTTTTATGGGGGCGTTGATGCCACCTTCGAGGCTGTTTGTTGTTGCTGCAAGGTTGTCGGGGTCGATGGTTGTTGGTGGGGGTTGCAGGTAGGTAAACAGCAGGTCTCTGCGGTGCAGAGATAGCAATGATTGATAGGCCGCTCGGACGCGTTGGTGGGTGTAGACCTTGGTGTAGGCGCCGGTAGCAGGGTCTTTGATGGTGGTTTTCTCGTTCATCCATTCCCGGTAGGTGTGGTCGAATTCGTGCAGGTGGGCGACCCATGTGGATGCTTGGTCAAGGTCGGTGATGCGAGTGAGTTTCAGGGCTAGGCGGTAGAGGGTTTTGCCGGCATCGGTGCGGGGGTTGCTGGTGGTGTGGCGGCGGACTGTTCGTTGGGCGTGGACGAGGCAGCGTTGGATGCGTGTTGTTGGCCAGCAGTGGTGGATGGCTGATTGGGCACCTTGTCCGCCGTCTGTGACTGCGATTAGTGGTGCGGCAATGGGGCGTAGGAGTTCGGTGTAGGCGGCGGTGGTTTCGTGTCTGGCCCAGGTCCAGTTGATGACGTGGGTTTTACTGGCTGCGATCAGGAGGCATCCGGACTTTAGATAGGTCGCGTCGAGGAAGATTTGGTCATGGATGCGGAATGAGTCGATGGTGGGTGTGGGGATGATCCACCAGCACCATCGGAATCGGTGGTGCATGGTTTGCCTGGTTACGCCATGGTGTGCGGCGAAGGTGGTTAGAGATTGGGTGCCGGTGGCCCATTGGATGAACAAAGCCATGGTGGCGGTATTTTTGTTGTGGGTTTGGGTGTTGCGGGTAAAGGAGTGTCCGCAGTGGGTGCAGCGCCAACGGGTGGTTGATTTGCTGGTGGTGCCGTTTTTCTTTGTGTTGTTGCCGCATAGTGGGCAGCTGGGGCGGTTGGTGGTCATCCTTTAATCCAACCGGTGTGCGGTTAGCACAAATGTGGCCGGAGGTGCGGGATGGTGTGGGTAATAGCTTTCGGGGAGCTATTCTTTGGTGATTTGTGGTGTGTGGTCTGGGGTTATGGTGGCATGCGGACACACTTTTCTTTACTTAACCCCACAGTGAAAGGCCGAGGTGCCGCGCTGGTTCTCGGGTTCGGCTCGGCTGTCTTTGGCACCGGGCTGTGGCCCGAGGTGCCGCCCGGGTGAGCCTGGGGCGGCGGTACGATGAGCCCATGACTTTTCAGTACCGCCTGCGCCCTGCCGTGCGCGATGCCGCGGCATATGTTCCCGGCAAACCCGCCGCCCCGATCGAAGGCATGACAGCGTACAAACTGTCAGCCAACGAGCACCACATGGAGCCGCTGCCGCAGGTGCGCGAAGCCATTGCGAAAGCATCTGAAAATCCCAATATCTACCCTGACCCGGGCGTTTTCGAACTGACCGACGCCATGGCCGACTTCCTGGGTGTTGCACCCGAGAACATTGTGTTCGGGGCAGGTGGTTCGGAAATCCTGTCGGCCGCCTTTGCCATTACGGCCGGCCCCGGTGCGAACATCGTCTACCCGTGGCCGTCGTTTGAAATGTACCGCCAGGTGGGCGTTATGAGCGGGGCGGAGAACCGCCAGATCCCGCTGACGGCAGACGGTCGCCACGACTTCGATGCGCTGCTGGACGCAATTGACGACGACACGACGCTGGTCGTGCTGTGCAGTCCGAACAACCCCACCGGACCGGCAATCGGGGAAGCCGAATTCCGTGCGTTCATGGACCGCGTACCAGCGGACCTGCTGGTGGTTCTCGACCAGGCGTACCTGGAGTTCATCACCTCAGAAGACACCGTCGACGCCGTCGCCGCACTTGGCGACTACCCCAACCTCATCATCATGCGCACATTCTCCAAGGCCCACGGTCTTGCCGGTCTGCGCGTGGGCTACGGAATCGCCCACCCGGACGTCATCCTCGAAATGCGCAAGTCGATTGCCCCGTTTTCGGTGCAGAGCATAGGCCAGGCAGCAGCGCTCGCATCCCTGCGCGCATCGTCCGAAGTCGATGTGCGGGCCAAGGAAATCGCCGCCGCGCGCGACAAACTGACAGAAGAGCTGCGGGCACTGGGCATCGAGGTGCCGACTTCGGACGCCAACTACGTGTGGCTGCCGCTGGGCGAACGTTCCGCAGACTTCGAAAAGGTGTGCATGGCCAACGGACTGGCAGTGCGCAATCTGCACACCGGCATCCGCGTGAGCATCGGCCCGGACGAAGCCATGGAGCGCTTCATCGCCGTCACTCGCGAATTTCTGGGCAAGTGAAGCCGCCTGCTATGAGCACCGCCGATCTCGCCGGTCTGAAAGAAACACTGGGCCGCGCTTTCACGGACGACCCTGACGTCCTGCAGACCTACAGCTGCGATCATGCGCAGTTCAGCGATGCGGGCAAGCCCTTGGCGCTCGTGCGCGCCCAGACAGTTGAAGACGTGCAGACCACGGTCCGCTTCGCCCACGAACACGGCGTGCCGATCGTGCCGCAGGGAGCGCGAACCGGCCTGGCAGGAGCCGCAAACGCCGTCGACGGCTGCATTCTGCTCAGCCTTGAGCGGATGAACCGCGTGCTGGACGTCAATACTGTCGAACAGACCTGCACCGTTGAGCCCGGCATCATCAACGGCGACCTCAAGAGGCACCTCGACAGCTTTGACATGTCCTACCCACCCGACCCGGGCTCGGTGGCGATCTCGTCGATCGGCGGCAATGTGTCGACCAACGCCGGCGGTATGTGCTGTGTGAAGTACGGCGTGACCGCCGACTACGTGCGCAGCCTCAAAGTGGTGCTGCCCGACGGAACACTCACCACTGTCGGCCGACCCACACGGAAGGGCGTGGCCGGCTACAACCTGCACTCGCTCATCATCGGCGCCGAAGGCACTCTCGGGGTGGTTGTCGAGGTGACGCTCGAACTGGTGCCGAAACTTCCGGCTCCGCTGACCGCGGTGGCGATTTTCCCAAGCTCTGTCACTGCGGCAGGCGCTGTCACGGACTATATGGGCGCCGGAGGTCGGCCTTCGTTCATGGAGTACATGGACAGGCAGGTCATCGAGTTCGTCAACGCCTACGGCGATTTCGGTCTGCCGGATGGCGCCGGTGCGATCCTGCTGGTCCAGGCTGATGGCGACGGTTCGACCGAAGCGGCAGCCGCCGAACTCGAACGGTTCACGGCGGTGGCAAAAGCCGTCGGCGCAGATGACGTCTTCTATTCAGACGACCCGGCTGATTCCGAACTGCTGGTTGCCGCCCGGCGTGCGGTTTCGCCCGCCACGCAGAAGGTTGCGCACGAACTCGGCGGCGGTGAATTGGTTGACGATGTCTGCGTTCCGCGCGGGCGGCTGCCCGACATCTTCGCCAGGCTCGATGCTATTGCCGAAAAGTACCCGCAGCTCATCTTCTCCTGCTGTGCTCACGCCGGTGACGGCAATCTGCACCCGACCGTCACGTTCAACGCCCTTGATGACCAGCAGGTTCGCCTGGCCGAAGAGGCTTTCGGCGAAATCATGCAGGCAGGCATTGACTGCGGAGGAACCATCACGGGCGAACACGGAGTGGGCTCACTCAAGGCCCCCTGGCTGCGCCGCGAACTCGATGAGGGCAGCCGGGCAATGCACATGGCAATCAAAAAGGCCCTTGACCCGCAGAACATCATGAACCCGGGCAAGATGCTGGAGTTCCTCGGCGAAACCTGAACCATGCCCACGCACCCTGAAGAACCTGCTCCCCCAGAACCCGCAGTGAGCCCTGACCGCCCCGAAGCGGGCTTCGGTTTCACAATCGAGTCCCGCCTCGACCCCGGATCGCGCACCCGCAGTCCCTATTCTCTGGGGCAGGGGAGCGTGCACGGCCGCACCGGAGTGATCCGCACCCCGCACGGGAACATCCAGACGCCCGCCTTCATCCCGGTGGGCACAAAAGCCACCGTAAAGGCCGTGCGGCCCGAGGAAATGCGGGACCTCGGGGCACAGGCCCTGCTGGCCAATGCCTACCACCTGTACCTGCAGCCGGGGGCGGACCTGGTGGACGAAGCCGGGGGACTGGCCGCGTTCATGAACTGGCACGGGCCGACCTTCACCGACTCCGGCGGTTTTCAGGTGATGAGTCTGGGCTCGGGATTCAAAAAGGTCATCTCGATGGAGGCGGCTGCTGACAACGCCGGGCTCGACGACGGAGCGATAGCCGAAGGCAAAGAGCGGCTGAGCTTTGTCGACGACGACGGGGTGAACTTCAAATCTCACCTGGACGGTTCCCTGCACCGCTTCACTCCCGAAATCTCGATGCGGGTCCAACACCAGCTGGGGGCGGACATCATGTTCGCCTTTGACGAGCTGACCACCCTCATGAACTCACGCGCCTACCAGGAAGAGTCCCTAGAGCGGACACGCCTGTGGGCAATCCGCTGCATTGAAGAGCACAAGAAGCTCACCGTACAGCGCAGCACCCCCGGCTTTGCGGGACTGCCGGGCGGCAAGCCCTACCAGGCGCTCTTCGGCGTCATTCAGGGTGCGCAGTACGAAGATCTGCGGCGCAAAGCCTGCCGCGACTTGGGTGCTATGGACTTCGACGGCTACGGAATCGGCGGGGCGCTGGAAAAGGAGAACCTCGGCACGATCGTCGGCTGGTGCAATGACGAACTTCCCGAAGGCCGCCCCCGCCACCTGCTGGGAATCTCCGAACCGAACGACATGTTCACCGCCGTGCGTGCCGGAGCAGATACGTTCGACTGCGTTCAGCCTTCGCGTGTCGCCCGCAACGGGGCCGTCTACACCGCCTACGGCCGGTACAACGTCAACAACGCCGCCTCACAGCGCAACTGGGACCCCATTGAGCCCGGCTGCGAGTGCTACACGTGCCAAAACTATTCGCGCGCATACCTTCGCCACCTGTTCAAGGCCAAGGAGATGCTGTTCTCCACCCTGTGCACCATCCACAATGAGCACTACACGGTGCGGCTGGTGGAGAAAATGCGCGAAGCAATCGCTGAGGGCACCTTCGACGAATACGAAGAAGAAACCCTGGGCCGCTTCTACGGCAAATAGTCCCGCAGCCAGGCGCGCCTGACGGCTGGCCACACGGCTTCTGCCCACACGGTGTACCCGTGGTCGTTGGGATGAAACACATCAGATTCCATTGTGAAGAACTGACGCGGAATCCCAAGGGTGCTGCGCGACCACAGCGAAGCAGTTGCGGCGTGCAGTTCGGCAAGCTCAAGATCGTTTTCGGCCGCCAGACGGCGAATGAGCTCATTGGCTGCCCGGCACTTGCGCTCATAGAAGCTCAAACCGAAACTCGGCACGGTTGATACGACAGTCCCTCCAGGCAGAGCCGGATACAGACGCTCAGCAGTCCAGGCGAAGCCCTCAGCTGTAAACGTGCGGTCGGCGATGTCATTGCCGCCGATGACGCACATCGTGACATCCGCATGAGCAAACATGCGCCCCGCCTTGAGTTCCGGCAGCTGCTGCTCCATCAGAAGCCACGAGGAGTCACCGGGCTGGGCGACATTGCACACCACAACGGGGACGCCGGCGTCAGCGGCCAAACGCCTGAGAACAATGCCCACATAGCCTCGGTCCGCGCTCGAAGCACCCACTCCCGCAGCAGCGGAATCACCCAGAACATTGACTCTGAGGGGACGAACCTCACCACCCCAGCCTGACACCGGACCAATTGAGCCGTCGGGGAAGAAAGCGAGCTCCGCCTCGTGAAAGTGCTGCCACCACCTGCGGCGGGTGCGGGCCTGCACCCCGTTCATCCAGGCGGAGCTGGACAGCCAACCGGCAGCCGCTCCAGCGGCAAAGCCAGCAGCGGCCCCGAGCGCCCGACCCCACGGCGACAGGCTCGGCGATTTCGGTGAGCCCGGCGAATCCAGGCGGAATGAAGCGGTCACACTCGGGCGCCTTCGGCCATGCGCTCGGCATCGGTTTCAACAGAATATGTGCCCTCGCGCTTCTTGAACCAGCGGATGACCACCTGCGTGACAGGCAGGAACAGCACTTCAACAGCGACCTTGTAGGCAAAGCCGAACAGAACGTACTTGAAGAACTCACCACCGGGAATCACCCCGGCAAAGGCAACAGTGCAGAAGATGACGGTGTCAGCCGCTTCGCCCACACCCGTCGAACCCAGCAGGCGCACCCACAGGGCGCGCTCGCCCATGCGGCGCTTAATGCGCACAAGCACAAAGGCGTTGAGCATCTGGCCCACGCAGTAGCCGGCCAGAGACGCGGCAACAATCCGCGGATAGAAGCCCAGAACGGCTTCAAAAGCCTCCTGGCCGTCATAGCCGGGCCCCGGCGGGGCGACGATGACCAGCAGAAAGACAAGCGAAGCCCCCAGCTGGGTAATGAAGCCCATGATGACGGCTTTGCGGGCGGCCGCGAATCCATACACCTCGGAAATGACGTCGCCCATGATGTACACGAACGGGAACAGAAAAGCTCCGCCGTCAGCCACAATCCAGTAGCTGTCCGGGCTGTCGCCCATGGGGAAGAACGCGATGACCTTCGTGGCCGAAATGTTCGACACGAGCAGCGCCACGCAGAAGAACGCCAGAACAACGGCATAGTAGCGCCCCCGGGAGGACGCAAAGGCAACCAGTCGGGCACCCGCCGTCTGGTCGGACGGTGTGGAAGCCAGGCGGGGTTCGCGGGACTCCGGGGTGGTTTCAGCGTTCAACGTCGATTTCCTCTCCGCCGGTCAGGCGCAGCAGCTCCGGATAGGTCAGCGGGAACATCGAATCCGCGGTGCCCGCGGCAGCCCACAGCGTCGGGTACGCCCCGAGTGCGCGGTCGATAAAGGTGCGAATCGGCTTGGTGTGCCCAGCTGGGGCAACCCCGCCGATCACCTGGCCGGTGGCCTCCTTCACCACGTCCGCGTTGGCCCGGCTGATCTTCCCGCCGGTCTGCTCTTCGACAAAGCCCGTGTCCACCCGGTGCGCACCGGACGTCATGATGAGCACCGGTTCACCGTCAAGCCGGAAGATGAGGCTGTTGGCAATCGCACCTGTCTCAATGCCCAGGTGAGCAGCCGCATCGGCGGCCGTTGGCAGGTGCTCGGTGAAGATTGTGATCTCACCGGTGATCCCGGCTTTGTCGAGGTCCGCCTGGACTCGCTGATTGCGTTCGTGCACTCTTCAGACCTCCCGAGGTGCTTCTGGGCGGACGTCGGTCGGAGGTGGAGCCTCGGTAGGGGAGCCCGCGGGCGCAGGAACGTGGGCAGGGGAGTCAGTTGGCGCCTCGGCCTGGGTCTTGGCCCGTGTTGGCAGGCCGCGGCGGCGCAGCAGAGGATCGACGGTGGGCTGTTCCCCGAAGAACTGGGTGATGGCCTGCTCCGGGTCGACAGAGAAGCCCGGAGCCAGCACCGCGCGGCGGAAAGCCTGCCCCGAAGCGGCCGTCAGACCGCCCTGCCGGTCAAACCATTCAGAAGCGTAGGCGGCCAGCTGCTCCGACCACAGGTAGGAGTAGTAGCCGGCCGCATAGCCGAAGCTGAACGCGTGCATGAAGTACGGCGAACGGTAGCGCGGCTGCACAGAGGGCGAAAACCCAGCGGCCGAGAGCACCTCCGACTCGAATTCGAGAACAGCTTCAACCTGTTCGCCCGGTTCCAGGCCGTGCCACGACAGGTCAAGCAGAGCCGCCGCCAGGTATTCGACCGTGCCGAAGCCCTGCCCGAACTTCTGCGCCTGCTTGATCTGTTCGACCAGGCCTTCCGGCATCGGCTCGCCCGTTGTGATGTGACGGGCGTAGTTCGGCAGAACATCCGGGTGGAGCATCCACATTTCGTTCAGCTGCGACGGGAACTCAACATAGTCCCGAGGGACCGAGGTGCCAGCCCGGCTGGGATAGGTGGAATCGGCAAACAGTCCGTGCCACACGTGGCCGAACTCGTGAAACAGGGTGTTGACGTCATCCAAGCTCAGCAGGGCAGGTTCGTCCGGAGCGGGGCGGGGCACGTTCATGGTCATGGTGATGATGGGCTGTTCTCCCGTCAGACGCGCACCTGTCACAAGCTCCGCCATCCATGCCCCGCCGCGCTTGCTGGGACGCGTGTAGGGGTCAATGCAGACCAGCCCCAGGATCTTGCCGCCCTCGGAGATCTCCCACACCGTGACGGCTTCGTCCCACAGCCGACCGGCGAACCGGTCGGTGACATTCTCAAAGCTCAGCCCGTACAACACGCTCGCGGCATAGAAAACACCGTCGTGCAGAACCCGGCTGAACTCAAAGTACTTGCTGATTTCGCTGTGGTCGATGCCGTACAGCTGAGAGCCCACGCGACGCAGCCAGAAAGGAATGTCCTCAGCCGCAAGCCTCTGCGGCTGCGCAGTCTGTTCAATGGTTTCCAGTTCACGCCGCAGCTGCTGATCAGCAGGCTCCAGAAGCGAAATGAGCAGACTCGACGCCTGTTCCGGGCTGCCCGCCTGCTGCTGCTCAATCGCGTACTCGCTGAACGAACTGTAGCCCAGCACACCGGCCAAAGCGGCACGCAGTGCCGTGATGTCGGCAACAAGGCCGCGAGTATCACCCTCACCGCCGCGACTGCAGCGATCAGCAGATGCGGCAAACAGCGCCGAACGGGTCTCCGGGTGGGTAAGCGCTTCAGCCGGCGGCTGCACGGTTGTCGACTCCAACGGCAGAACCCAGCCGTCAACACCGCGCTCCCGGGCCTGAGAAGCGGCGGCGGCCAGCTGAGCCTCAGTCAGCCCATCAGGTGAGTACGGGCCGCCGCGTTCAATCACAAAAGCCGAAGCGTTGGTCTCCGCCAGGACGGTATTGGCAAAGCGATTCTCCAAGCGCGTCAGCTCAGCAGAGACCGCTTCGACGCGCTGCTTGCCGTCATCGTCCAAACGGGCACCCGCCCGAATGAAATCAGACAGGAGAAGCTGCAGGTGACGACGATCCTCCGGCAGAAGGGCACTGTCGCCAATCGCTTCAAGCCTGTCGAACAGGACGGAATTGAGCCGAATGCCGAGAAAAGCCGACGACAGCTCCGCATTGATTTCCGCCAAAGCGTCGCTGTTGTCCTCCGTGTGCGCCGAGCCTTGGAGAACCCCGGCAACAGCAGACAGGCGGCGCAGCGGTTCTGTGGCCTTTTCCAAAGCGACGACCGTGTTGTAGAAGTCGGCCGGAGATTCATCGGCCGCAATTGCTTCGAGATCCTGCTGAAAGTCGGCCAGAACAGCCGCCAGCGTGCGGTGCAGCTCTTCAGCTGACAGGTGGAAGTCCGGCAGCGTCAGCGAGGCCGGGCGGGTGATCCAGTCAAGCAGCGAATCAGCGGAAGCCCCGCCGTCGGTGTGTTCTGGGGTGGTGGGCACGTGCTTCTCCTCTAACAGGCTCGGGCATCGAACTCTACCTGCCGCCGATGTCAGCCAAGCGCTGAGTATCGTGAACTTCGTGAGCAGCTTCGACGGATATCCGCGCGGGCACCGCCAGACGAAGAAGATCGAAATCGGTCTGCTCGTCGCGGGCCTTGCAACCTTCGTGCTGCTTTACAACACGCAAGCTATTTTGCCCTACTTCACCCGAGACCTGCGGATCTCCCCGTCACATTCGGCCCTTTCGGTCTCTGTGGCAACAGCGGGGCTGGCTGTAGGCCTCATTGCGGCAGCACCCGTTTCCGAAAGGATCGGCAGGGTTGCGCTGATTCGCTTCTCGCTGCTGTCTTCCAGTGCGCTGGGCCTGATGAGCGCATTTGTCACAGACTGGCCGACGTTCCTTGTTCTGCGCTTTGTCATGGGAGTTCTGCTGGCAGGTCTGCCCGCCACGGCCGCGGTGTATCTGAAAGAGGAAATCCACCCTGACTACGCAACGGCCGCCACGGGGATCTACATCTTCGGCACAACCCTGGGCGGTCTGAGTGCCCGCCTCGTCACGTCTGGTGTGGTCAGCCTGCACGAACGGCTGAGTCTGGGCGCGCCGCTGGGGCTCGATGCGGCGCATTTCGCTCTGCTCGTGTCGGCACTTGCGGCAACCGCCTGTGCTGTGGGTGCGTGGCTGCTGTTGCCGCAGTCGCGCGGTTTTGCGCCCCACCCGGTGCAGCCGCGGCAGCTTCTGCGGGACTTCGCCCGAGTGTTCACGGATCCGGTTCTCGTGGGCCTGTACGTGCTCGCGTTCTTCGGCATGGGCGCTTTTGTCGGCACCTTCAATGTTCTGGGCTTCCGTCTTGAAGCTGCACCCTACGGCCTGTCGGTTGCCGTTGTCGGACTGCTCTACTTGGCCTATCCGGTGGCTGGTTTTGTCGGTGCCCGCGCAGCCCGGCTGGCCAACAGCTATTCGATCCGCGCGGTCATCGTGTTCGGCCCCCTGACCGCCCTTGTGGGGGTGGGGATTCTCGCAGCTTCGCCTCTGCCGGTCATCGTGTTCGGACTGCTGGTGCTCGCCTCGGGGTTCTTCATCACCCACTCGATCGCATCTGCGTGGGTCCCCTCCCGAGGTGCCGCCCGCCTCGGTCTTCCCGCTCAGGCCGCCAGCATGTACATGCTGTTCTACTACATGGGGTCTTCAGCTGCAGGCAACCTCACGCCAGTTGCTTGGCAGGATTTCGGCTGGTGGGGCGTCACGGCGATGACCGGCGCCTTCATGGGTGCGAGCGTGCTGATCGCCGTCGGTCTGGCGAGGTCGAAAAAGGCCTGAGCTGGGTGTCGTGTGCGACGGCCGGTTGGTCGTTGGCGGTATCACAGAAGCGGAAGCAAGCTTTTGGCAGGAACAAAGTGGTTGACAGCGTTAGTCTTGCGATCGTCGTGAACTAAAGGTGACGACCACCTGGGAAATAGTCAGCCCAAGAAACGGGACGCTTGTCGCCAATGCCGCGGTTGTTTTGCCTGAAATGCCCAACCACAGAGTCACGCCCAAACTCGCAAGAGCAACCAGGGGTGCCGCGATCGATGAGATGAGCGTCGAGGTGGACTCGGCGTGTACCAGCCGTGTTTCGTGGCTGATGCTCGCCCGCATAGCCATTTCTGACATACCCAGAATCCGGTCAGGGTAGGTTGGATCTACCTGCCCGTAGTCCGCTAGTTCTTGTGCTGGCGGACTACGGGCCCGAGCGGTAGTGGGCTACTTCGTAGAGGGGGCTTTGCGGATCTGGTCCATGCTCCAGCGCATTGTCTGGCCCGTCTGCGCCCATGCTGTGGCGATGTGGTTCGTCTGCGCGATCTGCTTGCGAAGTTGCCTCAGACGTGTGGTGTCTGCTGTTGCGCTCAGATAGATTCCGCGACGGATTCCACGGGCTGTTGCCTGTGCTGTGTTCGTCATATCCGTCTCCTTCAGGATGTCGCGTTGTATCCACTCTAGCCGCCTTCGCTGTGGATATGGAGGGTGGGTTTACTGTGGCTATCTGCGAGTGACCAGGTAGGCGCGTCCAAACCTTCATGCTGACGAACCGTCAGTCTTTCAGCACTTTGCGGAAATGCTCAGGAACCTAGTCGTTCACAGCTTCTATACCCATCGTTGCGGGGCTGTTTGAAGATCAAGCTTAGCCGTGGTGCCAACGATTTCGATGCTTGCGATCCCAGGATCGTGGGTGTTCATGCCAAGAACATGCGGACCGGCGGCGATGACCGGCGCTTTCATGGGCGCAAGCCTGCTCATTGCCCTCGGTTTGGCGAGGTCGAAAAAGGCCTGAGCTCAGCCCGCCCGGGCTCTAGACTGGGCGAATGACTTCAATCAAGATCAACGGCCGCACTGCGAACCCTGTCAAAGGCGATGCGGTTGCGAGGCCGCGTATTTGTGGTGGATAATGGGTGCAAAGGTTCCCCCCTGGCGACAAGGACCCCCGGGTTCTTCTTTATAGATAGCCGGGGGGGTCATTTTTCACCAGTACCTTGTGTGTCGTTCGAGGAAAATGTTGTGGTCGCTGACATCGGCGCTCTGAAGTTCTTTAATGCGCTTCCAGTATTGGTCGTCGGCTCGTTCTAGGCTGCGAAAATGTGACCAGGCGACATAGTCGGCGACCTGACCCACCGGGTCGTGTTTGATCGAATCGAAATGGATTCGCATCTTCGTGCCGTCGGCTTTGAGTTCCGGCTTCATCTTCGCATGGAAGGCCTTCTGGTTCTTCTTTGTGATGGCGGCGTCGTAGACCATGACGACAGATGAGGCCCTGCCATCCGCCGCTTTTCTGATGTACCTTGCGAGAGCACCTGCAAAGATGCTGTAGAACTTGCCGTGATCGTGAACGCGGGGTGAGGCGTAATGTTTGTTTGCCCAGATTGAGTGGATGGTGAACTGCGGCAGAGACTCGATCGTGTCGAACATTCGTTTCCGCACGCCGGGTGAATCTTCTGTCGCGTGGAAGTATGGCCGCTCCATGTCGTATTGCATGAGTTCGTATTTCAGAGCGAGCACTTTCGCGGCAGTATCTACGGGATTGCGTGTGATCACCGCCGACATGACGAAATAGTCAGATCCCTTGGCGCTGAATTCCATGTCCCCAGATTCGTCTACGTAGACGTAGAGCGGGCGTGCCGTGTCCACAGGGTGTCACCGTCCTGGTTATTCTTCGCCTTGCTGGTGGGCGGCTTTATCTTCAAACCCCTAAACTATCCGTCCCGTTTACGAAACTCATCAGTTCAAGCCTGCTGATCGCCCTCGGCCTGGCGGTCGAGAAGGCCTGAGCTCAGCCCGCCCGGGCTCTAGACTGAACGGGTGAGCGCAATCAAGATCAACGATCGGAACGCGAATCCTTTTGTCATAGGGTTCCTCGGCATGCTCGGCGCGGGCCTGGCATACGGTCTCTTTCACCTGGTGGACGACCTCGCCGGAGTCATAGTCTGCATTGCCTGCGCACTGTTCCTAGCTCTGGGGCTTGAACCGGTCATCCGCTTTATGACCAAACGGGGGATCAAACGCGGGTGGGCTGTCACCATCACATCGCTGGCCGTGGTCATAGCCGTTGCCGGTGTTGTGCTCATCGTCGTGCCGCCCGTGGTGCGGCAGGTACAGCAGTTCATCGGCAATGTTCCGCACATCATCGACGACATCATTCGCAGGCCCTGGTTTGGAAAGCTAGAAGAGAACCTGCCTTTCGGCATCGACCTCAACGAGGGGCTTGAAAGTGCCGGCGTCTGGTTCTCAGACCCAGCCAACCTGGCCAATGTCGGCGGCGGTGTTCTGACGATCGGTGCGGGAGTGCTGACGTTCACCACGACTCTCATCATCGTCATCATCCTCACCCTCTACTTCGCGGCAGGGCTGCCCAGCATCAAATCTGCTTTCTACCGGCTCATGCCCGCGCGCAAGCGCGAGGACGTCAAAGACGTCACAGAGGAGATCACCGGCTCTGTCGGCCGCTACATTCTGGGTCAGGGGGCGCTCGCCGTCACGAACGGCGTGCTGTCGGCGATTTTCCTTACGATCATCGGCGCCCCGCTGCCCGCTCTTTTGGCGTTCATCGCTTTTCTCGGTTCGCTCATCCCACTGGTCGGCACAATTTCGGCATCGATTGTCATCGTGCTGTCGTGCCTGATGAGCTCACCGACTCTGGCCCTTATCGCCGCGATCTACTATCTGGTGTATATGCAGATTGAGGCCTATGTCTTCAATCCGCGCATCATGAAGGCCGTTACCGATGTTCCGGGGCCGATCGTCATCATTGCCGCGATTGCCGGTGCAACCCTCGGCGGAGTGCTCGGGGCGGTCGCTTCAGTCCCTGTTGCTGCGTCGCTGCTCATCATCTACAGGAAAGTGGTCATTCCGCACCAAGACGCAAAGAAGTAACCTGTCTCACATGACTGAGCGATTTCCAGATGCAGTTCTGACAGACCTTCCCGACGACATCCGACAGCGAATCGAAGACGAAGCTGAAAAATCCGGCTTCATTCCCAATGTCTTCATCAAGCTGGCCCGCCGACCTGCTGAGTTCCGAGCGTTCTTCGCCTACTACGACGCGCTCATGGACAAAGACACCGGCAGCCTCAGCAAAGCCGACCGCGAAATGATCGTCACGGCCACATCCTCAGCCAACGGGTGCCTGTACTGCGTGGTTGCCCACGGGGCACTCCTGCGTCTGTTCAAGAAAAGCCCGGACATTGCAGACAAAGTAGCCGTCAACTACAAGCACGCTGACCTCGAACCCCGCGAAACGGCAATGCTCGACTTCGCCATGAAGGTCTGCACGAACCCCGCAGACATCAGCGACGACGACTTCACGCGCCTGGCCGAACACGGTTTCGATGCCGAAGACGTGTGGGACATCGCCGCAATCACCGGGTTCTTCGGCTTGTCCAACCGCATGGCCACGGTTTCGGGCATGCGCCCCAATCAAGAGTTCTACACCCTTGGCCGGGTGCCGAAAGACATCTACCAGCAGCTCAACGGCTGAACCACACGCACGAGGTGGGGCTCACCTGCATTGGTGAGCCCCACCTCGTGCGTTAGAACCGGGTGCAGAAACAGCTTGCCTGTTCACCGGTGGGTGCGTAGTTTAGGTGCAGGACACCGACGTCCTGCAGCACTGCACCTGAAGTCTCAAAGGAGAGAATCGTGACGGTTTACGCAGCCCCCAACACACCTGACAGCAAGGTGACCTTCAAGCCCCGCTACGACAACTGGATCGGCGGGCAGTGGACGCCGCCGAAAGCCGGACGCTACTTCGAAAACCCCAGCCCAGTCACCGGAAAAGTCTTCTGCGAAGTCGCGCAGTCAGACGCTGATGACATCGAGGCGGCACTCGACGCCGCGCATAAGGCCGCACCCGCATGGGGCAAAACAAGCCCCGCTGAACGCGCTCTCATCCTCCAGCGGATTGCCGACCGGATGGAAGAAAACCTCGAAATGCTCGCCGTTGCCGAAACATGGGACAACGGCAAGGCGATCCGCGAACCGCTGACCGCGGACATCCCCCTGGCCATCGACCACTTCCGCTACTTTGCCAGCGTAATCCGCGCTCAGGAAGGTCGCCTGTCGCAGATTGACGACAACACCGTCGCCTACCACTTCCACGAACCACTCGGTGTGGTCGGACAGATCATTCCGTGGAACTTCCCGCTGCTCATGGCGGTATGGAAGCTCGCTCCCGCGCTCGCAGCCGGCAACGCGGTGGTCCTCAAACCAGCCGAACAGACCCCGGCCTCGATCATGGTTCTCATTGAGCTGATCGGCGATCTGCTGCCCGACGGCGTAGTCAACATCGTCAACGGCTTCGGCGTAGAAGCGGGCAAGCCGCTGGCGTCGAACCCGCGCATTGCAAAGATCGCGTTCACCGGTGAAACGACCACCGGTCGGCTCATCATGCAGTACGCATCGCAGAACCTCATTCCCATCACCCTGGAACTGGGCGGCAAGAGCCCCAACGTGTTCTTCGAAGACATCATGGACACTGACGACGCTTTCCGGCAGAAGGCCGCTGAGGGCTTCGCGATGTTCAGCCTCAACCAGGGTGAAGTCTGCACCTGCCCGTCGCGAGCATTCGTGCAGGAGAGCATCTTCGATGACTTCGTCGAACTCGGTCTTGAGCGCGTCCGCAACACCAAGCAGGGCAACCCGCTGGACACGGACACGCAGATCGGAGCTCAGGCTTCGAACGATCAGCTTGAAAAGATCAAGTCGTACCTGCAGATCGGCAAGGACGAAGGTGCCGAAGTGCTCATCGGCGGTGAGCAGAACCACCTCGACGGCGACCTCGCCGACGGCTTCTACGTCCAGCCGACCGTCTTCAAGGGCGACAACAGCATGCGCATCTTCCAGGAGGAGATCTTCGGACCCGTTCTCGCTCTGACGTCGTTCACCGACTACGACTCGGTCATCAAGGAGGCCAACAACACGCTCTACGGCCTGGGGGCTGGCGTGTGGTCGCGCAACGGCGGCATCGCCTACCGTGCGGGTCGTGACATTCAGGCCGGCCGCGTGTGGGTGAACAACTACCACAACTACCCGGCACACGCTGCGTTCGGCGGCTACAAGTCGTCCGGCATCGGCCGGGAGAACCACCTCATGATGCTCGACCACTACCAGCAGACCAAGAACCTGCTGGTCAGCTACGACGAAAACCCCATGGGATTCTTCTGACAATGGCTGACGACAACAGCGGAGGCCTGGAAAGCACCTCGGTGACCGCGCAAGTGGAAGCGCGGCCTGAGATCGAAGGTGAACAGCGCTCGCGCGTGGGGCTGAGCCCGGCGGCGGTGGAGCTGCTGCAGAAGCTGACACAGCAGCACGGTCAGCTGATGTTCCACCAGTCCGGCGGATGCTGTGATGGGTCTGCTCCCATGTGCTATCCGGAAGGTGAGTTCCTCACCGGTGACTCGGACGTGCTGCTGGGTACGTTCACTCTGCCCGATGTGTCCGCAGAGTCTGCGGAGATCGGCTTCTGGATGTCAAAGGAGCAGTTCGAGTACTGGAAACACACCTACCTGCTGGTTGATGCAGTGCCCGGCAGGGGCGGCGGCTTCAGCATTGAAAGCCCCACGGGTCTGCGGTTCCTCATCAGATCGCGGCTCATGGATCAGTCCTGAACCACACGCACGAGGCGGGGCTCACCTGAAATGGTGGGCCCCGCCTCGTGCGTGGTGGAACAGAAAAGGTCAGTCGGTGCTCTCTTCGCCAGCTGATTCGCTGGGAGCAGAGGCTTCCTCATCGGGGGAGTCGGTCGCATCAGCCGACTGTGAGTCCGCTGTGGCGTCTTCCTTCATGGCTTCTTCCGCGGCTTCCCGCTGGTCAGCGGGAATGGCAGCGAGTGCCGTCCAGTCGTCCCATTTGTAGGTCCAGTCTGCAACATCGCCCGAGGAGGGGCTCAGCGAAACGCTCGAACCCTTGATTTCAACCGGGTCGCCGTAGAGTGCGGAGTTGAAGTACTTCTGAGCGCTGCCCGGTGCGAGGTTGACGCAGCCGTGCGATACATTTGCCGATCCCTGCGAACCGACCGACCAGGGCGCACCGTGGATGAATTCGCCGTTGTTGTGGATGCGCACCGCGTGCCTGGTGGGAGTTTCGTAGTCCCACTGCTGGCTGCGCATGACGTAGTAGTCGTGCTTGGACATCACAATGTGCGTGCCGTTGTGGGTTTCAGTGCGTGCGCCCGACCGGCCGAAGGACGCGGGAAAATCCCACTTGGTCTTTCCGCCGCGTTTGACGACCATGCGGTGAGTCTTGGTGTTGCCCTCAACCACCTGATTGCGGTCGACGGTGAACTTCAGTTCGACGTCTTTGGCGCCTTTCTGATTGTCGCCCATGGGAACGTCCTTCAAGTTCATCCGCAGGTCGACGTCAGTGTGTTCGGGCCAGTATTCACGCGGGCGGTAGTGGATGCGCGAAAGCCCGTCGACATCAGGAAGCCACGCCCAGGAGCCCTCCACGTCGCGGTCGTTGCCGTCAGAGTCCTTGAACGTCAGACCCAGACGGCTTTCCACAGTTGCGCGGAACTTCTCTGGCACGATGCTTCCGAAGTTCACAATGATGGGCGCGCCGACGCCGACCTTCTGGTTGTCGCTGATGACGGTGCGGGCGTTGATATCTGCGCGCTTGAGTTTGTCGGTGTCGACAGTGCCGGTCAGCGTGTGCTCTTCGCCGTTGGCGTCAATGGCCGAGGCCGTCCACGTGTAAGTCGAATTGCCTGCCAGCAGGTACGACGATTCCCATTCGGTCTTCTGGGTGTCGGAGTCGTCTTCTGCACCGGCGGATTCCGAAGCATCGCCAGGTGCATCGGCTGTCGACTCAGTCGACGGTGTGGGGCTTTCCGCGGCGGATTCTGATTCTTCCGTTGAACCGTCGGTGGGTTTTTCGGTTGAATCGGCGGAGTCGTTCTTGATCTCGCCGAGGTCAACGAGGGCGCCTTCGGCATCGTTGTCGACGAGGCGAACATCTTCGAACGAACCGTCCGTGACTTTGAGGGCGAGCTTTTTCCCAGGGGCGTCTGCGGTGACTTCCACGGTGGGCTCGGGAACGTCTTTTTTGGCGATTGGGCTCGATCCGTCAGCAACCGCGCATCCGCTGATGAGCAGAAGAGCTGACGTTGCCGCTGCGGCCGCGGGCAGAATGTGAAATCTCACGCGGTATCCCTTCGGAAAGGCTGGTTTTAGAGCGCTGTTCAAGCAGTGTTCGGGCCGTGTTTCTCTGCTGCCAGAGGCACGGTTTTGGGCTCCCGCGATTGTACCGTTCGGCTTTGGTTGGGGTATTGCAACTTGATTGCAAAAGGGTTACAAGCGCCGCGCGTTCGCTATAAGTGCTGATCGGGGCGGTGCGGTGAAGTTATAGAAAAGTGATGGACCGCAGCGGGAAACGTTAAGGGCCCTCCGCGCACCCAGTAGAGCTTGCTTACCCTTGCTACCTTCCGGTCCTGGGGGAGTTCACAAGATGCTGCCACGCGAAGGGCCGAAACGAGTATAGGCCATGACCGGTCGACAAAGCGAACGCCGGGCCCTGCGGCTGAGCTGGCGCGGGCTTTGAGCGGATCTGGGCGCAGTCTGTGTGCGGGAGCGGCTGGGGCCTCATGCGGTTGTTGGGGCGGAGTCGATGATGGGTCGCCGTTCTTGGAGCGCGACAGCGTTAGGAGCGAAAGCCGTATTCATCTGCGGTTTACGGCCAATTCGTCCTTCGGCACATTCTTCTGTATGCTGTCTTGCGGAGGATTCGCATAGCGGCCTAGTGCGCACGCCTGGAACGCGTGTTGGGTTAATAGCCCTCAGGGGTTCAAATCCCCTATCCTCCGCGTTGTGAAGTCCCGGGACATCGTTCACTCGATGTCCCGGGACTTCTTGTGTGTGGGGCTGGTGGTGTGTCGGGTCATCATTCCCCGGCTGTAGGTCCTGCATCCCCAAGCTGGAACATGTGCAGATTAGGGCACATACGGAGGCAAAAACTCACAGCCGAGCCCCGACGTGCACCCCTCCTGCCTGGCTACACTGTCCTCAGCACCCAACCTGCGATGCGAGTGAGGGCAAGCCGTTGAAGACTGCGACCGATGTCGTCCGCTATTCCGTTTCGACCGCTGCGGCGTTCCTCCTGGCCCTGCTGATTGAAACGGCCTGGGTCCTCCTGCTGCGCCCCGACTCGACGGGTGGGTCGCTGCAGACTGAGCTCCTCGTTCTCTTCTACCTGCTGTTCTGGAACCTATTCGTCCTCATCTACGTCACGTGGACGATTCGCAGCTACAAGCCCCTACGCGGACCGGCACTCATCGTCCAGGTGCGTCGAGAAGTCCGGTTACAGAGTCGCTGGTGGGCGCGGGCTTTAGGGTTCAGTGGTGCGACGAACTTCGCCGTCACCGCTGCCGCCTTCGCCATCTTCCTGACCGTCGTGCTCGCCCAGACTGAGGTGGTGCGCCAGTCGCTGCTCTACCTCGCACTCGGCGTCGTCGCCGTTGCCGCCTCCTGGGTGTTCATGGTCTTCGCCTTCGCCGCCGCCTATATGCACCTCAACGTGCTCGGCGTCGAGAAGCGCCACATCCGCTTCCACAGCGAACCACCCGAGGAGTTTGACGACTACCTCACCCTGGCAGTGCTTGCCTCGACGATGGCCGCCGCCATCTCGGCGCAGATCAACACGAAGGCTGCCTGGAGGCAGGTGCGCACCAATGTCGTCGTTGCCTTCGGATTCAACTCGCTCGTGCTTGCGATGATCGTCTCGGTCGTCATCTCCGCCTTGACCCGGTAACGGTGTTCGTCGCACTGGCTGCGGCAGTCGGTGCGACGAGCGCCCGGGCCTGCACCCAGGTGAAGGCGGCGAGCACACAGAACAGTGCCGCGTCGAGGGCGATGTAGATGATATGTACCGAACTGCCCGCCTCTGCAGTGCCGGCGAGTACGGCGCCGGTGCGCGCATTCAGCAGCGGGCGCACGACTGTGACCTTGACGATCAGCAGCCCGGCGATCGTCGCCAGCAGCGTCCAGGCCGGGCGGATCTGCCGGGTCGTGACGACGGCTGCGATGAGGATGAGTGCGAGCACGCCTTCGACGATGTTCATCGCAGTGAACACAAGCCGTCCGATCCCCAGCCCCAGCGGGATCGTGATTCCGGGAGCCTGGAACTTCAGCGGCGCCTCGATGAGGTCGATGGCGATGATGAGGCCCAGCCAGATCGCAGGGATGACGAGCCGGGCAGTCAGGGCAACAGGGCGCATGGCGGCAGTCTACGCCAGGCCGGCGCCACCGCCGTAAAGCGCTGGTCAGCATGCTCAACCGAAAATCCCCAAACGGCAGCCGACATCCTGGGAGCACTTTATGATCGCCGATAGCGCCTGCCACGCCGAACTTGCCCTCGACCTAGATCGTTGGGGCCGTTACGGGGCACGACGACGGGGTCTGCCGACCGGGGCTATTCACTCCACCGGGTATAGGGGTACACCCCCCGTCCGACCTCATAACGTCTCTGCGGCCTCAGCGAGCTCTCCCCAGAAAACATCCCAACTCCGCGCAACCGCACGGGGAGCCCCAAATAGTGATGTTGTGTCATCATCCGCAACCTGGACGAAGGGCGCGACAATGGGCTATAAAGACTGGTTCAAGGTTGACCCGGCAGTGAAGAAACACAATGCCATGCTCGGTATGGGAAACATCCTCCAAGGCTACGAACTCACAGTCATTGGAGGCGATCAGGCAAACAGCTTCTCCACCAACACGAAGAATCTTCACGCCGAAGTAACAACGTCCGAAAGGCCGACAAATACATAAGTGCGGGCCGCGTTGTCGGAGGGACGTTACTGTTTGGCCCTATCGGTCTAGTTGCCGGAGTGCTCGCAAAGAAGAACCCTAATCGGGTTGATGTCACTGTCACCAAAGACGAACAGCTCCTCGGCATGATCGATGTCAAACCCAAGGACATTCGCAAAGCCGACCAGTTCGCCCAAGCGATTAATCGGTCAGCACAAGATCCGGAAAACTCTGGCGAGTAACAATAATTCTCAAGCCCCCGTCCTCTCGTATCGCAAGGGGTGGGGTCCAAAGTGTTAGGGGAGAGGTCTCCCGCTGGCACAGCCCGCCCTCAGCGCCTCACAGTGAGACTTCCGCGGAATGTGAAAAGGGCCCAAAAGGGCGAGTGCCGGCAGCCAATGATTTAACACAGGGCCGTCTAGTTCGGCCCGAAGGTGGCAGAGGCCATGGCGTGCGCTTCTCGTAGGATGGGTTGAAAGGCTTTGGGTGACAGGAGTCAGAAAATGCGACCAGGATTAGGACAACTGATCGGTTTGCTGGTAATTCTCGCTATTATCGTGGCGATCATTGCCGGGATTCTGTGGGCAGTCCGTGCGATCGTCCAGGCAACCCGTAGGAAGAGCGCGCAGCGTGAAGAAGAGCTGGCGTTCCTGCGCGAGTTGGCACGAAAGGCAGACCGCACCGCCGACTGACTGGTCTCTCGTCAGTAAGTGAGTGCGCTCGCCAGGCTCGAGTCTTACGTGAAGATCTCATGCTGTGCACGTCGGCGGCTCGCCAGTGAGTATCCATAGATTTCACTTAGTTCTTGTGCCGTTGCCCGGCTCCTGGGTGTACCCGTTTTTAGGACGCCAGTAGGACAAAGCGAGAACAAATATTAGAAACGTTTATCCTGGGCAGGGCGTTATAGCTGAGATTCCTCTATCCTCCGCTCGAGAAATCTCGAGGCATCGTTCTTTCGGTGCCCCGAGATTTTTGTGCGGACATGGTAACGGGGCGGTCTAAACCTCACCTGCGGGGAGGGAAGTTCTCCATGTCAATGACCACCGGCTGATAATCGTCGTCAGCCTCGTACACCACGTCACCGGATTCCGACAGGTCCCACTCATCGGCATGGTCCTCGTGGATCCCGTTGGCGATAAGCGCCAGTGCGGCGTGTTGCGCTCCGCGCTTGTTGCCCATCGCAGCTACAGCGGACGACGACTTTGCCTCGACCGCATCCGCCAAGCCGCGGACATCGAACTCGAAGAACACCAAAGACCCCTCGGCATCGCGCATCGGCACCGTCATGATCGGCCCGGCGATTCTGATGTCGCCGACGGCGCCGAGGAGCTCTGCGAGCTGCCCCGCAAGCAGCAGGTCTGAGTCTTTGATCGGTTTTCCCATCAGCACTTCTTCGTTGGGTAGGAGGTGATCACGTTTTTGCCGCCATGCGACAATGGTCACTTCCGGCGCGGCTTGAACGACGTGGAGCACGTCCACGTCTTCTTGCCCTTCTTGGCAGTAACGGTGATCTTGACTGCACGGTTCGGAGACGCGCCCGAGATGTAGTACTTCAGGCTCGCCTTGCCTTGAGTCGAAGCGGTCGCCCGCTTCTTCGTCTTCGTCGTCTTGTAGTGCGCGACGGTCTCGACCTTGGCCTTTGAACCGACTTTCGAGACCTTGACCCAGGTGTTCGAGTACTGGCGCGGTTTGCTGATCGACATCTTCGCCGAGCAGGACTTCGTTGCAGCCGAAGCGGGTGCGACATCGGCGAAGACGGAGCCAGAGATGAGAGCGAGCGCGGCAAGCCCGGCAGCCAGTGAGCGGCGAGTCGAGGCGGCGGCAGAACGGCGGGAAACAACAGCGGGCATTGCAGATCCTTGGAAGAGATGTGAATGAGAAGAGGGTGGCACTGCCTGCGCGGTAGGTAGGTCAAGAAATCATCAGCTGTTTCGTTCCGCAGCGCCGGTGATACGGGGTATCATACGCCCACCGGAGCACCGGCAGAGAATCGGGGTGCACACTTCTGTCTGCCTGTCTGACTCACTGTGCCCGGATAGGCGCCAAGCGCCGGTGTACAGCACACGACGGTGCCCGGGGAAGCAGAGGCGCTGCCCCGGGCACCGGAGTCACTGCCGCAGCCGGCCAGGCTGGTCAGCAGCTGAACGTCACTTCGAGAGGGTCTCGATGAGTGCGTTGTTGAAGACCTCCAGATCACCGGGGTTGCGAGAGGTGATGAGGTTGCCGTCGATGACGAGTTCGGAGTCCTCCCAGGTGGCCCCGGCGTTCTGCATATCGACTTTGATCGATTCGTACGAGGTCAGTCTGCGTCCCTTGGCCAGACCGGTCTGGGCGAGGATCCAAGGGGCGTGGCAGATCGCAGCGACGGGCTTGCCGACTGCGAAGAATGCCTCGACGAGTGCGCTGGCATCGGCATCAAGGCGCAGCGAGTCGGCATTGAGCGTGCCACCGGGCAGCACGAGCATGTCGTAGTCATCGGCATCAGCATCGGCAACCGGGACGTCGACATCGAAAACATCGGCGTGTTCCCAGTCGCCCTCCATAGCCTGCAGAGTGCCCTCGCTGGGGGACACGATGAATGTCTGGGCGCCGGCCTTGTCAAGCGCCGCACGCGGGCTGGTGAGTTCGACCTGCTCGACGCCGCGCGTGAGCAGGAATGCAACCTTCTTATCGGCCAGAGCCATGGTGCTCCTTCCATCAGATGTGTTGTCCACATTTGGGTGAACGACGCAGCCCAAGCGAATATTTCGTGCCCGAAGCGGTGGTGGACTCGCACCTTCCGGCTCACCGCCGGGTGACCCGGGTCATCGCTCCGTCGTGAGGTCTGCGTTCACAGCCTGGGAAAAGCCTTGGCATACCGCCGCATCCAGCGACATCGCTTGAAAGCCAACCGCTTGTGCGAAAGGGTGGAAAGCACCAGGTGCCGTATCCTCGGCGCCGCTGACAGCACAAGGAGAAGACTATGGGTCTCGGAGACGACATCAAGAGCAAGGCTGAAGAACTCAAGGGCCGTGCCAAGGAGGCTGTCGGCGCTGCATCTGATGACAGCGAACTCAAAACCGAAGGCAAGGGCGACCAGGGCAAGGCCAAGCTCGACCAGGTTAAGGGCGACATCAAGGACGTCGCCGACAACTTCAAGAACTGACCGGCTGGACGCAGCCGCGGTGTTCATCACCGCATAGATAACGAGGTGCCGCTCACCTGCAAAGGTGAGCGGCACCTCGTCATTTGGGGTGGGCCGGGGTCAGGCAGCCCCGTACCACTCAGCGTTGCCGACAGCGGCACCACGGTTGGCAATGTGCATGCGAACAGGGGCGGCGGCAACATCCTCGGCAGTGGGAGGTGTGCCAAAGAAGTCAAAAGACAGATCGTCAGGCCGCTGAGATCCGTGCAGCACATTCGTGTGCGCCAAAAAATTCACAGCTGGGCCCGTGACGAGATACGAATGTCCGTTGGACAGTTCGACGATGAGAACATCCGGGGAGTGCCCGTAGACGGCCTCAACAGTCAGATGGTCAATAGGTGCCACAGCCTTGCGCAGTCGGCGCAGCGGAACGATGCGCGCCAGCCCGATTCTGATGAAGTAAATGCCGGGCACCACGATCAGCAGCGAAGCCAGGGTTGCCACAGTCTTAGCCGGGACGGACAGCGGTGAAGTCAGAACCGTGTAGACAAGACCTGCCGAGAAGAAGAAAAAAGCGAAGCCGCTGATGAAATTCCAGCTGGGCTGATTGATTTCAGAGGTGATCCACAGCTGATCCTCCTGGCGCAGCTGCGGACGCTCCGCGGGATTCGTGGACACAGAAGCCTTTCTTCGGGGCGGCATTGCAGAACAGTTTATCCGGGTTTTCCCAGCGGGAGTTCACTCGCTGAGCTTTACAGACGGGGGTTGAATGCGTAAGTCTGGAAGTGCAGTCGATTCGAAAGGAGCCCACACATGGGACTCGGAGATAAGTTCAACGACGCTAAAGACAAGTTCAATGACGCCAAGGACAAGGTGGACGAACACCAGGACGACATCAACAACGCCAAGGACAAGGTGAACGAAGTCAAGGACAAGTTCAACAAGTGACCTTGTGATTTCGTCCGGACATGTCCGGATAAGCTGGGCGGCCGCTTCCTAAGCGGCCGCCCTTCGCTTTGTTTGCTGAGTCCGCTGCCTGCTCATGCTCAGCCCATGACTGACGCCGCGACGGTCGCCGCAGCCTCGGTCAGCTGCTCCCTGCGTTCGTCCGTGACATCACCGGTGAAGACAACAGCGGGGGCTGCAAGCCTCCACCCCAAACCGGTCGTGATCTGCTCCATTGCCCTTTCAGCACCGGTTGTGTCGAAGCCGCCGCGAATCCAATACGTGAACGGGCGGCCCTGCGTGGGTTCGCGCACATCGTCGTACACGGTGTCGAAGAAGTGCTTCAGAGCACCAGAGATATAGCCGAAGTTCGCGGTGGTGCCCAACACGTAGGCGTCAGCCGCAAGAACATCCTCGACGGTTGCTTCGAGAGCCTGGCGCTCAATGAGTTCAACGCCGTCCAACTCCGGCATGCATATGCCCGCCCGCGCCGCCTCGGCAAGCGGTGTGACCGTGTCGGTGGGGGAGTGGTGAACCAAGAGTACGGTAGCCATACGGCAACTGTATCGCCCGCAAGGAGCCCCATGAGCGTTATTCGCGATCCGCTGCGCGGGATCACCCGCCCGAACCCCAGCCACACGGACGAGCAGATCCTCGACGTAGTGTGCTCCCGGCCTGTCCGCGACTGGGCCGTTCTCACCGGAGCCGGGTTCAGCACGGATTCAGGGCTGCCGGACTACCGTGGCCCATCGTCGGTCAACCGCCAGCCGATGACATACCAACAGCTGACAACATCCCGGGAGAACCACACCCACTACTGGGCGCGCTCCTGGATGGGCTGGCCCGTCATGCGCGATGCCCAGCCCAACGAAGCGCACCGGGCGCTGGCAGAACTGCATCCGGCGTCCCTCATCACACAGAACGTCGACGGTCTGCATCAAAAGGCCGGTTCGCGCGGGGTTCTGGACCTCCACGGACGTCTTGACCGTGTCATCTGCCTGGACTGTCGAGCACTCTACGACCGCGAATGGGTGCAACGCAGACTCGATGAAAACAACACGAGCTTTCGGCAGAATCACAGGGAAGCCCTCGACATGATCGAAATGGCACCCGACGGCGATGTCCCTCTGCGGGACACAGCGGACTTTCGGATGATCGACTGCCCTGCCTGCGGCAGTCTGCTCAAGCCCGATGTGGTGTTCTTCGGCGAAACAGTGCCCAGGGAACGGTCTTTGGATGCTGCCGCCGCGGCCGCTGCGGCGCCAGGACTGATAGCGGCGGGGACGTCTTTGGCTGTGATGTCCGGTCTGCGCCTTGTGCGCCAGGCAGCCAAAGAGGGGCGAACGGTGGTCATCGTCACCGATGGCCCGACGCGAGCCGATGAACTTGCGGACTACAGGTCGCTCAGCCGCGTGGCCGATTTCTTCCGCGCGTGGAAAGACCGAGTCTCCGGACGATGATCAGCTTCTGGGCGGGGACTCTAAGCGCTTGGGGCGTATCCAAATCCGCCCAGTATGACTAGGCTGGGAGGTATGACGAATTTCGCTCGTTCCGAGAGGCTCGCGCTCGCGGCTCTTCTCCGCGAAGTCGGCCCAGATGCCCCTACTCTCTGTGATGGCTGGAGCACACGCGATCTTGCCGTCCACATCGTCATTCGCGACCGCTATCCGTCCGCCATGGCCGGTGAGGCGACCGAGATGACAGCCAAGATTCCGTTTCTGCACAAGCGGGCTGAACAGCGCCGTCGCGAACTCGGCGAACTCGACTGGAAGCAGCTCGTCGGAATGGTCGCAGAAGGCCCCGGAATGCTGTCGCCGGTCGGCTGGGGTCCAGGTGAGATCCTCGCCAACACCGTCGAGTTCTTCGTGCACGTAGAAGACGTTCGGCGGGCCCGCCCCGGATGGTCGAGGCGCAACATCCTGCCCGAACTCGAACAGCAGCTGTGGTCGGCGCTGCCGACCATGGTGCGCATTCCGCCGTGGCGACCCGAAACAGCCGTGAAGTTCATTGCTCCGGGTATTGGGGAGTTCTCGTTCGGCAGAACCGACGTGAAGTCGAAAGTCGTCTCCGGCAAGCCGTCTGAAATCGTGCTCTACGCGCTTGGCCGACAGGAACAGGCGCAGGTCGAGGTGCGGTCGGAGAAAATCTGAATGGGGCCTGGTCAAGGTTTCCTGTCAGTGCCTCCCAGTAGGCTGTAGACGTGTCAACAGCTCTGTACCGTCGCTATCGCCCCGACACCTTCGACCAGGTGATCGGGCAGGAACACGTGACCGACCCGCTCAAAGCCGCTTTGGCCGGCGGGCGCGTCAATCACGCCTACCTGTTCTCCGGTCCCCGCGGCTGCGGCAAAACCACCAGCGCGCGCATTCTTGCCCGCTGCCTCAACTGCTCAGAAGGCCCCACGCCCACTCCGTGCGGTGAGTGCGCCAGCTGCCGGGACCTTGCCACGGGCGGTCCGGGTTCCCTCGACGTTGTGGAAATCGACGCCGCATCGAACTCCGGTGTTGATGACGCGCGCGACCTGCGCGAACGTGCTGTCTACGCTCCGGCCCGCGACCGCTACAAGGTGTTCATACTCGACGAAGCCCACATGGTCACACCCCAGGGCTTCAACGCGCTGCTCAAACTGGTGGAAGAACCACCGGAGCACGTCAAATTCATCTTTGCGACGACCGAACCGGAAAAGGTCATCGGGACCATTCGCTCCCGCACTCACCACTACCCGTTCCGCCTGGTCCCGCCGGACACCATGACCTCGTACCTCGACCACCTGTGCCAGCAGGAAGGCGTGCCGGTGGGCAAGGGCGTTCTGCCGCTGGTGGTCCGCGCCGGGGGCGGTTCTGTGCGCGATTCCCTGTCTGTTCTCGATCAGCTGATCGCCGGATCGGGGCCGGAGGGAATCGACTACGGAAAGGCCACGGCCCTTCTGGGCTACACGCCGGATTCTCTGCTGGGAGACATCGTCGATGCTTTCTCGGCGGGCGATGGCGCGGCTGTCTATCGCGTAGTCGATCGGGTCATCGAATCCGGTCAGGACCCCCGTCGCTTCGTCGAAGACCTCTTGGAGCGCATTCGCGACCTGCTTGTCATCAGCACCTCCCCGCAGAACGCTCGGGCGTTCCTTCCGCAGGCTCCCGAAGACCTCTTGGAACGGCTCGTACAGCAATCGCAGACACTCGGGCCTGCGGAACTGTCCCGCGCGGGCGATCTCCTCAACGCCGGTCTGTCAGAAATGACCGGAGCGACATCGCCGCGTCTGCAGCTTGAACTCATCTGCGCCCGCATCCTGCTGCCCGCAATGGACGGCACCCGCAGCTCCGTGCTGTCGCGCGTCGAGCGCATGGAACGGCGGGTCGGCATGCAGGCTTCCGGGGCCGCTGCTGGGATGCCGACCACACCGGCAGGCCAGGCTGCCCCGCAGTCGCCGGAAGAACAGTCGGCCACTGAAGGGCCTGCGGCCAGCGCCGTACGCTCTGGGGCCCAGGCAGGCGTGCCTGAGCCGGGCAGCGCTGCTTCGCGGCGAGAAGACTCCGCGCAGCCAGTGCATAGCCCGCAGTCCGATTCGAGCGATTCCTGGGACGACCTTGACGATCTTGCCGATGTTGCATCGCAAGCAGAGGCACTCGCCTCGGGGCAGAGCGAACCGCGGCAGGAAGGTCAGAAGACCGCCAACGCAGAAAACAGCGCCCCACAGCCTGCCCCACCGGCGGCTGAGCAGCCGCACGCTGAACAGTCACACGTTGAACAGCGCACTGAACCCCAGCGGGAATCGACGAAGGCGAATGAGCCACGGCCGAGCGAGCCCAGCCAGCCGCAACCGCAGCGGAACCAGCCCAGCCAGCCGCAGTCCGGCGAAGCCCAAACGAAGCCAAGTCCCGCCGGACACGACATCGATGCCGTCCGCCGCTCCTGGCAGGCGATCCTCGACGTGGTCGGACGCAGCGCCAAGCTCGCCCGCGCGGTGCTTGCCGGCAACGCCGTGCCCCAGGACCTGCAGGACGGCCGCCTGCTGCTGGCCTTCAACAACCAGGGTGCCGTCGGGGCATTCACGCGCGGATCAAACACACAGGCCCTCGAAGCCGCCGTCAGCGAAGTCCTCGGAATGACAGTGAAAGTCGACATAGGCCAGGTGGGCGAACACGTCAACCTGCGCATGGACACACCCGCCTCGGGCTACCAAGCACCCGCGACTCACGAAAACCCCAGCCGACAGCATCAGCCGCAGGCGCCTCGGGGAAATGAAAACCGCGCAGCCCGCCCCGGCGGCCGACCAACAGAAGCACAGATTCAGGCAGTCGTCGGCCAACAGGCCATGGACCAAGAAGTCTCCGACCGCGAACAGTACTGGCAGCAAACCCCCGAAGACGACGACCAGGAGGGTGACCAGCCGGCCGTCGAACATGACGAACACCGGGCCGAACCCGAACCTGCCTCAACCCACAACAGGGAACAAGAAGCGCAGCCAGCCCCCGCCGCCGAACGTGAGGCTCAACCGGAACCCGCCTCCGCCTCGGCAGACAACTGGGAAGCCCCGTCGGAAGACACCGGGACATCCTGGGGGCAGGGAGCCGTTGAAGCCCCGGCGCTCGTAGTGCCGCCGCCAGCGGACATCGACGACGCCCCGGAAGAACAGCCCGTCCCCGGCGAAAAGAACCAGACAGCTGGCCCGGACAACTCAGCGCATGAGCAAAGCCCGGCAGATGATGAATACGACTTCATAGGCGCGTATGCCGACGAAGACATCTTTGCCGGACCACCCACCTCGGCGGTTCAGGAGCCAACCCCGCAGCACCGAGAAAACCCTTACGCCTATGTTGGCAATATGGGGCAGGCCGGCAGCCGCGCTCAGTCCGCCCAACCCGAAACCGCGGAAGCCTGGCAGGAAACCGGGCACACCCCAACAGCTGCCGAATGGGGTGCAGCCGCCGAATCCGACTACCCCGACTTCAACGTCGACGAAGACCTCGACGTGTCCGAATCCCCCGAAGTCGGCATTCCCGTCGTCCAGCGGCTGCTGGGCGGAGTCGTCCTCGAAGAGATCACCGAATGAGTGTTTACGAAGGCGCGCTTGCCGACCTTGTCGAAGAGTTCGGCAAACTTCCCGGCATCGGCCCCAAATCCGCACAGCGACTTGCGTTCTACATCATGCAATCGCCGCGCGAAGACGTCGATTCGCTCATCAGCGCCCTGACCAGCGTCAAAACCCACGTGCGCTTCTGCGACCAGTGCGGAAACGTAGCAGAGGGGCAGCTGTGCTCCATCTGCTCCGACCCGCGCCGCGACAGCAGCCTCATCTGCGTTGTCGAAGAGCCCAAAGACGTCGTCGCACTCGAACGGACGCGCGAATACCGCGGGCTCTACCACGTGCTCGGCGGCGCCATCGACCCCATGTCAGGCGTAGGCCCCGACGACCTGCGGATCCGCGAACTCCTGCCCCGACTCCAAAGCGACGACATCCAGGAATGCATTCTCGCCACCGACCCCAACCTCGAAGGCGAAGCAACAGCCACCTACCTCATCCGCCTGCTGTCCTCAATCGGCGTCACCGTCTCAAAACTGGCGTCTGGTCTGCCAGTCGGCGGTGATCTCGAATACGCTGACGAAGTCACATTGGGAAGAGCGTTCCAGGGCCGCACCAAGGTCAGCTGAGCGCCGTCCTCTAAACTGATCAACGGTAAACAGCGCTGCCGGAAGAAAGTGTGAGAAGTGAGCCTAGTCGTCCAAAAATTCGGCGGATCCTCCGTAGCCGACGCCGACGGGGTCAAGCGCGTTGCCAAACGGATTGTCGAATACCGAAAGGCCGGTCACGACGTCGTTGTCGTCGTTTCCGCAATGGGCGATTCGACAGACGACCTCATCGACCTCGCTCAGGAAGTCTCACCGTTGCCTCCGGCCCGCGAACTCGACATGCTGCTGACAGCGGGAGAGCGCATCTCCATGGCCGTGCTCGCCATGGCGATTGCCAACCTGGGCTACTCCGCCCAGTCGTTCACAGGCTCCCAGGCAGGCGTCATCACAGACGAAGCCTTCGGCCACGCCCGCATCATCGACGTCACCCCAGGCCGCATCCAGGAAGCCGTAGCCAAGGGCAGCATAGCGATTGTCGCCGGTTTCCAGGGCGTTTCCCAGAACACCAAGAACATCACCACACTCGGCCGCGGCGGATCCGACACCACGGCAGTCGCACTCGCGGCCGCCCTGGGCGCCGACGTGTGCGAAATCTTCTCCGACGTCGACGGCGTGTTCACCGCTGACCCGCGGATCGTTCCCACCGCCAGCCAGATCGGGACCATCTCCTACGCTGAAATGCTCGAACTGGCCGCCAGCGGAGCCAAAATCCTCCACCTGCGCGCCGTTGAATACGCGCGCCGCTACGGAGTGCCCATTCACGTGCGCTCCAGCTTCAGCCCCCACCCGGGCACCTGGGTGACCGACGAACCCGTACCCCGCGAATTCGCAAACGACGTAAAGAAGGAAGCCATGGAACAGGCCATCATCTCCGGTGTTGCGCACGATCGCTCCGAAGCCAAGCTGACCGTGGTCGGCGTCCCGGACGTTCCGGGCAAGGCCGCGGAGATCTTCCGGATCGTGGCAGGCGAAGAGATCAACATCGACATGATCGTGCAGAACATTTCGACAGCGAAGAACAACCGGACCGATATTTCCTTCACGCTGCCCATGTCTGACGGTGCCAAGGCCATGAGAGCCCTGGAGGCTCAGCGCGACAACGTGGGCTTTGAAGAGCTGCGGTATGACGACCAGATCGGCAAACTCTCCGTGGTCGGGGCCGGCATGCGCTCGCACCCCGGAGTCACAGCCTCGCTGTTCGAAGCGCTCAAAGAAGCCAAAATCAACATCGAAATGATTTCGACGTCCGAAATCCGCATCAGCGTCGTCACCCGCGCGGACGTCCTTGATGACGCCGTCCGCGCCGCACACACCGCGTACGGTCTGGACGGATCTGAAAGCGAAGCAATTGTCTACGGAGGTACAGGACGATGAGCCTCAATATCGGCATTGTCGGGGCCACCGGCCAGGTCGGCGAAGTCATCCGCGACATTCTCGAAGCCGAACCCGGCTTTGAAATCGCCAGCGTTCGCTTCTTCGCCTCGGCCCGCTCGGCAGGAAAGACCCTGCCGTTTCGCGGCGAGCAGATCGTTGTCGAAGACGCCGCCGAAGCAGACCCCACGGGGCTGGACGTGGCGCTCTTCTCTGCTGGCGGTGCGACTTCGCGGGCGCAGGCCGCCCGCTTCGCTGCCGCCGGTGTGACCGTGATCGACAATTCATCGGCATTCCGCGGTGACGACCAGGTGCCGCTCGTGGTGTCTGAGGTCAACCCGGAAGCGCTCGACTCGATCCCCAAGGGGATCGTTGCGAACCCCAACTGCACGACGATGGCCGCAATGCCGGTCCTCAAACCCCTCCATGACGAGGCGGGGCTCCTGCGGCTGAAAGTCGCCACCTACCAGGCGGTCTCAGGTTCCGGCCTGGCGGGAGTGAACGAACTCTACGGTCAGGCTGAAGACGTTCTTCCCGACTCCAAGCAGCTTGTGCGCGACGGCACGGCCGTGCGCTTCCCGAAGCCGAACGTGTACACCGACCCGATCGCGTTCAACGTTCTGCCGATGGCCGGTTCGCTCGTGGACGACGGTTCGGGCGAAACCGATGAAGAGCAGAAGCTGCGCAATGAATCCCGCAAGATTCTGGGTCTGCCCGAACTTCTTGTTGCGGGCACATGCGTGCGCGTTCCTGTTTTCTCCGGCCACTCGCTTGCAATCCACGCGGAGTTCGAAAACGACATAACCCCGCAGCGAGCTGAGGAAGTCCTCTCGGAAGCCGCCGGTGTTGATCTGGCAGACATTCCCACCCCGCTGAAAGCCGCAGGCCGCAACCCGTCGCTTGTCGGCCGCATCCGTGCCGACCAGTCGGCACCTGCGGGCAAGGGGCTGGTGCTGTTCGTGTCGAACGACAACCTGCGCAAGGGCGCTGCGCTGAACACGGTGCAGCTGGCAGCCCTGCTGGATCGCTGACGCATCCAGCCGCCTGAATGTTCTGCGGGTGGTGAGCGGTCATCTGGACCGCCGCCACCCGCTTTTGCATGTCCGCGTAGGCATATGTCTATTGGTAGATGCTGGTGAGCGAAACCTACATTGGGGTGGTTTGCACCTATGTGAAGGAGTTGCACCCTTATGAAGTCTGCACGGATTGCAGCTTTCACCGCAGCTGCTGGCCTGGTTCTGGCCGGCTGCGGGGCAGGCGAAGCCCAATCGGAAGGCTCCGGCGACAAGCTCAATGTTGTCACCTCGACGAATGTCTACGCGGACCTCGCGGCTCAGGTAGCCGGTGACGCGGCGGATGTCGAACCCATCATTTCGGACGCGTCGAAAGACCCCCACGACTACGAAGCGACGTCGAACGACCAGCTCAAACTGTCGAAGGCCGATGTCGTGATCGTCAACGGCGGCGGTTACGACGCGTTCATGACGACCATGCTCGAAGCAGCAGACAAGGACCCGAAGGTGGTCAACGGCGTCGAAGTCTCAGAGCTGCCCGGTGCCGAAGAGAACTTCGCCAACGAGCCGCACGACCATGACCACGGTGACGAGGGCCATGACCATGACCACGGTGAAGAAGGTCACGACCATGACCACGGCGAAGAAAGTCACGACCACGACCACGGTGACGAGGGCCATGACCATGACCACGGTGAAGAAGGTCACGACCATGATCACGGCGAAGAGGGCCACGACCACCACGACCACGGTGCGTTCAACGAACACATCTGGTACTCCGTTAGTGCCATGAAGAACGTCGTCGACTCGATCGAAGACACCCTGTCTGAAGAAGATCCTGACAACAAGGCGGCTTATGAAGAGAACGCCGATAAGCTTCAGGGTGAGCTCGACGGTCTGATGAAGAAGGCTGACGAAGTCAAGAAAGCAGGCAAAGGCAAGAAGAGTGCTGCAACTGAACCCGTTGCACTGTGGCTGTTCGAAGACCTCGGACTGGAGACCACCACACCGCAGAAGTTCCTGTCGGCAGTAGAAGCAGGATCGGACGCGGCCCCCGTGGTTCTCAAGCAGGCCCAGGACCAGATCAAGAAAAAGGAGGTCGCAGTCCTCGGCTTCAACCCGCAGGCAGTGAACGAGCAGGCTGAAAGCCTGCGCAAGGCCGCTGACGACGCCGAAGTGCCGGTGGTAGAACTACCCGAAACTCTCAACGAGGGCGAAACCTACGTCGACTGGATGGGATCGCACATCGACGACGTCGACAAAGCCCTCAAAGGCTGATCAGCTCTAGCCCTCGAAAGGACGTGTTCCCCCATTAACAGTCCCGCACTGTCGATTGCAGACGGCCAGCTTCGCTTCGGCGAAAGGGTGCTGTGGCACCACCTGTCCATTGATGTTGAGCCCGGTGAGTTCATTGCCGTGCTCGGACCCAACGGCACGGGCAAAACTTCGCTGCTGAAAACACTGCTCGGCCAGTACCGGCTGTATGAGGGAACCGTTGAAGTCAACGGCCACGCGGCATACCGCGGCGACGCGGATGTCGGCTACGTGCCCCAGCAGCGGGGTGTCGACCGTGACACTCCGCTGCGGGCCCGCGACCTGGTTCGCTTTGGAATCGACGGGCACCGTTTCGGCTTCGGCCTGCCCAGCCGGAAAAAGGAACGACGGGTTGACGAACTTCTAGACCAGGTTGGGGCGACTGGTTTTGCCGACAGCCCCGTAGGCATCCTCTCCGGCGGTGAACTGCAGCGACTGCGGCTGGCCCAAGCGCTTGCCAGCGATCCCAAGCTGCTGCTGTGCGATGAACCGCTGTTGAGCCTCGACATCAACCATCAGCACCTGGTTGCTCGCCTGCTGGATGAGAAACGACGCGAACGGAATATGGCTATTCTGTTCGTCACCCACGAAATCAACCCGATTCTGAAGTACGTGGACCGGGTCCTCTACATTGCCGGCGGCCATTTCCTGGTGGGCACCCCGGACGAAGTGCTGACCTCTGAAGCGCTGAGCTCCCTGTTCGGCACGCGGATCGAGGTGGTGACCGTCGGCGGTCAGCTGGTTGTCGTCGGCACCGAAGCAGATCATCATCACCCGGAGGAGACCGAACTGTGAGCAGCCTCTTCACCTTCGAAGACTACGGCGAACTGCTGTCGCTGCTGTCGAACTCGATTATCGCCGCAGCGCTTTTGGGAGTCGTCGGCGGTGTTGTCTCCGTGTTCGTCAAAATGCGCGACATCGCCTTGGCCGTGCACGGCATTGCCGAGCTCTCCTTTGCCGGGGCTGCATTTGCCCTGTTCGTCGGCTATGACGTTGTGTACGGTTCGATCATCGGCTCGCTTCTGGTTGCGCTCATCATCGGCGTCGGCAGCATACGGTCTTCCGAGGCGAACTCGATGATCGGTGTGCTCATGCCGTTCGGCATCGGCTTGGGAATCCTGTTTCTGGCACTGTACGACGGGCGCTCAGCCAACAAATTCGGTCTGCTGACCGGGCAGATCGTCGCCATCAGCCCAAGCCAGACAAAGCTGCTCATGGTGTGCGCAGGTGTTGTGCTGGCCGTCATCTTCGTCATCTGGCGGCCGCTGCAATTCGCATCAGTCGATCCCGAGATCGCCAAGGCAAAAGGCGTTCCCACCGGCATGCTGACAATCGTGTTCATGGTGACCCTCGGACTTGCAGTTGCCCTGTCCGTGCAGGTGGTCGGAGTGCTTCTGGTCATGGCTCTGCTGGTCACCCCAGCCGCGGCGGCCATGCAGCTGTCATCCCACCCCATCGTCGTTCCCGTCCTGTCGGTTGTCTTTGCCGTGACGTCCTCGGTCGGCGGAATCCTCATCGCCCTGGGGTCGCCGGTTGTGCCCATCAGCCCGTTCGTGACGACCATCAGCTTTCTCTTCTACGTCATTGCCCGGATCATCGGCGGGTACCGCACCAACCATCAGCTTGAGGCGCGCAACCGTCGTCTGGGAGACCTCGACAAGCACCCTCACCTCGCGCAGGATCCGAAAGCCGCAGCGGGCGACTAGACTTCGGCACTATGACTTGTTCTGCTGCCCGCCCTCTTAGCCGCGCGGCACTGGGGCTGACCGTCGCTGCTGTGGCGACCGCAGCCTACGGTGTGCTTGTCGAACCGAACCTGTTCACGGTGCGCCGCGAAAGAATCGCGGTCCTGCCGCCGGGCCGCGCGCCCGTGCGGATTCTGCACATTTCGGATCTCCACCAAACGGCCTGGCAGAAGCGCAAACCGCAGTGGGTGCGCAGTCTGGCGGACACCCTGCAGCCGGATTTTGTTCTCAACACCGGCGATAACTACGGAGGGCAGACCAAATCGACGGTGCTTGAGAGCCTCGATGATCTGCTGGATGTCCCCGGTGCGTTTGTTCTGGGATCGAATGACTTCTGGGGGCCGAAAGTCAAAAACCCCGCTCGCTATCTTCTGGGGCCTTCGAACGTGGCAAAGGCCCACAGCAACCCGCCTGACTTGGATGCGCGCGGGCTGGTGGATGCGTTTGAGCAGCGCGGGTGGGTGCAGCTGGACAACCGAAGCGCCGCTTTTGACATCAACGGCACGCGGGTCGGCCTGTCTGGTCTCGGTGATGCGCACATGAAGGCCGATGCGCCCGAAGCCTCTGCTTTTCCCGATGATTCGGAAGTCAGAATCGGAGTGACCCACGCCCCGTATTCGCGCGTGCTCGATCGTCTTGCAGGTGCGGGCGCGCAGCTGATTGCTGCCGGGCATACGCACGGCGGGCAGATCCGCGTGCCGTTCTACGGGGCACCGGCCACCAACTGCGACCGTCCGCGCAGCGAAGCTCGCGGTCTGTTTCGTCGGGGCCCGGCACTCGTCAACGTGACCGCGGGGGTTGGAGTGGCCCCGATGGCGCCGGTGCGGTTGTTCTGCCGCCCCGAGGTGTCTGTACTGGAGCTTGTTGAACGCTGACCGGTCTGGCTCAGCGGAGTCTTGTCCTGTGTGCCTCCATCAGGCGGCGCCTGTACGATGTTGGGCATGGTGTCTTCAGAATCAGCGGCTGCGCCTTCGACTCTATCGGCGTGGATGCAGTTCATTGCCGTCAGCGTCGTTGCCGGAATCGTGGGCGCAGGCTTAGCGATCCCATCGGTGGGTGTGGCGTCTATTGGTGCGAACAACGCTCTCCAGGTGTTCAACGCCCTGCCCGCGCAGCTTGACGAAAGGCCGCTGGCTGAACAGTCTCGCATGCTCGATTCCGACGGCAAGCAGATCGCCAGCTTCTACTGGCTCAACCGCAAAGAAGTTCCGCTGGATAAGATCTCCAAACCCATGCAGGATGCCACGATTGCCATCGAAGACTACCGTTTCTTCGATCACGGCGGCGTTGACTTCCAGGGCATTGGTCGTGCTCTCGTGCACAACCTCGTGTCGTCTTCCAAGCAGGGCGGATCGACTCTGACCCAGCAGTACGTGAAGAACGTGCTTGCCGAAAACGCCCACGCGGACGCAGATAAGGAAGGCGTGGAAGCCGCCAAGGAAGCCTCGGGTATGGCCGGCTACGCCCGTAAGCTGCGCGAAGCGAAGCTGGCGGTTGCGGTCGAGAAGAAGTACGAAAAAGGAGAGATTCTCAACCGCTACATGAACATCAACAACTATTCGGGATCCCCGAATGTCTACGGTGTCGAAGCGGCTGCGCAGCACTACTGGTCGATTCCCGCGTCAAAGCTCAACCACGCTCAGGCTGCAACTTTGGCCGGCATTGTGAAGAACCCCAGCGCCTTCAACCCCGAGCGCTTCCCGGAGAACGCGCTTGAGCGGCGCAACGTTGTTCTGTCCCGCATGCACCAGCTGGGCAAGGTCTCGGACAAAGAATACGAAGACGCCAAGAAGACCGACCTTGACCTTAAAATCACCAAAACGTCGAACGGCTGCATGGGTGCAGGCGACATGGGCTTCTTCTGCGACTACGTCCAGGCGTACATCGAAAACAACAAGGCGTTCGGCGAAACCAAGGAAGAGCGGCGCGATCTTCTGCAGCGCGGCGGTCTGACTATCCAAACCACCATCAACCCCAAACTGCAGAAAGCTGCGTTCAGCTCCGTCAAGAAGCGCGTGCCGGTCGGCGACCCATCGGGTGCTGGTCATTCGGTCGTGACGGTCGAACCCGGCACCGGAAAAGTCCTTGCCATGACGCAGAACCGCAACTATTCCGTCACAGAGGGCAAGAAGAACACCGACACCGCAATCAACTTCAACGTGCAGAAAGCATACAACGGAGCCAGCGGCTTCCAGGTGGGCTCGACGTGGAAGCCCTTCGTGCTCGCGGAATGGCTGAAAGAGGGCAAAAGCCTCAACACCTCAGTCAGCGCTGCGAAGCGAACGTTCCCGGCGAACTCGTGGAAATACCGCGGCTGTAAGGGGTACGGCTCGAACTGGTCGCCGAACAACGCCGGCGACTCAAAGGGCAACGAACAGATGACCGCGCTTGCGGCCACGAAGAACTCCGTCAACACGGCCTACGCCTCGATGGCCAATCAGCTGAACATGTGCGGCATTATGAAGACCGCCGAATCACTGGGCATCAAATACGGCAACGGCCAGTCGCTGGAGACGGTCCATGAGCAGCTGGGAGTGGTCGAAGCACTCCTGCCTTCATCGGTGCTCGGCATCGTCCAGGTTGCTCCCATTGACATGGCCAACGCCTACTCGGTGTTCGCCGCCGGCGGCATCCTGTGCACGCCGACTCCGATCGAATCGATTAAGGACGGCAACGGCAAGAAGGTCAAGATCCCTGACCCTGACTGCCACCGAGCACTGGACAAAGACGTCGCCCAGAATGTGTCCTACGCACTGTCGCAGACCTTCAACGGCGGAACCACCTCGCGACTGAAGATCGGGGCTCCGGCCGGAGCGAAGACGGGAACCACCAACTTCGAAGTCGGATCCACGTGGCTTGCGGGATTCACGTCCCAGATGTCCACTGCCGTCTGGACGGGTGACCCGAACGGTTCGCGTGACTGGCGCAGGAACGGCAAGGGCGTGGTCCGCGGCCGCGTCTACGGTGCCACCTATTCCGGTGCAACGTGGCAGAACTACATGAGCCAAGCAGTCAAGATCGTCGACAGCAACAAGGGCCTTGGCGGTCCCGTCGGCAACAGCGTCAAGGAACCGGAAAAAGACGAAGAGTCCGACGACTGACGCTCTGCCGGGTCGACTGTGACGCAGGCACCACCTGCCGCGTCAGCGGCTCGTACAATGAACTCTGTCCACCGAAGGGGGGAGAAAATGCAGAAGTGGGAGTACGTCACTGTTCCTCTCATGATCCACAACACCAAACAGATTCTGGATCTGTGGGGTGAGGACGGCTACGAGCTCGTCCAGGTAGTGGAAGGTCCCCAGGGCAACGGGGGACTCGTTGCCTACATGAAGCGTCCGAAAGGCTGATATGTCAAAGATCGAAGACCGCCTCAACGAACTCGGCTTCCCGCTGCCGCAGTTGGCAGCGCCGGCCGGTTCCTACCTGCCCGCCGTGAAGTCGGGTGACCTCGTGTTCACGTCCGGTCAGCTGCCGTTTCGCGACGGCGAGCTTGCCAACCCGGGCCGCCTCGGCGACAACGTAAGCGTTGAACAGGCCCAGGAATCCGCACGCTACTCGGTGCTCAACGCACTCGCCGCAGCCAAGAGCGTCATCGGCGACCTCGACAAGATCGAACGCGTGGTCAAGGTCAACGGATTCGTCACAAGCACCGATGACTTCAAGCAGCAGCCCGAAGTGATCAACGGCGCTTCGGACTTCCTCGCCGACATCTTCGGCGAAGCCGGCCAGCACGCACGCTCGGCACTGGGCACCAACGCCCTGCCCAAGGGTACCTGCGTCGAGATTGAATTCATCTTCCGCGTCCGCGACTGACGCACAGCGGGCGCAGAAATCTGCGCTCAGTCTCCAGGCGGGTGGGTCGAACAGACCCACCCGCCTGATTCGCGCCTCCAGCGAGTTGGTGCGCACAGTTGAGCTTTTTCGCTCGGCGGATATGCAGCCCAACCCCGACTACCCGCGGCGCGCAGTCTGTCTGGTGCTGGTGCGTGATTCCGACAAGGGCCTCGAGGTGTTCATCACCCGTCAGGCCGATCAGCCCGGTGTCAGCGACCGCAACAGGTTTGCCTTCCCCTTCAGCGCTGTTCGACCAGAGGACTCACGGCAGCTGTCCATGGGCGACTGGACTTCGGACCGCTGTGCCCGGGCGCTGCGGCTGAACAGATCGGGCCGAGCCGTCGCCTTCTTCGCCGCCGCGGGCAGATTGGCTCTGCAGAACATGGGCATCGCCCTGGCCGAGGGCCATGACCTGCGGGTGGTAACAGACATTGAACCGCAGTTCCTCAAAACTGCTGGCAAGAAGCTGCGTGATCACCAGGTGTCCTTCCCTTCGGTGCTTCGCAGCCGCGACGTGGAGTTCCGTCCCGACCTCATCAAACCGTGGATGCGCTGGGTCAACACGCCGTGGCAGCTGCGCCGCTATGACACCGTGTACTTTGTGTGCGTGGTCCCACCCGGTCAGCACGTTGACTTCGTGTCGATCAATCAGTCGTGGGGCGGGTGGATGACCCCGCAGGAGATCCTCGATGCGGTCGATCTGTGGGAAGAGGGCCACGGTGCTTCCGCCCAGTTCATCAGCGTGTCAACACGCTTGGTCCTGGAATCTCTGCGCACGGTTCCCAGCGCTGCTGCCAGTATGCTCAAGATTCGCGATCTTCGCCCACTGCAGCCGACCGTCCTGCAGCACCGAGGCGAATGGCACATCAGCATCGAGCACCAGACCGACCATGCCATCGACGAACTGTCTCAGCTGACAACCGAAAACGAAGAAGAAGACCCGACAACGCTGTCGGAATCAGAAAGCGAACCACCGGAAGAAGAATGATGACAAACGAACAGCACCCGGCACCTCGTTTTGCCCGCCGTACAGCAGACAACCCCAGCCCCATGACACTCGACGGCACGAACAGCTACGTGCTGTTCACCGCTGACGATAGCGCCGCAGTCATCATCGACCCCGGCCCCCAGCTGGACGAACACCTGGGAGCGCTCAGTGAACTCGTCGGGGATCGTGAACTGCGCGGAATCGTTCTCACACACCACCACTGGGACCATTCGGATCTGCTCAAAACAGTTGACGAATGGGCGCCGCAGACTCCTGTATTCGCAGTCGACAGCGCATTCGCCCGTTTTGTTCCTCCGCTGGAACACGAAGACCTCAGCGGCGACAATGCGGTCCTCGAATTCGGCCCCGCGGAAACCGACCGCATCCGGCTGGTGTCAACCCCCGGACACACGCTCGATTCGATCAGCGTGCTGGCGGGCACCGTGCTGTTCTCTGGAGACACGGTGCTGGGACGCGGAACAACTGTGATCATGCACGGTGACGGTTCGGTCGAAAAGTATCTTGATTCTCTCGCACGCCTGCGCAGCATGGTGGAGCAGGGCCGCATCACCGAAATCCAGCCAGCCCACGGAGAGTCCATAGCCAATCCGGCCGAAGTGCTGGACTACTACATTTCGCACCGCCGCGAGCGGCTGGACGAAGTGCGGGCTGCGCTGGCAGAACAGGGCGCACAGCTGGACGGGCTGGAAATCTCACCCGAACATGAACTGACCGAGGCCGTCGGCCGGATCGTGTACGCGACCGCGCCGCAGGACATGCGGCAGACGGTCAACACGATTGTCGCCGCGCAGCTGGAGTACGTGCAGAAGCACGGCTGAGGCGTTGACGGCCCGCGGATCAGTGGGCGCGATTGTGCAGGCGGTCCATGTCGAGGATGACGACGGCACGAGCTTCGAGTCGAATCCAGCCGCGCTGTGCGAAGTCTGCCAGGGCCTTGTTGACGGTTTCGCGCGATGCGCCGACAAGCTGGGCGAGTTCTTCCTGCGTGAGGTCGTGCTGCACCAGGCTGCCGTCCGGAGCGGGACGGCCGAAGCGGCGGTTGAGGTCCAGCAGGGCCTTGGCAACACGGCCGGGAACATCCGAGAACACGAGGTCGCCGACGGTTTCGTTGGTGCGGCGCAGACGCTGAGCGAGTGCCCGCAGCAGGTTCATTGCCGCCTGCGGACGATCTTCGAGCCACGCAATGAGGTCGTCGTGTTTAAGACTGAGCAGTTCCGTCTGGCTGACCGCAGTGACGGTCGAGGAGCGCGGGCCCGGATCGAAGAGTGCGAGCTCACCGATGATTTCACCAGGACCGACAACTGACAGGAGGCTTTCGCGCCCGTCTTCGGATTCGCGGCCGACCTTGAGTTTGCCGGAGGACACGATGTAGAGCTCGTCCCCGGAGTCTCCTTCGTGGAAGAGCACGGCGGTACGGCGCAGGCTGCGCGGCTTCATGTATTTGACAAGCGCGTTCGTCGCTTCGTCATCGAGTCCTGCGAACAGTGCCGCACTGCGGACGACTTCGATATCCACGTCTGTACCTCCAGGTTGCTGTTCTGCGACGGGGTCCTTCGGCCCATTGAAATCCTGCCGCAATGTGATACAGGTCAATCGTAGCAATGCTCTGCGGGTGGAGCACAGTGTCTGTGTTCTATGCTGACCAGCAGATAAAGGAGTGGGTGTGGCACACAACAGCGTGCTTGAGCGCAGTCAGCGTCGCTTTGCTGAGGAAACCCGGTTGGGCAGAGTCCGCAGGGCGCGCAAGATCGACAGGATGCTGCAAAAGGTCTTCCCGGACGCGCGTGCGGAACTGGACTTTCGCAATGCTTTCGAACTGCTGATAGCCACGGTGCTGTCGGCACAGACTACGGACGTTCGGGTCAACCAGGTGACACCGGAGCTATTTGCCGCATACCCGGATGCGACGACGCTTGCGCAGGCGCACCTGGAGGACGTGGAGGAGATCATCCGCCCCACGGGCTTCTTCCGGTCGAAGGCCAAGAACATCATCGCCCTGGCGGAGCAGCTTGTTGAGGAACACGCCGGCGAGGTGCCTGCTGACCAGGCGGCTCTGGTTCGGCTGCCCGGGGTTGGGGTGAAGACGGCAAACGTGGTGCTCGGCAATGCCTTTTCCACTCCCGGGCTGACGATCGACACTCACGTGGGGCGTTTGGCCAGGCGGCTGGGATTCACAAGCGAAGAAAACCCCGACAAAGTGGAAGCCGACCTGCTGCCCCTGTACAAGAAGTCTGATCTGACGATGGTTTCTCACAGGCTGATCTTCTTGGGGCGGCGCATCTGCCACTCGCGAGGACCGGCCTGCGGTGTGTGCCCGATTGCCCGCCTGTGTCCCAGCTACGGAACGGGCCCGCTTGATCCTGCCGAAGCCGAGGCGAAGCTCGCCTACGGTCTGGAGGTTCCACAGGGCGGATGGCAGCTGTGAGCGACGCCGGCCTCGTTGCGGCGCTGAGCGATTTGGCGCAGTCGGACATTTCCGATCACTGGATTCACCACCGCAGACCGAAAGAGGACGACTCTGTGCGCCCGGCGGCTGTTCTCATGCTGTTTGGCCGCGGGACCCAGCCGCGCACAGAGGCCGGACTGCGCGAACAGGACCGCTTGGGTGATTTCGCGGACGTTGACGTGGTGCTGCTCAAGCGCGCCGATACTCTGCGCAATCATCCCGGTCAGGTGGCGTTTCCAGGCGGCCGCAGAGATCCCGAGGACGCAACGGCAGTCGATGCGGCACTGCGGGAAGCGCGGGAGGAAACGGGGGTCGACCCTGCTCGAGTGAATGTGATCGGCACGTGGCCTTCACTGTGGGTTCCCGTCAGTCGGCACAGTGTGACGCCGGTGATCGCCGCATGGGACGGTCGGCAGGTGCTGCGGGCGGTAGACCGGGCGGAATCGTCTTCCGTGCACCGGGTGCCTGTAGCCGACCTTGTGGCACCTGCGAACCGCGGAGTGTTCAAGGTGCCGAAAACCGGATGGCACTCACCTGTTTTCGATGCCGGAGTTCTGCGCTCTTGGGGGTTCACCGCCGGGCTGCTCGACAGTGCGTTTGAAGCCCTTGGATGGTCGCGGGAATGGGATCGGACTAACCGCCTGCACATCGACATCTGAGCTCACCGAACACCAACCGCAGGTGAAAAGCGGTGCTCGCCACGCACGCAAAGGGGGGGGCTGGTTCATATGAGCCAGCCCCCCCTTTAGGTTCGGGTTTCAGCCGCCTACACGCGCGGACCGGACGGGTTGGTCAGCGCAGTCTTGACTGCGGCGATGACCGACTTGCCGCGGTCAGTCGCACGAGTCGGCGTGGGGTTGCCCTTCTTGAACAGCGGCACGGCAATCGCCACGAGGACCGAGGCGATCACGACGTAGATGCCGAACACAATGAGGGTGCTGGCCCACCAGCCCCAACCTGCGAAGTCGTGGAAGACAGCAACGAAGAACGCGGTCAGGACGAACAGGGACATGATGAGGATGCCCAGGCCGACGACGGTCAGACCGATCGCGGTGCCGAGTTTGACGGAACCCTCTTTGATCTCCTGCTTGGCCAGCGCGGCTTCTTCTTCTGCCAGAGCCTTTGTGTCGGCGGAGATGTCCCGCACGATTTGCGCAATGGACCGATCAGACATGGGTCGTTGCCTCCTAGAAAATGCACGCCTTTGTCTCGATACTAGTGCGAACAGTTCATCAGCACCAACGAAAGGTGAGGATGAGGCCGTGCTCACAGGCGCCTCGGGAGGGGGGGATGGGCCCCGTCTTTCCCGAGGCGCCTGTGCCGCAGCCTTGATCAGGAGTTATGCGCTCGGTCGACGGCCGCTTGGATGCTGGTCATAACGGAAGCGTCTGCCAGTGTCGAAGAGTCTCCTCCGTCTTTGCGCTCGGCGAGGTTCTTCAGCAGTCGGCGGACGATCTTGCCGGAGCGGGTCTTGGGCAGGTCGTCAACGAAGTAGATGTGCTTGGGTTTTGCGATCGGCCCGATTTCGCGTCCCACGTGCTGGCGCAGCTGTTCTTCTGCTCCGTCGCTGTCGGCGAAGTCGCCGCGGGTGATGACAAACGCCATGACCGCCTGGCCGGAGGTCGGGTCATCGGCACCGACGACGGCGGCTTCGGCAACGGCGTCGTGGGACACCAGGGCGGATTCGATTTCAGCGGTCGACAGGCGGTGGCCGGACACGTTCATGACATCGTCAACGCGGCCGAGGAACCAGATGTCCCCATCGTCATCGAAACGGGCGCCGTCACCGGCGAAGTACATGTTTTCAAAACGCGACCAGTACGTGTCTTTGTAGCGCTGGTCATCGCCGTAGACACCGCGCAGCATAGACGGCCACGGTTCGGTGATGACAAGGTAGCCTGCCTGGTTGCGGCCGATGTGCTCACCGGTGTCATCGACGACGTCGACGCTGATGCCCGGCAGCGGACGCTGTGCTGAGCCCGGTTTGGTGGAAACCACGCCGGGCAGGGGAGCGATCATGTTCGCCCCGTTCTCGGTCTGCCACCAGGTGTCGACAATCGGGCACTTCTCGCCGCCGATCACCCGGTGGTACCACATCCACGCTTCCGGGTTGATGGGTTCGCCGACGGAGCCCAGCAGTCGCAGCGACGAAAGGTCGTGCTCCGCCGGGATCTCCTCACCCCACTTCATGAACGTGCGGATGGCAGTCGGGGCGGCGTATAGCTGGGTCACCCCGTACTTTTCGACGATCTCCCACCAGCGGCCCCGGTGCGGGCTGTCGGGAGTGCCCTCGTAGATGACCTCCGTCATGCCCATAGCCAGCGGCCCGTAGGCGATGTAGGTGTGCCCCGTGATCCAGCCGACATCGGCGGTGCACCAGAAGACATCGGTTTCCGGCTTGGCATCGAACACGTACTTCATGGTGTAGGCCGCCTGGGTGAGGTAGCCGCCGGAGGTGTGGAGAATGCCCTTGGGCTTTCCTGTGGTTCCCGAGGTGTAGAGGATGAACAGCGGCTGTTCGGCCGGGAAGAACTCGGGGGTGTGGTCAGCGGACTGGCGGTCGACGACATCGTGGAAGTACTGGTCGCGCCCGTCGACCATATGGGCGTCTTCGCCGGTGCGCTTTGCCACCAGCACGTGGCGAACAGGGGTGTCGCCGTGGCTCAGGGCCTCGTCGACCGTCGCTTTGAGGTCAGACGGCTTGCCGCGGCGGAAACCTCCGTCGGCGGTGATGACGACTTCCGCTTGCGCATCCATAATGCGCGAGTGCAGGGCATCGGGGCTGAAACCGCCGAACACAACTGAGTGTGCAGCGCCCAGACGAGCGCAGGCGAGCATCGAGATGACCGCTTCGGGAATCATCGGCATGTAGAGGGCCACGCGGTCTCCGCGGCTGACTCCCAGTTCTGTCAGAGCGTTTGCGGTCTGGTTGACCCGGCGTGACAGCTCCGCGTAGGTGATGTCCTGAGTGTCTCCGGGTTCGCCGACAAAGTGTAGAGCCACACGGTCGCCGTTGCCGGCTTCTACGTGTCGGTCAACACAGTTGTAGGCGATATTGAGCTCGCCGTCCTGGAACCACTTGGCAAAGGGCGGGTTGGTCCAGTCGAGGACTTCCGTAAAGTCCTTGTGCCACGTGAGGAGTTCGCGCGCCTGGTCAGCCCAGAATCCCAGGCGATCGGCTTCTGCGCGCCGGTAGAGGTCTTCGGTTCCGTTGGCCTGGTCTGCAAATGCCTGCGGGGGAGCGAAGGTGCGGTTTTCTCGCAGCAGGCTCTGTGTGTTCTCGTCTGCCAAAACATCCTCGTTTCGTCGGTGAGTCCCGACCCTGTGAGCTTCACTGCGCACGCGGGTCACTGCATTCTTCACACTACTCCTGCTGTAACCACTGCAAAAGTGCGAACCGCACGTGACGCGATTCGCAGGCGGTTATTGGGTGTTCTGCAGTGCACGCAGTGGAACCGTGTGAAAACATAGCCGGTGTGTACTGATGGGGCCCGCCCGGTTTGCAGGCTTGCCGTCTAAACGCGAATTAAGGAGTCAATGAGCATGAGCAGTCCATCTGGCAGTCAGCCATACTATCCAGGCGGCTTCTCGCAGCCCGGTCCCCACTACGGCCAGCAGGACGCGCAGAGCGCGCAGTCTGCGTTCAGCCAGGGGCAGCCCTACGGTGCAAGTCCCCAGGCCTTTACCCAGGGACCGCCGCACGGTTCGGGGCAGAACCCGCCGGCGGGCGCAGCTCCCGGCACGATGGTAGGCTCCATGCCCGGCACAGTTGGCAGCTTTCCTCCGGCTCAGCCCAGCAAACAGGACTCCGCATTCGGGCTCCGCGAAATTCTTCTGGCCTCCGGTGCCTTTCTGGTTTTCGTCTCTGTATTCCTGCCCCAGTACAGGTGGTCGGACGCGTACTACGGCGATGGCTCCTACGGGTGGCTGTGGTCGTTCAATATTCACGGCACCGGCGTTCTCATGCTCGGGGTTCTGCCCATTCTCGCCGCTGGTCTCATCGGGGTTCTCAACAAGACGGTTCGCTCGTTCCCGCAGAACATCGGATCGTTCAGCCCGGACCAGTTCGTCACGGTCCTGGCAGCCACCGGTGCCGCGGTGCAGTTTGTGCGGTTCATTCACCTGTTCCCGTTCGCTAACCCGTCGTGGGGTGCCTTCATTGGGCTCATCGGTGCTGGGCTTGCGGCATTCGCCGCAGTCTTCACCGTGATTCCGGCACTCGGAGCGGACGAATTCGAAGCTCGCGAGTCTGTTCCCGCACACCCGAAGGCTCGCCCCGTACGCCGTGCTCCGGTGCAGGCGCCGGCTGTGCAGCCCGGTCCCGTGCAGTCGGCACCCGGCCATCCCGGCATGGTCCAGAGCGGCCCGGCCCATACCGGCTACGCTCAGGGATGGCCTGCTCCCGGCCACCCGAGTCAGACTGGCCACCCGAGCCAGGCGGGGCAGCTGGGTCAGGCTGGCCACCCGAGTCAGGGTGGGCACCCGGGCCAGGCAGATGAGCCGAACCAGGCGGGTCAGCCGGGGCAGCCGGGTCAGGCACACAGCGGCCCGATGCAGCCTGGTTTCGTTGAACCCCAGCCCGCTCAGCCCGAGTCTGCTCAGTCTGAGCCCGTTCAGCCCGAACCGAACCAAGGCGGCGCTGCACTGGGAGCACAGTGGGACGCCGGCCAGGTCGGAGCTTATTCACAGCCGTCGGCCCACGGCACAGAGGCCGTTCAGGAAAACCCCGCACCTGCCCCTTCGGAAACTGTTGCCTCGGCTGCTGAAAATCCCACCGGGGGCATCGAACCCAACGTGGCCTCGCGCGATAGCCGCCAGGAGCGCGAAGTCCATCGCGCCGCCTCGGAAGAAAGCGCTTTTGAAGAGGACGCGACTATGGTCAGTGGCACCTCGGCCCTTGACCATGGACTGGAGCAGACCCAGCGGCTTGAGCCGATCCAACACGACCAGCCGGAGCAGCCGCAGCCTGACCGCCCGATTCAGTCGGACCAGCCGTTCCAGCCCGACCAGCCCCTGCCGGAGCGCAGGCGTCTAAGGCAGGCCCAGTCGGAGGCGCCCCAGCCGGAGCAGCCGCAGCCTGAACAGAGGCAGCCAAAGCACGCCCACCCGCAGCGTGAGCCCTTCTGGTTCGCGGTTCCAGAACCGCGAACGGCCGTCGAAGCATCCGGCCAGCCGGTTTTCCAGCTGGAACCCGGCAAGTGGATTCTGGCGCTTGCCGACAACGGCGATACGTTCACGGTGCAGAGCGAAGACGGTCGGATCGGCGAGCTGCGCAATGTCCACGGAGTCGAACGCGGCTGATGACTGACCTTTCACAGGCCCTGCGCTCATTGGCGCAGGTGCCGACGGTGGAGGATGCCATCGAACGCGTTCGCACCGCCTGCACTCAGCTACGCTGGCACAACGCGCTGCGCAAGCGAATGGCCGAATGCCGCGCCGAAGCGACCGTTCGGGCGGCCCGCACCTCAGCGGCTTTGGAAGGTGCCAGGTATCCGCTGAACTATGTGCGCGAAGTCATCGGCGCTGGGCGCGAAGTGACTGACGACATGTCGGGCGTGCAGCTGACTGCGGCGGTTCGCGTGGCAGCCGTCGCAGACGAACTGTCGCAGACCCCGGATGCTCTGCGGTCCGGCTTCATGGGGCACCTGGCCAGGCTGAGCCTGGCAGGCGGAGCAGGTTTGGCCGAGGACGATCAGCTGGGCAGGCCGCGCCGTGCCGGGGAAGAACCCGGAGACATGGGCGGACTGCCCTCGGCACCGAGCCCGGACGAAGTCCAGCAGCGTCTGGCCGACCTCGAAGCTCTGCTGCAGGATGAGAGCCTTCCCGGCTTCGTCGTTGCGTGCATTCTGCACGGGGAGATCCTGGCGATGCGCCCCTTTGTGATCGGCAACGGACTCATTGCCCGGGCGCTGTTTCGCATTCACATGGTGTCTTCTGGCGTCGACATCACGGGCGTTGCGGTGCCGGAAGCCGCTCTGCTGTCTGACGCAGCAGGCTATGGCGAAGCCGGTGCTGCCTACACCAGCGGGCGGGACGTCATCGGCTGGATCACTATGAATGCCGAAGCTGTGGAAAAGGGCGTCGGCGAAGGCGTTCAGATCTGCCAGAGCGTGCAAGCCGGGCGCATTCCGCGCACCTGAGAGCAGCCGCGAGCCACAGCAAAGGCCGAGGCGGAACCCCTATAGGAAGTTCCGCCTCGGCCTTTGTCGTGGCTCGAGTGAGCTGGTGCGGTCAGTCAGCTGACAGTGTGAGTGCGGTCAGATTCAGGCCGCGCACTCGTCGTAGTGGTCACCGTGTTCTGCGTGGCGGTGGCCGTCGTGCACGTAGTCAACGTGGTCGCCGTGCTGGACGGCTTCGTGACCGCAGTTGGGGCCGTGGGTGTGTTCGTCTTTGGTGTGGTGAGCTTCGCAGCCTGCAGCCATGATGTTCTCCTTGTGTTCTGCGCTGGGTGTGCGCATGTGCTGTCTGCGCCGGATATGACCGGCTTGGTGGCTCCATTCTCGCAGATATATAAACGAATGGCAATATATTGATTCGCTGGTGTGGGGTTGGGGTGGGCGGGCTTTTGGCGCGCGCTGAACTTTTGCGGGCACTGTGGGGCGCGACTGTGACTTGTGTGCTGTGGACTGTGGACAGCCAGCCGCTTGTCAACAGGGCCATGCGGAGCGTTTTCGCCGTTGAGTGAAAAGGCAATTGTTGAGGTATGAATCGACCTCGCGTAGTGCTCTTCACCCGAGTGCCCAGCCTTATCGACCACTGTGCCGCGCTTGCAGACGGCATTGGACTGGGCCTTGATATCCGTCTGCCGGAGAACGGCGGCTGGCAGGACGCGGCGCTCGTTCTGATCGGCGACGACATCACGGAGGCCCCGGACGTGGGAAATGTCCCCACCGTCCTTGTGACGCTGACGCAGTCCAACGCTGTGTGGGCAGCCGCAGCGCGCCTGGGAGCAGACACCGTGGCGGTGCTGCCCGCAGGGGCGGAATGGCTCACCATCCGCATGATCAACGCCGTCGAACCGCCGGCAGAACCCGCTCAGACGTGGGGCTTCGTCGGCGGGGTCGGAGGAGCGGGAACCTCGGTGCTTGCAAGCGCGGTTGCACGCAGTGCCGCAGCGCAGGGCATCGACACGGTGCTGCTCGACGCCGATCCGCTGGGCGGGGGCCTCGACCTCGTCCTCGGTGCGGAGGGCAAAGACGGTCTGCGCTGGCCGAGCCTGGCAGCATCGCGCGGCAGACTGCGTCCTTCCACTCTGCGGGATTCGCTGCCGCGCACCGACGGGCTGGCGCTGCTGTCGTGGGACCGCACGGGAACAGAGGAGCTCACACCCGACGTCTTCGAAGCTGTCATGACGGCTGCACAGCAGGCATTTGAGCTGGTAGTCGTGGACCTGCCGCGACACGCGCCCGTGCAGTGGGCCCGCATGTGCAGTGAACTCACCGTTGTCGTGCCCGGCAGGGTGCGCGCCGCGGTCGCAGCATCGCGGGTCGCCAGGCGCCTCGAGGCAGTCAACTCAGCCGTGCGCATTGCAGTGCGAGACGCGGGCAGGGGCGGTGTGCGGCCCGAACTCGTAGCCGACACAATCGGCTTTCCGCTGGTGGGAATCATCAGGGACGACCCCCAGACGGCTTCAGCCGTGGATCGCGGTGAAGGCTTGCCGATCGCCCGCACTCACGTGGGGCGCCTGGCTGAAAGAATCGTGGAAGGCAGCCCGCTGTGACTCTGGAAACCCAGTGGCTCGATGCTGAGCTCATCCGCGATGTCAGAACGCACCTTTTGGAGAACCCCGGCCCGGTAACCGCCGGGTCCGTGGCGGCAGCACTTGCCCGCAGCGGCCGGGTGGTTGGATCTGCTGAACTTCTGGAGCTGGTCAGCCGCATCTCGGCTCAGCTGGGCGGGGCCGGCCCGCTGCAGTCGCTTCTTGACGAACCGGACGTGACCGATGTCTTCGTCAACAGCCCCCAAGACGTTTGGATTGACAGAGGAAGCGGGCTGACTCGCGTTCCCCTGTCACTGGGAACCGAAGACGACGTGCGGGCACTTGCAGTGCGTTTGGCAGCACTCGGCGGCAGGCGCCTGGACGACTCTCAGCCGCTCGTGGACGTCCGCCTGCCGGACGGAGTGCGGCTCAACGCGCTCATTCCACCGCTTGCCGGTGAGCACACCGTGATGTCCTTCCGCGTTCCCCGCAGCAAAGGCTTCAGGCTCGCGGAGCTGATTGCCCGCGATTTTGTGCCCGCAGACATCGCCGAGGTTCTGCTGGGGCTGTTGGAAGTGCGGGCTAATATCCTCATATCCGGTGGAACCGGATCGGGAAAAACCGTTCTTCTGGGAGCGCTTCTTGCAGAGCTTCCCGCAGACCAGCGGATCGTCATCGTCGAAGATTCACGGGAACTCAACGTCCGCCATGACCACGTGGTGCAGTTGGCTGCCCGCCAGGCAAATGTCGAAGGCATGGGCGAAGTCTCCATGGCCGATCTGGTGCGCAACGCCCTGCGCATGCGGCCGGACAGACTCATCATCGGGGAATGCCGGGGCGCGGAGGTCCGTGACATGCTCACGGCTCTCAACACCGGCCACGAAGGCGGGTGCGCCACCATCCACGCCAACACCGCATCCGCGGTTCCCGCCCGGCTCGAAGCTCTCGGTGCGCTGGCAGGCATGACTTCGGAGGCAGTGCGCTCGCAGTCGGTGACCGCGATCGACGTCATCCTGCACATCACCCGCGGGCGTGACGGACACAGAAGACTCTCCGAAATCGCCGCGCGCACAAGCTCCGGCCGTCCTGCACCGAGCTTGCCGCGCACGCAGGGTGCGGGGACTGTGGAAGCTGGCGACACCTCGGCAGAACTGGCGACAGTGTGGAGCGCCGAACGCGGTCCGAACGCGGGCTGGAAGGGCTTTCTTGACTGGCTTAGGCGGAAACAGGGGGCGCGGTCATGATTCTCTTGGCTGCTGTGCTGGCTGCAATGGCGGCCGGGCTGTGGATGTGGGACCCTGCCGAAAGGCGTCTGCGGAAGCTGCTGGCTGGTGATCGCACAGATGTTTCGGGCGGGCGAATACGGGGGCGTGCTAAGAGCTTTGTGCGGCGTTTTCGCAGATCCGAAAACGAAGATGAAGAACATGCGGCTGCCGCAATCGCCGTCATCGACCGCGCTGCTGAGCTGCTGCGTGTGGGGGCAGCACCCTCAACGGTGTTGGCGCACCTGGCGAAGCTTCCCGGGCCGGAGGACCTGCGGACAGCTTTGGCTACGGCGGCGCGCTCGGCCGAGCTCGGCACCGCTGCGCATCAGGCGCTCTCCACGCAGGCGGAAGGGCTGCCAACACTGTCAAAGGACATTCTTCTGCACATGGCCTCCGTGTGGTTTGTTGCGGAGTCTGCGGGTGCGCCGGCTGCGAATCTGCTGGAGCGGTTTGCGAAGACCGCGCGAATGCAGACCGATTCGGCACGGGAGCGGGCCATAGCACTGGCCGGACCCCAGTCGACGGTGAAGGTTCTCACCGCACTGCCGCTCATGTCTTTGGGCCTGGCAGTGCTCATCGGGGCTGATCCGGTGGAACTTTTGGCTTCTGTCCCCGGTGCCGTGTCGTGCATCAGCGGTGCGGTGCTGCTGGTGGTCGGGCGACTGTGGATGCGGCGCATGTTGAAAAGGGCGCAGTGATGGCCGGGCTGTTTGCCGCAGTGCTCATTGCGGCCGCCGTGTGGCTGTGGATAGGGGACTCAGACGAACGCTTGAAACGTGTGCTTGGATCCAGGGCACGCGATGGCCGGACAGAAGAGGAGCCGCGTGAAGAGCAGCGTTCCGCCGGTTGGCTGGCCGTCCTGCTGCAGCGTCGGAGCAGGCAGAAGAAAGAGCACGGCGAGTCTGACTTGGAGGCGCTCGCCTTTGATCTTGAGCTGACCGCCATATGTCTTCGTGCGGGCCTGCCGATAGAGCGGGCTTTGGCTCTGGCAGCCGCCGCCGGCGGAGATCGGTCTGATTTGGGTGCTCTGAGCCGGGCGCTCGAACTCGGGCAGACCGACTTCGATGCCGAGCATCTGAACGAAGTCTTTGTGCTCATCCGCTTCTCAGCGCAGACAGGTGCGGCTTTGTCTGGTCTGCTGTCTGCCATGGCGTATGACCTGCGGCGGGCCGAACACCAACGCCGGCGCCTGGCGGCGGCGAAGCTGGGAGTGCAGCTGGTCATTCCGCTGGGCGTGTGCATTCTGCCGGCGTTCGTGCTGCTTGGCATTGTTCCCGTGGTGCTCACCCTCATCGACGACATGTCGGTGCTCTTTGGCTGAACGTGATTGCTCATTCAGAACCGAATGGGATCCGCCGCGGTTGAAACACGAACTCAGCGGCGGAGCTTCGCCTGCACTCAGCTGTGAAGGGCTGTGTTGGCTGCTTGAGTTCACGGTGCCGAAAAACGAGCTATTGAACTGCAGTTCTTAAGCCTGGGGATAACTCCGCGGTTGTCCCCAGGCTTTTCTTCGCTCTTCTTTTGGATGCGTCCGGGGCGCACGCTGGAAGCACCATCTGAAGAAAGGAAGGAAAAAGATGGACAACGAAGTTCAGGAACTCGTTCCGATTGAAGAAGAAAAGAAAGCTGTCCGGCTGCGCAAACCGGACAGGGGAGCAACAACCGCCGAATATGCGATCACAACGCTTGCTGCGTGTGGTTTCGCGGCACTTCTGGTGCTGGTTCTGAAGTCCGACGGCATTCAGGCTGCCATCACCGGCGTCATCACCAGCGCACTCAAACTCGGCGGGTGATAGCTGTGCCCACTTCGATGTTTCGCTCAGGGAGCGGGGTTCCTGGCGCTGCTCGTATGTCATTCGCTCCTCGCCGAAAGCGGACCGCTGGAAAGGACTGCGGTGCTGTGACGGCCGAATTCGCCATGATCATGCCGGCCATTGTGCTCGTCATCCTCATGGTCATCGGGGTGGGCACGCTCGGTCTTGCGCAGCTTCGATCCTACGAAGCTGCGCGGGCCGGCGCCCGTGAAGCCGCGCGCGGCGAACCAATCGCAGAAGTGCGCCGCAGCGCAGAAAGCAAAGCCGGGCCCGGGTCTGCTGTCGAAATCGGCAAAGACGGCGAATACACGACCGTGACCGTCACGATTGCCACACCGAAAACCGTGCGCAGGTTCATTCCGCACGTCCAAGCGGTGCAGAGAGCACGCACCGAAAGCGGCACCCAACCAGGCGGTGCACAGTGAGCGCGTACCGAAAGCGGCAGCCAGCCAGGCGGTGCACAGTGAACGCGCACCAAAAGCGGCAAACAGACCGCAATCGTTCGAAAGATCGTGGTTCGACGCCCGTAATCGCGGTCAGCATCATGGGTATTGCCGCAGTGCTCATAGCCGGTCTTGGCCTGACCGGCAGAGTGCTTCTGGTGTCCGCTCGTGCTGATGGCCGCGCCGACCTCGCGGCCCTGGCTGCAGCGGACGCCGCAAGGGGAACTCAGCCAGGCGAGCCCTGTGACGTTGCAAAGAAGCTCATCGAAGCTGACGGCTTCACATTGGACGACTGCATTGCCCGACCGGATCTCGGTCGGGTCAAAATCACAGTCAAAGCGAAGCTGCCAGCACCGTTTCCGGCGGTTAAAAGATCCGCCGTCGCAGGTGGTCCGCAGGCACGAGCCGCTGGTTGAAAATTCAAAACGGGGGCAGTTCATGCAGCGTTTGCGCTCAGGGAGTAACGTCGAAAGCGAACCTCTCAATTCGCAGCACACCGACTGATTGGAACGCTATGGCCACCTCAGGCAAGAGTCCCCTCCGCAAACAGGCTGAACGCCGATCACGCGATTCCGAATCCGCCAAGCGGGAAAAGGCAGTTGTCTCTCAGGTACAGGAAGCCGACTCCAGCAAACACCCTGACGGCTTCCTCGCTCACCTGAACCTCAAACCGGTCTGGTTCTTCATCGCCTGTGCCGCACTCATCGGTGTGCTGTTCATTCCCACCGGCGACGACCTGACCCTTGCTGGAAAAATGGGCCTGGCCGTGCTGGCCTTCGCCATCGTCATGTGGGTGACAGAAGCTGTCACCTACACGGTTTCGTCCATCTTGATCGTCGGAATCATCACCGTCATGCTGTCCTTCGCCCCGGCACTCGAAGGTGATTCTGCCGAAGCGATGGGCACGACCGAATCAATCAAACTGGCCCTGAGCGGTTTCTCCAGCGCGGCCGTCGCACTGGTCGCCGCAGCGCTCGCCCTGGCTGCCGCAATGCAGGCCACCGGCCTGCACAAGCGCTTGGCTCTCATGGTGCTGAAAGTCGCCGGCGAAAAAACCAGCAGCGTGCTCATCGGCGCGATCGTGATCTCAACGATTCTCGCGTTCTTCGTCCCCTCCGCAACAGCTCGCGCCGGTGCCGTCGTGCCGATCCTCCTGGGCATGGTCGCAGCCTTCGGTCTGCCCACCAACTCGCGCCTGGGCGCACTCCTCATCATCACCGCAGCCCAAGCAGTGTCCATCTGGAACGTCGGCATCAAAACCGCCGCCGCACAGAACCTCGTGGCAACCGGCTTCATCGAATCGTCCATGGGCCAGTCAGTTTCGTGGGGACAGTGGTTCATGTGGGCCGCCCCGTGGTCAGTGCTCATGAGCATCGCCCTGTTCTTCATCATGCGCCGCGTCATCAAACCCGAAGTCGACCACATCCAGGGCGGCCGCGCAGTAGTTGAAAAAGAACTCGCCGAACTAGGCCCCATCACCGGCAAAGAAATCCGCCTGATCATCGTCGCTGTGTGCCTGCTGTTCCTGTGGGCAACCGAAGAAGTCCTGCACCCATTCAGCTCGGCAACCGTCACCATCGTCGCCATCGGCTTCCTCCTGCTTCCCCGAGTGGGAGTGTTCTCCTGGAAGACCGCCGAAAAGCTCATCAACTGGGGCACGCTCATCGTGTTCGCCGTCGGCATTTCGCTCGGCTCACTGCTGCTGAACACAGGAGCGGCAACGTGGCTGTCAGAGAAGACCTTCGGGGCCCTGGGCGTAACCGACATGCCGATGCTCGCCATGATCGCCCTCGTGGGCATCTTCACCATCCTCATCCACCTGGGCTTTGCTTCAGCTACCTCGCTCAGCTCCGCGCTCATCCCTGTGTTCATCGCCCTGGCACAGTCCATCCCGGGTGCGGCCAGCGGCGGAATCGGGTTCGTCATCATCCAGCAGTTCCTCATCTGCTTCGGATTCCTGCTTCCCATTTCCGCACCGCAGAACATGCTCGCCTACGGAACCGGGGCCTTCACCGCCAAGCAGTTCCTCAAATCGGGTATCCCGATCACGATCGTCGGATACCTGCTGGTCCTGCTGCTGTCCGCAACCTACTGGAAGTGGATCGGTCTGGTCTGATAGCCGGGTTAAAGTGGAACTCCACGCAGTCTGACCAACACTGGTCAATACCCGGGGAGGTTCAATGACGAACGCACAAGCCCACACAACAGCAGCCATGCCCGTGCGCGAGCAGCTGGTGCTGGTCACCGGTGCCGCGCGCGGGCTTGGGGCCGCACTCGTCAAAGCCTTCCATGCCGAAGGTGCGGCGGTTGTCATCAACTACCGCAACTCGGAAGACCAAGCGTCTCGCCTTGCCGAACAGATTCGGGCGAAAGGCGGCGATGCTCTGGCAGTGCGCGCAGATGTCACCGACTTCCGCGAAGTCAAAGCCATGTTCGACGCCGCACGCGAAGAATTCGGCAGGCCCGTAACCACCGTGGTCAACAACGCCCTGGTGGACTTCTCCTTCAACGGCGACCAGCGCCCTGACGCTGACTCGATTTCCTATGCTGCTTTCGACGACCAGTTCCGCGGCACCATCAGCGGGGCGGTCCACGTCATTCAGGCCGCAATGAACGGGTTCCGTGAAATCGGCTCGGGCCGAATCATCAACATCGGCACCAACCTGTTCCAAAACCCCGTCGTGCCGTATCACGACTACACCGCCGCCAAAGCCGCCCTGCTGTCGCTGACGCGCACTTTCGCAAAAGACCTCGGTCCGCTGGGCGTGCGCGTCAACATGGTGTCCGGCGGCCTGCTGCGCACCACCGACGCATCGGCTGCCACCCCGGATGACGTCTTCGACGCGATCGCAGCAACAACGCCTCTGGGGCACGTGACCACACCGGAGGAATTCGCTTCGGCGGCCATGTTCTTTGCACAGCCGGCATCGCGGGCGGTCACAGGGCAGAACCTCGTGGTCGACAACGGCCTCGTCACGGACTGAGTGCGGCAGGGGAGCGCCGAGAGGCCCCGGCGAGGCGGCACACGGCTGCCGGGCCGCCCTGTCTCCCGGGGCGCCACCTCGCTTTCGTGAGGACACCCCTCACGTCAGCATCTGCAGCAGCAGGCGCCGGGCGGCGTCTTTGTCGAGCGGCTCATTGCCATTGCCGCACTTGGGACTCTGCACGCAGCTGGGGCAGCCGTTGGCGCACTCGCAGCTGTCCAGAGTGTCCAGTGTGGACTGCCACCAGCGACGGAACTCAGTGAAGCCGCGCTCGGCAAATCCGGCCCCGCCCGGCTGACCGTCGTGCACGAAGACCGTCGCCATGCCGGTGTCAGCATGTCTGTCAGATGACACCCCTCCGATGTCCCACCGGTCACAGCCGGCAAACAGCGGCAGCAGGCCGATTGCACAGTGCTCAGCCGCGTGAACCGCACCCGGCAAGTCCGCCGCATCCACCTCGGCATCGGCTATCAGGCCCTCCGGTGCCGTCCACCACACCGCCGTGGTCCGCAGGGTGCGGGCGGGAAGATCGAGCTCGAACTCCCCCAAGCGGACCCCGGTGCGCTTCTGTTTGCGCACAAACGATGTGACCTGGTCGGTCACGTCGACGGTTCCGGTGAAAACGCGCACGCCGCTGGGCAGGGCGAACTGGTCGTGGGTTTCGACAATGCTGATTTCGGTTGTCGACTGCGCTTGTGTTGTGAAGTCCACCGTGACCTGCTGGACCATCGCCACCGAACTGTCCAAGTCGAGGTCCAGCACCTGATACTCGACGCCCTGATGGACGTAGATCGCGCCGGTGTGGGTCTGTGTGTGCGCGCTGGCGTCGTCAACCGTTCCCAGCAGCTGGCCAGTTTCCTGTTCGACAAGCCTGACCTGCCCGCCGCCGGAGCCGCGAATGTCGGTCAGCGCGGCCGCCGATTCCGCTTTTGTCCAGAACCACCCGGTGGGCCGGGCCCGCAACATTCCGTGTTCGGTCAGCTGGGAGACAAGCTGAGCTGTTTGAGATGACGAGGCGCCGCCCCGCTCATCTGCTTGTTCGGGCTGGGCTGTGGTGGCCCGGTCTGTGGGGAGTCGGCCCGTGCTTGGGTGGGTGTGGGCGTCGAAGCGCGGGAAGTCGTCGGCTGTCAGCGGCAGTTCGGCGGCTGCGGCCAGCAGGTGACCCGCCAGGACATAGGGGTTGGAGGGGTTGATGACGCCGGCGTCGACGGGCGTGTCGAAGATCGCCTCGGGATGGTGGACCACGTAGGTGTCCAGCGGGTCATCGCGGGCAATGAGCACGGCGCACCACTGCTGACCGGATCGGCCCGCCCGTCCCGCCTGCTGCCACAGGGCTGCAAGGGTGCCGGGCCAGCCGGCCATGACGACCACATCGAGACCGGATATGTCTATGCCCAGTTCCAGAGCATTTGTCGAAGCCACAGTGCGCAGCTTGCCGCTGCGCAGAGCGGTTTCCAACATGCGGCGCTCTTCTGGGAGATAGCCCCCGCGGTAGGCGGCAATAGTCTTCGTCAGTTCTGGCGCGATGCTTTCGACTTCCGTGCGGATCGCCCCTGCGAGAGCCTCGGTTCCCTTCCGGGATGCGATGAAGGCAATCGAGCGGTATCCGGCACACGTGGTGTCGGTGAGCATGTCTGCGGCTTCGGCGATTGTGGATCGGCGAGCTGCGTCGACTGGACGCGGCGCGGCCGTGGGCAATTGGTGGTCATCGGGGGCAGCCGCGTCACGGGCCGCGGCAGGGTCTGCGTCTGCCGGATCGGAGCTTGGGGACGGCATGAAGTCTGTGGCATCGGACCCGGGCAGCAGCGGCGGTTCCCACAGGATGAATTCGCCGGCGGCCCGCGGCGAGCAGTCGTCGGTGATAGCGGCAGCCCGGCGGCCGGTCAGCCGAGCGAATGTCTCAGCGGGTTCGCTCATGGTGGCCGAAGCGCCGATGACAACAGGCTGGGCGCCGTAGTGTTCGGCAATGCGCAGCAGTCGACGCAGCACCAGCGCCACATGTGAGCCGAAAACGCCGCGATACCGGTGGGCTTCGTCGACGACGATGAACCGCAGCGATTTGAACCAGCGCGCATATCGGGAGTGGGCCGGAAGGACCGAACGATGCAGCATGTCCGGATTGGTGAACAGCAGGTTGGCCCACCTGCGAGCCCAGTCTTTCTGCGCGTGCGAAGCATCCCCGTCGAAGGCTGCCGGACGCAGTCCCCGCAGGGGAAGGCTCGCTGCGGCGGTGAGCTGATCGTGTGACAGGGCCTTGGTCGGTGCCAGGTATATGGAGGTTGCCGGGCGGACTCTGTCGCGAGTCCGGGCAATCGAGTCGAGGATCGGCACGAGGAAGGTTAGGGACTTCCCCGACGAGGTGCCGGTCGCCACCACTGTGTCAGTGCCTGATGCAATGCTGTTCACAGCTTCGACCTGGTGCTTGTACGGCTTGGTGATGCCCGTACCGGCGAATACCGCGGTGACGTCGTCATGCACCCAGTCGGGCCAGTCACCGGTAACTGCATGCCGCTGCGGAATGCTCTCAATGTGCGTCACGCGGTCGGCACGTTCGCCAAAGCGAGTGAGGAGGTCGGTAAGAGCGGACGGCATGCGCGCATTCTCTCACGCGCCTGCGTTGTGCGTAGGCTTGATATGCGCTGTCTGCCGCCTGCTGTTGGAAGGAAATATGCGAAGCTCACTGCCGGCTGTGCCCAAGATCGACTCTGCGGGGGCTGCTGGAATGCCTGCAGGCTCTGAAGCAGCAGCGGGTTCTGGAGAGCCCGCTGGCCGCGGCCAGACCGCGGGGTCTGAATGGCCCTCGCACCTGCGCTCATCACTGGAAGGTCTGGAGTACACGCAGCCGGGTTTGAAAGCTCTGTGGGGGCCTGACGTCGATCAGGCGCTGTTGACTAACGATGCCGCGCCCGCCCTGTGGTTTGCGCGCACAAGCTCCGTTTCGCTTGCTGTTGTCGCACGGTTGTTCCTGCTGGCGGATGCTGTTCCCACTGCCAGCGCTGAAGATGCACTCGGTGCTGATCTCACCAGTGCGCTGCGCGCTGCGGGCCTGCTGGTCCCAGCCGATGCTGGTGAATCGCACTCAGGTGATCAGCACCCGGGTGAGTATGAAGTGGAAGGCGAGCGGCGCCTCGTGAGTTCAGTGTCGATTGTCCCGTACTCCCTGCCCGTGGGCGTGCCGCGGCTGGTGGGGCAGCGCAAACCCGACACCCTCTACCTGGCCTCCGATTTCGGCACGCTGACCCAGCCGACGGTTCTCGACGGGGGATACGTGCTGGGACTCGGTGGTGCCGGGCGCACTCTCATTGAGATCACGCCGCGCGAAGCCGTGACAACAGCGGCTGACATCGGCACGGGCTGCGGTATTCAAGCGCTTGCTCTGGCCCTGCACGCAGACAGCGTCATCGCCACGGACATCTCTGCGCGCGCTCTTGAATTCACGCGGCTGAACGCGCAGATCAACGGGATCGACAACATCGAAACCCGCAGGGGCAGCCTGCTGGAGCCACTGCGCGGGCAGGCTGTCGATCTGCTGGTGACCAACCCGCCGTTCGTGATCACGCCGCAGGCTGCCCGGGGGCAGTTTGAGTACCGAGACGGCGGGCTGCCGGGTGACCAGCTGATGCGCTCGCTGGTGCGCGATATTCCGGGCCACCTGACCGAAGGCGGGCAGGCCGCCATGCTCGGCAACTGGGAAGTGGCCCAGTCGGGAGCTGAGGCCGGCCCCGTCGCCTGGCACAAGCACGAGCAGACTGCGGGTGTGGGTTCGGCCGCAGGCGAAACATCGCTCATGGTGATTGAACGTGAGCAGCTGACTCCGACCGCCTATGCGCACACCTGGATTCGCGACGGCGGGGTGGCTCGGGCCAGTGGACAGTGGAACACAGATACCGCAGCCTGGCTTGACGACTTCGCTGCCCGCTCAGTCGAGCAGATCGCCTTCGGGTGGGTGCGCTTCAAACGCAGCGCGGCTGCCTCGGCGTTCGCGGCCGCTGACCGCATCAGCGGACCACTCGGGGCAAACGCGGCGGGACTGGCAGCGTTTCTCGACACCCGCATGGCGATGCTCGAATGGCTCGAAGGTGCAGAAGACTCAGAACTTGCAGCCACGGCGTTCGTGCGCGGATCCGACATCGTCGAACACCGACATCAAGAACCCGGCAGCGAAAATCCGTCCGTCATCGAAATGGCCCAGGGGACAGGCTTCGGGCAGACGCTGACGGTCGACACCGCACTTGCGGCATTCATCGGAGTGGCTGACGGGAGCATGACCCTGCGGACCGTCGCCGGGGCGCTCGCCGCCCTGCTCGAAGTCGATTCTGACAAGCTGTGCCAGCAGCTGGTCAGGCAAGTGCGCGACATACTCCCGCTCGGGTTCGTCTACCCTGTACTCGAGTGAGACCGCTACAGTCAGGTGAGAACAGCTGGACGCACCCGGGCCGTGTCGTACAGCTGCTGACAGCGGCTGAAAGCAGTTCACAGACGGCGGTGCGATCATCAGCGGTGCCGCCGTGTCAGTGCCCGGTGTTACATTCGCAGCGTGTCCGTGGAAAGGAAAACTGTGGCTGAGAAGAAACCACGTCGTTTGGTGATCGTCGAGTCCCCGACGAAAGCGCGGACGATTGTCGGCTTTTTGGGCGACGGCTACACCGTCGAAGCCTCAGTGGGGCACATTCGGGATCTCCCGCAGCCCTCTGAACTGCCCGCGGACATGAAAAAAGGGCCCTACGGCAAATTCGCGGTCGACGTGGACGACGGCTTCAAGCCCTACTACCGGGTGGACCCCGACAAAAAGAAGAAGGTCACCGAGCTGCGCAAGTTGCTCAAAGAGGCCGACGAACTCTACCTGGCAACAGATGAAGACCGCGAAGGCGAGGCCATCGCGTGGCACCTGCTGGAAGTGCTCAAACCCAAAGTTCCGGTCAAGCGCATGGTGTTCCACGAAATCACCCCGGAAGCCCTCGAAAGGGCGCTGGAGAACACGCGCGAAATCGACCACGATCTCGTGCACGCGCAGGAAACTCGCCGCATTCTCGACCGCCTGTACGGCTATGAAATCTCGCCCGTCCTGTGGCGCAAAGTCCGTGCGGGCCTGTCTGCCGGCCGCGTGCAGTCCGTTGCCACCCGCCTGGTTGTCGAGCGCGAACGTGAGCGCATGGCGTTCATCTCAGCCGACTACTGGGACCTCGACATCGACCTGCAGGCTCCCGGCCAAAGCGAGAGCTTCGCAGCCAAGCTCACCGCCGTTGACGGTGAGAAGATCGCGCAGGGCCGCGACTTCACCGACGCAGGCACACTCAAACCGCGCACCAAAGCTCGCATCCTCACCCAGCAGGATGCCGAAGGCCTTGCCGCAAAGCTCAGCGGTGACGCCAAAGACGGACTGTCGGTGGCGGCACTGGAGACCAAGCCGTACTCGCGTCGCCCCGCAGCGCCCTTCACCACCTCGACCCTCCAGCAGGAAGCCGGTCGCAAGCTGCGCATGAGCGCGCGCCAGGCCATGCGCACCGCACAGTCGCTGTACGAAAACGGCTACATCACCTATATGCGTACGGACTCGCCGGTGCTGTCCACAGAAGCACTCTCAGCTGCTCGCCGTCAGGTGGGTGAACTCTACGGTCCCGAATTCGTGCCCTCCAAGCCGCGCATCTACGCGTCCAAGCAGAAAGGCGCGCAAGAAGCCCACGAAGCCATCCGTCCCGCCGGTGACCACTTCCGCACCCCGGCCCAGGTGTCAAAGCAGCTGCGCGGCGACGAATTCAAGCTCTACGAACTCATCTGGAAGCGCACCGTCGCATCCCAGATGGCTGATGCCAAAGGCTCGACCGCGACCATGCGCATCAACGCCGACCTCGGCAACGGCAGCAGCGCCGAACTGACCGCAAGCGGCACCGTCATCACGTTCAAGGGATTCCTCGCCGCCTACGAAGAAGGCCAGGACCTCGAACGCTACGGATCCGACAAAAAGGACAAGAGCCGCCTGCCGGACGTCAAAGAAGGCGACGCACTGTCGGTCGACCGGGTGGAAGCCGACGGCCACACCACCGCACCACCGCCGCGCTTCACAGAAGCCAGCCTGGTCAAGCGCATGGAGGAGCTCGGAATCGGCCGCCCCTCAACGTATGCGGCAATCATCTCCACCATCCAAGACCGCGGCTACGTCACGACCCGCGGCAACGCGCTCATTCCCAGCTGGCTGGCGTTCTCGGTGGTCAAGCTGCTCGAAGAGCACTTCGACGACCTTGTCGACTACCAGTTCACCGCTGGTCTGGAAGCTGATCTCGACGAAATCGCCAAGGGCGATGAAAACAGCGCCGAATGGCTGCGCGACTTCTACTTCGGCAACAGCGCCGACGACGGTCAAGACGCACCGGCGGGCATGGACTCCGACGTCGGCCACGTTGGGCTCAAGGCAATCGTCGACAACCTCGGCGACATCGATGCGCGCGAACTGAACACGGTGAACATCGCAGAGGGCATCAACCTGCGCGTTGGCCGCTACGGGCCCTACCTCGAAGCTGAAGGCGACAACCCTGAACAGCCCAAACGAGTGTCGTTGCCCGATGACCTCGCCCCGGACGAACTCACGGCAGAAAAAGCTCGCGAACTCATCGAAAAACAAGGCGACGGCGACCGCGAACTCGGTGTGGACCCAGAAAGCGGACACACGATTGTCGCCAAGAGCGGCCGCTTCGGCCCCTACGTCACAGAGGTCCTGCCGGAACCGGACGAAAAGCCCAAGCGGGGAACCAAGAAGCCCAAGCCGCGCACAGCGAGCCTGTTCAAATCAATGGACCTCAACACCATCGGGCTGGAAGAAGCGCTGAAGCTGCTGAGCCTGCCGCGGATTGTCGGCCAGGACGCCGAAGGTGTGGACATTACGGCACAGAACGGCCGCTACGGTCCGTACCTCAAGAAGGGCACAGACTCCCGGTCTATCGAATCCGAAGAGCAGATCTTCACCATCACGCTTGAAGAAGCTGAAAAGATTTTTGCACAGCCTAAAACCCGCGGTCGCCGTGCTGCGAAACCGCCGCTGAAGGAATTCGGCACCGATCCGAACTCCGAAAAGCCGGTTGTGCTCAAAGACGGTCGTTTTGGTCCTTACGTCACTGACGGCACCACGAACGCAACCCTGCGCAAGGACGACACAGTCGAAGGGATCACCGCTGAGCGCGCATTCCAGCTGCTGGCAGAAAAGCGCGCCAAGGGGCCTGCCAAGAAGAAAACGACCACGCGCAAGACCACTGCGCGCAAAACGACTGCGGCTAAGAAGAGCAGTTCGACGACCAGCTCCGCTAAGAAGTCGACGACGGCTAAGACCAGCACTGCGAAGAAGACGACGGCTAAGACCAGCACCGCTAAGAAATCGTGACGGACGGGGAGGGATGCCTCTCTGCTTTGGCGACTGGTGTGTCTGTGCCGCTAGGACACCGACGGCAGCGCGATTGAGATGAGCCGCGGCCAGCGGTCTGGATGCTGTCAACAGCTGTGTTAGACCTTGCCGTGAGCCCGGTTACCCTTTGACCGTGGCCGCAGAGAATCCTAGGTAAGCTCTGAAAATGTCCCTTGAGCCTTGAATGCGCAGGGGACGTTTTCATAGCGTGAATGAACATACGTATTTCTCAATACGACTTATAGGAGGCACCGTGTTCACACGTTCCGTTGACGATGTCGAATCCGTCGAGTGGGGTGCTGGAACCAGCCAGCGCGTCCTGACTGCAAAAGACAACATGGGTTTCGCAGTTGCCCGCACCGTTGTGCGCAAGGGAACTGAATCGAAACTTGAGTACCGTAACCACCTCGAAGCCTGCTACTGCATTTCGGGGTCTGGCAATGTTGAGGACACGGACGGCAATGTGTACCCCGTGACCCCCGGCGTCATCTACGTGCTGGACAAGCACGACCCGCACTACCTGCGCGCCTCCGATCACGAAGACATGGAGCTGCTGAGCATCTTCAACCCGCCGATCGACGGCACTGAAAAGCACGTGCTGAGCGAAGACGGCTTCTCCAGCTACTGATTTTCAAAAGTATCGCCCGGTCTGTGTGCAGTAATGCAGACCGGGCTTTGCTGTGCCCGGCGCCGGCCCGGACCTGCGCGCTAATGCAGGTTTGCGCGTTAATGCGCCACAACAGCGCGTGGATCTGCACTGCCGCGTGAATCTGGCGCAATGCGGGCGGCCGAAGTTATCCACAGGTTGTGCAGACCCTCTTGTGGAAACTGAGCTGCTGCGGTGACATAAAAGAGTGCATAGTGTTTTCACCAACCAAATGGCGGCGACCTGCGGCATCCAAATGGGACAGCTGCGGTCAGCCGTTTCGTGTTGCATTGAACGCCTGCACCGCGGGATCTATGCGGTTGTGCGACTGTGTCCTCGACATCGGCACTTTTGGCAGCTCGCGGATCAGGCGACGGTTGATTTGGCTGCGCGTGCGGATGCAAAACTGCGCAATGCTGCGTGGCGTCAAATGCAGGCGAATCTGCACACCGCAAAGGCAGCGCTGATCGCTGAAACGGCGCACCGGGATGATGTCCTCAGCCATTCGACCGCTGCTTTGCTGCAGGGGCTGCCCGTCAAAGCTGTGCCTCGCACCGTCGAACTGACCAACCCGAATCTGTCGCGTAGGGGCGAGACTGTTCACCGGCGGCGCAGGCAGATAGGCGAAGCAGAAATCGCTGACTGGCGGGGCTTTGCCATTACAAGCCCCGTCCGAACCGCTGTCGATCTGGCCGCAGACGAATCCGTCGAATACGGCACGGCGGTGCTGGACGCTGTTCTGCGCGCAGCTCCCCTCCAGCGCGAACAGCTGTTAGCCCAAGCCCACGAAATCGCTGAAGCTTACGCCCACCGTGCTGGCTGTGCGCGTGTGCGCTGGGCGCTGCGCTTGGCCAACGGACTTGCTGAGTCCTATGGCGAAAGCGTATGTATGGCTAAGCTGCGCATGCTCGGAGTCCGCAACCTCGAACAGCAAGTCGAAATCCTCGACGAAGACGGGATATTCGTTGCCCGCGTTGACGGACTTATCGCAGATAAGCGCATCATCATCGAGTTCGACGGGGCCGTGAAATATCGGTCGACAGCCAATGGCGGATTCAGCGACGACGGCGATGAGCTCCTGCGCGAAAAGGAACGCGAGCATCAGCTGCATCGACTGGGCTACAGGGTTGTCCGCATCATGTGGCGTGACCTCCATGACCTCGACCGTCTGCGTTCCCGCCTCAAAGAGCTGGGCCTGCTCGGCTGAAACATCGCCGTCCTGCACACCAGCGGCCCTAGGGGCAGCCAAACCCTTCATCAAGCACCGCCTCGTGCCCGTTAGCCAGGCTGGTTTTGCGCGCTAATGCAGATTCGCTCTTTAATGCAGCACATCAGCGCGTGAATCTGCATTAAAGAGCGAATCTGCGTGGCCAGGCGGCCAGGTGGCCGGCCGCCGGGCCGGAAATCAGCCGCGACGGCGGGCCAAAGCGCGCAGACCGAAGCCTCCGCCGATGAACACGGCAGCCGCAGCAAGGGCCGCCGCGATGCTCACACCCGTGCGCGGCAGTGAACCGCCCTGCGAGGAAGGTGCCTTCGCCTCTGAGGTGGCCGTGCCACCTTCGTCCTCACCAGCCTGGTCGCCAGCGCCGCCGTCGGTTCCGTCTTCGGCGCCGCCTTGGGCCTGGTCTGCCGAACCTGCACCGTCAGAGTCTCCCGAGGTGCCGCCCGGCTTACCGCCTTCCGTCGACTCGTCTGAGGATCCGTCGTTGGAACCGTCGCCGGGCTTTGCGTCTTCAGCATCTTCGGTGGGCTTGTCCGAGGGGCCCTCGGCGGCGTCGTCACCTGGTTCTTCTGCCGAGTCTTCTGCGCCGTCGAAGACTTTGCCCAACCGCAGGAACACGGTTTCGCCGGTTGCGTCTTCAAGCGCGTCGTTGTCGGTGACGGCGTAGGCCTGCCCGTCAGCCGCGATGGTGAAGCCTTCCAGCTTTTCCTGTGTCCAGCCGTTGAGTTCCTGAAGCTTGGGCAGCACGTCAACCGCAACAGCCTTCTTCACCTTCTGCGGCTTTGCGCTTTCCTCTGCAGCCTTGGTCTCACCGTCGGCACCCGAGGCCGAGCTGTCGGCGCCCGGAGCAGTGCCGCTGCCGGCGACCGGCGCCTCGTCAGCGGAGTCAGCTTCACCACCAGCAGCAGCGCCGTCCGGCAGTGAAACCTTCATGATCCGCTTGATTTCGGCGTTCGGGCCGTTCTGCTTGTCGCGTTCGATCACGGCGAGCGTGTCTTTGTTGACCACGGTGAGTTCGGACAGGCCAATCCAGTCGCCGGCCTTGTCAGTGGAGTCGAGTTCGTAGGAGAACCATTCCCAGGTCTTGTCCGTGGTGCTGTAGCGGCCGATGCGCACCGTGTTGTCGCCTTCGAGAGCTTCGGGCTTGTCGGCTTCGGGGTCTTTCCACAGGGGGCGCTGCAGTGCGGCGTAGACGTATTCGCCGCCCTTGCCATCGTCGATTGCGTCAACGCCTTCAAGCCCCCACTTGCCGACGTGCTTGGCAACGTCGTCCGGCAGGCTGATGCTGTCTTTGATGTTGAGGTCGCCGTCGGTGCGGTGAATGGCGTTCTTCTTACCCGTTTTGCCTTCCGAGGCAATCCAGAAGCCGCCGTCCTCACGTGCGGAAATGCCCTCGATGTCGAGTCCTTCGGCAGGCTTGCCGCCCTTCGTGACCGAACGTGCTTCGGTGATGCGGGCGGGTGCGTTTTCGTCGCTGACATTGACGGTGTACACGCGGCCTTCGGCCAGTGCGGAGTCGGATGCGGCGTACAGGGTCTTCGCGTCAGTCGGGTGGGAGGTCAGCGCACCCAGAGCGCTGAAGCCCAGTTCGGACTTATCAGCCACGATCGACGGCTGTGGGTCCTTCTTGTCGGACAGCTGGTAGACGTTGACAGCGGAGCGCACGCCAGCCTTGGCTTCGTCGACTTCGCTGGAAACCAGCAGCATGTTGCGGTTTTCGACCGGCAGGATGCCTTCGGGGCCGTTAGTGCTGAACAGCAGCTGCACGAATTCGGGCTTGGCCGGGTTTTCAACGTTGTAGACGGCAACGAAGTTCGACCGTTCCGAACCGACGAAAGCGTAGCGGGTGCCGTTCATGGTCGCCGTTGCAATGCCCTCGATTTCCGGGCCCTTCTTGTCGGCGCGCTTGTTGTTGTGCAGGCCGTAGCGGTTGGCGATGTCTTCGATCGACGAACCCGCATCCCACACGACCTTGCCGCTGCTGTCGAAGACCGACCATCCGCGGCTGCCGCCTTTCCAGTCGCCCTCATTGGCGGTGGCCAGGTGCTTATCGTCGATCCAGGCAACCGCATCGGGCTCACGCGGTACGCCACCCAGCGAGTCTGTGGGCTTGATGAGCTTGTCCTTCTTGGCGTCAACATTCTCAAGGTCGACGCTGCCGGTGCTGAAAACGCTCTGAATCTCATTGGTGTTCAGGTCGATGATCGCCACACCGTTGTTTTCCTGCAGGGTGACAGCAAGCTGGTTGCGGCTGTTGATGGAAACGTACTCGGGTTCGAGGTCTTCTGGAGTGTCAAGGCCGGCCGTGGCGACCTTGGGCAGGGCAGTGCCGTCCTCATTGTGGAAGCGAACAGGTGCGGGCTTCCAGTCTGAGGCGGGGTCGCCTTCGAGCTTGATCGTCTGGACGAAGCCGGTCGGCTGCTGGGGGAGCCCGCCGTCGCCTTTGTCTTCGTCGCGTTCGTTTTCAATCGCAATTGCGGCGCGCTTGCCGTCGGGGCTGATGGCAATCGAGTCGGGCTGGCCGCCCAGATCGTAGGAGCCGACCTTTTTGCGGTCGCTCAGTTTGATGACGTCAACGCGACCCTTCGGGTTTTCGTAGTCCTTGCCGGTTTCGCTGATTACGACGAGCACGTATTCGCCCACAACTGCGACCGAGGTCGGCTCATCGCCCTTGTTGCCCAGGGTTGCAAGGCTGACGGTGCCGAGCCCCTTGGGGCTGCCGGGGTCGCTCACATCGAGGAATCCGATGCGCTTTCCGGCTGCGTCCGTGTACACCATCGTCTTGCCGTCGTCGGAGATGTCGGAGATTTCGGCAACGGTTTCGTCGGCGATGTCAGCGCCCTTGGGCCGGTTTTCGTAGACGGGGTAGGTTGCGGTTCGAGCGAACGAGGCGCCAGCCGGGGCGGTCTGCGCGTTTGCCGGCGCCGTGGCTCCGGGTGTGCTGACAATGGCGGGTGTGATGCCGAAGCCGACTGCCAAACCGGTGGCGAGGACTGCTGGTGCAAGACGAGTGAGCTTCACGGGTGTACTTTCTGCAGGCCGAAATTCGAACCTCTACACCGTCGTATTCGTCGGTTAACTCACTCTTGCAGTGAAGCTAAAACTGCGTGAACGCGGCCGTGGCGGCGCTGCGCCCTGTGGGCTGGTGTCAATCCGGGCTGCCTGCGCAGTCGCGTCGGGCCGTTCGCACGCTGTAATGCAGATGCACGCGCTGATGCGCTGCATTAAAGCGTGGACCTGCATTAGCAAGTGGAGTCGAGCCTGCTGACTGAGTTGTACGCGGCGGCCGCGTCAATTTCCTCGGCTGAGAACTCCGAGGCTTCGAGGTCGTATTCGCGCGCATACTCCGCCGTGAACGCCCGTTCGACGGCGTCGACAGTGACATCCGGGTGGACTTCGCTGATTGCTCCGCCGGTGGCTGGGTCCCAGTCAACCCCGAGAGCCGCTTCGACTTCTGTCAGCACGGATCGGATGGGTGCCGGGTCGGTGATGACCACCGACGATGAGAACAGCCACCCTGTCTTCGTCACCCGCTGTGCCGTGCCGATCGCCTTGATCTTTCCTGCGACGTTGACGCTGTGCTCGCCCGGGCAGTATTCGCCGGGGATTTCCCCGAGCCTCGCATCGATCCCCACCGACCGGAGGGCTCGCACGTACATGTCGCCGAACGAGGTGAAGCGCGCCTTTGTGCCCGTGAACATCTGGTCTGCGGGCTCCACGTGGTCGATGACGAGACTGCCGTGATGGTAGGCGGCCACGCGCCCGCCGAGTGTGCGCAGCAGGGGAGTGAACCCGGCTGTGCGCGCCTTTCCCACCGCTTCGTCGAACCCGGTGAGGAACCTGTCTCGTCCGCCGAACACAACGGTCGGCTCGGGCCGGTAGATGCGCAGCGCGCCGGGCCTGCGGCCTTCGCGCACCGAATCAAGAAGCACCCGGGCTAAAGAGAGCGCTGTCAGCGGATCGTCGTGACCGCGGGGCAGGAAATGGAGTGTCGGCACGGAAACACTGTAGCGGGCCGGGACGTGTCTGTTCAGCGTCATGTCAGGGGGTCAACGTAGGCTGGGAGTGTCAGGAGACAGGAGGTCAGCATATGAGCAGTGACAAGAGGCTTTCGGCCGACCAGACTTTCGGCGGTCCGAACACAGACACCTCTGAGCGTATGGCGGTCATCAGTCCGCAGCGCGGTGTCATCGGGCACGCCGTTCTCGAAGCCGCAACGTGGCTGGCCGTGATGTCCTCGGTTCTGCTGACATACTCCCTGGCCGGTGTCGTGGGCTTTGGGGCTTCTGCCCGCGGCGGTGCGCTCGCCGCCGTTGTGCAGCGCGAAGCTGACGGTGATTTCAACCGGAACTTCGCCAACCCCGCCTACTTGGCGGCCATCGTGCTTCTGAGCATCGGCAGCTTTCTGCCGCTTAAGCGCGTCCGCGCAATGGACGTTTCGCAGCGCACTCTGATTCTGACCATCACGTCCGTGTTGACGGGCGTGGTCCTCATTGTTTTCGGCGTGTATTCGACGGTGTGGATGGGTGCGATCGCCGCGCTTTTCCTCGGCGCGCTCATTTCCCTGCAGGTCATTCACACCCCCGAACTTCACACCAAACCCTGGCGGGCCGGCACGGTTGCCGCAGGAATCTTCTTCTTCATCGGCGCAGTCGCGCAGATTCGAGCCGGCATCGGCGCCGGAATGCTCGCCGTTCCCTGGACTGTTTTCACTTCAGGCATTGTCATCATCTTGGCCGGTGTTCTCATTATCGTCTCGCCGCTGCAGCGTTCCCGGATTCCCTCAACCGGGGCATTTCCGCTCACGCGCGCTCTGCGGCAGGCCCGTGCACACGTAGACGTGGGCGCTCCGTGGCCGGTGTACGCTCTGTTCGGCGTAATCGGCTCGATTTTCGTAGTGATTGTGCCCACTGCTTCTGACGAATCGTTCGGAATTATGAGCCTGGGGCTCATGGTGTGCGCCGTGCTGATCGGCTGGGCTGCAGGCTACGAAGCGGGGCCGACATTTGCTCCCGGTATGACCCGACCCAGACTCACCGCCTTTTCGCTGATCGGCGCGGGCATACTCGCCATCTTCGGCGGCATGGTCCACGAAGTTTCGGGCACTGCTCTGCTGTTCGGGGCAGCGGCGTTCGCTGTCGGCGTGGGCGTGCGGGCGCAGGACTACCAGATCTCGCGGCGCATCGGATTGGGAATCGGCGCTATCATCACTCTGCTCATCCTCAGCCTGGATGCGCGCTTCACGGTGGTGTTGAGCGAAGCATCAACGTGGAAGATCACCGGTTCGGCAGTTGCCGTGTCCAGTGTGGGTCTGCTCGCCGCCGGCGGCGGAATTGCCGCTCTGTTCCTGTTCTCACCCACGGGCATTCACGGAATCGGCGTCGACATCGTCCACGCATTTCGCTCCCGGACAACAGGGGACGCCGATTCCGCACAGCCTTACGCCCCAGACGATTCCGACGCACCAACCCGAGTCCACGCTCCGGCTGGGAACCAGGCAGAACAGAGCTCGCGGGGGCAGGCGTCACCCGGTGAAGGTCTGCGCACTCCCTCCCCGCGGACCGCGCAGCGCGGATTCTTCATTGCCGTCGAAGGCCCTGACGGATCGGGCAAATCAACCCAGATCAACTTCATCGGCAAATATTTGGCCGACCGGGGGCTGCACAATGTCGAACTGACTCGCGAACCCGGTGGAACCGACAAAGGCGCGCAGATCCGCGCCGCAATCCTTGACGGTCAGGGAGTCATGCCGAAGTCGGAGGCTCTGCTGTACGCCGCTGACAGGGCTCACCACGTAGCATCGTTGGTCGACCCCACCCTGCGGTCCGGCGGAGTTGTGGTCACTGACCGCTACATCGACTCATCGCTGGCCTACCAGGCCGCGGGTCGCGAACTTGCAGAAGAAGACGTCTTCGCACTGTCGGCCTGGGGAACCGACGGTCTGATGCCCAACCTCACACTGTTGTTGGACATTTCCCCGGAAGCCTCCGCTGCACGCACATCACAGCGCGGCGATGAAAACCACCTTGACAAACAGTCAGCAAAGTTCCGCGGGCGTGTGCGCGAACGCTTCCTCGCTTTGGCCAGGGAAAACCCGCACCGGTACGTCGTCATCAACGCCGATCAGCCCGTCCAGAAAGTCTCGGAGGACATTGCGGCTGCCCTTGACCGGGCACTTGACGCTGCAAGCCTGGGGCGCAGTCCGCAACCGGCGGATGCTGCGCCCGGTCCGTCGCGGCGCTCTGCGGCGGATCTGCTGACCTCAGATGACCCCGATGCCACACAGGCCATGCCGTTTGACGATGAATTCGCGCAGGCCGAAGAGGAACAAAAGCTCGCCCAGAGCGGCCAGCAGTATGTTGAAGCGCACCACAACGGCGAAAGCTCCCAGGACGATGGCGACGAAGCCGCGCCGGCGACGGTCGTGTTGCCGCCTCAGCCGACTCCGGTGCCGGAAGCAGACGCGATTCTTCCGGACACACCCGCCGTAAGTCCTGAGGCAGACGCCGCAACCAGAATCCTGCCGTCCCAACCGCAGCAGAGCGCTGACAAGCTGCGGAGGCAGACCGAACTCGAACGTCAGGCGCGTGAACGGCTGCGCCAAGCCCGCAGGGGGCGCCGTTGAGCGTGTGGAACGACCTCGTAGGCCAAGAGGCCGCAATCGGCGAACTCGCTGCCGCTGCCGCAGGCCAGGGGATGACACACGCGTGGCTCATCACGGGCCCACCCGGTTCAGGCCGGTCCAACGCCGCCCGGGCTTTCGCCGCTGCGCTGCTGACTGAAGACCACGGCGAAAGCCTCAGTCCCGCAGCTCAGCGAGCACTGGCAGGCACGCACGAATCAATGACAATGCTGCGTACGCAGAAGTCCGTCATCTCCATTGACGAAGTGCGTCAGCTGGTCAGCACCTCCCAAAGTTCCCCGGTCAACGCTGATTGGCGCGTCATCATCATCGAAGACGCCGACCGCATGGCCGAGCGCACGTCCAACGTGCTGCTCAAAGCCATCGAAGAACCACCGCCTTCCACAGTGTGGATCCTCTGCGCACCCAGCCCCGAAGACGTTCTCACCACCATCCGGTCGCGCTGTCGGACCGTCGGTTTGAGAATCCCACCGACCGAAGCCGTCGCACAGCTGCTGGTCAACCGCGACGGCATCGACCCCGAACGTGCTCGGTGGGCTGCGGCTGCCGCGCAAAACCACATTGGGCGAGCCAAACACCTGGCATTGGACGACGATGCCGCCCAGGCCCGCCGTAGAATCCTCGAAATCCCGCGTCGGCTCACATCCGTCGGAGCGACAGTGCGGCTGGCAGGTCGAACGGTCGAAGCGGCATCCGAACGCGCAGAAGAGCGCACAAAAGCCCGCTCGGAAAAAGAGCGCGCCGAACTGCTCGAAACCCTCGGCGTTGAACCCGGCAAAGCAGTTCCACCAGCCCTGCGGTCGCAGGTCAAGAAGCTGGAAGAAGAACAGAAGCGCCGAGCAGTGCGGGCGCGGGCAGATGAACTTGATTCGATCATGCTGGAACTTCTTTCGCTGTATCGCGACGTCCTGCTGACCCAGCTGGGCAGCGGCGACACGCTCATCAACATCAGCGAAGCCGAACTCATCCGCGAAATCGCAAAACAAGGCGACGCAACGACAACGCTCAAGCGCATTGATGTTTTGGAACTCGCCCGCGAACGCCTGCAGACCAACACCGCACCCCTGCTGATTGTCGAAGCGGCGTTCATCGGGCTGGCTAACCCCTGGCTGGAAAATCACACGGTGCGCTGAGTCAGTGCGCTGAGCCGGTGCACTGCAGCTCACCTCAGTGAACGTGCGGCCTCCACAAGCCTGCGCAGTCCCGTGTGCAGTTCGTCCTCCGGTCCGCCGAAACCCACAACGACCCCGTCAGGCAGCCCCGCATAGTCACCACCGCCGTCAGCCAGGCCGCCAGCCCAATACTCCGAAAGCGGCTGGACGCGAACCCCGTGCGCCTCGGCTGCGGCAACCAGCTCAGCCTCTGGCAGGTCCATGGTGACAACGGCAGCGAGACCACCGGGCACCTCGTCAACATGAAACCCGGGAACACGGCCCAGTAAGGTCCGCACAACATCCAGCTTGATCCGGTTCTGGGCGCGCACAGCAGCCGCGTGGCGCTCCAAACCGCCAGATTCGATCAGCTTCACGGCTGCCCGCTGTGGAATCCGCCCCACCGGCGCACCCAGCTGTGCGCGCAGAACCGCAATGTCGTCAAACCACTCCGCCGGGACGTGCAGGTGCCCCAGAGCAATGCCGGGACTTATGAGAGAAGCCAGTGATGACAGCAGTACAACCGGCGTCCGCCCGGCAACAGCAAGTCCTGCCAGAGTCGGCAAGGGTGCCGCATTCCATCGGAATTCGGCGGTGTGATCATCCTCGATCACAGCGAAACCGTGCGATTCGGCGGCGGCCAATACCGCCAGACGCCTGGCCAGCGGCAGCGAACCGCCCAGCGGATACTGGTGTGACGGCGTCACAATGAGCGCGTCCAAACCGGCCGGAATCTGCTCGGGCACCAGCCCGTGATCGTCAACGGGCACAGGAATCAGCTGGTGTCCCAAAGCCTCGACGGCCCGCCTCAGACCCGGGTAGCCGGGGGACTCAATGCCGATGCTCAGCACCGGACGCCCAGCTGACCCCGCTGACCCGGCCGCTTCGTCATCTCGCCTCATCCGCCGCTGCAGACAGTCCAGAACCAGCCGGAGACCGTCGCGGGCGCCTGCGGTGACGACCACGCGCTCGGCTGAGGCGTGCATACCGCGTACCCGCCGAAGCCTGTCGGCAAACGCGGCTCGCAGCTCGCCAAGGCCCAACGGTTCAGCGGTCCCTGCCCGAAAGTCGTCTTCGGCAGCACTCGCGGCCGACCGCCACGCTGCCCGCCACATGGGCGACACGATCCCGGAGCCGTCCACGCGCGACGGCAGGAGGCTGATTGACCTGGCGGAGCCCGCCTTCGTGCGGCTTGTCACGTTCGCCTTGGTCTCGCTGATCGTGTTGCTTCCGTGCATTCCGGTGCCCAGCTCCCGAGGTGCCTGCCCGCGTACGCCGGAACCGCCCGGGGTGCGCGGCTCATCTGGGGCCATTGGGCGGGGGACTGCTGCGAGGGCGGGGCTGACGATCGTGCCGGACCCTTCGGCGGACACAATGCATCCTTCTGCTGTCAGCTGGTCGTAGGCGGCGACGACCGTGCCGCGTGAGACTCCTGCCAGGCGGGCGAGGCTGCGGGTTGAAGGCAGTTCAGCACCGGGGGCAAGAGTTCCGGTTTCAATGAGGGCGCGCAGCTGTCCGGCAATCTGCACGGGAAGCGACGCGCTTGCCGCACGGTCGACAGACACAGGCAGAGTCACGGGGCGAGGGGTGCGGGCCATGCTCAGACAGTAGCCGACCATCAGCTAAGTGGTCTATCTGTTTCAGGCTGAACTGGACCTCGCTTTGCGCCGCTTTGCGGGCCACGATGGGCAAAGTCACATCACAGGACCGCCGCAGCCGCGCCAGCTGCACCAACTGCGACGGCCGAAGACCGAAAGGAACCCCATGACAGCACCCGGACATCAGACCGCCGCACAGTCGAGCATGGTCAAGCGAGGACTGGCCGAGCAGTTCAAGGGCGGCGTCATCATGGACGTTGTCACGGCCGAACAGGCCCGCATAGCCGCAGATGCGGGAGCGTGCGCGGTCATGGCTTTGGAGCGCGTGCCCGCCGATATCCGCGCGCAGGGCGGTGTTGCCCGCATGTCCGACCCGGACCTCATCGACTCGATCATCGAGGCCGTTGACGTTCCCGTCATGGCCAAAGCCCGCATCGGCCATCAGGTCGAAGCACAGGTCCTGCAGTCGCTTGGCGTGGACTTCGTGGATGAATCTGAAGTTCTCAGCCCAGCCGACTACGTCCACCACATCGACAAGCACGCCTTCGAGGTCCCGTTTGTCTGCGGTGCGACCAACCTGGGCGAGGCCCTGCGCCGCATCAACGAGGGCGCGGCCATGATCCGCTCGAAGGGTGAGGCGGGTACCGGCGACGTTTCGGAGGCCACTAAGCACATCCGCACGCTCAATCGCGAAATCAGCGAAATCGCTTCCCTGTACGAAAACGCGCCGGACGAACTCTACGTATGCGCCAAGGAACTCCAAGCCCCGTACGAACTCGTCGTTGAAACCGCGCGCGAGCGTCGCCTGCCGGTTCCGCTGCTGGTTGCAGGAGGTGTTGCCACCCCGGCCGATGCTGCGTTCATGATGCAGCTGGGTGCTGACGGCGTGTTTGTGGGCTCGGGCATTTTCAAGTCCGGCAATCCCGAAGCCCGAGCTAAGGCCATTGTCACCGCGGTGAAGAACTACAGCGATCCGGCCGTCATCGCAGATGTTTCCCGCGGCCTGGGCGAGGCGATGGTCGGCATCAACGTCGCTGACCTCCCGGCGCCTCACCGCCTGGCTGAACGCGGTTGGTGAACCAGCCGGCGGCTGCCAGATCAGCCTGGCTCAGCTTCACAGGCCTTCTGTCAGCAGGTGTTCGAGCATTCCGGCGGTCAGCGTGGTGCGCGGGCCGATCCAGTCGATGAGCGCGTGCTCGTCATCAGCGTGCGAACCTCCGCCGACGGTGCCGAGGCCGTCGACCGTGGGAACGCCGATGCCCGCGGTGAAGTTGCCGTCGGAACCTCCGCCGACCGAAATCGGCCGCACTTCCGGCAGGCCCTGACTATCGGCAATGTGCTGCGCCAGTTCGATCAGCGGTCGGCTGGAGCGCTCTTCCATGGGCGGGCGGTTGATGCCGCCGGTCAGTTCGATCTGCGCGCCGGGCAGATGCGGGTTGAGCGCGTGCAGTGCCGAGTCGACTCGCAGCTGTTCGGCTACCGTGAGTGCGCGCGAATCAATGTCGAGCTGTGCTTCGGCGGGGACGGTGTTGGTGGTGGTGCCGGATCGCAGAGCTGTGGGGACGACGGTCGTTCCGACTTCGGGGGAGTTCAGCTGTTCTACACCGAGGATCTGGTGGGCGACCTCAATCGTGGCGTTGATGCCTCGCTCAGGTTCCACACCGGCGTGGGCAGCCCGACCGGTGACGTTGAGGCCGTAGAGTGCAACGCCTTTGCGGGCAGCTTTGAGCTCACCGTCGGGCCCGCCGGATTCGAATACCAGAGCGGCCGATGCTCCGTGGGCTTCCGTTTCGATCAGGTGGCGGGACGATGGTGAGCCGAGCTCCTCATCGCCGTTGATGAAGATTGACAGCCCGTCGAGTGAGCCGAGTTTCTTCTGCACTCGGGCGGCGGCGTACAGGGCGATGAGGTTCCCGCCCTTCATGTCGTCCGTTCCGGGGCCGGTGATGACGCCCTTGTTGACGGCGAAGGGCATGGTGTCGATCGTGCCCATGGGCCACACGGTGTCGTGGTGGCCGATCATGATGACCTTCCGCGGCTGCGTGCCGAACCGCCACAGAAGGTGCGGAGTGTCTGCCGCGGTGATGATCCGGGGTGCCGTTCCGAGCAGCTCTTTGCCGACGGCGGCGTGTACGCGGGCGGACTGAGACAGCGCGTAATGGTCCATCGACGGGGATTCGCATTCCACGAGTGTGCGGAAGTGTCGGATGAATCGGTCGAGTTCCGTGCTGTCCACTGGTGTTTTCCCTGTTCCTGCTGTCGATTGCTGTTGGTCGGCATGTGCGCGCCGACTGTTGCGCGGCGGTGGGCAAGCCACCCTGTCACCTTACTGGGTGCGGACTCAGCCGGTGCGATCGTTTTGCTCTTGGCTTGACGTTCGAGTATTCTTTTCGAGTTGCCGCCTTAGCTCAGTCGGCAGAGCGATTCACTCGTAATGAATAGGTCGCCGGTTCGATTCCGGCAGGCGGCTCGGCGTAAGAATCTCCCCTTCCGGTCTGGAAGGGGAGATTCTTCTTTGTCTTACGAGGCGCCGCGCAGCTTTCCCGCCACGGCACCGAGGTGCCGGTTGGGAAAAGGTGGGCGGCGCCTCGGTGCGTGTTCAGGGTGTGTGGTCCGAGTTACAGTAGGGTGCAGGAGAAGGCAGAGCGTTTATCGGGAGTGGCACGTGAAGATCAGCGGAGACGTCGTCGTCGGAATCGACGGTTCTGGTTCGAGTCGCAAAGCGGCGCAGTTCGCCGTGGACAATTTCGCGCAGGACGCTCCCGTTGACCTTGTCACCGTCATCAAAACCGAACGGCCGGCAGGCGATTACGAACACAACCTGCCCGGCACTTTCACGACTGTTGGAACGCCGGAGGACCGTGAAAAGGGTCAGGCGGCAATCGAGCGGGTTATGTCGAAGCTCGTGGTTCCCGAAGGCGCCCAGGTGAAATCGCGTGTGCTGTTCGGTGACCCTGCCGAAGAGCTCGACAAGTGCGGCATGGATGCCGGGCTGTTGGTCATCGGCCATCACGGTTCGGATCAGCCTGTTGCAGGCCGGATCGGCACTGTCAGCCGCGGGCTGCCGGGGCACGCGCTGTGTCCGGTTGTGATCCACCGGCCGATTGACGATTCCGAGGGCAGTGAAGACGCCCGTGATGAACGCCCGGTTGTCGTCGGCATGGACACCTCGGAGTATTCCGCGGTCGCAGCGCTCGATGCGGCGGCTTTTGCGCAGCGGGCGGGTGTGCCCCTGCACGTGGTTGTAGCCACCGGGACCCTGGACAACTCTGAGCGGGCGAACTCGCAGGTGGACTTCGATCTCACGTGGCTGCGCTCGGAGTTCCGCGATCTCAAGGCGTCCGCGAAATTCGTTGAATCGTCCAACCCGGTGCAGGCGCTGGCCGAGGCGTCGGCTGACGCGCAGCTGCTATGCATCGGCAAGCGCGGGGTGAACCTGTTCCACGGCATGGCGGTCCAGCTGGGTCGAGCCGCTGCGGGGCTTGTGACCGAAGCGCGCAGCTCTCTTCTGTTGTCGACATTCCGCGACGACCCGCGTTTGGCAAGCCGCCGCATCATCAACTGAACTCCGTCCTCTGCTTCTGTCCTGGGGCGAGAACCCAGGATGGGCATTGCGAGAACCCAAAGCGGGAATAGAGCCCTGCCCTCGTCGGCTATTTGATGACGGAACCGCCATCGTTCAACGCGCGCGTGTTGACACGCCCGACAGCGGTGGCGCATGATTGCGGCAGCTGTTCCCGTGGGACAACTGCATCTGAGCCCGAAGATCAAGGAGAGAACATGGCTGCCAAGCGCAATGTGCTGTTCTCCCGCCGGGCTGTTGACTTTATGTATATCTGCACGTCTTCGTGTTGATTGGGGCGCCCGCCGTCCAGGCGGACTCGGTTCCCAGAAAATTCCCTCCGCTCACCGAGCCAGCACGGCTGTTGTCCGGCCTGCACTGCGTTTAGTCGCGCGCTGAGCGCTGCTCGGTTCAGCCAATGGCGCTGCGGCAAAGCCGCTGTGCTCGATTCGGTGCGGTTGAGAGGGCAAACACGAAAGGCTTGCTATGCCACTGACCGGTCTTGTGATCGGCGGCGTCCTCGGCTTTATCCTGCAGCGTGGACGCTATTGCACCACGGGTGCATTCCGTGACGTTTTCTTCGCACGCAAAACACGCTGGTTCTCTTCATTCATTCTGCTCATCGCCGTGCACGCCGTCGGCCTGTGGGCGCTGGTGTCCCTCGGCGTCATCCACTTGGAGTCCAAGGGCTTCCCGTGGGCGGCAACCATCATCGGCGCGTTCATCTTCGGAGCGTCCATGGTCGTCGCCGGAGGCTGCGCCACCGGTACGTACTATCGCGCCGGTGAAGGGCTCGTGGGTTCGTGGTTTGCGCTTGGCATGTACGCGCTGACCGCCTCGATCATGAAGCACGGCCCGCTCAGCGGATTCACTGAAAGCATGCGCGATATCGAAATCTCGCAGGGCGCGATCTACGAAACGCTGCACGTGTCCCCGTGGGTGCTGACCGTCATCCTGGCTGCCGTGGCCGCGTGGCTGACGATCCACCACAATCGAGGCCGCGCCAAGGTTGCGACCCTTCCGCCCCGCTACAGCGGGGTGAAGCACCTGCTGCTTGAAAAGCGCTGGAACCCGTTTGCCACGGCAGCCGTCATCGGCGTCATTGCCACCGTCGGCTGGGTGCTCTCAGCCGCTGCCGGCCGCAACAGCGGGCTGGGTGTGACGACTCCGTCGGCAAATCTGGTCACCTACCTGGCCACCGGCGATGTTGAGCTTGTCGACTGGGGTGTCTACTTCACCGTGTCGCTCATCATCGGTTCGTTCATTGCGGCCAAAGCCTCCGGCGAGTTCCGTCTGCGCGTTCCTGACGCAACCACAGTGGTCAAGTCGATCCTCGGCGGTATCGGCATGGGCTTCGGCGCTGCTTTGGCGGGAGGCTGCACTGTCGGCAACGGCATGGTGCAGACCGCCATGATGACCTGGCAGGGCTGGGTTTCGCTCGCATTCATGGTGATCGGTGCGGGAGTCGCCGCCAAGCTCACAATCGGCGGCGGCACTTCGCAGGAAGCCGCATCTGAAAAGAAAGCGCCCGTTCGGGCCTAAGACCCCGCCGTCTTTGAACCACCCCTCGTGCCCGAACACTTCGGCACGGAATCCGGCGCTTGGGGCGCGGCCCTGCGCCCCAAGCGCGTCCTATCAAGGAGAAGATGAATATGCAGCACGTACTTGAAACCGTCGGCCAGGTCTGCCCGTTCCCGCTGGTCGAAGCGAAGAAGGCCATGGAGAGCCTGCCTGTCGGCGATGAGCTCAAAATCGACTTTGACTGCACCCAGGCGACGGAGGCGATCCCGGAATGGGCTGCCGAAAACGGCTACCCAGTGACGCACTTTGACCGTGTTGGCGATGCCAGCTGGACGATCACAGTTCAGAAAGCGTGACGGCAAGGGAGCGCGCGTCACCCCGGCGGGGTGCTGGGGCTTGAAGCCTCAGCCCAGGCCGAGGGCGGCGTGAGCGGCTTTGCGCAGATGCCGCTCAATGACGTTTGATTCGAGCCGGCGCACCACGTAGGGCGTCGAATTGAGCATCCCGATGACAGCCTGCACGAGCACGCGCGCCCCGGCCCCTTCAAGGTCGGGGCGCACTTGCACGAGCACGTCTTCCCAGCCGGTCATGTATTCCCGCTGTAGGCGGCGCACCCGTTTGCGGTCGCTCTCCCGCAGAGCCTCGAAATCGCGGTCCTGAATGCGAATGAGCTCGGGTTCGTTGACGGCGAATTCCACGTGAAAGGCAAGAAGCTCTTCCATCGCTGAACGCGGGCTGGCCCCCACTGCCGAGGCGCCCTCACCCGACGCTCCGCCCTTACCGGGGTGGGGGTCGGCGTGGGGGCGCTTTGCTGTGCGGTCTGCTTTGTCTGCGCTCTGACCGCTGTGGGTGTTGACGATAGCGCTCATGCCGGTGTGCAGGTGTTTGGATATGCCCACGAGGAGTTCGGCCAGTAGGGCCTCTTTGGATTCGAAATGCCTGTACACCGCTGGGCCCGAGATCCCGGCACCGGCGCCGATGTCGTCAATGCTGACCGCGCGGAACCCCTGACGGGCAAACAGCTTTTTGGCGGAGTCGAGGATCTGCTGGCGCCTGCGCTCTTTTGCGGCTTGGCGCCGCGTGGGCTGGGGAGCGTCACTGCCTGTCATGGGCCCTCCTTCACTGTGCCGCTTTTGGCTTTGCCGGTCCGTGCTTGTGTCTGGCGACACATCGACATACTATACTTTCAGTTAGTGGCAATTCACTGAAATCGGCAGGGCTTGGTCTTCAGAATTCAGTCTGCCGGCCCGGTGGTATCCAGTACGAAGGAGTTCGGATGAAGACACTAGGCACACCGCCTGATGCTGCGGTTGGCGCCGAACGCGCTGCGGCGCACCAAAAGCTCATCGACGAACTGCGTGAGCGCGTCGCCCAAACCGCCCTGGGCGGTTCCGAGCGTTCACGGCAGCGGCACATCGACCGAGGCAAACTGCTTCCGCGCGACAGGGTAGAGCAGCTTTTGGACCCCGGCACTCCGTTTCTGGAGCTTTCTCCCCTGGCTGCCAACGGCATGTACAACGACGACAGCCCGGGTGCTGGAATCATCACCGGCATAGGCGTTGTTGCCGGGCGCACCTGCGTCATTGTTGCCAATGACGCCACGGTCAAGGGCGGAACCTACTATCCGATGACCGTCAAGAAGCACCTGCGCGCCCAGGAAGTTGCGCGCGAAAACCAGCTTCCGTGCATTTACCTGGTGGATTCCGGCGGTGCCAATCTGCCGAATCAGGACGATGTCTTTCCTGATCGCGAGCACTTTGGCCGCATCTTCTACAATCAGGCCACCCTGTCGGCCGCCGGTATTCCGCAGCTGGCGGCTGTCATGGGCTCGTGTACTGCCGGCGGTGCGTACGTTCCGGCAATGGCGGACGAATCGATCATCGTCAATGAACAGGGCACAATCTTCTTGGGCGGCCCGCCGCTGGTGAAGGCAGCAACCGGCGAAGTTGTCACGGCCGAGGAGCTTGGCGGCGGTGCCCTGCATTCGCGCACTTCGGGTGTCACCGACCACCTGGCGGCCAATGACGAACACGCCCTGGAGATCATGCGCGATGTCGTTTCAACGCTGCCGCCGCAGGAAAGCCTCACCCCGGCGTGGGCGCGCAGGGAGCCGCGCGAACCGCTGTTCAGCCCGGACGAACTCACGCAGGTCGTGCCCGCTGACCTCAAAACCCCCTATGACGTCCGCGAAGTCATCGCCCGCCTGGTCGACGGCAGCGAGTTCCACGAATTCAAAGCCGAGTACGGTACGACGCTCGTGACCGGCTTCGCCCACCTGGACGGACACCCCGTGGGAATCATCGCCAACAACGGCGTGCTGTTCGGTGAGTCCGCGCAGAAGGGCGCACACTTCATCGAACTGTGTGACCAGCGCGACACCCCGCTGATCTTCCTGCAGAACATCACCGGCTTCATGGTTGGCCGCGACTACGAAGCAGGCGGTATTGCCAAGCACGGCGCGAAGATGGTCAACGCGGTCGCCACGGCCCGGGTGCCGAAGTTCACCGTGGTGATCGGCGGTTCCTACGGTGCTGGAAACTACTCGATGTGCGGGCGCGCCTACAGTCCGCGCTTTCTGTGGATGTGGCCGCACACCCGCATCTCCGTTATGGGCGGCGAACAGGCAGCCAGCGTGCTCTCAACCGTCAAACGCGACCAGATTGAGGCTCGCGGCGAAGAGTGGTCGGCGGAAGAAGAAGCCGAATTCAAAGCGCCCGTGCTCGAACAATACGAAACCCAGGGCGTGCCCTACTATTCAACGGCCCGGCTGTGGGACGATGGCGTCATCGAACCCGGTGACACCCGCCAGGTGCTCGCACTGGCCCTCGAAGCCGCCCGCTACGCCCCGCTTGCCCGCCCCAACAACGCGCCCGGCTACGGCGTTTTCAGGATGTGATCGCTGTGTTCTCAACAGTTCTCATTGCCAACCGCGGTGAAATCGCCCTGCGCGTTATGCGCACCTGCCGTGCGCTGGGCATCAAAACGGTCGCCGTGTACTCCGATGCCGACGCCGAGGCGGCCCACACCAAAGCAGCGGATGTCGCCGTGCGCTTGGGCCCGGCAGCTGCAGCGGAATCGTACCTGCGGATCGACAAGGTCATTCAGGCCGCCAAGGACACCGGTGCCGAGGCGATCCACCCCGGCTACGGGTTCCTGTCCGAAAACGCCGAATTCGCTCAGGCCTGTGAAGATGCGGGGATCGTGTTCCTCGGACCGACCGCTGAGGCCATCCGCACCATGGGCGACAAAATCACGGCTAAGCAGGCCGTGGCATCGCGCAATGTGCCGTTGGTTCCCGGTGTGGCCGAAGCGGGCCTGAGCGACGAACAGCTCATTGAGCGGGCTGACGAGGTGGGCTTCCCCATCCTCATCAAGCCCTCCGCCGGTGGTGGGGGCAAGGGCATGCACGCGGTGTATGACCCGAAGGATCTCAAAGACGCACTTGCGGCAGCACGCCGAGAAGCAGCGGCGAGTTTCGGTGACGACACGCTGTTCATTGAGCGCCTGGTGGCCACTCCTCGCCACATTGAAGTGCAGATCCTCGCCGATGAACACGGCAATGTCATCCACTTGGGCGAACGCGAATGCTCCCTGCAGCGCCGCCACCAGAAAGTCATCGAAGAAGCCCCGTCGGCACTGCTGGACGAAGAAACCCGCGCAGCCATCGGCCAGGCTGCCTGCGACACCGCCCGTTCCGTAGGCTACCGCGGTGCAGGCACGGTCGAGTTCATCGTCTCGGCTGACAAACCAGACGAGTTCTTCTTCATGGAGATGAACACCCGCCTGCAGGTGGAACACCCCGTAACAGAAGAAGTCACGGGCGTTGACCTGGTCGAGTGGATGCTGCGGATCGGCAGCGGCGAAGAGCTTGCACTGAAGCAGGAAGACATCACGCTCACCGGCCATTCGATCGAAGCGCGCGTCTACGCCGAAGATCCCTCCCGCGGCTTCCTGCCCACCGGGGGCACGGCACTTGACGTGCAGTTCCCAGAAGGTGCGGGCATCCGCATTGACGCCGGTCTCGAAGCCGGTCAGCGGATCGTGTCTGACTACGATCCGATGATCGCCAAGGTGATCATCACCGCTCATGACCGTGAAACCGCGCTGTCGCGCTTGGACTCCGCGCTCGCCCGCTCAGCTGTGCCCGGCATTACGACGAACATCGACTTCGTCCGCCGCCTGATCCGCCGTGAAGACGTCATCGAAGGCAGACTCGACACCGGTTTGATCGACCGCATGACGGAAGAAGAACTCGCCCACGCTCCCGGTGAGATCGACAAGCTGTTCGCCGCCGCGTTCGTGGTGAGCACAAGGGGAGCCGCGGGAACGCAGAAGCTCGGCGGCACCTCGGCAGGGGAGCGCACAGAAACGCCCAGTGCGTGGGCTCGGCCCAACGGATGGCGATCCAGTCGCCAGCCTGCCGTGAGCGTGAAACTGGCCCACGGCGGTGAGGTCGAGACCGTCGTGTGGCGCGGCGAAGAGCTCACGCCAGTCACCACGGAAGCCGGTGACACGGTGTACAAGCTCACGATCGACGGCGTGCAGCACACCGCGATGCTGTGGGCCGATCCGGACACCCGCATGATCTGGGTCGCCAGCGAACGAGGCGTCTACAGCTTTGCGCGCCCCGTTGCCGAATCTGAACTCGACCCGGGTGCCGCGGGTGCCGACATCTGCGCACCCATGCCGGGATCGCTGACCCAGCTGCTGGTCGAAGACGGGGCGGAAGTCGCTGAAGGCGACGCGATCGCCGTCGTGGAGGCCATGAAGATGGAGCACGTGCTGCGCGCACCCGCCGCCGGCACCGCTCACGTCAAAGCCGCGGTCGGCGCCCAGGTGGCACTGGACGAAGTGCTCGTCACGATCGTCGACGAAGAAGCAGAAGAAGACTGACCAAGAACTTAAGGAGAGCTCATGAGCTTCACCCCAGGAATGCTGCCGGAGGAATACGAAAGCCTCCGCAGGGCAGTTGCTGATTTCACCGACAACGAAGTCGCCCCCGTCTCAGCTGAACTCGACCGCAAGCACGAATTCCCGTACGAACTCGTGGCAAAGATGGGCAAGATGGGCCTGTTCGGCCTGCCCTTCCCGGAAGAGTACGGTGGCATGGGCGGAGACTACTTCGCACTGTGCCTGGCGATTGAGGAAATCGCGCGCGAAAACCAGTCGCTGGCCATCACGCTCGAGGCCGCTGTTTCGCTCGGTGCCATGCCCATCTACCTGTTCGGCACGGAAGAGCAGAAGAAGGAATGGCTGCCCAAGCTCACGGACGGTTCCGGTCTTGCATCCTTTGGCCTGACGGAACCCGAAGCCGGATCGGATGCCGGCGGCACCCGCACCAAGGCGACGCTGGAAAACGGCGAATGGACGATCAACGGTTCGAAGTCGTTCATCACCAACTCCGGCACCGACATCACCCGCCTGGTCACCGCGACCGCCGTCACCGGCACCCGCGTGGGCAAGGACGGGAAGGAAAAGCCGGAGATCTCCACCATCATGATCCCGGCCGGCACTCCCGGCTTCACGGCTGAGCCGCTGTACGACAAGGTCGGCTGGAACTCCTCCGACACTCACCCGCTGACCTTCGACAACGTCAAGGTTCCCGAAGAGAACCTGCTGGGTGAGCGCGGTCGCGGCTACGCGAACTTCCTGCGCATTCTCGATGAGGGTCGTATCGCGGTTGCCGCCCTGTCGGTCGGTGCCGCGCAGGGCTGTGTTGACGCGTCCGTGAAGTACGCGCAGGAGCGCACCAGCTTCGGCAAGCCGATTGCCAGCTACCAGGCGATTTCCTTCAAGATCGCCCGCATGGAAGCACGCGCTTCGGCAGCCCGCGCCGCCTATTACGAAGCAGCTTCGAAGATGCTCGCCGGTGAGCCGTTCAAGAAGGAAGCCTCCATCGCCAAGCTCATTGCCGGTGAGGCTGCCATGGACAATGCGCGCGATGCCACGCAGGTTCACGGCGGCTACGGCTTCATGAACGAATACCTGGTGGCCCGCCACTACCGCGACTCGAAGATCCTCGAGATCGGCGAAGGCACCACCGAGGTGCAGCTCATGCTCATTGCCCGCGCTCTCGGACTGTGATCTGAGGGCGGGCTGACGAGGTGGGGCTGGGGTCTGGGCTGACGAGGCGCAGCTCCGGCTGAGCTGCTGAGTCCGTACCGCTGAGCGAACCGGAGGCCGGGGTGTTTCGACCCCGGCCTCCGCTTCGGTCTAGGCTGAAACCGTGCCGATAACCCATTCGATTCTCACCACCGCCGCCAACCATCCCGACCGTCCGGCGATCGTCGGCGAACACGCCCGTCTGACCTACGCGGAACTGGCCGAGGACGGCCGACGCGTCATCGCCGCCGCGCGCCACCTGCTGGCCCAGGCGCCGAACCTGCCCACACCCGCCCCCGAAACCCAGGGAGCGCCGGTGATCGCGGTGAGCTCCACCTCGGCATTTGAAGCCGCCCGCATTATGGCCGGCCTGGCCGGGTACCGGGCGGTGTCGGCAACCATCGACCCGCGCTGGCCGGTGGACCACCAGCGGCACGTGATTGCCGAAGTCGGCATCGGCCTGGTGATCGTCGATGATGACCAGGCGGAGGCCCGCTTGCGCTCTGCTCTAGGCCCGGACTGGGGTGGGGTTGTTGTGCCCGTGCAGCGCTTCAGGGAAATCGAGGCGCAAGTGCAGCCTGCCGAACCGCCGCAGGTGCGGGATGCGGATGAGCCTTACCTCATGCTCTTTTCGTCTGGCACGACCAGCAGCCCGAAGGCGTTTCTCAAAACCCGCGGCCAGTACAGGGCGAACTTCGCGGTGTCTTCCAGCTATCTGGAGCCGTTGCCGGGAGTGGCGACCCTTGCGCCCGGGGCGTTTGCGTATTCGCTGACGCTGTACGCGGCGGTTGAGTGCCTGGCCAGCGGGGGAGAGGTCCACCTGGCTGACGAGCTTTCCCTGCCCGGTCTGGGCAAGCGTGTGGCGCAGCAGCAGATCACGCGGATTGTCACAGTGCCGGCGGTGCTGCGCGGCATCATTGCCCAAGCCACCCGAGGGCCTAAGGATTTTGCGGGGCTTGATCTCATTGTGGTTGGCGGGGCTAACCTGCCCAACGAACTGCGGAAGGACCTAGCTGAAGTGCTGCCGCACGTGCGGCTCATCAGCTACTACGGGGCAGCCGAAATCGGCTTCATCGGGGATGCCCGCGGTGAGGACAGCACGTGGAACCAGATCTACGACGGCATCCAGGTCGAAATCCGCGATGATGCGGGAGCCCCTGTGCCGGATGGTGAAATCGGCACACTGTGGGTGCTTGCTGAGTCGCGCTCCGATGACTACATTGCCGGCACCGCCGATGTCCACCTGCTGGATGAACGAGGCTGGGCTACCGTCGAAGACCAGGGTCGGATTGCCGTGGTGGACGGCAAACGCCAACTGCAGCTTCTGGGACGCAAGGGCGACATCATCAACGTCGGCGGACACAAGGTCGCACTGCCGGAAGTCACACGCGCCTATGCGGGACTCACTCTTGGCGGCCAGCACCGCGAGGCCGTTGCCGTGGGTCTGCCGGATGCCGCACTCGGAACCGCTGTCGCTTTGGTTGTCGAAGTCGGTGACCTGGTGTCTGCCGATTCAGGTGACGGAGTATGGTCAGACTCACAGGAAGAGTCCGGCTTACGGGAACAGAACGGCCCCGCCCCGGTGTTGCCCGAAGAGCTGAGCAAGGCCTCACTGCGGGAACGCGGGCGCACACACTTGGCCCCACAGTTTGTTCCTGCGAAGTATTACGCCGTGGCGGCACTGCCGCGCACGGTCGGCGGTAAAGTGCGAGCCACTGAAACAGCGGGGCTCATTGAGACCGGTGGGAAAGGAGTTGTCCGTCTGTGAACGCGCACCACTCTGAACCCAACCGTGTCTGGATTACCGGAACGGGCGCTATCACGCCCAGCGGTCTGACGGTTGCCGACACCTGGCATGCCGTGCAGCACGGACACAGCGGAATCGGAGTGCTCGAAGGCCAGGAATTCGAAGGCCTCAGCGTGCGCATCGGCGGACAGGTTCGCGGTTTCAATGCTGAAGACCACGTGCCCCGCCACCTGGCCCGACGCTTAGAAGACTTCCACCTGTGGGCCATCGCCGCCGCCGACCAGGCCCTAAAGCAAGCCGCAGACATACAGGCCAGCCCGACTGGCGCCTCGTCAGCTGACCTGCCGTGGGACCCCGCCCGGGTCATGATCGTGACAGCCACCGGTTCTGGTCCCATCCGCCCTCAACAGCGCTCAGCGCTCGCCTACGCCGAAGACGGCCAGCGCGGCGTGCCGCTGACCCTGTCCATGCACGGCGCACCGGATTCCCCAGCAGCACTCATCAGCCAGCGGCACGGAATCACCGGCCCCGCTCACGCAGTGTCTGCCACGTGCGCATCCGGAGCCGTCGGCCTAGGCGAGGCGCTGCGAGCTTTGCGCCATGGCTATGCGGATGCCGCGATCGTCATCGGCGTCGAAGACTGCATCAACCCTGCCAACCTCGCATCGAATGCGAACATGCGTGCGCTGGCCTCTGGCTTCAACGATCACCCACAGGAGGCTTCGCGCCCCTTCGACCGCGATCGGGCCGGTTTCGTCATGTCCGCAGGCGCAGCTGCCATCGTGCTGGAAAGCGATGTCGCTCTGCAGCGCCGCGGTGGGCAGGCACTGGCCGAGCTGGCCGGATTCGGCTCATCATCCGATGCCCACCACGCGACCGCTCCCGAACCTGACGGACGAGGTGCCGCCGCGGCTATGCGCGCTGCCCTGGCCGATGCTGGTCTCACCCCGGAGGACTTCGCCACGGGCGGTCCCGCAGGGGCACCCCTGGGGCACGTGAACGCGCACGGGACCTCCACCTCGGCAGGGGATGCTGCAGAAGCCCTCGCCCTGGAAGCCGTGTTCGGTGATGCTGTCAGCCAGATTCCCGTGACGGCAGTGAAGTCCTCCACCGGGCACCTGCTGGGTGCCGGGGGAGCGCTCGAGGCGATCCTCAGCGTGTGCGCCCTGCGTGACGGTGTGATTCCTCCGACCGTCAACCTTGACGTGCCCGATTTCCCGAAGCTCGACGTTGTCGCAGCCCGCAAGCCGCTTGACCGTGCGGGTCCGTGTATGAGCGCGGTGCTGTCGAATTCCTTCGGCTTCGGCGGGCACAACGGCTCAGTTCTCATCAGAACCGTCTGAGCACAGGCTTCCACCGGGTGGTGGCCTGAGCTCCCCGCCACCCAACCTGCAGACAGGCTGGTCAGCCGTCAGAGAAACGATGCACCGCGGGTGTTGCCCCCTCATCCGTTTCTGCATTCAGGAGCTTCACCGTGTCGACGACAATCGACAAGGCCGCGCAGACAGCGCCGGCCGAAAAAGACGAAAAGAAGGCCGCACAAAACGCTCAGGCCAGTGCGCAAAACGACGAAACAACAGACCAGACCCAGCCGAAGAAGCGCTGGGAAATGCCGCACCTGCTGTGGCTCATGTTCATCATTCTGGGTGCGGCCACAGCCGCCGGCTATCTCATTCCCGCGGGGGAATATCAGAAGAACCCCGACGGCTCGATCAACCCGGACGACTTCCGCTACCTGGAAGACCAGTCGCCGGTCAGCCCCCTAGGTGCACTCATGATGCTGCTGACCGGGGCGGTCAACATGGCGCCGGTTGCCTTCGCCGTGCTGTCGGTCGGGGCGAACGTTTCCGTGGTTTTGGAATCGAAGGCGTTTGAGAATCTGCTCGATGCCACCATCTACAAACTGCAGGACAAGAGCACGCCGCTGCTGGTGTCGGGACTGTTCTGCCTCATGGTCTACATCGGCGGGTTCTCCGGCAACGACGCGCTGATTGCGATTGTGCCGATCGGCGTTCTGTTCGCCCGCAAACTCGGCCTCGACGGGATCGTGGCGATTGCCGTGACAACATTTGCCGCGCTCATCGGGTTCGGCACGGGACCCACACACATGGCGGTGTCGCAGATGCTTATCGGCCTGCCGCCATACTCCGGCTTCGGCATGCGCATGCTCATCATGAACATCTTCATGCTGGCGGGCTTGGCCTTTGTGCTGATGTACGTGCGCCGTATTCAGAAGGACCCCACGCGTTCGCTCATGTGGAAGCACGGCTGGCGGCCGCACGGTGCTCTTGCTGCAACCGGAGGTGAAGGTGGTGAGGCAGCTGAGGCTGGTGCTGAAGGAAAGGCTGCAGGGGACGCTGCAGGCGAAGCCGACACCGTCGCTGCGACGAAGCTGCAGCTGCGCTCGGTGCTTGTGCTGGCGCTGTTCATTGCGCAGTTCGGTGTGGTTGTGGGCTATTCGCTGCTGGTGGATTCGAAGCAGGTCATCGAAGTGATGTTTGCAACCAACCTGGTGTCGGCGATCATCATCGGCAAGGCTGCGGGCTTTAAGTGGAACCCGTTGGCGGAGTCGATTGCCCGCGGTATTTCCAGCATGGGCTTCATTGCCATCATCATCGGCATGGCAGGCTCGATTTCCGGCCTGCTGAAGGAAGCGAAGATTCTCGACACGATTGTCTACACGCTCACGCTGCCGCTGCGCGACGTGGGCTTGGGCTGGTCGGCAGTGCTCATGGTTCTGCTGTTTGCGGCGATCAACTTCATCATTCCGTCGACTGCAGCGAAGGCTGCGATTCTCATTCCGCTTCTTGCTCCGATTGCCACGGCACTGGGCATGCACCACCAGCTGGCGCTGCAGGCGTTTCAGCTGGGTGATGGTCTGACGAACATCCTGTCGCCGGTGCTGGCGTGGCTGGTCGGTTCGTGCGTAACTGCTGGTGTGCCGTATCTGACGTGGGTGCGCTGGGCCG
>NZ_KV823282.1 GCF_001815905.1 Brevibacterium sp. HMSC07C04 | reverse complement strand
CGCCCATCGCGTCGGCCTGACCTTGACGCGCGTCTGCCTTGGGGATCGAGGACGCAGGCGTGGTGGAAGTATTTGCCGACGTCCACGCCAATGACGAAGTCATAGGCCATGGGTGTGTTCCTCCTAGCGATGAATTAGAAGTTGGACTATTTGAGCTTCATCGCTGGGGGTGGTCGGACATACTTAGTACTGGCATCTACATTACTGTGAGACCTCATACCACCTGGGCTGGGTCAGGTTCCTATTAGCAGTTTGAGTATGTCACTGTCTTCGGCGGCATCACCCCCGGATCATTTTCAGACAGGGGCGGGAATAAGCCATACCGAAGCCAGCGACTAGTTCTACTGTCCTTTCAGACGGAGGGAACGGAAATAAACATAACCCGCCCAATCGGGTGGACAGGCTATGAATCTTCGGTGCCCTGAGGTGGAACTGCTAACAACGAAATGGGGGGGGGAACGGGGGCAAAGTCAATAATTCGAGTCTGGCATAAGTTGATAAGGATTGCCTAACCTAATACTGTTTCAAGTTATGGTCCCGATCGGGAATCGGCAACGGAAGCGAGGCGGCGACGATGAACAGAAAACGTGGATCGACCAGAGAACCCCTCTCCGGAGGGGGAGTCGGGGACGCGGGCCCGGACGGGACGGGCGACGGCGACGCGGTGGCGTCGCAGACGGACGACGGGCGGTTGGTACACGTCGCACCGGTCGCAGTGGGTGGCCGACCATCCACCCGCGACATGCTCGTCGCCGCCGCGATCGGCGTCGCGGGGTCTCTCATCGTCGTGCCCCTGACCTACCTGCAGGTGTTCGCCGGCATCGCCCACGTTTATCTCGTCGCGGCGACGCTCGGGTTGTGGTTCCTGCCGTGCGTCGTTCCCCTCATCGTCGTCCGCAAGCCTGGCGCGAGCCTCATCGCGTGCCTTGCCATGGGCGTCGTGTCCGCGGCGACCACCCCGTTCGGCGTCGCCGCGATCGGGGCGCTGATCATGGAAGGATTGCTCATCGAGCTTCCGTTCATGGTCACCCTGTACCGGCGGTGGACGCGTCCCCAGTTCGTGGCGTCGGCGATGTTATTCTCCGCGCTGATGGGAACGATGGCCCCGCGTGCCGTCGGCGTCGACTCGCCGACCACGCCCATGGCCCTGATCAGCTTCGCCGTAGCCTTGGCATCGAGCCTGGTGTTTTTGGTCCTGGGCTTTGCCGTCGCAAAGGGGCTCCGCAGCCGCGGGGTCACCCGATGACCGGCGGAGCGCCCGCGTGCGCCGGTGCGACACGCGGGACGGCCCCGGCCCGGTTGCGGGTCAGTGGCGCGGGAGTGCGGCACGCCGATGGGCGATGGGCACCCGACATGGTGGACCTCTCCTTCGATTTCGGCACGATCAACGCCATCACGGGACCCGTGGGATGCGGAAAGACGAGCCTGGCCCACCTCATCGCTGGACTGATACCCTCGCACATCCCCATCGACCATGCCGGATCCGTGCACATCGTCGATGCCGACGGCACCGAATGCCCCGTGGACCGGGACCGGGTCACCTTCGTCGGGCAAGACCCGGCGACGCAGGTGCTCACGCTCCGAGTCGTCGATGACGTGTCCATGGCCCTCGAGTTTTCCCTCGTGGAAGCCGGCATCGTCGCCAAGCGATCAGCCGAGGCCCTAGCGGAGCTCGGGCTGTCAGAGCTCGCAGAGAAGGATCCGTGGGCTTTGTCGGGCGGGCAACGCCAGCGGATGGCCATCGCCGGTGCGGTGGCCAGGGCGCCGGAGGTCATGATCTTCGACGAGCCCGCGGCCCACGTCGACGAGGACGGTCGCCGGTCGCTGTTCGCCGCCATCCGTGACTTGCGGGCCCCGGGGCGCGTCATCCTGCTCATCGAGCACGACCTCCGCCCGTTCGACGGGTGGGTCGACACGGTGACGATCCTCGATGCGGACGGGAGCGTCGCCGCCCACGGAGCGCCGGATAGCATCGCGGTGAAGGGCATTGCGACGACGGCCGCGACCGCCGGAACGCCGGACGCCAGTACGCAGGGCACGGGGGCACCGGACCGTCCCGGTCCGGACCGGCGGCGAAAGTCCCGGAGGGCCGGGAATGGCACCGATCCGGAATCGGAGGCGGATGCCGTTCCACTGCTGGCCTTGACCGGAACCCACGTGGCCCGAGGCGGGGAGAAGATCCTGAACGGGGCCGATCTGACACTGGAACGGGGCGAGATTCATGCCCTAGTCGGCGCCAACGGAGCCGGTAAGTCCACCTTGCTGGCGGTGCTGTCGGGCCAGATGAAGGCGGGAGCGGACCTCCGGATCGACGGCGCGTCCGCCTGGCGCGTCCCCGACGCCTTCGCGTCGTGGGCGTTCCAGAACCCCGAGCACCAGTTCACCCGCGCGACCGTCGCCGCGGAAATCGACTCCGCGCTGGCCGGCACGGACCCGCACGGGCCACTCGGCACCGATGAGCTGCGGAAACTGCGGGAAGCCCTGTTCCCCCGGGCACTTGACCCCGTCTCGCCGTTCGTCCTGTCGGGCGGACAGAAAAGACGGTTGGGCATCTTCCTGGCGGTGGCGGCCAATCGCCGTTTGCTGCTTCTCGACGAGCCGTTGGCGCACCTGGATTCGCCGAGCGCGCGCATCGTGCTGGATGCGCTGGCGGAATACGCCGGGGCCGGCGGAACCGTTGTGTTCACGTGCCACGATCGCCGTGTCGCGCGAACGTGGGCGGATCGGGCGAGCATCGTCGCCGAAGGGAAGGTCGCCTGGTCCGGTCCCGCGGCCGACGTGCCGGCTGCCCCGGAGTCGTCCCGGCGGGATCGCGCACTGCCCGCGGCCGGCGCACGGACGTCCGGGGACGAAAGCCCCTGGACCGGTGAATCCGCCGCTCGGAGGCGCGCGGGGTTGAACGCCATCACGATCGTCGCGGCGGTGATGCTCGTCCTCGTCGCCGGGCTGCTCTCCGGCGGAGACGCCGTTCTCGCGCTGACGGGGGTCGCGTTCCTCGCACTCGCTGCAATCGCGGAGCGCGACGTTCGGGCGACGGCGGGGAAGGTCCTCCTCGTCCTGTTGATCGGGGTGTTCTTCGGCCTGCTCGGGTGGCGCTCCGAGTTCTACGGCGGTGGGGATCCGGCGGAGGCCGTCCGCCACGGCATCCATCACGGACTGCTGCTGACGGCCGTGTTCGCGGGGACGGTCCTGGTCTCCGCGTGCATGCGCGTCGAGGAGCTTTTCGACGCCATGGTGCAACGCTTCCGGGTGCCCTACACATGGTGCACCATAGCGATTTCCGGGATGAGCATCGCGGCGTTCCTGCGCAGCGAAATCCCCCATCTGACATGGGCGATTAGATTGCGCTCGATGCGACCGGGGCAGTCTTTCCGCTCCGGCTTCATTCGCGCGACGACGCCCGCGCGCATCGCCTTTCCCTTGTTCGTCAGCGCCGTGCGCTGCGCCGAAAAGCTGTCCTTGACCCTGGCGATGCGCAACTTCGGCCGCCATCCGCGGCGCACCTTCCGCACCGATCACCCCTGGCGAGTGCGTGACGGATTCGCGGCCGCAGCGTCCGCCGCGGCCTTCGTCGCCGCCCTGGTGTCCGCAGTGACTTGACGGACGCCCGGAACCGGCGGGTCCCGGGCCCGCGAGCGTTTCCGAGCTTGTGCGGAGACGCGCCCCACCCAGTTGCTTCACCCTTTCAACCCTTCAGACACATCCTCCGGGTCACGCCATGCGGGCCCGGTCCGCCCGGCACCGGCATGGCGCCGACAACCGAAAGAGGTACCAATGAACACGATCCGGACCATCAGCGACGTGCTTCGGGACAAGGCCGATGAGACGAAAAAGGGGGCCGATCTTGATCCCGCGCTGGTGTTTCTCGACAGCCTGGCTCCGGGGATCGCGGTCGACGTCGGGGATTTCGGCGCGGAATCCGAAAAGGGGCTGCTGTCCCGGGTGGCGCCCTCGATCGCCGATCTCCCGCACGGAACGCCGGTTGCCCGCCTCTGGGCGGAGTTCGGCGGGGTCGATGAGACCGACGGGGAACGGGGGGCCCGTCTGCGTGCCCTGGCCGCAGCAGTCGCACCGACGCTCCTGGAGGACCTTGGGCTTTCCGGCGACCGGGTGACGGCGACGGAGTTCAACTCGCTGCGCTCGCTCATCGATGCCCGCACCCGGTACCGGCCCGAGGGTCGGGTGAGGGAGGCGTTGTTCGTTTTCCCCGATGACGGCGAGGCTCACAACCACGACCAGTGGCGGGACCACCTCGTCGATGACCTCTGCGTCGCCGGCGTCGCGGGAAACCACTATTCGTTCGTCCTCGGAGAGGATGCCGCGCTGACCGGGGCCCTCATCGGGGAGTACATCGAACGCCGGCGCCAGGCGCCGGAAACGGACGACAGGGCAGCGGACCCGTCGTCCGAAGGAATCGACCGGTCGCGGGACCGGGGAAACGAAATGGAACATGACTGACCGACGAAACGGCGGGGAAGCACGGGACCGCGACGCGGGCGAACCCGTGAAAGTGCTGGTGGCCGGAGGTACCGGCGTCACCGGACGGCTCGTCCGGGGGATGCTCGGCGTCGTCGATGGGATTGAGCTGGCCTACACTTCCCGGCAGAAACCGGACGATGGCCCGGGGCGGCACTTCCCGCTGAGGATCGCCGCCGGCCACAACGAGATCTGCAGGGTCTTCCGCAAACACGATTGGGTGGTCAACTGCACCGGCCCGTTCGAGGTGCATGCAGACTCACTCGCCCGTGCTTGCATCGACTCAGGCACCGGGTACATCGACGTCAACGATTCGATCGACGCCCGCCGCGCGATCATGGCCCTCGACGGGGATGCTCGGCGGGAGGGGGTTCCCGTGCTCACCGGGTTCGGCCTGTGCCCGGGCTTGTCGACGGCCCTGTTGATGCTCGGGGCCCGCGCTGCGGGGGCCGAAGAGGTCCGCGATGTGCGGGTCGATCTGCGAATTGGCGCCGACCAGGAATCCGGGGCCGCGTCGGTCGAGTCGATGTTCCGGACTATCCGCGGCGGATACCGCACGATGCTCGGCGGCACCATCGTCGAGGTGCGGCGCAACCCGGTGTCGTCGCAAAGCGGAATCAGCTACGAATGCCCGGACATCGACGTCGTACGCGAGGTGTGCCCCTCGATCCGTGGATATTCCTAACACGTCGCCTTCGATGCCCTCCCCGATGAGTCGGTGGAGAAAATCCGCACGTCGAGACTGTACTCGATGCCCGTTGTCTCCGGTCTGCTCGCCCGTCTCGGGGCGGCCGTGACATCGCGGAAGGCGCGGGCGAAGGGCACTCCGCAACCCGCCGAGCTGGTCGTCGCACTGTCCTCCGCCGGCGCGGGCGATGCGGGGCCGGCGGCCGAGACGACCGTCGTCCGGGCGACCGGCCCGGGTTCCTACAAAATGACCGCGGCGATTGCTGCCGCCACCGTTGTGGCGGTCGCGGGGAAGCCGGTCGCGCCGGGGTGCCGGGATCTCGTCGGCCACCCCCGGCTCCTCGAACCGGTCCTCGCCTTCGCCCGCGATGCGGGCATCCATATCGAGGTGCCACATGACAACCCGACCACGGGGCCGCTGCCGACAGCGGCCCACTGCGATACCAAAGAAAAGGGGAAACGATGACGGATCAAGCTGAACGAGGTGCGGCGATCGTCGTCCGCGACCTCACGAAGAGCTACCCGATTGCGGGCAAAGCGGGCACCCCGCCCGAAGGCGGGGCAGGTGCCCCGCCGGACGGCGGGCGCAAGGGAAAGCGCGGTGCCCGGATGCGCAAGCATGTGCTCGACGGCGTGAGTTTCACCGTGCCCACCGGGGCGATCGTGTCATTCCTCGGCCACAACGGTGCAGGCAAGACCACCCTCATCCGAATCCTGTCGACGCTCATCACCGCCGACTCCGGCGAGGTGAGCATCTTCTCGCGCGACGTGAAAGAGGACCCGGCGGGCGTGCGCGCTGACATTGCCACCACCGGCCAATTCGCGGCGATCGACGAGAACCTCACCGGCCGGGAGAACCTGGAGTTCTTCGGGCGGCTGCGCGGACTCGACCGCGCCGCCGCGGCCGCCCGCGCGACGGAACTGCTCGCGCAATTCTCGCTCGCAGACAGTGCCTCGACGCTGGCGTCGGCCTATTCGGGTGGCATGCGGCGCCGCCTCGACATCGCCGCGTCGCTGTGCGTCGTGCCCAGGCTGCTGTTCCTCGACGAACCCACGACGGGGCTGGACCCGGTCAGCCGCGAAGAGCTGTGGGGCTTCATCCGGCAACTGCGGGACGACGGAATGACCCTGGTGCTGACCACCCAGTACCTGGAAGAGGCGGAGGCGCTGGCAGACCACGTCCATCTGCTCAAGGATCGCCGCATCGTCGCCAGCGGAACGCCGGAGGAATTGCGCCGCGCCTTCGGGTCGCACGTGCTCCGCGTGTCCTTCGCCACCGCCGCCGAGGCGGAGGCGTTCGCCCGCTGCCTCGGGGGAACGTGCCTGGACGGCGCCCGCGTCGCGGGGAAGTCGGTGTCCCTCGACGTCGACCCCGGACCGCGGGTCCTCGAGGCGGTGGCGCAGGCGATGGAGGCCTCGGAAGCGTTGCCGGATTCGCTGAGCGTGTCGCCGCCCACCCTCAACGAGGTGTTCATATCGATGAACGCAGGGGGTGCGGCGCGATGAGTGCGACGTCGGTCGCGGCGTTTCTCCGTCGGGATCTGCTGCTGTTGCGACGCAACACCGCGTCGCTGATCTCCATGTTCGTGGTTCCGCCCCTCTTCCTGCTGTGCCTGTACGCGGTGTTCGGGTACTCGGCGGAGCAATCCGGCTTCGGGTACCTGCGTTTCGTGCTCGGCGGCTGCCTGTTCCAGGCGGCGATGTTCACCGCCGCGGCGTCGGCGATGGCGGTGGGACAGGACGTCGAATCCGGGCTCGTTGACCGCGTGCGCGTGTTGCCCGGGGCCACAGGCGGCTATGTCGCCGGCAGGCTCGTCACCGATGTGCTGCGGATGTCCGCGTCGATCGCGACGCTGCTGGTCGTCGCGTGGGCCTGCGGCCTCGACATGGCTGTCGGTGACGTCGCGTGGACTGTCCTGTGGTCGCTGCTCGCCGCGGCGGTCCTGTCCCTGGTCACGGACGGGGTGATCCTGATGGTGCCCACCCCGGTGTCGACGGCCTCATCGATCCAGGCGCTGGAAATGCTGCTGCTCATGTTCTCCACCGCGTTCATTCCGGCGACCGCTTTGGACGGCTCCCTTCGCGACGTCGTGCGCCACATGCCTTTTTCGCCGGTGATCGAGGTGATTAGGGCGGCGTCCCCGGACGCCTTCCCGGATCGCGCCGGGGAAGAGGCCGCCCTGTGGCTCGGTGTCGCGGCGGTCGCCGGAATCGTCCTGTTCATCCGCCGGTTCACCTCGAGGAGCGAATCATGATTGGCGCCATCTTCGTGCATCTGCGGCGCATCGCCCACATTTGGCTGCGGCGCCCCGACTTCTGGTTCATGACGTTCATTGCTCCGCTCGTGTACCTGTTCATCGTCAACCGCATGTTCGGTGGCCTGGTCAGGCAGCTCACCGGAGAGTTCGAACTCCGGAACGCGGTCATCCTGGTCGTGACGGCGTGGGCGTTCATCCTGGCCATCACGGGATCATCCACCGTGTTCGTTGAACGCAGCAATGGCTTCCACGAGCGGTTGATCACCATGCCGGCGCCGTACGCGGCCGTGCCGGCCGCACGGATCATTGCCGAGTTCATCCGGATCATGGCGATGATGGCCGTCGTCGCGGCGGTGGCCGCCTTGCTTTCCGACGGCCCACCGGAGGTGTCCTGGTGGTGGAGGATCGCGGTGACCGGCGCGATGGTTGCCGCGGCGGCCGCATGCACCGGCACGTACATCGCGTTCTCCATCACCAGCCCCCAGGGTTCCGTGGCCCTCATCCCGTTAATCATCGTTGCGATGTTCGTCAACACGGTGCTCATGCCCGCCGACCACTTCCGTCCCCTCCTGCGCGGAATCGCCGGGCACACCCCCGTATCCGCGGCCGGCGAGGCCGTCAACGGCACCGGGGCTGCGGGTCTGGTGGTCTGCGCGGCCTGGTTCTTAGGCATCGCTGTGCTCGCGGCGTGGGGCATCGCCGTGAAAACGAGGCCGGGGGAGTCTGCATGACGGCCCGCGAATCCGAGCATCTAACCCGAAACCGCCGCGTGGATGCGGCCCACACACCCGGAGACAGAACCAGATGAAGTCGATTGCCCAGATCGTCCAGAACAACCGCAGGCTCCTCGCGGCCTACGAGGACAAGGTCCAGCCGAGGTTCCTCAGCCGCTATGCGCGCGAACCGATGGACGCCGCCGTGTACCGGAAGCTCCGTGCGCTGGATCCCGGGCCGGATGCGCCGGCCCGGGTCCTCGACCTCGGTTGCGGAACCGGGTGGCTCGCCCGCACGCTCGCCGCTGAGTCTCGCTATCGCAGGGCGAACATCGTCGGCTACGACCTGTCGCCCAATGCGATCCGCATCGCCCGCGAACGCGCCGCCGCCGACGGGCTTGGGGCCCGGACGGAATTCCACGTTGCCGACATCCTCACGCCGCTCGCGGGAGAGCCCGGCGGGGCCTGTGAAATCTGGGTGTGTGGCGCGCTCCACCAAATGAAGGATGCGGGAGCCGCGCTCGGCAGGGTCGCCGGGCTGCTCGCCGATGGAGGCATCGCTTACGTGCAGACGTTCGTCGAGGATCCCGACGTGAACGAGCATGTGGACATGGCCGTCGTTGCGAAGATGGGCCACCGGGTGTTCCGGGGCAGCGAGGTCGAGGACCTCGCCGAAGCCAACGGGCTGAAGCTGGGCGGAGCCTCACACGCCGGCATGGTGTACTTCTGCACTCTCACGAAGAAAAGCGCGATCGGGGAGGCGGGCAAGTGAGCGCCGTGGACGGGACCGTAGGCCCGTGGTCGCTGCTCGCCCCGATTCGGACCCGGATGCGTGCGGTGGTCGCGTTATCCGTCCTGTCGTCGGTGGCTACCGTCGCTTCGCTGGTCGGCATCATCGACATCGCGATGACGTACCCGGAGGCCCCGGAGCATCGGACGTGGTTGGCCGTGGCTGTCATCGTCGTCGCCGCAACGGTGCGCATGGCCGCGGACGGCGCCGCCGGCATGCTCTCGCACCGGGCGGATAACGACCTGCAGCTCCACCTCCGGCGCCGGCTGGTCGCCCAAATCCGGAAGTTACCGCTGGGCTGGCTGGACGCCCGGCGCTCGTCGGGAATCATCGAGTCGGTTGAGAAGGACGTCGCGGCTGTCCACCAGCTCATGGGCCACACCGTCGGTGAGACCGTGGTGGCGGTGCTGGTTCCCCTGCTTTCCCTCATCGCGCTCGTCGCGGTGGATTGGCGGATCGCGGCGGTGGCGGTCGTCCCGGTGCTGGTCACCTTCGCCCTGATGGGCGTGATGATTTCGCGCGGAGCCGGTCTTCAGCGCGACTACGAGCGAGCCTCCGAAAAAGTGACGGCCGCGGTCATCGAGTTGGTGCGCGGTATCCCGGTGATGAAGTCCTTCGGACGCGCCAACCAGGGCGCGGGTCGCTACGATGCCGCGGCGTTGTCGTTCGTCCGCGCGTGGTCCGCCTGGTCCCGGCAGTCGAACATCTATCTCGGGCTCATCGACGTGGTGACGTCCCCGACCACAGTCCTTGCGGTGGTGTGCGGGGCCGGCCTCGCACTGAGGGACGCCGCGGGCGGCATACCGGAGGGTCTCGTCGCCGGGCTGGTTCTCAGCCTTGGACTCTCCGCGGCGATCGTGCGGGTGGCCATGAACTCCGAACCCATCATCGCGGGGATCGCTGCCCTGAAATCCATCGCGGAGGTGCTGAGCACGCCGCCGATCGCCGAGCCCGCCGAGCCGGTGCCCGCGCGCAGAGGCGCGCTCGAGGTCCGGAACCTGGTCTTCTCCTACGGCGATGGGCCGCGGGTCCTCGACGGGATGTCCGCGACGTTCGAACCAGGGACCCTCACTGCGCTGGTGGGGTCCTCCGGTTCCGGAAAGTCCACCGTCGCCCGGCTGTTGGCGCGTTTCCACGACCCCGTTGAAGGCTCGGTGCTACTGGGCGGCGTCGATCTTCGCGACATCGCCGTGCGCGACGTGCACCGCTCGGTGTCGGTGGTGTTCCAAGATCCGCAGTTGTTCACGCTGCCGTTGCGGGAGAACATCCGGCTGGCCAGGAGAGACGCCACCGACGACGAAATCATGGCGGCCGCGAAGCTCGCGAACCTCGATGCGGTCATCGCGGCGCTGCCGAAGCGCCTGGATTCGGTGGTCAACGTCGACGTGACCTTTTCCGGTGGTGAGGCGCAGCGCGTAGCCATCGCGAGGTCGATCGTCACGGACGCGCCGGTGCTCATCTTCGACGAGGCAACCGCTTACGCGGATCCGGCTTCCGAGGCCCTCATCCAGTCCGCAATCGAGCGTTTGGCCCGTTCGCGGACGGTGATTGTGATCGCGCACAGGTTGAGCACGATCCGCAACGCCGACCGCATCCTCGTTCTCGATGGGGGAGCGGTCGCGGAGGCGGGTACCCACGACGAGTTGCTTGCGCGCGGTGGCCGCTACCGGGATTTGTGGCGCGCCTTCGCGCTCGACGACGAACCATCCGCCCCGCGGGGTACTGAATCAGACGATGAAAAGGCGGGAAACCGATGATTCGAGACTTGTGGTCGATGACGGATCGGCGCTCGAGAATGACGCTGGTGTGGCTCATTGCGTTGGCCACGCTTGCCGCGCTGGCCCAGGGAGCGGCGTTCGTCGCGCTGCTGCCGCTGCTGTCGGCTCTGGCCGAGGGAGATGATGCGACGGCGTGGCGTTTCACCGGCGTCATAGCCGGCCTCGCGGCCGCCCATGCGGTGCTGTCCCTCGCCGCGGGGACAGTCGGCAGGGCGAATTCCGCAGCGGTGCTGTCGTCCCTGCTGCATTCCCTGGGCGAACGCGTGCTGACGTTGCCACTCGGGTACGTCACCAAGTCCACGGCCGGCCGCTTTTCGGAGATGGCGTCGTCGGGTATCGCGTTCGCGGCGTCCGTGCCGCACGTGATCCTGCGGCCCGTCATCGCCGCGGTGGTTACGCCGACCGTCATCGCCTTCGGAATTCTGGCGGTGGATTGGCGCGTCGGTTTGGTTCTTGTCGCGTCAGCGCCGGTGCTCTTCTTCGCCTACCGGGCCATTGGCCGGGTCGGCGGGGAGTCGGACGAAGCGCATGCTGAGGCCGTCGCTGCCGTCTCCAGCAGGCTGATCGAGTTCACCCGCGGCCAGCAGGCGATTCGCGCCGCGGGCGACGGTTCGGCGGCGGACGCGATGGTGGATGAGGCTATCCAGGCCCAACACGATGCGTTCGCGAAGGCGACATCGACGCAGGGGGCGGCCATCGGACGGTTGGGTTCGGTCGTCCATGCGGTGTTCACGGCGGCGGTGATCGTCGCCGTGGCAGTCGCCGCGACGGGTGGGATGGCGCCGACGCATTTGGCGTCGATACTCATCGTGCTCGTCCAGTTCACCGGACCGATCACCACGGCGGGAGCGTTGTCCGGCGGTTTCGGTGCGGGCCGCAACACGTTAGCTGCGTTGCGTGACCTGCGGGCAATCCCCGCCCTTCCCGAACCTGCCGCACCGGAGCTGCCCGACGGGCATGACGTGGAGTTCCGCGGCGTGAGCTTCGGGTACGGGGAGAAGAAGGTCCTCGACGACGTCAGCTTCCGTGCACCTCAGGGAGCGCTGGTTGCCATAGTGGGACCTTCGGGGGCGGGCAAGACGACGGTCATGCGGCTGCTGTCGCGGTTTCATGATCCGGACTCGGGGGAGATCCTCATCGGCGGGGTGCCCTTGCCTCGGATCGGCACCGACGGCGTGAACTCGCTGGTGACCCCGGTGTTCCAGGAGACGTTTCTTTTCGACGCGTCCGTGCGGGACAACGTGGTCTTCGCCGACCCCGGATTCGGTTCCAGGCCCGGTGACGGGGACCGCTTGCGCGAGGCCGCCCGGCGTTCCGGGGTGGACCGCATCGTGGAGCTGCTGCCTTCCGGGTGGGATACCCCGGTGGGGGAGGAGGGGACGCTGCTGTCGGGAGGTGAGCGGCAGCGCCTCGCCATCGCCCGGGCGCTTCTGAAGGATTCCCCGGTGGTGCTTCTCGACGAGCCGACGTCCTCGCTGGATGCGGCCACTGAGCGGGCGATCGTCGGCACGATTGAGGCGTTGCGCGGCGATCACACTGTGATCGTCGTCGCCCATCGCCTGCACACCATCCGCGATGCCGACCTCATCGTCGTGCTTTCGGAGGAAGGGACGGTCGCAGAACGGGGCACGCACGATGAATTGCTGGCGAAGGGCGGCCGCTACGCCGAGTCTTGGGCGTGCCGGACGGGGAGTTCCCCGGGATCCAGATCCAGCTCGTCGTGGACCACCACGACGACGGCATCGGAGAAGCGCGGCTAACTAGTTCATCTAGCGCCAGATTGGCTTAGTTCCCAGGAGCCAAAGCGCACCGCGCAGACACCCCAATGGAGGACAGCCTCGTAGAAGCAGTACATGGCGTAGAGGACGCACGGTACGCCCAGGGTGAACATGATGAGGCCGTAAAGGTGAGCGTCGAAAAGCAATGTCGATGCTGCCGTCGACTGGCCGACAACACCGAGGGGTATCCACGCTGTACCCGCGGCGGCGCCACGCGGGCGCGTGCCGGTCCAGTAGCAGTAGAGGAAGAGTGGGATCGCGGTGAAGAACGTGAGGAAGAAGCACAGCTCACCCGCGTAGTGATAAAACTCGCCGTGATGGGTAGCGAGCTGCTCGGCGGATGTCGCGGCGACCATCGGGGACACGAGCGCCAAGCCCCACGGGAACGCTGGCTCGGTGTAGTGCGCGGACTGCTTCCACAAACCCCAGAGTTGCCACAAGCACACGATGATGGCCAGTGGCGCGCCGATCCACCAGCTGACCAGCTGGAACGCATCGTTGCCCGTGAGTGCCGTCCACGCCGAGCCGCACGCGAGCAGCCCCATCGCGTACATGCCCCACGCCGCCATGTTCTGGTGCCGCGGTGGCTCATTGCGCACGCCGACCGTGAACACAACGAGGAGGCCCGCCGCGATGAGCGCAAACACGAGCTGGGCTACATGAAATCCATGTAACCCAGTCAAACTCGACGCAATCGAGGTTCCCATTAAAGCGCCGGCCCAAGCGGGACCGAACTTTGGCAACGTCATAGGACTAACGCTAGGCCTGCCACCGCGTCTCATCCACTTTGGGTCGGGGCTTTGTGGTTTTTAGAACGCGAATGGCCTGAAGCGCGCCAAGGGAGGCAGCCGGCACTAGAGCGTCACGTTGGCCAGCACCGTGCCGGTGGGTTGCGCCGCGCCGACGGCGACTTCCTCGGTTACCAGGACTGAAGCAGTTCCACCGGGCAGCGGCATCC
>NZ_KV823281.1 GCF_001815905.1 Brevibacterium sp. HMSC07C04 | reverse complement strand
TCCACTACGTGTCCACGATTTGCGGGTAACCCCAGTTGCCGTTCAACGGCGACTGGCGGGGCACCGAGTTCAATGGTGAGTATTGGCTGAAAGACGTGCCGGAATATGTAGGCACAAGCGGCGTCGAAGGCCGTCAGATCTACTACACCTACGACGACCCGAAGACTGTGTCGGTGTGCCCGACCAACGCGAAGGGCAAGGGAGACCTCAACGCGTGTGAAAACGCGGCTAAGGCCACCAAGCGGGATATTGACAAGGCCCCGAGCAACACCAAGTGGGAGCTGCTGACCAAGGAAGTCATCGAGGAACAGGCGAAGCCCGGGGCTAGGCACATTACAGCGCTGCGCTTTGACAGCCCCCTGGTGAAAGCGAACTCCAACGATGCCTACCAGCTGAACTTCCAGCCGCACGGAAACAAGCACGGCGACCTGTACGTCAACTCCACGGGTGTTGCCACCATGCACGCCACCTATGGAGACACTGCAGAGACAACGGGCGTTGGGGCACTGCCCGTGCCGCAGCCTGATCCCGTCAAGACGGAAGTCTATGCCGCGAAGGTCTCGGGTACCGTCTATCACGACAAGAACCGGGACGAGAAGCAGCAGGACGGCGAAAAGAACCTGTCTGGCTACACCGTGACCCTCTACGAAGTAGACGAAGACGGTGAGGTCAAGAAGGACGACAACGGTGAACCCGTTGTCGCCGGGACCACTGAATCGGACAAGGACGGAAAATACACGTTCGACACGGTTAAGCGCGGCAACTACCGTGTGGTGGTCAGCCCGCTTGAGGAAACCGACATCAACACCGAAGCCGGTAAGGGTACTCCCGGTTCGTGGAACGGCAAGGTCATTACCGTGACTGAACCGAAGCCGGAGGAATACGACGCCAGCAAGCCGCAGGCGCACACCAAGTACGACTTCGGCGTGTTCAAACCTGCTCCGAAGATCACGCTGGAGAAGACCGTCAATGAAAAAGAGTCTGCCGAAGTCGCTGCTGATGGCAAGGCAAAGTTCGTTCTGGCCGGTGAGAACAGCGGCAATGTCGATCTTGAAGACGTGAAGCTGGCAGATGACTGGGCCGAGGATAAGGAACCCCTTGACCTGTCCTGCACCATCACGCCGAAGGCCGGAGGCGCGTACAGCGGCGATGCCACGGAAGACCTCAAGGAAGGCAAGGCCAAACTTGCGGTAGGCGATGCCTACAAGTGCACCGGCACCTATACCGTCACGCAGGATGACGTTGACGAGCAGGTCACGCTGCCGAATAACGCTGATGTCACCGGCAAGTACCCGTACAAGTCGGCCACCACCGGCGAGGACAAAGAACTGCCTGTCGAAGACAAGAGCAAGGCCACTGTCACGGTGCCCGAAGCGAAGCCCGCTGTGGAGGTCACCAAGACCGTAGACGGTGAAAAGTCGGTCCAGAAGAAGGCCGGTGAAAAGGCAGAATGGTTCATTACCGGCAAGAACACCGGCAATGTCACGCTGCACAATGTGAAGCTGGCTGATGAATGGGCCGGTGGGGACATTGATCTCACCTGTAAGCAGGGTGAAGAGGAAATCGACGTGCTTGCTGGTGGAGTGACTCTGCCCGTCGGCGCTGAGTTCACGTGCACCGGTGAAAGTGAAATCACTCAGGATCAGGTCGATGCCGAAGACCCGCTGCCGAACAATGTCACGTTGACCGGCAACACGAAGAAGGACCCTGAAGCTGGCACGAAGGTCAGTGCGCAGGACACTGCGACTGTCACGGTTCCCAAATCCGAACCTTCGCTGTCACTGGAGAAGACTGTCACCAACTGGGCAAAGGGCGCAGAGCCACTGACCACAGGTGACAAGGTCGAGTACAGCTTCATTGTGTCGAACAACGGCAACGTCACCGTAAAGGATGTCAAGATCGACGATCCGAAGGTTGACGACATTGACTGTGGTGACGCCAGCACAACTCTTGCTCCGGGAGAGTCGATTGAATGCACTGCTTCGCACGTTCTGACTGCTGCCGATGTTGACGGACAGACGGAGTACGTCAATAAGGCAACGGCAAACGGTGAAGACCCCAAGGGCAAGAAGGTCAAGTCCAATGAACCTTCTGCCAGTGTTGAGGTCGGCACTCCGAAGCTGGAGCTCGAAAAGAAGGTCAAGGACAAGAAGGACAGCTACCGTGCTGGTGACGCAGTGAAGTACACCTTCACTGTCACCAACAGCGGCAAGGTCACCGTAAATAACGTCGCGGTCAACGACTCGATGCTGGATGAGGCTGGCGTTGAAGTGACGTGCGAGGCTGCGACTCTGGCACCGGGTGAGGCAACCACGTGCGAATCCAATGAATACACAGTCACCGAGGCCGATGCCAAGGCTGAAGAGGTCGTCAACACGGCCGTTGCAGTCGGCACATCGCGCGGCGGTGGCGAGGATGACGGAACGCCAGTTCAGTCCAATGAATCGTCCGCTGTGATCACGATGGACAAATCACCCACACCGGAAGAAACGGGCACCGAAGAGCCGGGTGAGCCGGGTACCGATGAGCCGGGTGAGCCTGGTGATTCGGGACCGACTAAGCCTGGCGAACCGGATGAACCAGGTAAGCCCGGTGCTCCTGGACCGGCTAAGCCGGATCAGTCTGGTGGCGCTGATAAGCCAGGTTGGATGCCGCGGACGGGTGTTGAGGTGACGGCCGCCGTGCTTGCCGGACTGGCTCTGGTTGCTACAGGTGGGCTGGTGATCCTGGGCTCCCGCCGCAAGCGCCAGAACTGATCAGATGGCTGGCCTGATTACAGCGAAAGCCTGCTGATTCGGCAATAAACGGGGCGAACACTCAAGTGTTCGCCCCGTTTATTGCCACAAGAGCAGAGTTGGCTGTTTGCTTAGGCGGTTCGGCCCAGGCGCTGAGCTAGGCGGTGGAAGCCGGGGTCTGGGTCGCCGAAGCGGTGCAGAGTCATCGAGATGGCCTGTTCGTGCAGGTAGTAGCGGCCTTCGATTCGGCCCGAGGCGGTCACCGGCTCATCGAGCACGGCCACTTCCGGTCGGTCGACAATCGCTTCGAGAACTTCGGCTTCCGCCGCGCCAATGCTGCGCACGCGGGCTGCTCCGTTCACCAGAAGAGAACCATCAGCCAGGCGTTTGCCGAACTCGGACGCCGATTCCACAACAACGCTGCCGCCTGTGCCGACCGCACTTCCACCTGCGCCAGCAGCCGCAATGGCAGCAGCACGGACAGACCCTTCTGCGTCAGAGGCAACACTCCAGGTCAGGGGCGCACCCAGGCGTTCGGCGGCTTCGGCCACGCGCGTGATTTCAACAGGCTTTGCCTCCGCAGTCACGCGCACCGTAACAGCCGTCGGCAGGTAGCGGAAGATGTTCGCTTCCGAAGCAAAACCGTCCGAGTCGCGGGCAACGCCGAACTCACGGCGAATGGCTTCGTCATCAGAGCGGCCGGCCCGTTCCAGCCAATCGCGTTCATCACGCGTTGCCGCAGTGCCCGAAACTGAACCACCCGCATCACCCGCAGATGTCGAGGTCTTCGGTGCCTCCACCTCGTCAGCCTGAGAAGCAGAGACAAGCGCGTCCGCCCAGGTGCCCAGCATGTGGACGTAGTTGGGGCCGCCGGCTTTCGAGCCCAGCCCGACCGACGATTTCTTCCAGCCGCCGAAGCTCTGACGGCGCACGATCGCACCGGTGATTCCACGGTTGACGTACAGGTTGCCGGCTTGCACGCGGCGCAGCCACTCTTCGACTTCGCGCGGGTCGAGCGAGTGAATGCCCGCGGTCAGACCGTAGTCGACGGCGTTCTGCAGGCGGATTGCCTCGTCGAGGTTGCGCGCGTGCATGAGCCCGAGCACCGGCCCAAAGCATTCCGTCATGTGGAAGAACGACCCCGGCTGCACGCCGGTGCGGATGCCCGGACGCCACAGCGGGCCAGGCATGCCCGGTGTGCGCCGGTCAGAATCTGACGAGGTGCCGCCGGCTCCCACCTGGCTCTCACCAGGGGAAATATCCCCGGTTGGGATGCCGGGTGCCGCGGCGAGCAGTTTCGGTTTGATGAGCCATTCTTCGCCGACTTCAAGGCGGGTCAGCCCGCGCTGGAGCTTGTTGCTGGGGGCTCCCGTCAACGGTCCGACGGTGGAGGCCAGGTTGAGCGGAGAGTCCACGATGAGGGATTCCGTCGCGTCGACCAGCTGGCGCAGGAAGCGCTGTGAATCGTACATCGAGCCCACCAGAATGCCCAGCGATGCGGCTGAGCACTTCTGGCCCGCGTGTCCGAATGCTGAGTTCACGAGGTCAGCCACGGCGAGGTCGCGGTCGGCTGACGGGGTGATGATCATTGCGTTCTTGCCGCTGGTTTCGGCGTTGATGGCTAGTGAGGGGCGGAATGAGCGGAATAGCGCGGCTGTGTCAGAGGCTCCTGTAAGGATGATCCTGTCAACGTCCGGATGGCTGATCAGGGCCTTGCCGGTGTCGCTTTCAATCGGCGGTACCAGCTGCAGGACGTTGCGCGGGATGCCGGCTTGCCACAGCGTTTCGACGATCATCCGCGAACACGCGGGCGTCATGCCCGACGGTTTGTGGATGACGGCAGAACCTGCGGCGAGTGCTGCCACGGTTGATCCCGTCGGAATTGCTACGGGGAAGTTCCACGGAGGTGTAATGACAGTTACTTGATCAGGTGTGAACTGAACGCCGTCACGGGCTTCGATTTCTTCGATCTCAAGAGCCTGATCGGCGTAGTAGCGGATGAAGTCGATGGCTTCGGACAGTTCGGGGTCGGACTGGGCGAGTGTTTTGCCCGCTTCAGCCGCTGCGACTGCGAGGAATTCACCGCGTCGCTGCGCAAACAGCTCAGCTGCCCGCTGGAAGTAGGGCAGGCGGCCGCGCGAGCCGAGCTTCGCCCAGTCGGCAGCAGCCTGCTTGGCGGTCTGCACAGTTGCGTCGACGTCGAAGTCGTCTGCTGTTCGCGGACTGATGTCAATGCGTTCAGCTGCCGCAATCACCTGCCGCGACCATTCCTGGTTGGCCGGCAGGGCGGGGTCGGTGTTCGGCTCGTTTGCAAAGCCGCGCATCGGGAGCACTGTGGGTTCTTTCGGGTCCCGGTTTGCTGCGTCTGTCGCTGTGCTGGTGGCGGCGGTGGATTCGGAGGGAGCTTCGCCCGAGGCGCCCTCGGCTGCCACGTCGATACCGTCTGCCGCGTTTCCCTCACCCTCACCGGTGCCCGCGCTCTCACCCGAGGTGCCGGGCTGGGAGGTGAGCGGCGCCTCGTGCAGTCGGTTCTGTGTGCGGTTGGGGCCGGGAGGTGTGTCGCCTTCGCGGGCAAGCACGGTTTCGAGGTCGCTCATTGAGGCCAGGAAGCGGCTGCGTTCGCGCTGGAAGATGGGTCCACCGTCGGTCAGGTCGAAAATGCCGGACATGAAGTTTTCGTTCGCGGCGTTTTCTTCCAGGCGGCGTACCAGGTAGGAGATTGCGACGTCGAACTGTTCGGGCGCGACGGCCGGGACGTACAGAAGGATGTCGCCGACGTCGGCTGCGACCTGCTCGGACTGTTCTTCGGCCATGCCGTGCAGCATTTCGAATTCGACGCGGTCTTCAACACCTCGCCGCTTGGATAGGTGATGGGCAAATGCGATGTCGAACAGGTTGTGTCCGGCAGCGCCCAATCGGAGGCCCTTCATGTTCTCCGGGGTCAGCAGCCAGTGGAGGACCCGCTTGTAGTTGGCGTCAGTGGCCTGCTTGGAGGGGTTGACGGTCAGGGGCCATTCGGCGGTTTCGGCGTGCACGCGTTCCATGGACAGGTTCGCACCCTTGACCAGCCGAACCTTGATGCCAGCGCCGCCGTCGGCTACGCGCTGTGCACCGAATTCGGCGATCCGCTGGGTGGCTTCGAGTGCGTCCGGCAGGTAGGCCTGCAGGACGATGCCGGCTTCCAGCTGTTTGAATGCGGGTTCGCTCAGCAAGCGTTCGAAGACGTCAATTGTCAGGTGGAGGTCCTGGTATTCCTCCATGTCGAGGTTGATGAACTTCGGGCCGCGGCCAGCGGCTTCGAGTTCGACGGCGTCTTCGTAGAGCGGGCGCAGGCGGTTCACCACGTAGTCGACGGTGCCCGGGTAGTCCCACATGCTGATCTGCGAGGCGACCGAGGACACCTTGATCGACACGTAGTCGACATCGTCCCTGGCCAGAAGCCTGCGAGTGTCCTGCAGGTGGCGGTCGGCCTCCTGTTCGCCCAGCACTGCTTCGCCCAGCAGGTTGATGTTGAGGCGGTGCCCGGCTTCGTGCATGGCCTTGACCGCCTTGCCGAAAGGTTCGGGGCGGGCGTCAATCACCATGTGCCCGACCATCTGCCGCAGGCGAGCCTTGGCGATGGGAATGACCACGTGCGGCAGCTTCTCAGCCATGGCCGCACCGGCTTTGATCTGCATGCGCTCGGCCAAAGGCAGGGACTTCGGGGTGAGCTCGGCGATTTCGGTCAGTGCTTTTGCGGCGGCCCGAGGGTCTTCCGTGCGGATCACTCGGTCGACGAAGCCCTGCGTGAACGGCAGTCCGTTCGGGTCTTTCAGCACTGCCGCCAGCAGGCGGGCCCCCTTGTCTGCCTGGCGGGTGGCCTTGTTGGCCGCTCCGTTTGCTTGGGGGTTCGCGCTGGATTCTGCTGAGCCGCTGGGGCGGGCTTTCGCGATTGCCCCGGTCCCCGAGGTGGAGCTCGCCTCATCCTTTTCTCTCGCCCTGCGCAGCCACGTGCGGACGGTGTTGATGGCGTCGGTGCTGACTGCGGACAGTTCGGCGTCGGTGACGAAATCTGCTGGTTGTGTCTGCGACATGATCACTCCTCTTCACTGAGCTGCTTAAGCCGCCGGAAGGCTGTGCTTTCCGGTGATGGCGCATGCCACGGTGCATGGGCCGTTTCTCGACATTCTGCTGTTGGGCTGTTGGCAACAGTGAGCGGGTGAAAGTAATCTGAGTCAAAAGTCAGATTGCCCATGTGAGTCCAGTCCCGCGAAACAAGCGCGGAGGAAGGTGAGCGGCGCCTCGGCAGGCGAAGGTTTCGCAAGAGAAGCCGTGTGCAAAGGAGGTCACGTGTCAGGCGCAGAGCATGAGCAAGCGGTTCGGAAGGTGCAACCGGACAGGCGGGCCGGGATGGAACAAGCTGACCGGCAGGAACAAGAGGCTCAGGGGGGCGCGAATGGGTCGACCCGAAAAGCAGTCGCGGGCCAACCGGGCTGTTGCGCGGGCGTTGGCGCTGGCCGGGCGCGATGCTGTCGGGCAGGCATACGGTACTCGCGGATTGGCCGAAGAGCTGGGCCTTTCGCAAACTCTCGTTTCGCGCGCTTGCCGATGGTTGGAAGGTGTGGCTGACACTGCGCCGCGCGCCGACCGGTTGCCAGCCTGGGTGCTCATCGACGAAATCCGAGTGGAAGACAGCCGTCTGACTCTCATCTTCAGAGCGGGGGAGAGCGTTGCCTCTGATGCTCCCGAGGCGAGCCTGGGTGTCGAGGTGGGAGTTCCCAAGGCGACACCGGGTGCCAAGGCTTTGACCTCCTCCGGTGACGAAGTTTCTGTTTACGAACCCAACTCATGCCCTCAGTGGGGTTCTACGAACAAGCGTCGCCGAGGCTGGGCGTTTTTGGGTGCTTTGCGGCAGTGGGCGGATCGGGATGCGTTCAGCATTGAGATCGTCGTGCCGGATGGCTCGGCCCACATGCGCGACTTCCATGACTTCGACGCTTTCGCCGGAGCGGTTGCTGCCCTGCTCACCCGCGTAAGCGGCGGGGCGCGGCCTGCAGGCTCACCCGACAGTGAAGGCGTCCCCGCTGTGGACGGTGTCCCTTTCGATGTTCTGGAGTTCTTGGCCGATGCGGTCGCCGCGGACGTCAACACGTTCTTCTGGCGGAGGCACGTTGAGGCGCTCCAAATTCCATCTACTTTTGACTCACTTTCTGCTGCTGCTGGCTCTCTTGATGCAGCAAACACGGCGGACAGCTCAAGCAATTCAGCTTCGGCGGCCAGTGCAGGCAACTCTGGCAATCAACACCAGGACAGCCAAAACCAAGACAACAACCAGTCCGATACCCGAAGCCCCTTCCTGCATCCGTGGCGCGAAGTCGGTGACAGTGTGTGGCGGCGGACCTTGGTGGCAGAGCTCGAAGCCGACATCCGCGAGCGCGATCTGCATGCGGGTGATCAGGTGTCGGTGAGGCATTTGGCCCTGCGGATGGGCGTTGCTCAGAAGGAGATCGTGCGCGGATTGGGCGAACTGCAGATGAACGGCGTGCTTGAGCGTGCGGGCAATGTGTTCCGCTTGCCGGTCGTGTCCGGTGAGAGTGTGCTTGACCTTTACGCCGCGCGGTATGCGGTGGGTGTCGTGGTGTTGCGGGGCGCCTCAGCAGGTAGAGCCTCCCGCCAATCCACGGCCGGACGCACGCCCGCCGGAGCTTCCGGCACCCATAAACCCACAGCCGGCCACCCGAGCCCCAGCCAGCGAACCGTGAGCCAGTCGAGCGTGAGAGGGGCGGTATCTCGTGCGGAGCAGGCCAAGGGGTCCCTGCATATTGCGGATAGGGCGCTGTCCAGACTGGAAGCAGATGATTCTCTGGGGCCGCGTTCGGTCGATCGGCTTGACCTGCAGTTTCAGCAGGGGCTTGCAGAGGCTTCTGGTCTTGGGCATACGGCGGACATCTTCGAGTCCCTAGAGCAGAGGCTTCGGCTGTTGATCGCGATTCTGCGGGTGGACTATGGTTCGGCTGCGGCGAAGATCCGTTCGGACAACGCTGCGATTCTTGCGGCGGTGCGCAAGGGCCGAGCCGACCAGGCGATCGCGGTGTGGCGAAGCAAGATCGAAAACGCGGTGCGGCACATGTCGTCCGTCGCCGGTCTGCGCCGCTTCGATGTTGCCGCGTGGCAGAGCCTGGTTGAGTAGGGCGTGGCGCGGCCTGACAGCGGTGCCAGTCAGGTGGGCCAACCATCCGGGTGAACTCTGCTGTCTAGGTGGAAAACGGAGGCGAAAAGTGCGATTTCGCCTCCGTCTTCCACCTAATTAGCAGAACTGCCGAGTAGGCAAAGGCCTCCGAGGTGCCGGACCAGCTGGCCAGCCGACCCTCACCTCCCGCCGTCACCTCGCTAAGGCTTGGGTTCAGCATCCGCTGACCAGGCGCAAGGCGGGAGGGCCAGCCAAAAGGGACCCCGTTATTGGTTGAAAGTTAAAATAGGCAATGTGGCAATCGGAACATGACCGATCGCGAAAAGCTGCACCCAGAACACTCGAAGCCGGGCGTTTACGTGTCCAAGGACAAGGCGTTTGAGCGAGACATGGGCTACATAGACGACCGCATTGTGGCCGACCCGGTAGGCACGCCGAAAAAGCACGACGACCAGATTCTGTGGTCTGTCGAGGCTGGGCGGTATCGCCTGGCGGCGGCGAAGGCGTGTCCGTGGGCGAATCGCACGCTGATTGTGCGCAGGCTGCTGGGTTTGGAAGACGCGATTACGCTGGCGTTGGCTGGACCGACGCACGATGAGCGTTCCTGGACTTTCGATCTGGACGAGGGTGGCGTCGACCCGGTGCTCGGCATCGAGCGGCTGCAGCAGGCCTACTTTGCGCGCTTCCCCGACTATCCGCGGGGGATTACTGTTCCGGCAATTGTCGAGGAGGAAAGCGGCCAGGTGGTCACGAACGACTTCAATCAGATCACCTTGGATTTCTCGACGGAATGGACCGCGTTCCACCGGGAAGGCGCGCCGGATCTATACCCTGAAGCGCTGCAGGGCGAGATGGACCAGCTGATGCACTGGGTGTTCACCGAGGTCAACAACGGTGTGTACCGCTGTGGTTTCGCGGGATCGCAGGAGGCTTATGACCAGGCCTTCGAGCGTCTGTTCACAGCTTTGGACCGGCTTGAGGGGCGCCTGACAGGTCGGCGTTTCCTGATGGGTGACTCGATTACCGAGGCGGATGTTCGTCTGTTTACGACGCTCGCGCGGTTTGACGTTGTGTATTACTCGCACTTCAAGTGCAATCGTCAGCAGCTGCGCGACTTTCCGGCGCTGTGGGCGTATGCCCGTGACTTGTATCAGATGCCCGGTTTTGGTGACACGATTGACTTCCAGCAGATCAAGGATCACTACTACATCGTGCAGAAGTCGGTAAACCCGACCGGCATTGTGCCGTTGGGTCCGGACACTTCGATGTGGATGGAACCGCACGGGCGTGACGCACTGTCGGACCGCCCTTGGGGCGACGGCACAGCGCCGCAGCCGGTGGGGTGATCGCAGCCGGTGGGGTGATTTTCAGTTCCGAACTCACCATTCCGCCGAGGCCCTACCTAACACCCGAGGCGGGGGTCAGCTTCCGTAGAGCCGACCCCCGCCTCGTGAGTTCTCAAACCTTAGTCGGTCGGTTGTCAGTCGAGTGCGCGACGTCGGCTGACGTCGACGTCCTCGAGGGCCTGTTCGACTTCCGCCTCTAGGCGAGGTGGAACATCGACAGGGCTCCCTGCGTTCGCCTCCGCGCCAGTTACCTCAGCTGCGCCGGCAGCTCCGTCTGCGCTTACACGGTCGCCGTCGGCGTCGACGACAACGTGCTGCAGGCTGCCGTCGGACTGCTCCTCGGCGATGACCGTTTCGTACTCCTCAGCGATTTCGGAGTCGTCGTAGAGATGCTTCTTCGGGTTCAGTACTGTGGCGCTGACCAGTGCGAGCACCGCAATTGCCATCACATACCAGGCGGCCGAAGACGTGATTCCGGTCTGCGCAATGAGGAAGGTGGCCACGAAGGGGGCCCCACCTCCGAATACGGCAGCCGGAATGTTGTAGCCCAGGGACATGCCCGAAGCGCGGATCTTTGCCGGGAACAGCTCGGTCATGATGACGGCGCTGGCGCCCATGAAGACTGCTACGGACGCCCCCAGCAGAATGTGCACGCCAATGGCACCCCAGGCGTTGAGCATTGGGACGATTGCGTAGGCGGGCCACGCGATCAGGACGTATGTGCCTGCTCCGACCAGCAGCACGGTCTTGCGGCCCACGCGGTCGGACCAGATGGCGGCCGCGATGATGACGCCGATAGACACGAGTCCGGTCACGATGTTCGAGACCAGAGCGATTTCCTGACCGTGGCCGTTGACGACGCCGATATAGGTCGGCATGTAGGTGAAAACCGAGTAGTAGGCGGTTGCGTGCATGGCGCCGATGCCGAAGATGATGAGCATGTTCTGCCACATCTTGAGCGACTCCGTCAGGGGTGACTTTGTCTTCTGCTCGGTGGCTTCCATCATCTGGAACTCGGGGGACTCGTCGATCTTCTGGCGGATGTACCAGCCGATCAGGCCCAGGGGCAGCGCGAGGATGAACGGAATGCGCCAACCCCAGTCGGCCATGCCCGCCGTGCCCATCACGAGCGTCAAACCGGTGACGGTCAGGGTTCCCAGAAGAACACCGGCAGTCGTTGAGACCACGATCCACACAACACCCAAGCCTCGGCGGCCGCGCGGGGAGTATTCAGCCATGAACGTTGAACCTGAGCCATACTCACCTCCGGCTGACAGGCCCTGCAGGAAGCGCAGCGCTACGAGCGCAATCGGTGCGAGGATTCCAATGGTCTCGTAGGTGGGCAGAATGCCGATCCCGAATGAGGCCAGTGCGATACCGGACAGCGCCATGATCAGGACGGGTTTGCGGCCGATCCTGTCTGCCAGCGGGCCCAGGATGATCGAACCGATCGGCCGGGCGAGGAACGCGAGGCCGAACACGGCGAATGACGACAGCAGCTGCACTGACGGTTCGGCTTCGGGGAAGAAGTGCTGGCCGATGTACACGGCGAGAACTCCGTAGACGGTGAAGTCGTAGAACTCAATGGTGTTTCCGACCGACGCGCCGAGGATGGCCCGGCGCTGGTCTCGGGTGAAGCGGTCTTTGCCGTCGGCGCGCGGCGGACGTGGACTGTTGCGGGTTGGAGTAGACATGGAAGTCCCTTGGATAGTGCGGAAAGAGCGAGATCGCCTCGGCTCCGTTGTCGAGGTGCCTAGTTGGTTCCGTATATCTCTTCTGGTGTCAGGCTTGCTGAAGTGTGTGTCAGCTTCAGTCTGTTTCAAGTGGTTGGTGCCGTGACGCGGTGGTGTTCGCGCAGGGCTGCGATGTTTTCGCTTAGCCGCCGAAGGGCTGAACAGCGCTGTTCAGTTAACGGCGACTAAGCGAAAACACTAAACGCCCGGAGGGGTGAAAGGGAATACCCAGTCCACTATGTGGACAGGGTCGGAGGTGGGGCTCGCCTCAGCTGCGTGGCCGAGTGAACTCTGCTGTCTAGGTGGAAAACGGAGGCAAAAATCGCGATTTCGCCTCCGTCTTCCACCTAATCTGCAGAACTGGTGTGTAGGGAAAGGCTCACGAGGCGCCGGGGCGGTGCGGCTGGCCAAACTCGCCTTAGGGACGAACTCACCATCCGCCGGCCCGGGTGACGCCGGAAACTCGCCGAAGCGCCAACGCCACCCCCGGGCCGAACTCACCGGTTCACAGTCCGCGGCCGATGAGTTCCTTCATGATTTCGTTTGTTCCGCCGTAGATTTTCTGCACTCGGGACGATGCGTAGGCCCGGGCGATGGGGTATTCGTTCATGAAGCCGTATCCGCCGAAGACCTGCAGGACCTTGTCGACGATGATGTTCTGCATGTCGGTGGCCCAGTACTTGGCGGCTGAGGCCTTTTCGGTGGAGAGTTCACCGGCAGTGTGTTCGGCAATCGCGTGGTCAACAAACGTCCGCACTGCCAGCGCTTCGGTGGAGGCTTCTGCGAGGACGAATTTGGTGTTCTGGAACTTCACAATCGGCACACCGAACGCTTCACGGTCCTTGGCGTACGCAATACCGGCACGCACTGCTGCTTCGGCAACACCGGCACCGCCGACAGCTATGGCCAGGCGTTCCTGCGGCAGCTGGTTCATCAGCTGGTAGAAGCCCTTGCCTTCGCCAGCCTCACCACCAAGAACGTTGCCAACGGGTACGCGCATGTCGGTGAAGAACAGTTCCCGCGTGTCCTGGCCGCGCATGCCCATCTTGTCCAGCACGCGGCCGCGCTCAAACCCAGGCGTCCACGTACCCGATTCGCCGACAACGTCTTCGCCGCCGACTTCGGCGACGATGAGCGAGATTCCCTTGGCACCGGGTTCATCCGAGGTGCGGGCCACAATGATCACCAGGTCGCAGTGGGTGCCGTTGGTGATGAACGTCTTTGAGCCGTTGATGACCCATTCGTCACCGTCGCGGACTGCTTTTGTGCGCACGGCCTGGAGGTCGGATCCGGTGCCGGGTTCGGTCATGGCGATTGCGGCAACGTACTCGCCGGTGGCCAGTTTCGGCAGCCAGGCTTTTTTCTGCTCTTCGGTGCCGTATTCGAGTATGTAGTGCGCGCAGATGGACGAGTGCACGGAGTAGCCCCACGCGTCATCAAAGGCGAGCCCCTGTTCGTGCAGGACCACCGCCTCGTGCCGGAAGTCGCCGCCACCGCCGCCGTATTCTTCGGGCACGGAGATGCACAGCAGCCCCGCCTGCCCGGCTTTGCGCCACACTTCGCGGTCAACGCGATGCTGCTCGACAAACTGCTCCTGGTGGGGCGTGATTTCGTTGGCGATGAATTCGCGGGTCAGCTTCCGCAGTTCGCTGATGTCTTCGTCTTCCCAAGTTCCGCGGTAGTCATCGAGGATCATGGTGTCTCCTTTGTGTGGGGTTCGGTTGTGTCGCTTGTGTAGGTGACGCGGACGGCGAGGTCCGTGGTGCTGCGCGGCGGCAGTCCTTCTGAGTCTTCGAGGCCGTCCCATATGTGGTCGAGCATGGGCACCAGGAAGAGCCGGCCCAGGTAGCGCACCAGGAGTTCGGCTACTTGGACTGCTTCGGGCCCGGTCGAGGTGGAAAAGCCGGCACTGCGGGCACCCCGCACTACGTCGCGGGTCAGTTCCGTTATTCGGTGAGCCAGGCCCGAGGCGCCCTCGGCATCCGCTCCCGGGGCCAGCAGGATGCGCCGGGTGTAGTCGACGATTTCGGGGTTGGCTTCCAGCAGACGTTCCACATTGGCATCGCGGATCTGGCGCAGTTCATCGGCGGTGCGGATATCCGGTGGGAGGTCGTCGAGGGCTTCCCTCAGGCGGGCGAGGATGTCGTCCTCGATTGCCCGGATGAGCCCGGCTTTGCTGCCGAAATGGTGGACGACGGAGCCGTGGGCAATGGGGGTGGCTTCGGCTATTTGGCGCAGCGACACCGCATGGTGGCCGTGGGCTGCGAACAGTTTGAGTGCGGCAGTGCGGATGCGCGCTTTGGAGGACATATCGCCGTGTGTCACGTCAGCCACGTGTACGTCCTCTCTTGTGTGGGGCTGTGGTTGGAGTTCACTTCTAGGCTCTTCTCCAAATGGATAATAACCAATACACTCGGAGAACAACAGGGGTTCTGCGGTAGAGCCCCCGTAGGTCAGGATGACCATCTCAAAGACGCGAAAGGATCACCCATGGCCCACTTGTCCACCATTCTTGAACGCACAGCACAGCGCCGGCCCGAAGCCACAGCGCTCATCAGCGACGAGCTCACCTTGTCCTATCCGCAACTGAACGCGGCGGCCAATCAGTTCGCCCGGGTGCTGGCTGATCACGGTGTGGGCAAGGGTGACCGGGTGGTGCTCAACAGCATCAACAGCCCGTACTTCGTGGTTGCCGCCTATGCGGTGTTCAAGCTCGGGGCGGTTCTTTCGCCGGCAAACCCGCAGTCCACGGGCCCGGAACTCGCGTATTTCCTGCGTGATTCCGGTGCGAAGGCCTTTGTTGCCCACCCGGCGCTCGCCAAGCCGTCAGCGGATGCCTTCGAGCACCTGGGCGAGGGAGAGGAAACCACCGAAGCCCCTATCGCCCTGAGCCTCGGCCCGGTTGACCCCTCGACCCCGGGTGCCGACCGGTTCACAGACGCGCTCGCCCTGAGCGCGCAAGCTGACGACACCAACCTGGGCACGGCGGTAGAGGAGAGCGATAATGCGCTCATTCTCTACACCTCGGGAACTACGGGTAATCCCAAGGGAGCGGTTCTGGATCATCACGCGGCCATTTGGGCCGGTGTGTCGCTCGGCTTGAGTACGGGTCTGCATGAAGGTGAGCGGGTGTTGATGATTGCGCCGATGTACCACTCGGCGCCGTTGACGAATGTTCTGTTCCCCACGATTCTGGCTGCCGGCGCGATCGTCATCCGGCCGGCGTTCGATCCGCAGGACGCACTCAACGCGATTGAGAAGCACAAGTGCACGTTCACGTTTGCGGTGCCGACCATGTTGGCGCTCATGCTGCGGGTGCCGGGTCTGGAGAGCATTGATGTTTCGTCGATGCAGCGGATCTTCTATGGGGCGGCGCCCATGCCGGGGTCGCTGGTCACCAGGGTTATTGAGGCGTTCCCGAATGCTCGGCTGACCCAGGGTACGGGCCTGACTGAGGGTGGTCCCGGTGGTGCGGTGCTTACGCACGAGGAGATTCTGGAGCGCCCGTGGGCTTCTGGCCGTGGGGCGAACCCGAATGGTGTGTACCGGATTGTCGACCCGGAGGGCAATGATGTTGCCGAAGGTGAGGTCGGCGAAATGATCCTGCAGTCCGAATCGATGATGAAGGGCTACTGGAACAAGCCGGAAGAGACCGCGAAGACCATCCGGGATGGCTGGCTGCACACTGGTGACCTGGCAAAACGTGAATCTGACGGGTTCATGACGCTGGTTGACAGGATGAAGGACATGATCATCTCCGGTGGGAAGAACATCTATTCCGCCGAGGTGGAGAATGCTGTCTCTGGTCACCCCGGTGTTCTGGATGTGGCTGTTGTGGGTGATCTTCACGAGGTGTACGGGGAGACCGTTGTTGCGGTGATCGTGCCGGCTGATCCGGAGAACCCGCCCATGCTGGAGTCGATTCGCGAACATGCAGTGCAGACGCTCTCGAAGTTCAAGCTGCCCAGGAAGGTTCTGTACAGGGATATTCCGCGCAACCCGTCGGGCAAGATTCTCAAGCACCGGTTGCGCGATGCCGTGAGGAGCGAATCCGCGGGGGAGTGAGCGCTGTGGTGTGAGGGGCCCGGTAGGTGGCTCGTGAGGGGTGAAGGGGCGTTCCGGGTCTTCCTGGGATGCCCCTTCGCTGGTGTGGCGGACCAGAAGGCGGCCATGGAAAAGGTGAAACTGCGTCGGAATCCGCCATCGGGTGGCTGCAGGGTCGTTAGCCTTGCCGGGCTTGGTTTCCGTGTTGACAGAGCGTTCCAAGTCAGCGTGCTGAGGGAATATGATCTGCGCCATGGTTGCAGCGCTTACTGATCTCGACGACATCCTGAAATCACTGCGTGTCCTTAACCGCGGTACGTACGTCTACCTGCCGGTCGAGGAGGTTGAAAACCTGGCCGAGGTACTGGCTGTTATCAATGAGGGCGAAGGTTCATACGCCGTTGCCCCGGCCACGGTGGGCGGCCACATTGAGAGGTTCGCGTGCTTGACGCTGGATGTGCATTCGGCTTTGACCTCAGTCGGGCTGACCGCGCTCGTCTCTACCGTCTTGGCTGATGCTGGTATCGCCTGCAATGTGATCGCCGGCTACTACCACGACCATCTGCTGGTACCGGAAGATAAGGCTGAGCAGGCTCAAGCGCTGTTGGCCGCACTGCCCACGAAGAACAGATAGCTCGTCGTAGTTGCTCTGATTCGCTCCCGGGGGCAGACAGAGCGGATTAGGCTTCAAGAGGCCGAAGGTGGTGGGCCGGTGCGTGCGCTGACGCAAGAGGAAATCGGCTTTGTCCGGTACATATGTGAGCATGCGTGGGTTGACCCTGCGGCGGACATTGACCGGGCGAAGCTAGCCGATCAGGTTGACCACTTGGCGGTCGAGTCCGGGTGCGAGGTGGACAATTGCCCGTGCCTTGATTTCGCATATCAGAACCGCAAGGGCGGGGCTGATGATGAGGATGTCGACCGTGCTTCAACCGAGCAGCACGTTGTCTTGGTGATGGATGTCAACGGTACGCCTTGGCAGGCGAACCTGTTTGTGACCGGCGGGACTATCGGCTGGTTAGAGTTCTCCAGTTTCAGCGACGACTATCCGTCGCGTTTGCCGTCGACCAGTGACCTGCGCTGATCTGACGGATGGCGGGGTGGCTGACTGCCTACATTCGCCACTCCTGGACTAGCAGGTCGACGAGGTTTCGCTGACGACATTTGACGCGACTCAGGTCGAGGAGCGCAATGCTGAAAACATGGAAATTGCTCGGCTGTTTGAACAGTTCAAGCTGGAGCTGACGGCGGGGTGCGGCATAGATCTGGCGCACCACCATCGACGAAAAGGCAAGCGTTTCAGCTAGGCGCAGGTCCTCGACCGATCCCCTTCCCCCGAACCTTCCCTGCTGGCTGAGGGTCGCGGGTTACGGCAGCCATCTGCTGGCATGAGGTGGTGCGAATCTGTGTCGAGCCTGTGGGAGGGGGACGGGCGCGGATAGGCTGGCCTTGATGTTGCTTAAACGAGTAGTGGAAAGCGATGAAGATGGCTAGCGATATTCCTTCTGTTGATGAATTCCGCCCACTTGTCTTGCGTGCTCTAGCTGACGGCCAGGAGCGTGGCCGTCGGGAACTTAATGAAATGGTTTCCACGCTGGCCGGCTTGTCGCAAGACCAAATGCAAGAAACCTTGGAATCGGGGCAGCTGCGATACAGGAATCGGATTGGCTGGGCGCTTTCATCGTTTGCCAAGTCGGGGTTGGTGGATCGGCCTAAGCGGGGCCGTTACAAGATCACTGAGGATGGGAAGACCATCGACCGGCGCTCTTTGCATGAATATAGCGAAACGGACATGCTCGAGTGGTACACGTGGCGTGAGTACAAGGAAGAGGTGGCGCAGCGCCGTCAGATCAAAGACGGGCATAGTGCGACCGAAAGTGAAATTGAGCCTGCCGAAGACTCGGTAGAGGCTATGCGCACTCACGAGAATGCGTTTAATGCGAGTATCGAGACTGATTTGCGTAAGCGCCTGCAGTCATCGTCCCCTGAGTTTTTCGAACGGGCTGTAATCGAACTCCTGTGGGCCCTTGGTTATGGCGGGACGCACGGCGCGAAGCAGCATGTGGGACGATCTCACGATGGAGGAATCGACGGAGTCATTCGTCAAGATGCGCTTGGATTGACCAATGTCTACATTCAGGCGAAGCGTTACGCCGACAACAATAAAGTCGGTGACCCTGATATCCGCACGTTCATCGGATCTCTCGATGCACAAGGTGCCAATTTGGGCGTATTCATTACAACGTCGAGTTTCCAAGACAAAGCAAGGCGAACGGCCGAAGGGTACCGTCACGGCAAGATCGTGCTCATTGACGGAATCCGGCTAACGGAGCTCATGCTCGACTACGGGGTTGCAGTTCAAAAAGCTCACCAGTTCACGCTGTATGAAATCGACGATGACTTCTTTGAGGAAGAACTGTTGTAGCGGCACGCTCGATCCATAGCGATCAACGAAAACAGCTGCCCACTGGGTCATTTCAATGGGCAGCTGTTTTCGTTATTCAGCTGAGCCGTAGGTGTCCTATCCCTGGTAGAGCACTTCGGGCAGCCATGTGACGGGTTGAGGGAAGGTCGAGAACAGAACAATCGCCAAGCCCAGCACGACGTTTGAGCCCTGTCTGGCACCAGCCACTCTTGCTCTGCTCGAACACTGCGGGTGCCTGTCTGGTTGGCGCCCTGCCGCTCCTCGCGCAGGATCGCCGAGTCGCGTCAGAGCCGCTATCATAATTATCATAAACTTTCATAAGCGATCGTGAGAGTGGCACATGACTGATGCATTCGACATTCCGCCGGTTCCCGATGCCGATTACGGGCGCTCACCATTCACCCCGACCTTCGGGGTGATTCCACCCCGCTTGGCTGATCGACAGCAGCTGGTTGATGCTTTCGCACGGATGCTTGATGAGGGCCCCGGGGCTCGCGGGCAGGCCACTCTCATCACCGGACAGCGCGGTATGGGCAAGAGTGTGATGTTGAAGGTGTTTCAAAAGGTCGCACAGTCGCGTGGTTGGATATGTGCTCAGGACCAGGCCAGCCCAGGTGTTGTTCAGCGGTTGACCGAGGCTCGAATCCCTGAAGCTATGGCGACGCTCGATTGGGAATCGCAGTCGAGCATGCGCATCACCGGGGGAGGATTCAGCGTCATGGGTTTCGGCGGCAGCGTTTCCACCACAAGTGAAGACCGTTTCCCCGTAACTCCCGATTTCCAGCACCAGCTCATACGTGCAGTTGAAGCACTTGCAGAGCGAGGCTCAGGACTGCTGGTCACTTTGGATGAGGTGCACAGGTCAAATATCGACGAGCTGCGTCAGGTTACGGATGCCCTAAGTGCCGCTGTTTCCGAACGAGCTCCCGTTGCATTCGTCGGCGCGGGCCTGCCTGCCTCCATCGATGACCTGGTGAATGACCGTGTGTCGACGTACCTGCGGCGTGCGGAGCGCATCGACCTGGGGCTTCTAACGGAGGCCGGGGCTCGAGAAGGGCTCACCCGCCCTTTGGAAAAAACGGGCAAATCGATGTCGAAGCAGGCTCTAGAGCAAGCTGTCGCGGCTTCCGGTAGGTACCCGTACCTAGTGCAGCTGATCGGCGATGAAGCATTCAAACTCGCAGGCAGTGAAAAAGTCATTACGATCTCGCACGTGCGCCAAGCGGCAGCGGACGCTCAGCGGGTCATGTACCGGCAGATTCACGAACCCACATTCGCTGGGCTTTCCAGTCGTGACCGCGACTATCTGTACGCCATGTCTGCAGACGAAGGGTTGTCCATGACCGCCGAAGTGGCCAAACGCATGAACATGGACCCCCGCAATGCAGGCACCTACCGCAACCGACTGTTGGCCGCAGGTGTCATCGAGTCGCCTGCGCGAGGCGTTGTGACGTTTACGATGCCCTACACGCGCGAATACATCCTGGAGCGTGAGGGCTCGTCCTGACGCGCCATCATAATAATCATAAGCTTTCACAAAAAGGGGATCGGTGGCCGTGAAATCCCGTCATCAAGCGTCCTGCGCTGGGGGGGTAGATTCACGCTGGCGTCGGCGGGAGCAACTGACGAAGTGGAGGCGGCTTCCGGTTGAAGTCCCGGCTGCGACGCGCTGATAAAGACAGTGTCCCGAGGGGTTCGTCCTTTAACCGTTTAGTCTGATTGACGATGTGAAGCTCGGGTTGGACCCGTATACCCTGTTGCCTGGAGGTTATTGTGGGACCTGTTTCCCGTGAAGTTCAGCGTGATCGTCTGCACCGGACCATCTGGGAGGTCGCGAACGAACTCCGCGGGTCCGTCGACGGCTGGGACTTCAAAAGCTATGTGCTGGGGCTGCTGTTCTACCGCTTCATCTCCGAAAACCTTTCTAACTTCATTGAAGCGAACGAAGGCGCGAGCTTCCGCTACGCCGACCTGACGGACACTGAGGCTGAACCCATCCGCGACATGATGGTGGATGAAAAGGGTTTCTTCATCCTGCCCTCCCAACTGTTCGAAAATGTGCGCGCTCGCGCAGCACAGGACCCGAACCTCAACGAAACACTGGAAAAGGTCTTCCAGAGCATCGAAGGGTCGTCACTGGGCCACCGCAGTGAAGATGACATCAAGGGACTGTTCGACGACCTCGACGTCAACTCAAACCGCCTGGGCAACACGGTTGAGCGCAGGAATGACAAGCTGAGGAACCTTCTCAATGCCATCGGCGACCTTGACTTGGGCGAAAAGCACGATGAAGGCATTGACATGTTCGGCGATGCCTACGAGTTCCTCATGCAGATGTACGCATCCCAGGCCGGTAAATCCGGTGGTGAGTACTACACGCCGCAGGAAGTCAGCGAGCTGCTCGCCCGGTTGACAGTTATCGGCAAAACCCGGGTGAACCGCGTGTATGACCCTGCGGTTGGTTCCGGTTCTCTGCTTCTGAAGTTTGCCAAGGTTCTTGGGCCTCACGGTGTGCGCCAGGGTTACTACGGGCAGGAAATCAACCTGACCACCTACAACCTGGCCCGCATCAACATGTTCTTGCACGACGTGAACTACGACAAGTTCAGCATCGCCCACGGCGATACCCTCACCGACCCACAGCATTGGGACGACGAACCGTTCGATGCGATCGTGTCGAACCCGCCGTACTCGACCCACTGGGAAGGCAAGAACAACCCTCTGCTCATCAACGACCCCCGCTTTGCTCCGGCCGGTGTCTTGGCGCCAGTAAAGAAAGCAGACCTTGCGTTCACAATGCACGTTCTGTCGTGGCTCGCAGTCGATGGAACAGCTGCCCTGGTGCAGTTCCCCGGTGTTCTATACAGGGGTGGTACCGAACAGAAAATTCGCCAATACCTTGTCGACAACAACTACGTGGACGCCGTGATCCAGCTACCGGGAGATATGTTCTTCGGCACCCCGACCGCGGTGTGCATCCTTGTGTTGAAGAAGTCGAAATCAGTCAACGATGTTCTGTTCATCGATGCGTCGAAAGACTTTGTTCGCCAGGGCACGAACAACGTCATGACCCAGACGCACCGCGACAAGATCGTGAGCATGGTTGAGGAGCGCCGCGAAGAACAGTACGTGTCTAAGCGAGTTAGCGCTGAAGAAATCGCAGAAAACGACTACAACCTGACTATCAATTCGTATGTTGAATTCGAGGACACCCGCGAAAAGATCGACATCACCGAACTCAACGCAGAAATCGAGCAGATCGTAGTGCGGCAGTCGGAGTTGCGCACCAGCATTGACGCAATCGTCGCCGAACTCGAAGCAGGTGCGCACAAGTGAACCGCATCGAGAAACTGATTCAGGCGCACTGCCCAGACGGAGTGCGATTCGAGAAAATTGGTTCATTCGTGGGCAAGGTTGACAAGGTTGACTGGTCTGAGATTGGGAGCGCGCTTTATGTCGATCTTTCGTCTGTAGATCGGCAAACGTCGAAAATTACGGAAACTGACAAAATCACTTCTCAAGATGCACCAAGCCGAGCGCAGCAGCTACTTGTTGAAGGTGACGTAATTTTTGGAACTACGCGGCCCCTTCAGGGTCGGCGTGCATTCGTTTCAGGGTTTGAAGGCGAGCGGCTAGTCGCCAGTACTGGCTACTCTGTTCTTAGAGTCGTAAATGACAGTCTTGACAATAGGTTTTTGTTTCATTGGCTGAGCTCGCCTGCATTCCTCGATCACGTAGAGAAGTGGCAACAGGGGGCCAGCTATCCAGCAATTTCAAACAAGAATGTCCAGAAGGCTCTAATTCCGGTTCCTCCGTTAGAGGTACAGCGGGAGATCGTTAAAGTTCTTGATCTCTTTACTGAGCTCGAGGCTGAGCTCGAGGCTGAGCTCGAGGCGCGTCGCAAACAGTACGAGTACTACCGCGACCAGCTGCTCGGGGTTGGGGAGGCAGGAGTTGCAAAGCCGCTCTTGTTGCGCGATGTTGTCCGTTCATACTCGTCCGGAGCCACTCCACGAGCTGGTTCAGCTAAATATTATGATGAGGGCACTATTCCATGGCTGAGAACAAATCAGGTGCGCTTCAATAGGATTTATGACACTGATCAGTACGTGACAGAGGCGGCCCTGGAAGAAACTTCCATCAAGTGGGTTCCTGAAAATTCAGTCATTGTAGCGATTTCGGGGGCTACCGCGGGCCGTGTGGCGGTAAACAAGATTCCATTGACTACGAATCAGCATTGTTTGAATCTCCAAATAGACCCCCTTGTTGCGGACTACAGATTCGTGATGTATTGGATTGCTGCAAGGTGCGAAGATCTCAAAAGTCGAGGAAGGGGCGCTAGATCCGATCTGAACTCCGATTTAATTTTGACCTTCCCTATTTTTCTTCCTCCGCTCGAACGGCAGAAGATAATTGCCGACGTCCTCGACGACTTCGACGCTCTGGTCAACGACCTCTCTTCCGGCCTGCCGGCTGAGATCGCGGCTCGCAGGAAGCAGTACGAGTACTATCGGGACAAACTGCTGTCGTTCGAGGAACTGGAAGCTGACGCCGCATAACCGCGCGCTGTGTCAATGAGTGGGGCTGGGATGGAATTCTCTACGAGTGACGAAGTCAAGCGCAACAAAATCGCGCCCATTGCAGTCAGCAACGAAGCCACTGTCGTTGCCGCCTACGAACCTGACGCTCAGACCGACGACTCTTACCAGTCCGAAGCTCAGCTCGAAGCTGAGCTCATCAAACAGCTGCAAGCGCAAGCCTACGAATACGTCACCATCCGCGACGAAGCAGCCCTCGTAGCGAACCTCCGCAAACAGCTCGAAGCACTCAACAAGGTTGAGTTTTCGGACAGTGAGTGGAAGTCGTTCTTCGAAACAAACATCGCCAGTAAGAACGACGGCCCTAAAGAAAAAACGTGGCGACTGCACAACGACAACATCCAGCTTCTACGCCGTGATGACGGCACCACACGGAACATCCGTCTGCTGGACAAAACATACATCCATAACAACAAGCTGCAGGTGATCAACCAGTACGCAGTTGAGGCAGGCACCTCGCCAGGCAGTGCAACCCACTCCAACCGGTACGACGTCACGATCCTCGTCAACGGGCTGCCGCTCGTTCACGTGGAACTCAAACGCCGCGGAGTGAGTCTCCGGGAGGCGTTCAACCAGATCGCCCGCTACCAAAACCAGTCACTGTGGTCAGGGCACGGCCTGTTCGACTATGTCCAGGTGTTCGTGATCTCCAACGGGACACTCACCAAGTACTACTCGAACACCACCCGCCCCAAGAAGAACGACAGCACAAAGCGCACAGTCAACACCTGGGCATTCACAAGCTGGTGGGCCGACGGCAACAACAAACTCATCGCCGACCTCCACGGATTCACCCGCACCTTCTTCGCCAAACACACAATTCTCAACATCCTCACCCGGTACTGTGTGCTGCGCGAAGACGGCACTCTTTTGGTCATGCGGCCCTACCAAATCGCCGCAACGGAACGCATCCTGCAGCGCATCCACGTCGCCGCAAACAACAGAATGCTCGGCAGCACAAAAGCCGGCGGATACATCTGGCACACCACCGGATCCGGTAAAACACTCACCAGCTTCAAAACCGCGCAGCTGGCCACAGCACTGCCCAGCAGCCCCAAGGTTCTGTTCGTGGTCGACCGCAAAGACCTCGACTACCAAACCATGCGGGAATACGACAGCTTCAAAAAAGGTGCCGCGAATTCCAACGCGTCCACCAAAATCCTCACGGAACAGATGAGCGACCCCAACGCGCGCATCATCATCACAACAATCCAGAAGCTGTCGAACTTCGTTGCAGCCAACGCGAAGCACCCCATCTACAGCGAACACACTGTGCTCATCTTTGATGAGTGCCACCGTTCGCAGTTCGGTGCAATGCATGAAGCCATCACGAAGAAGTTTAAGAAATACAACATCTTCGGCTTCACCGGCACCCCGATCTTCCCAGCCAACGCAGGTAAGTCCTACGGAGCCCGTGAAGGCCGCGTGATCGTGCGCACGACCGAAGAAACTTTCGGCGACCAGCTGCACACATACACAATCGTCGACGCAATCGAAGACAAGAACGTTCTGCCGTTCAAACTCGCCTACAACAACGTGGTAAAGAAAGTTCGACACTTTGCCCAGGAGCACGCCACCCGAGCCGAACAAGAAGCTTTACTCCTGGAACCTCGGCGGATCAGTGCCGTCACCTCGTACGTCCTCGAACACTTCAACCAGCACACCCGCCGGCAGACACTCGGCAGCGAAACCGACAAGTCGTACCTGCACACTGTGACAGCCGACGTGGCTGCTGTTGCCCGCCGCCGTAACGGGCCCGGCATTATCGAAACAGCCAAACGGAAAGTTGTCGGCTTCAACGCCATGATGGCGGTGCAGTCAGTAGAAGCCGCGAAGCTGTACTACGAGGAATTCAAAGCGCAGCAAGCTCAACTGCCACAAGCCGCACGCCTCACAGTCGCCACCATCTTCAGCTACAAAGCAAACGAAGACCCCGAAGCCGGCATTCTCGCTGAAGAAGGCTTCGACACCCGTCAACTCAGCGGAGAAGACCGCGAATTCCTCGACACCGCCATCGGTGATTACAACAGCACCTTCGGCACCAGCTACGACGCCAACGGCGATAACTTCCAGAACTACTACCGCGACCTATCCATGCGGGTCAAAGACCGGGAAGTCGACCTGCTGATCGTGGTCAACATGTTCCTCACCGGGTTCGACGCCCCAACACTCAACACCCTGTACGTGGACAAAAACCTGCGGTACCACGGGCTGATCCAGGCATTCTCACGTACTAACCGCATCCTCAACTCCGTGAAGCAGTACGGCAACATCGTGTGTTTCCGTGACCTGCAGAAGAACACCGAGGACGCGTTGGCGCTGTTCGGCAACAAAGACGCCGAGGGCATTGCTTTGCTCAAGCCGTACCAACACTACTTAAAGCAGTACAAGAGCAAAGTCGCTGAACTGCTGAGCTTTCACGGGATTGGCGAGGCCGTCCCCGCCAGTGAAACCGAACAGAAACACTTCGTGCAGGTATTCGGCGAAATTCTCAATCTGCGCAACATGCTCGCAGGATTCGACGAATTCACCGAAGACGACGACCTCACGCCGCGCGATATGCAGGACCTGCAGAGCGTCTACCTCGCCATCCGGGAAGAACTCGGCGGGGGCGACGACTCCATGGATGGCTTGGAGTCTTCTGAACAGCAGGAACTCGAATTTGAAATCGAGCTGCTGCGCCAAGTGGACGTCAACGTCGACTACATCCTCATGCTCGTAGAGAAACTCCAGCCGCCGACGTCGATCTCCACACCGTGTGACGACGACATCAAGGAACAGATTCGCCAAGCGATCGAAGCCAGCCCCACCCTGCGCGACAAACGAGATCTGTTCATGGACTTCATCGAAGTCGTCGACACGAGCAAAAACGTGGTCGACCAGTGGAACGCGTTCGTGCAGCAGAGACGTGAGCGGGAGCTCGGGGCGCTCATCGAAGAAGAGAACCTGCGGGAACGACAGGCGCGCGCCTTTGTGGACTACGCCTTCGAAATAGGTGAGGTGCGCACCACCGGAACCGATATCGTTGAGATCCTGCCGCCCATGAGTTTGTTCGGCCGTACCGCCGACGGGGACACTCGCGAGGAAGTTAAAGAGCGTGTAGTGAAGAAATTCATCGAACTTGTCGAACGGTACGAAACGCTGGGATGAGGATTCACTAGTTGTACTGATCGGCACACTTTAGCGATCTGCGGCATCGTCTCCATCTCCCGGTCTCTGGCCGCTCCATTCGCGTAAGGCTTCGCCAACCTTGGGGGGCGTCGGTTTACGACGAACGCAGGTCACTGGTGTTGTGATGTGGGCCGCTGGGCGATGACATCCAGCACCCGAGAGTGGGCGGCGATCCAATCTGTCGCGTCGGGATTGATGTTGCGGGCGACGGTGTCGATCGCTGTTACGTAGCTGGCAAGCCTGCGAACCTCCGCTTGTTGGTCAAGATCCGCGTTGATGAGGGGTTCTTGGTGGGAGGCGCGGTTACGGACGTAACGGATGAGCTCCACGTTACTCTCGAAGTCGGCTCGGCTACGGCCCGGGTAGTGGGGCATGCCTCCGTTGCGAAGGTCAGCGAGTCCCACCAACACCGTATGCCGGCATCAGCGTTCAGTCGCACCTCAATGAAGTTTCGAAGTAGCACCTCCACATGGCTAATGTCTTCCAAGAATGCTTTGGAGACGCGGGTATTCCACACGTACCACGCATCGACCGGCTCGATCCGGTAGCGGCTGAGCCTGGCGGATGAGAACCACTCCTGTGGCGTCTCACGACTCACCGTAGGATCGTGGTAAGGTTGATGACGATAGGCCTCGGGAAGGTCAATGCCGCGAAACATCGGTACACCCCCGAGGTCATTGCTTTGCCCATGCCCTTCGCCGCGTGCCTGCGGGGCATCGTTGGATGGCATCATCCCGTCTCCTCCCTGTACGCGCTCACCCATGTTCGCGGGCAGGTGCAGCAATGAGATTCAGCAACTGATTCCGCACGCGAACCTCCAGCAATCCTATGTTGGCCAACGCCAATACCTCTCTGGTTGGCCCCACCTCAACGTGCCCATTTCGGCTGAGTTGAGTTGAGCAAATCCAAAAGGTCATTGGACACGAAACCGCGTTTGCCCTTGCTGATGCTGCGCCTTTCAAGAACGCCTGCCGCAACGAGGTGTTCCAAAGCATTCTGTGCTGATGTAGAGCTGGTCCCGGTCAGCCGAGCAGCCACATCGACAGTCAATGCCGGAAGCTTCGGCAGGACATCGAGGATTTTCCACACCGATGAATCACTGCGCGGAATCCGCGTGCCGGTCCGCTCCGCATAGGCGGTGATGAGGGCGCGGCTATCGCGATCGAATTCATCAAGCTCATCCTTAAGGGCAGACGCCAGATCCACAGCCTCATCCGCCGCTGAAATGAAATGCCGAAGCCAGGAATTGAGGCCGTCGCTGATGCTCAGTTCGCGGACTGGTTCAGCGCTCGTGGCAAGTTTGGTGCCGTGCGGGATGCCGCGGAAAGCCATAAGCCCCGTGACGTATTCGTCTGAACGGGTCAGAAGCACCTGACTGATGGGCAGAACCGACCCTTCTGTCAGACCACCGCGGACAAACACTGTGTGAATGAGCGCTCGCCCAATGCGCCCATTGCCATCAGCAAAGGGGTGCAGCGTTTCGAACTGCGCATGCACAAGGCCCGTCTGAATCAGGCATCCCGTCGCAGCTCCGCTCATGAACTCAACAAGATCCTCAACCGCGGGAACCAGTGCATGTTCTGTGGGAGGAATGAAGTCCGCCTGGCCGGGGTGAATGTCACTTCCGCCAACCCAGTTCTGCCTATCACGAATGCCCGGCGTGCTCAGGCTGGGCAGTAGTTCTTTCTGCAGCTGCTCGATATCGGCCCACGTGATGAGCTCAGCCGTACCCAAACGTTCAACAGCGCTGGTCAGAGCGGCAATATTGTCGGCAACCTCGGCTGCGATCGACGCATGTCCGGAAGCAGCTGTGCCGTTCGCAGTGTGTTCGAGCCGTTTGAGTTCCTCGAAAACAATGTTCCGCGCATTAGAGCGCAGCCCCTCGATGTAGGAACTGGAGACTGCTTCACTGCGAAGCAGATAGCGCGACACCGCTTCGAGCTTGCCTGCGGCCTGATGAAACTTCAGATTGCGGATACGACGCTCTACACGACCGGCTTCAGCTGCCACCGCAGGATCGATGTGCCACTCAGGTTCAGTGAGCGAAAACGGCCGATACGCCCAATAGGTTCCCTGCCAGCGTTCACGCGGACGCCGCGCACTGTCAGGAGGAGTCCACTCCCGAGCTGTCCACGACATAAGCACTAGCCTTTCCTTCAGCGCGGTTCTGTCCAAGGATAATATTTATCATTGGACTAATGGCCAGTGTACCCAAGGATAAATATTATCCTTGGGTGCTCGCGCTCGCACCAATTTGAAAACCGAAGGTCTTAGCTACGATGAGGGCGTTGCCCCTCGGCAACCCCTAACCAAGGAGCACCATGATTCGTCGCCGGTCCCTACGCGCCACCGTGGCTGTCGTCTTTGCAAGTTCGCTCGTCCTCGCCGCGTGTGGAGGGTCTGTCGGCCTCGGCGGCTCCGATGACTCCAGCAGCTCTGCCGGCCAGGAAAAAGAGGAGCCCAAACTCGAATGGGGACCGTGGCAGCAGTTCGATGAGGGCGGGGCAACAGTATTCGCTTCCAGTGACGACATCGCAGTGTTCTACGGCGGCACATTCCAAGAGATGCGCGCCTATAACAGCGAAGGCAAAAAGCTGTGGTCCAAACCTGTCCTCGTCCCACCGGCCGACGCTGGCGTTCCCGGTCCCGAGTCCTACATCAAGGGCGACACCCTCGTCTACCAAGACCCTGAAACAGGGAAAATCCACGGTCTCAACACGGCAGACGGTGAAGAACTGTGGACCTTCGACCCGAGTTCGCTGGGCAAATGCTCCGCCAAGGCGTACTGGCTTCTTGACGACAAACCCGTCACCGATTCCGACACGATCGTGCTTGCGCTCGACGGCCTCAGCCAGGATGCACAGGAGATAGCCGGCTGCTCAGGTGAGTCACCGGCAGTCGTGGGCTTGCAGCTGCCAGAAGGCACCTCGGGAGCTCAAGAGATCAAACCTCAGTGGCAGTCGCCCGCCCTGCCCAAGGGCAGCCAGGTCAGTATGCCGACCGTCGACCCCACCAGCGAATACCTGACACATGTGGGCTCGACCCCTGACAAGCGGGTTCTGCAGCGGACCTCCCTGAAAGACGGCAAAGCCCAGGTTGCGGTTGTGACCAGGCTCGATGGGGACGTCAACCCTGATGCCATCGGCAATATCTACCAGCTGTCCGCCGTTGACGCCGACAACTACGGTATTGAGCGGTTGGACGAAGAATATTCGGCGACCTACGACATCTACACCGTCAAAGAATGGTCGGACGTCGACGCCGCTAACGACCCCGCCGGCACAATCAACGCTGACGCCGACGGTGCCGACTGCATTGCCGGCGGTATGCACGAACTCGGCGGCAAGAAGTACTGCTACAAAGCAACAGAAGAAGGCGCGGTCTTCGCAGAAGTCGGCGACAACCTCACCGGAGGGGAACTCGAAGGCGTGCAGCGCAAACCCGTGAGCGACGAGTTCTCGCAGGGCGCGATCGGCACCGGCCTGCCGCACGAATCACCGGCCGGAATCACCAAGGACGGGAAGCTGTACGGGCTCGTGCCGAGCCCCGCCAACACACTCGATGCGGTTTCAATGACCGACGGTGAGGTCCTCTGGTCAGCCCCCGCCGAGGCGGACGCAAGTTCCGCTGCCCGTGATGCCGGGTATGTGGCCGGTGCGGACGCCGTGGTGTTCGGTCAGGGTGATGCAGCTGTGGCCGTCGATGCCAGCACCGGTGAAGAACTGTGGCGCGAAGGCGTTGGTGCGGGTGAAGGTTCGGCTGGCGAGCTGCGTCTGGGCTGGCTGTCGATGACCGATTCTGCTGTCGCGTTGAAGATCGATGGCGGCGATAAGCCCAACGGCCAAACCAAGTTCCGAGTGCTGAGGTCTGAGGAGGGGTAAGCCGCTGAAGGCTAGTTCCCTGCATTGCAACGCCGGTGGGCTGTGCGGAAGTGCACACCCCACCGGCGTTTTCAGGTTGTGGTGCCTGAGTGCGTTAACCGCTCACCGACGGCTCTGAAGCTCCGCGCGAATGTCTTTGAGGATCTGGCACAGGCGCTGCAGCAGCTGCGCAACAACACCGAGTCCGCCGACCATGACTGCAGAGCCCCAGAGCGGAGCAGCGCGCAGCGGGTCACTTGCGTCAGTGCCGACGACAAGCGCAACGACCATCATGAGCGCGGCCAGAATGTACAGGATGAACGCGAACATCGGCCGCCTGTTGTCGTGATCGTAGGCGACCAGACGCGGTGCGGCCTCCATGTTGTCGGGAATGTTGACGGCACCGTTGTTGCCGTGTGAGGAATTCGAAGCCGATTCAGACAAAGCGGACCAATCTTTCTGTTCTGCCAAGGCACCGGGACGAAAGCCGAGGTGCCAGCCAGGGGAGCGCAGTACCCCGAGTATGCGTGCGGGGACTGCGTTGTTCGAGTGGGCTCATTGTACTCGACGTCTGACTATGACGCACCAGATGTCACTAGAAAAACTTCCTTTTGCACTTAGCTATAAAAATTCCTAAAGAAATCATCAATGGCATTAACCACCCGACGGTTAAGGCTGCGTACATGGATTTGTCGGAGCTAGGCTTGCTGTCTATGGCGAAGAAAATACTAAAAAGAAACCCTGATGCCCAGCCAAGCAGCGAAATAAGTGCTCCTGCCGATCCGAACGATTGACCTACTGATGACTTCCACCTATTGGCGATCGCTTGCAGATAGGCACCAAGGCCGATTGCTCCGAAGCTGCCCACCACTAACCAAACACCGTGAACTTCAATCTGGTGCTCATCTAAGGGGAGTATGTCTGAATAAACAAATGCCAGGACTGCGGTCGGAAGTGTTGCGCATGCAGTTACTGCTAGCAGCCACCACCAGCTTAACATCTCGAGCTGGTTGTTGGTCTTGGGTTTCGGGTTGTTGTAGTTGTTTCTTGATGTCAAAATATAGGTGGGGTCGCGTTGGCCTGTGTCTGATCGGGTGCATTTTTCTAAATTAAAGATCACTCTTTATCCTTTCTGTGCTGTTCGGCATTTCCGGCTTACTGCAGTGTACAATGTCATTGGCATAATTTAATGAACTGTTTCGATTAAGTCAATATCGGCAACTAGGTGTACTTCCCCGTGAGGTTGTGAACGCGG
>NZ_KV823280.1:3299-164124 GCF_001815905.1 Brevibacterium sp. HMSC07C04 | reverse complement strand
GGGCCTCGGGTTTCCCGAGGCCCGCCCTTATATCAGGCTGCTGTTGACTGAGCCCGTCGATCAGGCGTCGGCAGCTTCGCGCTTGCGCCTGCCGACCAGCACGGCTGCGGTGCCAGCTGCCAACAGGCCTGCTGCGATTGCAGCTGCTGCGCCGATCTCCGTACCTGTGCGGGGGAGCGCACCGTCGCCGCTGTTCGAGCTGGTGCCCGCTGCAGCGGGTGTTTCCGATGCCTCGTCATCCGAAGCCGGTGAGGAATCGTCGTCCTCACGCTGCTCGTTCCGCGGTGCCTCGCTGTTTGACTGTTCGTCTTCGCGGGGTTCCTCTGCCGGTTTCTCGGAATCGCTGCCCTCCGGCTGCTTGGTGGGCTTATCAGAGGGGTCTTCGCTCGATTCCTTCATAAGGTCGAACGAAATGTTGGCTACGTCGGTGTTGTCGATGTAGTCCCCGCGCACGGGGTCGGTGCCTTTCACGTAATTGCCGACGCTGTCAGCACCAGCGCCCTGGGTGAAGAACGGAACCAGGTGATTGGTGTGCTCTGGGGAGTTCCAGCTGTCGACGGGGAGGGCGCCCTTCTCACCAGTCATCGGCGCCCACTGTTTGGTGTCCGCCTTGTCTGCTTCCGAAGGCGACGGTGCCGCTGCCGCAGGAACACCGAAAGCAGCAGGGGCAGCAGGATTCTCTTCAGTGGCGCTGTCGTCAGATGTGCTGTCATCGGTCGCACCCTCACTGGGCGTGCCCTCACCGGCAGCTTCTTCGTCGGTGGAGCTGTTCACAGCACCGTTGAGGTAGCCGGTTTCGTGATCCGCGGTCACAATCAGGAGGGTTTCCTCCCAACTGGAGTTCTTTTCAACCCAGTCGGTGACGGCTTCCACGGACTTGTTGAAGTCGTCCATTTCTTCCAGGTTGCCGACGGTGGCGTTGCCGTGGCCGGCCCAGTCGATTGCACCTCCTTCGATCATGGTGAAGAAGCCGTCTTCGTCCTGCGACAGGACGTTCAAAGCGGCCTTTGTCATGTTCTCCAGCGATACGACGTCGTTCTTCTTTGCCTCGCCCGGCAGAGGTGCGTCGCCGGTGATCGGCTGACCGTCAACGCGACCGTTGTTGGTGTTTCGCGGTTCGGCTGCAGCCAGGCTGGATCGGTTGAACTGGAGTGTTTCGGCGACGGGAGCGAGGCCGAACAGGCGTTCGGGAACGTTTTCTCCGCGGGCAATGGCGTCAATGCCGTTTGAATCCTCGACGAATGTGCGTCCCGAACCGTCCTTTTGAAGGCCGGTGTACTGATCTTCTGTCAGCCAGTCCCACTTTGCTTCGCGCGGCTTGGCGTCATCGTCGAACTTCGGGTGGCCTGCGCCCATGACCACGTCGAGCGAACCGTCGATCATCTGCTGCGCGATTTTGTGGTTGTCTTTGCGGCTGTTGACGTGAGCGCCCCATGCTGCTGGGGTCGCATGGCCGAAAGGCACCGATGACACGACGCCGGTTGCCCGGCCGGTTTCGTGCGCGTGCTCAGCGGCGTTCTTGACGGGGTTCTTCTTTCCGTCGATGCCCAGGTAGCCGTTGTGGGTTTTCTTGCCGGTGGCAAGTGCGGTGCCCGAGGCTGCCGAATCTGTGGGGTTGTTGTTGGCCCAGCCGAAATCGCCCCAGGCGTCTTCGCTCTTGTATTCGGGGGAGTCGAGTGAGGGGTGCTTCATAGAAAGCTGCACGTCGAAGCCCTCGTATACCTGCGACGGTGTTTTTCCGTAGCCGTCCTGCTTGGCTATCTTCTCTCCGGGCTTGCCCTGAATCTGCCAGTTGGTTTTGCCGTTTGTGTAGAGGCTGGAGGCGTCAACGTGGTTGAAGCCCATGCCGTCGCCGATCATGATGATGATGTTGCGCGGTTCGGACTGCGGTTCGGCCATGGCGGGTGCGGCGAAGCCCGTGGAGCCGGCCACAGTGCAGACGACCGCGCCGCCGAGTGCTCTGCGAGCGGTTGATGCGAAGCTCATTGCGTTCCTTCAAGTTGTAGTTGCCTGTCTCTACAACCTCATCGAAGGGGCTTGACCGCGGGCTATCTGCGAAGCGAGCGTGAAGTTAACTTCGCGTCAATTCGCCACTGTGAACGGCGGACTTCCACATTAGAGTCTCGCGGTTTTGAATCTCAGGCTTCGGCGGCTGTGCGTTTGCGCCGACCGGCGAACACCGCCGCGGCACCGGTGGTCAGCAGACCGCCGGCAACAGCGGCCGCAACTGTGAGTTCAGTTGTCGTCTGCGGAAGTGAGCTTCCGCCGCCGTCGTAGACAGCGCGAATGCTCTCGACATCCGGTGGGCTGCCAAAGTGCTGAGGGACGGCTGCCTTTGATTCCGTCGTCGAGGCGCCGCCTGCCATGATCTGTTCCGTCTGGTCTGGTGCCGCTGAAGCCGGTGCGGCACCAGACACAGCCAGGGCGGTAAGGACAGCCGTGCCGATCGCGAAGCGGCCGACAGTGCTCGCGAAGCTCATGCTGTGCTCCTCAGAAGATTGTTCATCGGACCTATTGCACGCGCAAAGAGTGGCTGGATGCTGGCCGGTGGTTGGCCCGGCGGCAAGCCCGAGGTGAACGCACGGACAATACCGTGCGTTCACCTCGGGCGTGGTGCGGTCAAGAGGGCTGCCTGAGTCCGTCTTCAGCCCAGAAGATTGAATCCAGCGACTGTCAGAACCCCAAACAGGATGCCCCACACGGCAATCGAAATGATCTGCCATACGGCAACAACATTGCGCGAAGCGCCAAAGGAAACCATTGCCATTGATGTGATCTGACTGGGCAGGACCGTCTGCCCGAGCAGGCTGACGCCGGGAACGCCCCAGCGGTCGAACATTTTGCGCAGACGCTGTGTGCTGCGTTTGGGTTCGCGTTTGGCAAAGCGGCGACGCAGACTGTGTGCGCCGAAAACCAGAACGAGCATTGACACTGTGTTGCCGATGACTGCGGAAGTCACCGCGACAACAGGGTGGACGCCAGCGATGATGCCCACAGCGGATCCGCCGTAGGATTCAACGAAAGGCAGTGCGGCAATGAGCATGACTCCGGCCCATCGGGCCCATTCGGGCAGTGACTGCGTGAAGTTCTGAAGTGCTTCGATCATGGTTCCTCCGCGATTGGTACACCGTGCTAGTTCAGTGTACTGGCACAGCGTGCTAGGTTGTCAACAGAAAAACGGACACCAGTTTCTCAGCCAGGTGGGGGTCTAAGTGGCTGATAGGCGCGAACAGATTCTCGAGGCAGCACTGCAGTTGGCGCATGAAAGCGGGCCAGGTGCGCTCAGCGTGCGTGCGGTTGCCGAACGAGCGGGGATTGGGGCGAGCACTCTTCGCTACTACTTTCCAGCGCAGAGTGATCTTGCGTTTGCTGTATCGGAGCGTCTCATGCAGCGCACCATCCCCGACCTCAATATCGAAGACTCGTCACTGCCGCCACAGCAGCGGCTCACGGAGTGCGCGATGCAGTTCCTGCCGCCGAGCGCTGACGAGGTTTCGCATCTGGTCAGCGCCTGGGCGGAGCAGGTGGGCCGGGGCTTTGGACTCAAAGCTGACGAAGCTCCGAGGCGACTTCTGGAGCGGCTCTACCGGCTCGGCATCGGCCGCTTCGAAACATGGCTGGGTGCCCTCGCTGCCGAGGGCCATGTCGCTGAAGAAGATATCGACGGCTTTGCCTCTTTGCTGGCTGGTGCCTGCGACGGCTTCATGCTGCAGCTGGCCGCGGGCGAGGTTGACCTTGAGCAGGTGCGCACGCGCCTGGAAAAGCTGTGCACTCTGATTGTGCACGGTGAGCAGTGAGGGTCCGCATGGCAAATCCACCGGTCACGCTGCCGTGAAATCGGCGATGGTTGAGCCATGACAACGATTGACCATTTCCTCTCCAACGAAAACGGCAAAGGCTCTTTCAGCGCCGCCATCGAACCAGTCCTCAGGATCAAACCGGGAACTGGTGAAACCATCGGCTTTGAAACTGACGACGAGGTCTACGACCAGCTGTACGAAGGCAAAACCCTCGACCAGATCACAGTACAGATCAACCCCGTCACCGGACCGGTCTACGTCGAAGGCGCAGAGCCGGGGGATACCCTCGCAGTCCACATCCACGACATTGAGCTGACCGAGTTCGGCTACTCGGTGTACCTGCCCGGTGCCGGCGCCCTGGCCGAGCGCATGGGCCAGGACCAGATGGCCCGCCGCATCCCAGTGAAGAACGGCAAGGTGACCCTGCTCGATGGACTGGAAGTCGATGCCCTGCCGATGATCGGCTGCATCGGCACCGCGCCCGCCGAAGGCGAAGGCTCCGTCGTCATGCCCAGCTTCGCAAACGGCGGCAACATGGACCTCACCGATGCCAAGCCCGGCTCAACCGTCTACCTGCCGGTGGACGTGCCCGGTGCGCTCCTGTCGATCGGCGACATCCACGCCATTATGTCCCGCGGTGAATCCAGCTTCGTTGCGATCGAAGCACAGGGCACGGCGATTGTGTCCGTCGACCTCATCAAGGGTGTAAAGCACCGGGCCCCGCGCATCGAAACAGAAGACGAATGGATCTTCATCGGGCTGGGCAGCCCCGTACAGGATTCGATTCAGCGCGGCTATGAAGACGTCTTCGACTTCCTCGTTGAGGACAACGGCTATTCTCGCGAAGACGCCTACGTCGTCATGAGTGCTCTGGTGCACTCAGAGTTGGGCGGACCCACCGGTTCAGAAAACCCTGACCCGCTGCACCCGTTCACCGCAATCGGCGCTGTAGCAGTCCACCGCCTGCCGAAGTCATTGCTCAAGTGAACCCATGGCTGGCCTGGGTCCCTACTCGTGGTGCACTTTGCAGTCGTTGTTTGGACATTCCGGTGCTCAAGCGGTGTGGGCTGACATGTAACCCTCGGCGTGGCGCGCAAAGGGCTAGGCGTTGGAAACGCTGTGAACTGCCTTATCCCTTATGGGCAACGCCCTTCTTCCAATAGCCCATGAACGACACGCACTGGCGTGGGACTCCACGCCCTTGAACGAGCAGGCGCCGCATGGCAGTGACCGCCCCGGATTCTCCGGCAATCCAGTAGTAGACATCGTCTGCTTCGGCGTGCTCGACAGGGGTGAGGTCCTCTCCGCTGCGCGAGAACTGCGGTGTTTCCCATACCATTGCGCTCGCGTCGTCAGCAGGAACATCGAGTTTCAGCTGGTCGCTGGGTTCGTTGCCAGACTGCGCGATGGGTGCAGCTGCTTCGAGTGCGCTGATCAGGAGGTCGCCGTGGTCGGCATTGTCGCTTTCGCGGACGAGCCAGTGGATCCTGACACCAGCAGGAGCGTCGATGCTCTGCTTGTCGGCCTCGGTCGGGACCTCGATGAAGGCTTCCCCTATGGTGCCCTCCGGCCATTCCGAGAGAGTCTTGGCAATGGCCGGCAACGCGGTTTCGTCACCGTACAGCTGCACGGTCTTGCAGTCTCCGGGCGAGAACTCAATACCAGCGCCTGAATCATCGTCGATGCTCGGGGCGATTACGTACAGCTCATCGCCCGGCTTGGCTTCTTCTGCCCAGCGCGAGGCGGGGCCGGAGTGTCCGTGCTCGTCGGTGTGGAGAACGAAGTCGATGTCGAGCTCTGCTCGGTCCTGCGTTCCCTGGTCCGGGTCTTCGGGACGGCGGAAGTCGCGAACGCTGTATGTTCGCATGATTCCGCGCTCGTCTGCCGGCAGGGCCCTTCTGACGTGGATCGCTTCCGGGGACTCAGGCAGATCTGGAAGGCCTGGTGGTCCCGGGAGGATGATCTTGATGCGCAGGTCGCGGGTCACCCGCGCCGGTCCCATCTGGTCGACACCTGTGAACGTCACCCGCTGAAAGTTCGGGGTGATGCGCTCGCTGCGCAGAACGCTGACGCGAAACGGCAGGTACATGGGTGCTCCTTCTATCAGTGGGGTGCGTTGATGTGTGATTGGCGGATGAAGCCGCCAGCGTGGTGGCGGCCGATGGGCATGATCGACGGCAATCCCGATACAGGATCAGCGACGATTGACGCTTCGAGGTCAAAGACTTCCCGCAGCGCTGCATCGGTGATGACATCGTGAGAGCTTCCAGCGCGCTTGACAGTTCCGCTGCGCATTGCGACAAGCTCATCCGAGTACCGGGCTGCGAGGTTGAGGTCATGGAGAACCATGATGATCGTTGTGCCGCGCTGCTGGTTGAGATCTGTCAGCAGGTCGAGCACCTCAAGCTGGTGTTTCAGATCCAGATACGTCGTCGGCTCATCGAGCAGCAGCACATCTGTCTGCTGGGCAAGCGCCATGGCAATCCACACGCGCTGGCGCTGGCCGCCGGACAGCTCGTCGACAGGGCGGTCTGCGAGATCTGCGGTCTTCGTGTCCTCCAGTGCGCGCGCTGTTGCCTCGAAGTCCTCGGCACTCCAGCGGCCGAAGAGTCCCTGGTGAGGTGTTCTTCCGCGCCCGACGAGGTCGAACACCGATATGCCCTCAGGCGCGGTCGGCGTCTGCGGCAGCATCGCAACCCTGCGGGCCAGCTCCTTCGTCCCGAAGTCAGATAGTGTCCGTCTGGCCAGCTTCACAGTCCCGCCACTGGGCTTGATGAGGCGGGCAAGTGTTCGCAGGAGAGTCGACTTGCCGCAGCCGTTGGGGCCGATGATTGATGTGATCCGCCCTGCGGCGAATTCATGGTTCACCGAGTCGACGATGCGGCGATCGCCGTAGCCCGAGCTGAGGTTCTCAGCCGACAGGCTCCAAGCGTCTTCGGGCGACGGGGGTGAGGAGAGCACAGTCATCGTCGATCAGGCCTTTCTGTTTCGGTGTGTCATTTTCGAGTGCGGATGAGCAGGGCAATGAGGAGCGGAGCGCCGAGTGCGCCGGTGACGACGCCGACGGGATAGCGCGTCCCGAACGCGAATTGGCCGATCGCGTCGGCGGTGAGAATGAGTGCCGCACCCACCAGACCGGAAGGAAGGATGAGAGACGTCCCGGCAGGGAAGAGCCGGGATGCAATCGGACCGGCCATGAAAGCCGCGAACGCGATGGGGCCCGCGACGGATGCAGCGGCCGCAAGGACCAGAACTGCGGCCATCAGCAGTGCTGGTCGGAGCATCCGTGAGCGGACGCCCAGAGCTTCGACCGTGTCATCGCCGAATTGCAGCAGTGCTAGGCGATTCGAGCCGAGAACTCCCACACTCAGAGCAGCGGCCGCTGCGATGAGGGCGGGCCAGCCCTGTTCAAAGCTCACGCTGTTGAGAGAACCTGTCAGCCACCGAACCGCCGCCGGAGCATCCCATGCGGCAGCTCGTGACAGAACATAGGACGTCCACGACTGCATCACGGCGCCAACACCGATGCCGATGAGGATGAGTTTCGGTCCCGAACGAGGTCGTGGCACCAACCAGAAGACCGCCGCGGCAACGACAAGCGAGAAGATCAGCGAAGACGCAGATACAGCCGCGGTTCCCCAGTGTAAGAACACGATTGCCGTTGCGCCGGCGGCCGAGGCCGCGCTGGAGATTCCGATGATGTCCGGTGAGGCCAGCTGATTGCGAAGCAGAGTCTGGAACAGTGCGCCCGAGACGCCGAATGCAGCCCCGACGGCCGCGCCGACCGTGGCGCGCGGCAGCCGCAGGTCGCCAACGGCAAACGATGCGCCGGGGACGGTGTGGCCGGTGAGAACGGCCCAGACTTCGCCAGGGGAATAGAACACATCGCCGATCATGAGGCTGCAGAACCACAGGACGAGGACCACTGCTGTAAGAGCCGTCAACCGGACCGCTGCGCTCAAGCGCGCTGACCGGCGAGCAGAGCGCAGACTTTGGGTGATAGCAGCAGTCACAGTCCGCCTCCTTTCGCTCGCCGAGCCAGCCAAATGAACAGAGGTGCCCCCAACAAGGGCGTGATGATGCCGACCGCAATCTCACTGGGTCGGCCGACAACGCGCCCGAGGGTGTCCGCCGCGGTGAGGATTACGGCACCTCCCAGGAACGAGGCTGGAATGAGAAGTCTGTGATCTGTACCCAGAAGCAGGCGCAGGGTGTGGGGAACGATGAGCCCGATGAATCCGACCGGCCCTGCGACCGCGACAGCGGTTCCGCACAGGATCACCGCGCCGATGACGGCAAGCAGTCGGGTTCTGCTCGCTGGTACGCCCAGGCCAGTCGCCGCTTCATCGCCCAAAGCCAGAGCGTTCAGTCCGGGAGCGGACATCCACACGATGACAGCGCCGATTACGAGCAGGGGAGCGGCGGCCGTGAGCGACGACCACTCGGCGCCTCCTACAGAGCCGATCTGCCAGAAGCGGAACCGGTCCATGACGTCTTCCCGCGGAAGTATGACAGCGCTGGTCAGGCTCGACAGGGCAGCGGCGGTCGCAGCTCCCGACAAAGCGAGCTTCAGGGGAGTTGCACCGCCTCGGCCCAGGGACCCGACGGCGTAGACGAAGGCGGCCGCGACGAACGCTCCCACAATGGCGACGGCCATAGTAGGAGCGGGAAGCGACATTCCGGTGAACGCCATAGAAGCTGATACAGCCAGTGCGGCACCCGCGAGTATCCCGAAGATGCCGGGGTCCGCCAGCGGATTGCGGGTGACAGCCTGCAGTGTGGTTCCCGCCGCGGCAAGCGCCGCACCGACGCTCATGGCCAGCGCGGTGCGCGGAATCCTGACCGCCGCGGCTGCCTCGCCGGCAGTTGACGTGCCGCCGGTCAGAGCGCCGAGTGCGTCAGAAGCCGAAATGCTTCGCACTCCGAACATCAGCGAGCACACCGCGGCAGCGGCCACAAGGCCAATGAGCAGGACAATCGCCGTTGCCGACTTGAGGCCGCCTGCTGACGAAGCAAGCGAACTCAGCGGCTTCGCGTCAGCCCTTGAGGCCTTCATTCAGCTGTTCGAAGTAGCGGTCAATGCCCCACGGAATCGACAGCGGCGACGGGTTTGCGGCTGCTCCCACAGGTCCGTTCTCAAGGAATGCGACACGGCCGTCGGCGATTGCGGGGATCTTCGACAGGAGCGGATCGGACTGCATGCTCTTCAACTGCTTTTCGTCGTCTTCCTTGCTGCCTGACGAGTACGACACAACGAGGTCGGCGTCCTTGAACACCTCGGGCTTCTCCGCTGACACCTCGAGCCAGAACTCATCGCTCTTCTCGGATTCGCTCTTGACGTAGTCCGGTGCGGCAAGGCCGTGTTCAGCCAAAAAGCCCATGCGGGGATCTGTTGTTGAGAAGAAGCCGACCTTAGATGAATCCTCGGTACCGCTGAACGACGTGAACAGCACCTTCTTGCCCTTCAGGTCTGGATGCTTGTCGAGAGCGTCGGCAACCTTCTTTTCAGCGTCCTGAACAAGCTTTTCGCCATCGGCCTTTCGTCCCAGGGCCGCAGCGTTCATCTCCGTCATGTCCTTCATCGACGTTCCCCAGGGAATGTCGGGGTAGGCCACAACCGGGGCGATCTTGCTGAGGGTTTCGTAGTCTTCCTTCGTCAGCCCGGAATAGGACGCGAGGATGACATCGGGCTTTGTGTTGGCAACTTCCTCAAACGGGATGCCGTCGGTTTCGTCGAAGAGGACCGGCGCTTCTCCGCCGAGTTCCGAGAGCTTCTCTTCGTTCCACGGCATGATGCCGTTGCCATCATCATCTCCCCACGTGGCCTTCGACATTCCGACCGGCACAATTCCGAGGGCCAACGGGACTTCGTGGTTGGCCCATCCGACCGTCGCCACTCGCTGAGGGTTCTGCTCGACGGTGGTCTTGCCGAATGCGTGCTCGACCGTGACCGGGAATTCGTCAGTGGCCGTGGCGGCCTGTGTTTGGCTGCCGCTGCTGCCGGACTGCTCGGTGCCGCAGGCAGCGAGGGTGAATGCGAGTGAGCCGGCGATTGCCGCTGCTGCGAGAGCTCGCCTGGCGCGAGCGGTGGGGAATGGAGACACAGGGTTGCTCTGTTTCGATCTGGATTAAAGAGACGAAACATTAGGTTAGGCTAACCTCATCTTATAACGCAACAAAACTATGTCGTATGTTCTCCGACAAGGGCTGAAGAGGGGTGTATCAGCTGAACACGACGGTGCGGGTTCCGTCCATGAGCACACGGTGGTCGGCGTGCCAGCGCACCGCCTGAGCCAGAGTCCGCCCCTCAACATTGCGGCCGATGGCGATGAGCTCACCCGGTGACTTGCTGTGGTCGACGCGTACGACGTTCTGTTCGATGATCGGGCCTTCGTCAAGGTCGGCCGTCACATAGTGGGCCGTGGCACCGATGAGCTTTACGCCGCGCGCGTGTGCCTGATGGTAGGGGCGGGCCCCCTTGAATGCAGGCAGGAACGAGTGGTGGATGTTGATGACTCGCCCCGCCAGCCTCTCTGCGAGGTCGTCTGACAGGATCTGCATATAGCGGGCGAGGATGACCAGCTCGATGTCATGTTCCTCGATGAGTTCCAGCAGGCGAGCTTCGGCATTGGCTTTCGTGTCCTTGGTGATCGGGACATGCTCGTAGTCGATGCCGTAGAAGTCGGCGTGCTTCTTCAGGTCCATGTGGTTCGACGCCACGAGCGGCACATCGATGTTGAGCTGGCCCAGGTGGTGATCGAACAGCACTTCGTTGAGGGTCCGCGGGTCTTTTGAACACATGATGAGAGTGCGCACCCTGTCGGCCTTGCGGTGCAGGCCAAGCTCCATGCTGAAGCGCTCCCTGACCGGCGTCATTGCTGCTTCCAGCTGGTCGCGGCTGCACGGTGCGTCGACTTCAACGCGCAGGAAGAATGTTCCGGAGTCCGGCGAGGTGAACTGCTGGGACTCGACAATGTTCCCGCCTAAGCCAACGAGGACCTCCGTGACGGCGTGGACTATGCCCGGTGTATCTGCGCAGGCGACGGTGATGATGAAGCGCTCCATGGCTCTCACTTTGTTTGACGAGATCGGTTAAGGCTATTGAACCAGCAGCCGTCGGCCCGGTGGGAAACCGTACTGGTTTCCCGCCGGGCCGGATCATCTGTTTGAGCTTCGTTCAGCCCTGAACCGATCAGGCGTTCGGGTCTACGAGAATCTTCACGTGCTGCTCATTGTTGTTGATGAGCTGGTCGAAGCCCTTGTCAACCAGTTCCTCAAGCTTGATGCGGGCGGTGATGAACTTCGACAGGTCGAGCTTGCCGTCCTGCACCAGTTTGATGGTGGCAGGGTGGTCGTTCGAGTAGCCGATGGTTCCGCGCAGGTCGATTTCCTTGAGAACCAGGGTCGGCATGTCGACCTCGGGCTTGTGGCCCCAGATGGACACGTTGACGATGACACCGCCGGGACGAACGGCGTCCATGAGCATGTCGAGGACAACCGGGACAGACGAGCATTCAAAGCCCACATCAGCGCCCTTGCCGCCGGTGAGTTCCTTCACCTTGGCTGCGACATCGACTTCGCGGGGGTCGAAGACTTCGTCGGCCACACCGGTGTTGCGGGCCATTTCCTTGCGGGCCTCGGACAGTTCCGAAATGTAGACGGTCAGACCCTCAGCCTTGAGCACAGCTGCCGTCAGCAGGCCGATGGGGCCAGCACCGCCGACAACCGCAACGTCACCGGACTTTGCGTCGGAGCGGACAAAGGCATGGTGGCCCACGGACAGCGGCTCAATGAGAGCAGCTTCGTCCAGCGGAACGTCGCCGATGGGGTGGACCCAGCGCTGCTCAACGACGATCTTTTCGGACAGACCGCCGCCGCGGCCGCCCAGGCCGATGAAGTTCATGTTTTCGGACAGCTGGTATTCCTGACCTTCACCGGTGTCGACATCTTCACCGATGATGTAGGGCTCGACGACGACGTTCTGTCCGACCTCCAGGCCGGTGACGCCCTCACCGAGAGCGGTGATGGTGCCGGAGAATTCGTGGCCCATGGTGACCGGCGCCTCTTCGCCCGAAATGGGGTGCGGGTGGCCCTTCGGCGGGATGAAGATGGGGCCTTCGAGGTATTCGTGGAGGTCCGTGCCGCAGATGCCGCACCACGCGACGTCAATGGCAACGGTGCCGGGCTTCAGCTCGGGTTCGGGGATGTCTTCAATGCGGATGTCTTTACGGTCGTAAAAGCGTGCGGCCTTCATACCACTGCTCCTCATGCACTGTGATGTCTGTGTGTGAGAACAACTGTGAATTCGAGCTTGTGGCCCGATCATCGTCGCTGCCCTCACTTCCAGGGTACTCGGCTGAATTTCATGCCGACAGGGGTGGGGGAGGAGGCCCGAGCACTTCACACCAGGTTGTTCGGCGAATGATTTTGATCACTCAGGAGTCTGTGATGTAACTTACAGAAACAGCTTCTGAGGGGCTGTCGAATCAGCACACATTCGGCCCGCCCCAAACGCCACGCGAAGAAGCTGGCGCTGAAGAAGCAAGCCGGAAGGAAGATATGTTCAGATCAGCTCTCAAACGGTGCACAGCAGCAGCCGCGGCTGCCGCGATGACGGTTCTCGGATCAACCGGAGCCGCACTGCCCGCAGCAGCCCAGTCGACCGAGCAGGCGGCGTCGGAAACGACCATGCGGATTGCCACATCGGGCCTTGTTGACAATTTCAACCCGTTCACTTCGATTTACCTCACGCCGACAGCCATCAATCGCTACGTGTACGAAAACCTCGTGCAGTACGACTCGAAGGATTTCGCTCCGACCGAGGGGCTGGCGGAGAAATGGGACGCCAATGATTCGGGTGACGAATGGACGTTCACCATTCGCGAGGGAATGAAGTGGTCCGACGGCGAGCCGATTTCGGCAGACGACGTTGTCTACACCTACAAACAGATCATGGACGACTCGGCCATGGGTGCGGCCAACGGCTCGCTGGTGGAGAATTTCGAATCGGTCGAAGCCTCTGACGAACACACCGTGGTCATCAAACTCAAGTCGCCGCAGGCGCCGAACCCCGGTGTCGAACTTCCTGTCGTCCCCGAACACGTGTGGTCCAAAAAGAAGGACCCCGCCAAGGACGCCAACGACTCTGAAGTCGTAGGCTCCGGTCCGTACGTCCTGGACAGCTACAAAGCCAACCAGTCGATCACGCTGAAGGCCAATCCGAACTTCTGGAAGGGCAAGCCGAAGATCGACACCATCCAGTACACCTACTACACCAACAGCGACGCCATGGTGCAGGCGCTGCGCGCCGGCGACGTCGACTTCGTGACCGGGCTGACCCCCGAACAGATGTCAGCGCTGGAAAACGCCGACAACATCGAAACCAATGTGGGCGAATCCCGCCGCTTCACAGCTCTTGGCGTCAACCCCGGCTTTGAAACCCCTGAAGGCGAAGCCTACGGAACCGGCAATGAAGCGCTCAAAGACGTCAAGGTCCGCCAGGCTCTGCGCTTGGGCATCGACACAGACACCCTGCGCGAACAGGTCATGAAGGACTACGCGACGGAAGCGACGAGCTTCGTTCCCGAATCCTTTGAAAAATGGCACCTGCCCAAGTCCGACAAGATCGTCTCCCACGATCCCGAAGCGGCCAAGAAGCTGCTCGATGAAGCCGGCTGGAAAGAAGGCTCTGGCGGCATACGCGAAAAGGACGGCAAGAAGCTCTCCCTGCGCCTGCTGACAGATGCCGAAACCCCGACGGAACAGTCCATTGCAGAGTTCATCACGCCGTGGCTGAAAGAAATCGGAGTTGAAATCAAAGCCGAATCCAGCGATTCCGACACGATTTCCGACCGCACGATGAAGGGTGACTTCGACATCTACGTGACCGGCTGGTCGGTTACCCCCGACCCGGAATACCAGCTGTCGATCAACACCTGCGCATCACGTCCGGACGCTGAGGGCAACGGCCCGACCTCGCAGGACGGCTACTGCAGCAAGGAGTTCGACGAACTGTACAAGAAGCAGCACACCGAACTCGACGAAGGCAAACGCCAGGAGTACGTCCACCAGGCCCTCCAGCAGCACTACGACGACGCCCCGCAGATCACCCTGTGGTACCCCAAGCAACTCGAGGCCTACCGCTCCGACCGCTTCGGCGGCTTCACCACGCAGCCCGAAGACGGCGGTGTGATCGGCAACCAGTCCGGCTACTGGGGCTTCCTGACGGCGGCTCCCGCAGACGAAGTCGACGACGGCAAGGGAAGCGGCTCCTCGGCAGGACTGTGGATCGGCATCGGAGCGGTCGTCGTGATTGCCGCTGTGGCAATCCCGCTGATCCTGCGGCGCCGCAGCGCCGACGACCGAGCGTGAGACCACGGGCCACCTAGCCCACAGATTCGAGGCGCCGGACACACGAGTGGTGACCGGCGCCTCGAGCACCGTTAACGCCCTGCCGCAGATCCAAGCAGAGCGTGGAAAGCAGAAACATGTCTGTGAACGCACAAACACAGGCCGAAGAGCAGAAGCTCAAGAGCGGAGCTTCCGGCGGTCCTGACGACACTGACGCGCCCCCGGCGGGCCAGTCCTACCTCAGCTATCTGCTCAGAAAGGTCGGCGGAGCTCTCATCAGCCTCCTCATGGTTGTTGTACTCGGCTTCTTCGCCTTTCGAATCCTGCCGGGCGACCCGGTGCAGAAGATTGCCCGCGAAAGGCAGATGAGCCCCGAACAGATGGCACAGCTGCGCGCTGAATACGGACTTGACAAGCCTGTGCTGGTCCAGTTCTGGGACTACCTGGTGGGAATCTTCACCGGGAACCTGGGGACCAGCTACGTCTACAAGCAGTCAGTCAGCAGCCTCATTGCCGAATACGCGTGGCCGACCCTGCTGCTGACCGGCACCGCAGCGATTCTGGCCATCAGCCTGGGCCTGTGGATGGGGCAGTTGGCCGCCTGGAAGCGCGGATCGCTGTTCGACAAGCTGACAACCTCCACGAGCCTGATCTTCTGGTCCGTGCCGACATTCTGGCTCGCACTTCTGCTCCTCATGGTGTTCTCCGGCAGGCTGCAGTGGCTGCCGACCGGCGGCATGGTCTCACCGGGAATCGAACCGGGTGGTATTGACTATGTGCTCGATGTCGCCAAGCACCTCATCCTCCCGGTCATCACGATGACAGCGGTCGTCTACGCGCAGTACCTCATGGTGATGCGCGCATCACTGCTGGGTGAGATGAGTGCTGACTACCTGACCACCGCCCGCGCCAAGGGGCTGCGCGAAGACGACGTCCGCCTCAAGCACGCCGTCCCCAACGCCCTGCTGCCGACGGTGACGCTGGTTTTCATGCACATCGGCGGCCTGATTGCCGGTGCGCTCACGGTCGAAACCGTGTTCTCGTGGCCCGGGCTGGGGAAGCTGACCTACGAGGCGATATCCGGGCCTGATCTCCCTCTGCTGCAGGGGACCTTCGTCGTCTTCTCAGCTGCCATCATCATCATGAACCTGCTGGCTGACCTCGTGTACCGCCAGCTCGACCCGCGCGTCAGGAGGGCCTGAATGACATCCCGCAACGCCTCCTCTGAACAGCAGACGGCAGCCGATGACGCTGGACAGCGTGCCGCGGTTCCCTCGAGCGCCCGCGCACTCGCGTGGAACCGGCGTGCCGAGGCTGCCAAGAAGAACTGGAAGATCTTCCTGGAAGACCGCGCGGGCATCATCGGTGCGATCGTTCTGCTCTTGGTGATCATCGTGGCCGTGTTCGCCCCGCTCATTGCCGACCGTGCAATGCTCGACGTCACCCAGAACCTCGATAATCCGCGCTACGCACCCCCGAGTGCCGAGCACCCGCTGGGCACAGACAACTACGGTCGCGAACTGTGGGCGCGCCTGGTGTGGGGTGCCAGGGTTTCGCTCATCGTCGGTGTGGCCGCCACCGCGATGTCCATGATCATCGGAACGATCATGGGCATTGCAGCCGGTCACTTCACCGGCTGGGTCGGCGGGCTCATCATGCGGATCATCGACTTCTTCCTCGTGCTGCCCTCGCTGCTGCTGGCAATTGTCCTTTCATCCGTGCTTGAACGCGGTGTCTTCACAATCGTCATTGCGATCGGCGTGACCTCGTGGGCGGGGACAGCGCGCATTGTCCGCGCACAGACGCTGTCGGCCGAATCCCGCCTCTACATTGAGCGGGCAAAGGTCTTAGGCGCCGGTCACTGGCACATCATCACCACGCACCTGCTGCCGGCGGTCATGCCGCTGGTGTTGGCCAACACCACACTGACGGTGGGCAGCGCGATCATCGCCGAATCGACACTCGCCTTCCTTGGCCTGGGCGACACAACACAGCAGTCCTGGGGAACCATTCTGAAAAACGCCATGGATGTTTCGGCAGCAACCTCCGGCTACTGGTGGTTCATCCTCACCCCGGGACTTGCGATCGTCGCGGTGGTCCTCGCCTTTACCCTGGTGGGCCGCGCCATTGAAGCCATTGCCAATCCGACACTCAGGAGCCGCTGATGAGTCCAGCAGAAAAATCTGCCGCTGCATTGGGCAAGGACCTTGTTTTTGACGATGTGTCGATTACGTACTCGTCGAAAACCTCTCGCGGCGACATTCCCGCCGTGTCGAACGTCAGCCTCGAACTGCCGGCTGGCAGCACCCTGGGCATTGCGGGCGAATCCGGTTCGGGTAAGTCCACGCTGATCCTCTCCGTGCTGCGCCTGCTGCCGGACAATGCGACTCTGACTGGACGGGTGCTGCTGGGCGGAACCGATATTGCCGAACTGAACTTCGGCCAGATGCGCGCCGTGCGCTGGTCAGAAGCCGCGATCGTCTTCCAGGGTGCCCTGCACTCGCTCAATCCGGTGCGCGCAGTGGGCAAGCAGATACTCGAAGCGCTCAACCTGCACGTCAAAGACGAATGGCGGTCCGAAGCTGAGCGCAAAGCGCGTGTGGTGAGCCTGCTGGAACAGGTTGACCTCGACGCCCAGATCGCCCAGGCATATCCGCACGAACTGTCCGGTGGCCAGAAGCAGCGGGTCATGATCGCAATGGCGCTGGCGTGCGATCCCGACATCATCATTGCCGACGAACCGACCACGGCACTCGACGTCATCGTCCAGGCGCAGATCCTCACGCGCCTGCGAGAACTCGTCGAGGCTCGCGGAATTTCGCTGCTGATGATTTCGCACGACCTCTCCGTGCTTGCCACGGCGTGTGAGCGGATCGCGATTATGAAGAGCGGGCGAATCGTTGAAATCGGCCCCGCCGAGCAGATCTGCAGCAAGCCGGAGGAGCCCTACACCCAGCAGCTGGCGGATGCGTTCCCCACCATCGGCGACCCTGCGTCAAGGCTCAACCCGATCACCCGCAACCCGGCCCGAGTTGACGTCGAAACTCCCCACACCATGACTGACGAGGTGGTGCTCGAGGCGCGCAGCCTCAACGTCACCTTTAAGGCTCGCGGGCGGTTGACAAAGGCCGTCAACAACGTTGACCTCAAGCTGCACCGCTCTGAGATTCTTGCTGTTGTCGGTCAGTCCGGTTCGGGCAAGACTACGCTTGCGCGCACGCTCTTGGGCCTGCAGCCGCCCGACAGCGGATCAGAGCTTCTGTTCCAGGGCGAGTCCCTGCCGAGCACCAAGCGCGGTCTGCGCAGGTTTCGGCGCGACGTGCAGATGATTCTGCAGGACCCGTCGGGATCGCTGAACCCTTCGCGCTCGGTCTATGAGTCCGTCGCCGAAGGCCTGCGCGTGCAGAAGTTCACCGGTGACGAACGGGCGCGGGTGCGCGAAAGCCTGGAAGCTGCGGAGCTGACCCCCGGGGAGGACTTCTTCGAGCCCATCCCGCAGGAGCTTTCCGGCGGGCAGCGCCAGCGCGTTGTTATTGCCAGCGCGCTGGCACTCGAGCCCGATGTGCTCATTGCCGACGAACCGGTGGCCTCCCTCGACGCTTCGGTGCGCGGCGAGATCCTGTCTCTTTTCCTGGCTTTGAAGAAGAACATCGGGCTGACCGCGCTTGTCATCACCCACGACCTCGGTCTGGCCTGGAACATCGCCGATACGGTTGCGGTCATGTATCGCGGTGAAATCGTTGAGCACGGCCCGGTTGAGGACGTTCTTCTGGACCCCCAGCACGACTACACGCGCAGACTGCTGGCAGCTGTGCCCGGCTTCCGTGCTGAGCGGGCCGCACAGTCGAACACCGCACCGGCACCTGCGGCACAGGTGAGCGCCGCTTCATCAAACACCACCGAAACACCGGAAACAGGAGGCGCCGCCGATGGCTGATCGCAATCCCTTCGCTGAGCAGGCTCCGCTGGCGCCGGGCGATCGAGTGTGGCTCGTAGCCCCCTCGGGGCCGGCTCCCGAAGGCACGGTTGAACCGGCAATCGCAGCGCTTGAACAGTGGGGGCTTAACGTGCAGGTCGGTGAGAACCTCCGCAAAGTCGACGCTCGGGCCTCGTACCTGGCTGGCAGCGACGACGAGCGCCGCCGCGACCTGGTGGAAGCCTGGTGTGATCCTGAAGCGGCGGCGGTCATCGCACTGCGCGGCGGCTATGGAGCCATGCGTCTGCTTGATGAAATCGACTTCGGGCGCATGGCCGACAGCGCTCTGAGGCCCGATGGCCGACCCAAGCTGCTGACGGGCTCCAGCGACATCACCGCCCTGCACCAGGCCTGGGCGCACCACGTGGGAGTGCCCACGCTGTTCTGTCCCATGGTCGGCAATGCTGTTTTCGGTGACAGTGAACGCGTGCGCGCTGACATCAAACGCTGGCTGTTCTCGCCGTGGTCAGATGAGCAGATCCGCCTGGGCAAGTCCGCACAGACTCTCACGGCTGGTGAGTTCACGGGAATCACCTACGGGGGCAATCTCAGTCTGCTCGCTGCCGGGGTCGGCGCACCCGAATTCCAGCCGGGAGCGCCCGATCAGCCGGGCATCCTCTTTCTGGAAGACGTTGACGAGGACGTGTACCGCCTGGACAACCTGCTTCTGCAGCTCAAGCGCATCGGCTGGCTTGAACGCGCCGGTGCGGTGGTCTTGGGTTCGTGGGAGAGCTGCGGTGAAGATGCCGACCGCAGGGCGCTTCTGCGGGAGTACTTCGGTGAGGCGGGGGTGCCGGTCGTGTGGGAGGTTGAACTGGGCCATCACCCGCACGCCGGTTCGATACCCTTGGGCGTGCGCGCCAAGCTGAGCGCACCGGAAGACGGCACAATGCCCACTGTGACGATAGAGCCGAGCGAGGAGTGAAGCCCTAAGCAGCCATGATCACTGACGGTTTTCTGTTCATCAGCCTGCTCATTGCGATAGCCGCGATTCTCGTCTACCTGGACAAAGCCCGCGGGCTTCCGGTTTTCCGGTACGTACCTGGATTCGTCTTTCTCTACCTGATAGCAGCGCTGCTGAACACCGTCGGGGTCTTCGGTGAGTCTGATTCGATCGACGCTGTTGGCGGAGGAGTCAAAGACGCTCTGCTGCCGGCGATGATCATGTTGCTGCTGTTCCAGTGCGATGTCCGAAAGATCATCAAACTGGGACCGAAGCTGCTGCTGACCTACGCTGCGACCGCAGTTTCGATCATGCTGGGATTCATCATCACCTTCGCCGTGTTCAAAGGTGTGCTGGATGCCGAAGCGTGGAAGGGCCTGGCAGCACTCGCGGCTTCGTGGACCGGTGGTTCGGCGAACATGGCTGCCGTGCAGGGCATCCTCAACCCACCGGAGAACATCTTCGGTCACGTGCTCATCGTCGACACCATCGTGTACTCCCTGTGGCTGCTGGTGATGTTTTCGTCCGTCGGCGTATCCGACAAGTTCAACGCGTGGACAAAAGCCGACACCGCGGCCCTGTCTCATGCCGCATCGACCGCTGAAGGCGCCGAGGAAAGCGCATCTGATGCCGACACAATGGACCTCGTGGCACTGTTGCGAGTGCTGGCCATCGGGCTGTTCGGTTCGGCGCTGGCCACCGTGATCGGCGGAAAGCTGCCGGAAATCGGCGTCGTCGTGAACTCGACAACCTGGACCATCCTGATCGTGAGCATCGTGGGTCTGGTGATCGGTTCGACCCGGTACGGGAAGATGGCCGGCGCTTCGGACGTCGCGTACATCATGCTGTACATCATCATCGGCGTCATCGCAGCCGGTTCGGACTTCACATCGCTGTTCGAAGCGCCGATCTACCTGCTCGCAGGACTCATGGTTGTGGCCATCCACATGGTCCTCATGATCATCTACGCCAAACTCACCAAAACGGAGCTGTTCAGCCTGGCTGTCGCTTCGACCGCGAACATCGGCGGTGTGGCGTCCGCCCCCGTCGTCGCCGGTGCCTTCAACCGCGAACTTGTTCCCGTGGGCGTTCTCTTCGCCCTCATCGGGGCATTCGCCGGTACGTTCTTCGGTCTGGCCGCCGGCCAGGTCATGAGCCTCTTCGCATAGTTTTAACGTCGTCTAAACAGCCGGTTGCCAACAGCGCCGGAGAAAGGCAGCACAATGACAGCGGACCTGTTCACACGTCTTGACGGGGTCGAATTCTCAGCACGTGCAATCGACATCGACACGGGCGAAGAGGTATTCAGCCACGAACCCCACCGGGTGCTCTCAACCGCCTCGATCGCCAAAATCTTCCTGCTGCACGCAGCACTGAAGATGAAGAACAACGGCGAACTGCGCCTGGATGAACGGCTGACCCGCAACGCCGCCGAACGCGTCGACGAATCCGGCATCTGGTACCTGTTGGACCAGCCGGACCTCACAATCCACGACGTCGGCATGCTCATCGGAGCGTTCAGCGACAACTTCGCCACAAACGTGCTCATCTCTCGGGTCGGCCTGGACCGCGTGGCCAAGGAAATCGAAGCACTGGGCTACAAAGACTCTGCACTGCACGATTTCCTGCGCTGGCCGCGACCGGCAGGAGCACCCCGTCGTCTGTCATCGGGCACCGCCTATGAACTGAGCGACTACATGGCGCGGCTGTCACGTGACGAACTGTTCGACCCGATGTCTTCTGAAATGCTGCGCCGCTGGCTCGGCGCTGGGGCGGATACGTCGATGGTGGCGTCCTACTTCGAACCCGATCCGCTCGCGCACTACTACTACACGCGCGGCGAATGGATTGTGAACAAGACCGGCACCGACTCCAGCGTTCGGGCCGACACCGGAATCGCGTTCACGCGCGAACGCCGCGTGGCCTACGCTGTCTTCGCCAACTGGGCGGCAGATGAGGACCGAGTGCTCGAAGTCATGCCGATCATGCGCGAAGCCGGCGGTCTCATCAGCGCCCACCTGCACGCCTGACTAACCCCATCCGGACTGAAGAAAGGACCCGCGATGTCGTCTCCACTCATCCCCATTTTCGATGGCCACAATGACCTCCCGTATCTGCTGCGCGAAACCCGCGGCTCATCGGTCACTGATCTCGACCGGCCCGACGAGGTTGTCGAAACCAATATTCCGCAGCTGCGCGACGGCGGTGTCGCCGCACAGTTCTGGTCGGTGTTCGTCGACTCGGCCATCAAGGGCGACGAAGCTGTCCGCTGGACACTCGAGCAGATCGACCTCGTTGACCGCATGATCAGCACCTATCCGGCTGACCTCGCCTGGGCGACAACAGCGGAAGCCATCCGCGCAGCACGAGCTGCCGGGCGCATCGGCGGTCTGCTCGGTGTTGAGGGCGGCAACCAGATCAACGAATCACTTGGTGCCCTGCGCATGTTCGCCAAGCTCGGCGCTCGCTACATGACACTGACGTGGTCGACCACCCACAGCTGGGCAGACTCCGCAACTGACGAGGCGGTGCATGGGGGACTGAGCGACTTCGGCCGGGAAGTGGTCACGGAGATGAACCGGATCGGCATGATCCCGGACCTGTCTCACGTGGCGCCCAGTGTCATGGACCAGGTGCTTGGCATGACCGACCTGCCGGTGCTCTTCACCCACTCAAACGCTATGAGCCTGTGCTCGCACCCGCGCAATGTGCCCGATGACATCATCGACCGGCTGCCGGCAAACGGGGGAGTGCACATGCTGACCTTCGTGCCCTCCTTCGTTTCACAGGACCGATACGAGTGGGTCAAAGACGGCGAAAAGGGCACAGCTCCGGAAGTCACCATCAGCGAAGTCGCCGACCACATCGACTACGTGCGCGAACGCATCGGAATTGATCACGTGGGCATCGGCTCGGACTTCTGCGGAACGGATTCCTTCCCCACCGGGTTGGACAATGCCAGCACCTATCCGGCGCTCATCGACGAACTGCGCTCGCGTTCCTGGTCAGAAGAAGACCTTGAAAAGCTCGGCTTCGACAATGCGCTGCGCGTGCTGGAAGCTCACGACGACCGCTACCGCAGCTTCCTGCGCTCGGGAGAGTGAGCATCGTGGCCCGCATCCTCATAGTCGTCAACGACATCGATTCACAGCCCAGGCGACTGCTCCCACGCCTCATTGACCACCACATCGAGTTTGATCTGCGGATCGGACCGGGACCCGACGGCACTGTCAACGACATTCCAGGCCCGGAAGTGGTCAATGACTATGACGGCTTCGTCTACTTGGGCGGCGGGTACATGCCGGATGAAACCGACCGGGCGCCGTGGCTGGAGCGTGAAGCTGAACTCGTACGCGCCGCGTGGGATGCCGACAAACCGCAGCTGGGCATCTGCTTGGGCGGCCAGCTGCTGGCCCACGTGGCAGGCGGCACGGTGAAGGCCGAAACCGGGGCACCCGAAAAGGGCGCAACCGAAATCACATTCACCTCAGAGGCTGCCGATGACCCCGTGTTCGGCAAGGTGGGGCCGAAAGCCCACTTCATCGAAAGCCACGTGGACCGCATCACCGAGCTGCCGGCCACAGCCCAGCTGCTGGGCAGCAGCGAACTGTGCGAAATCCAGGCTTTCCGCATTGGACGGTCGTGGGGCATGCAATTCCATCCCGAAGCGTCCGCTGACTCGGTGCGCCGTTGGGAAGCAGACGGTCTGGCCAAGCTGGGCTTTGACAAGGACGCTCTTGTTGAACACGCAGACCGCGTTGAAGCAGACAGCGCACGCAATGCGCAGGCGCTGTTCGACGGCTTTGCACGCGAGGTGATTGAGTCAAGCCGCCGCTGAGGCGTACACGCTGAGTTCACCTGTGTGTCTCAGAATGTCGCGAAGCTGGTACAAGTTTCCGGACTCTTGCGACTTCTGTGCGACGAACAGTGCTTTCCGCGTTCGTAGTCTTGAGTCAGCAAGCACGACAGGGCCCACCCGGTCCGCTACCGAAAGGTTTCGCATGCGCACGACAAAAGCACGAACAGTCATCGCCGCTGCGGCCGTGGCTGCATCCCTGGGTCTGACAGGGTGCTCGGTTGACTTCAACACCGGCTCTGACGACAAAAAGGAAACCTCTGAAGAGTCGCAGAAGAACGACAGCTCTGACAGCTCTGACAGCGGTTCCGGTGAAGCGGCGTCCCAGAGCGGTGAAGATTCTGCCGGTGACGATTCGCAGGACTCAGGCAGCGGTTCAGAAGCGGCTGCTTCGGGCGAATCGCTGGGTGAAGCCGAAGTTCCGGTGGAGATTGACGGCGACAAGAATGCCAAGCTCAAGGTTCGCCTGATCAGCGTCAAGCGCAACCAGCAAACGGTAGAAGCTGTCTACGGCTTTACTCTGGAAACCACGATGGACGACCAGAAATCGCTGTTCAGGGTCCGCGGTTCCGGTTTCCGTCCATACGCGGTTGACACGAAGAACTTCAACAAGCACAAGGCTATTGACGAACTCACCGATGTCACAGACACCAAGCTGAACCCGGGCCGAGAGGCACAGGCCAAGGCCGCTTTCGGTGCTCCGCCGGAAGACGTTGACACGATGGACATCTTCCTGTGGGAAGGTGAGCCGCTGGTCAAGGGCGTGAAGATCCAGTGAGCGCCCGCGCCAAGCTCGCAGCCGTCGGCTTGGTCGGAGTCATGGCGTTCGGCGCTGTTCCCGCAGCAGCTGCCGTGAAAGCGGAAATCAACCCGATCAAGGCCGAGATCATCCCGCTGGAAGACAACATCGAGCCGATGGACGACACGCGCGAAGACGCCGGCGAAAAAGTCGTCACGCTGTCCTCGGATGTGCTGTTTGACCTCGGCAAATGGGACCTGTCTGACGGTGCGAAGAAGAAGATCGCCGAACTGGTCAAGAAAGTGCCGCAGAACGCTACCGTCCGGGTTGAAGGGCACACGGACAATCTGCCCTACAAGGAAGGCAACGACGTTCTGTCTAAGCGTCGCGCCGAGGCAGTGTCGAAAGCCATTAAGGAAGCCCGGTCTGACATCAAGACCGAAGTCAAGGGCTTCGGTGACAGCAAGCCGATCGAACCGAATGACAAGGGCGGCAAAGACAATCCGGAAGGTCGCGAGAAGAACCGACGGGTTGAAATCCGCTACGACGGCTGAGTCCGCGAAGGAACACAATGTCCGCCCAGACGCGACCGCATGTGCTGCTCGTCGATGATGACTCCACCATCCGCGAGCACTTGGCCCCCGTGCTGCGCCGCAGCGGCCTCGACACTGAAACCGCAGCTGACGGTGTCGAGGCGCTGCAGGCTATCGAAGCCCGCCGCCCGGACCTTGTCATCCTTGATGTACTTATGCCGAACCTCGACGGTCGTGAGGTCTTGCGCCGCATCAGGGCCGACGACGAATGGCTGCCCGTCATCCTGCTGACCGAGGTGGGGGAGACTTTCGAACGGGCAGCCGCCCTCGATGACGGTGCGGATGACTATATGACCAAACCGTTCGATCCGGTTGAGCTCATGGCGCGCGTCCGCGCGGTTCTGCGCCGCACCCAGCGGGGCCAGACGCCGTTGAGCGCCGCCCAGGCTCTGGTATCGGGTGAGCTTCGTTTGGACCGACCGGCCCGCAGGATTTTCGTCGACGGATGCGAACGACAGCTGACGCCGCGCGCCTTCGCTCTGCTGGAGTTCCTCATGAGCCACCCTGACGAGGTGTTCTCTCGCCAGCGTCTGCTGGAAACCGTGTGGGGCTTCGAAGCGATTGTGACCACGCGCGCGGTTGATCACAGAATTGCTGAAATCCGCAGGGAACTGGGTGATGATTCGAGCGATCCCGCCTACATTGAGACGGTGTCGGGTGCAGGATATCGATTTCTTGGAGCAGTGGATCGCGGATGAGCGAACAGAAACAGCAGCGGACGCCGCTGGTCATCGCCTCTGCGCTGCTTGCGCCCCTGCTCATCGGGCTGATCGTGACGGTGGGGTGGCTGTTCGTCGACTCCCAAACCCAGGCGGTCATCACGGCCCGGGTAGCGTGGGCGCCCCTCGTTTTCGGCCTGCTGCTGTCCGGCCTGTTCGCGGCTGGTTTCGCCGCCGTCGTCCTTGCCAGGCGCGGTGCCGTCAAAGCCTCAGCGCAGGTGCGCGATGAGCAGATGCGCCGCCGCCAGCGCCTGCTGGCCCGTCTGGACCACGAACTGAAGAACCCCATTCAGGGCATTCGCGCAGCCCTGGCCGACGAACCGTCCCAGCGGCAGCGCGACAGCATCGATGCTCAGGCTGTGCGCCTGAGCAGTCTGCTGAACAATCTGCGCAAGATCAGCGAAGTCGAACACGCTGAACTCGAACCCTCCGCGGTCAACATCGGCGCTCTTGTTCACGAGGCAGTGCAGACGGTTCTTGAAATTCCGGGTGCCCGGGAGCGCAGGTTCCAGGTGTCTCTGCCTCAGGCACCGCGGCCCCTGCCGCACGTTCGAGGTGACTCAGATCTTTTGTTCTTGGCCGTGTCAAACGTGTTGAGCAACGCGGTGAAGTACTCGCCACCGGGAGCACACATTGAAGTTCGCGGCCGTGAAGAGAACGGTTGGGTTGTCATTGAATGTGCCGACACGGGCCGCGGGATAGCGCCGGATGAGATCGAAACCGTATGGGAAGAGCTCGGCCGTTCACGCGAGGTCCGCGGGACGGAAGGCAGCGGGCTCGGACTGCCGATGGTCCGTGCCATCGTCGAACGCCACGGCGGCACCGCCGCGCTGCAGTCCTGGTACGGACAGGGTTCAACTGTCACCCTGCGCCTGCCGGCCATGTAGATTTTCCTGCTTTAGCCATCGTCACTGCTCTCCGTTACAGTGATTGATGTCTCGAAACAGGAAGGTTTGTATGAGTTCTGACAGCAGCTCAGAAGAATTGCTCGCATCAGACTACGCACGCGAAGCCGAAGACCACGCGGCTGATCCGAAGGTTGTCCGCAGGGCAACAGCAGCCTCGGCCATCGGCAATATGACCGAGTGGTACGACTACGGCGTCTACGCGATCGCCGCAACGTACATCGCCCATCACTTCTTCGATGCACTCGGCGAATACCAGATCATGGCCACCATGGCGACGTACGCCATTTCCTTCCTGGCGAGACCCCTGGGCGGATTCTTCTGGGGGCCCATGGGCGACAAGATCGGCCGCAAGGGCGTGCTGGCCGCCACGATTCTGCTCATGGCCGGGGCAACAACCCTCATCGGCCTGCTGCCCACTTATCAGACGATCGGCATCTGGGCGCCCATCCTGCTCATCGTCCTGCGTCTGGTGCAGGGCTTTTCCACCGGCGGTGAGTACGGCGGAGCCGCCACCTACATGGCTGAGTACGCTCCCAACCGCCGTCGCGGCTTCTTCGGTTCGTTCCTCGAAGCGAGCTCGCTGACCGGCTATGTCATCGGTGCGGCACTCATGCTCATCATCCAGTTCACCGTGACCCCGGAGCAGATGGACTCCTTCGGCTGGAGGATCCCGTTCCTCATCGCACTGCCCATGGGCTTCATCGGCTGGTACCTGCGCTCGAAGCTTGAGGACACCCCGGTGTTCAACGAAATCCAGGAAGATCCGGAAGAGGACGACACCTCGACAATGGACCGCTTCCGCGCGGTGTTCAAGGAGTACCGCCGCGACGTCATCATCCTGTTTGCGCTGGTCGCAACCGTCAACATGGTCAACTACACGCTGCTGACCTACATGCCGTCGTACTTTGAAGCGCAGATCGGCATGGATTCACAGACATCGCTCATCGTGATCCTCGTGGGCGAGCTGTTCATCGTGCTGTTCATGCCGATCTTCGGCGCGGCATCGGACAAGTTCGGCCGTCGCCCGCTGTGGTTCTTCACGACCATTGCGGTGGGCGTTCTGGCCATCCCCATGTTCAAGATGATGTCGCTGGGCTTCGGCTTTGCGCTCGTGGGCTTCGCCGTTCTCGGCATCGCCTACGTACCGATGCTCGCCACGATTTCGGCGACCTTCCCGGCGATGTTCCCCGCACACGTGCGTCTGCTGGGCTTCTCGGTCACCTACAACCTGTCCGTGTCGGCTCTCGGCGGCACGGCCGGCCTGATCAACGAAGCCGGCGTCAAGGCAACAGGCGACCTCCTGTTCCCGGCGTATTACATGATCCTCGCCTGCGTCATCGGTCTGGTGGCCACGTGGTTCATGCCAGAAACTGCGGGTGCTTCGATTCACGGCCGCCAGCAGCCCGGCACTATCGGCACGCGCGTTATGCCGCAGTCTCCCGCGGACAAGGCGCTGGCTGAGGGACGCCAGCCCGACCAGCGCGACATGACGCATGACGAAATGGTCGAAGAGGCCGAACGGGTCGCAGAAGAAGACGAGTCCAGCGGTGGCTGAGTGCACCAGCCGCACAGGGTTTTCCTAGAATCCTGTGTATTCCCCTCATCCGCCTCTTTGCCCACCGCAGAAAGCACAACGACCAATGAAGCTGTCCCGATCACTCCCGCTGCTGGTGTGGATCGTCATCGCGATCGTCCTCGGAATCCTTACCGGCCCAATCCTGCCGGAATGGCTCGGCGGAATCTCCGCCACCTACAATTCGGTGTTCTCGGGACTGCTGGCGTTCGTGGTGCCGCTGATCATCTTCGGTCTTGTCGCCCCGGCGATTGCGGAACTGGGCAAAGGGGGAGGCAAGCAGCTGGGCCTGACCGCGGGAATCGCCTACACCTCGACCTTCATTGCGGGCCTGCTGGCCTACTTCACCGCCAGCTGGCTGTTCCGCTCTTCACTTGAGGGTACTGACATCAAGGGCATTGCAGAAGCAGAGGGGGACGGCTTCGAACCCTACTTCACGGTGGTCAGCGCACCCACTGAAGTAGATGCCGCTGATCCGACGGCAGCTGCGGAAGTCGCCACCGAAATCGTGCTCGAACCCGTCATCGGCGTTATGAGCGCCCTCGTTCTGGCGATCATCATCGGCGCTGGCCTGACGGGGTTCCGCAGCCGGGTTCTCTACCGCGGCGCAATCGAGTTCCGCTCGATTGTCGAAAGCCTCATCCGCAACGTCATCGTCCCGGCCCTGCCGCTGTTCATCTTCGGCATATTCGCGGACCTGTCCCACAGCGGTGCAGCCGTCATCGTGGTGCAGAAGTTCCTGCTGGTGGTCATCGTGTCGTTCGCGCTGACCGTGCTGATGCTGCTCATCCAGTACACCGCGGCCGGAGCGATTGCCGGGCGCAATCCGCTCAAATCCCTGTGGAACATGCGCGATGCCTACTTCACCGCTCTGGGAACATCGTCTTCGGCCGCCACGATCCCGGTGACCCTGCGCTCGGCGAAGAAGAACGGGGTGTCCGACACTGTGGCCGGTTTCGTCGTTCCCCTGTGCGCAACCGTCCACCTGTCCGGTTCGATGATCAAGATCACGTGCTTCTCCATGGCGGTTCTCATGATCACCGGCGGTGATACGGCGTTCCTCACGTATCTTCCGTTCATTCTCATGCTGGGAGTGATGATGATTGCCGCACCGGGCGTTCCCGGTGGCGCGATTGCCGCTGCGGCCGGTCTTCTCACTCAGATGCTCGGCTTTGGGCAGATGGAAGTCGGTCTCATGTTCGCCGCCTACATAGCGCTGGATAGCTTCGGAACTGCGGCAAATGTCACCGGCGACGGTGCGATTGCCATGATCGTCGATAAGATCGGCGGTCGCCGCGCAGAAGGTTCGGGCCAAGACGAAAACGACCGGATCATAGAAGCCAGCTGATGATTCCACGCCCTACCTCTGACGTGTGCCCATGCGGCGGCCTGCCCCGCGGGAGTGCCCTGGGCGAGTGCTGTCTGCCTCTGCTTGAGGGAACTCGTACAGCGGACACGGCTGAAGCGCTCATGCGCTCGCGCTTTACGGCTTTTGTCCTGCACGATGCCGACTATCTGTTCCGCACCTGGCATCCTCGCACCCGGCCGACTGATACACAGCCTGATCCCGAGGTGGAGTGGACTTCTCTTGACATCCTCGACACGGTCGACGGAGGAGCGGGTGATTCGACGGGAATCGTCGAGTTCGCGGCCCATTACCGTGTCGGCGGTCAGCCGGGCACCATGCGGGAGCGTTCGTCCTTTGTGACACGCGCCGGTCGCTGGTTCTACGTCGACGGTGAACACGAAAGTGCAGGATGACTACCGTGAGCGAATCTCTGTTTGTGAAAATCTGCGGTGTGCGAACACGCGAAGACGTGCGGGTTGCCGTTGACGCCGGTGCGGATGCTCTGGGCATCATGCACTACGGACCCTCGCCGCGGCACGTGGACGAGGACACCGCGAAACAGATTGTCACGTGGATTCACGAGGCGGGGTCAGCACTCGCTGTTCTCGTGGTCTTCGACATGGACGCGGCTGGTGCTGCTTCTATGGCTCAGCGGATCGGCGCTGATGCTCTGCAGCTGCATGGCCACTACGAGCACTCTGATTTCACTGCCGCACGCGCTGCGGCACCGGGTCTGAAGCTGTGGCGTGCTGTGTCGCTCGCTCACGACCCTGAAGCCCGCGCCGGTGCCTATGGTGACGACCTCCTGCTGCTTGATGCTCCCGCGCCGGGTGCAGGCCAGCGCTGGGACCAAACACAGCTGCATGAACGCGACCGCGGGCCGTTTGTCCTCGCCGGAGGCCTGACACCCGACAACGTCGCGCAAGCTGCGGCTTCATCGGGGGCGATCGGCGTCGATGTGTCATCCGGCGTGGAATCCAGTCGGGGAGTGAAGGATCCCGAACTCATTAGGGCCTTCATCGAAAAGGCGCGGACCGAGCGGAAGCAGGCGGCGCCTCGTCAGTCCTGAGCCTCCCCAGACAGCCGGGCAGACCAACACGCCCGGTCGGCACTTCAGCCGAAAACGAGCAGGCGGGCGTTACATTGAATGGGTCTTCCCCACATTCCAGGAGTGCCATGTCCGGCAGGTTCGTCAGCAGACGATCATTTGCACTCGGCAGCCTCGCAGCCGCCGCACTGACAGTCATGCCCGCTGCCCGCACACAGCCGGGACAGTTCGGTGCGGTCAGTGCTTCCGCCGCTGATGTGCGCGTTCCCGGACCCCACAAACTCCTCCAGTCGCGCCTGGTCAGGACACCCGGCTACGGCGCTGCCACCCTTTTCTGGCCCCGAGAACCGCAGAACCGCTGCCCCGTGGTCGTGACCTTCCCCGGCTATACGGGCAGGGCGGAGGAAATGCACATCATCGGCAAACGGCTTGCCACCCACGGCTGTGCGGTTCTTGCCGCCGGTTCAATCGAACCGAAGGCGTTTCCGGAAAACCGAGCCGAACAGATCCTCAGCGCACTCGACGACGCACGCGGCCGCGGTGAATGGGCAAGCGTCATCGACCCCGCGAAAACCGCCTTCGTCGGCTATTCCATGGGCGGGGGAGGATCCTTGATCGCCGCGGAGCGCGAAAGCGTCTCCGCGGTCGTCGCCCTCAACCCGTGGGCCAAGCGCGGCTTCAGCAAGGTCACAGCGCCGGTGCTCATTGTCGGCGGCAGCAACGACACGGTCGCACCCATGAGCGAACACGCCCGGCCCATCTACACCAGCATGAAGAAGTCGCGGCAGCGCGCGATGCTCACCCGGATTGCCGGCCGACACGACAGCGGAATCATCAACGACCCGCGCATTCTGTCGCGCATCACGGCGTTCATCAAAGTGCACGCCGCGGGTGAAGCCGCCTACCGGCCAGCCCTGACGGCCGAAGCAGAGCCGCTGACCCGCTGGCAGATCGACCCTGCACCGGGTGCGTAAAGCCTGCCGGGCAGCCGGATGCTTCGGCACTGTCCGTGCAGAGCGCCCCGCCTTGCAGAGCACTCTGCCTTACGGATTCAGCTGAAGATCTCGTCCAGCTGAGCTTTGGCGCTGTCGTCAAGGCGCTCCTTGGCCGCGAGTGCACCCATATTGTCCGTGACCTGGTCGACGGAGCTTGCTCCCGTGATGACCGTCGAAACACGCGGGTTCTTGAGCAGCCAGGCCAATGACAGCTGCGCCGGTGTGACATCGAGGTCGCGGGCCATGTCGACAACGCGGCGCACCCGGTCAGCAGTTTCCCGCTTTGCGGACTCTTCGGCCAAATGGCTGTGGCCTTGTGCCGTCGCACGTGAACCTTCGGGAACGCCGTCGAGGTACTTGCCTGTGAGGATGCCGCCTGCAAGCGGGCTCCACGTGGTCAGACCCAGCCCGATGTCGTCATAGAGGCGCGCGTACTCGTCTTCCACGCGGGTGCGGTTGAGCAGGTTGTACTGCGGCTGTTCCATGTAGGGCTTGTGCAGGTGGTGGCGCTCTGCGATTTCGTAGGCGCCGCGGATCTCCTCGGCAGACCATTCGGAGGTTCCCCAGTAGAGAGCCTTGCCGCTGGAGACGATGTCGCTCATCGCCCACACCGTTTCCTCCAGGGTCGTCTCCGGGTCTGGACGGTGGCAGAAGACAAGGTCGACGAAGTCAAGCCCCAAGCGCTCAAGCGAGCCGTCAATGCCCTGCATCAGATACTTGCGGTTGAGGGTGTTCTTGAGATTGACGTTGTCCTCAATGCCCCAGAACAGCTTGGTCGAAATGACATAGGAACTGCGCTTCCAGCCGAGCTCTTCAATAGCCCGGCCCATGATCTCTTCGGACTTCCCACCGGCATAGACCTCGGCGTTGTCGAAGAAGTTCACACCCGCCTCGGCAGCTGTCTGCATGCACTCTTTGGCAAGACCGGTGTCGATGGAATCGCCGAATGTGACCCACGAACCGAACGACAGTTCGCTCACTTTGAGGCCCGCACGGCCCAGGCGGTTGTACTTCATCTGCGTGCTATCACTCATACGCCCAGCCTAGGTGCGCACCGGGCAGAATGTCAGCCGCGCTGTGGGGTCGCCTGGGAGCTGCGCGCGGCGTTTGCTTGAATAGAAGGGTGATGAAGACAGATGTAAACATCCGCCCGTTCACAGAAACCGCACCCGCTGCGTTCAGCCGCGAGCAGTTCGCCGAGGAATTCGGCATTCCCGAAAGCGCCTGCGAAGAGTTCATTCGACTGGCTGTTCTCAACGACAACTTCGCCTACGACGCACAAACGGACGTCTTTTCCGAAAAAGTCCCGCGCGAAGACTACGCCCCCTGGGTGCGCGGCCTCCTCAACTACAACCGGGCCCGCCAGAGGGCGGCAGCTGTCTGACTCAGCTCAGCGAACAACCCCAAGGCACGAGGCGGAAGGCGACTTCCGCCTCGTGCTTCTGTTCTGCTTTCCCCTCCGAAAAACGGTGTCCTTGCAATAGTTCTGCGGTTTCCTAAGGTAGAAAACTATGAACGACAAACCACAGACGCCTTCGAAAGCAGAGGACACTCCGCCGGAAAAGCCCCACAGCAAGCTCGATAAGACCCTGCGTGCGGGCAAGAAGATCTTCCAACCGCCAAAATATCCGCACGGGGTTCACCCCGCCCTGGTACCCGGCGTGTCCATCGAAGATCAGCGCGTTCGCTACGGCATTGACAAGCCGATTCTTGTGGTTGTCGGTGCGCTGATCATTTCCTTCGTGGCCTGGGGCATTGTTCAGCCAGAAGCTGTGAAGAGCATCTCCGGCACCATGCTCACCTGGACTATGCAGAACCTCGGCTGGATATTCACGGTGATCGCAGCCGGTCTGCTCGTCTTCCTGTTGGTGCTGGCCTTCAGCCGAGCCGGCCGCATTCCCCTTGGGCTCGACGGCGAAAAGCCCGAATTCTCCACCGGTTCGTGGGCGGCCATGCTGTTTGCGGCAGGAATCGGCATTGCGCTGATCTTCTTCGGCCCCTATGAACCGCTGCTGCATTACCTTCAGCCGCGGCCGAACGCATATGAAGGCGGCACCGACCCCGCGATCGTCGGCGGTCTCGTGCAGACAGCGCTGCACTGGGGCCTCAACGCGTGGGCCATCTACGCGATTGTCGGCCTGGCTGTTGCCTACTTCTCGTTCCGTCGCGGCCGTGTGCCGCTTATGTCGTCCATCCTCAGCTTCATCACGGGTGACTCGAACTCGCTGGGTTCGAGGATCATCGACGGTCTGGCTATCATCGCGACCCTGTTCGGAACCGCCGCCTCGCTGGGCATCGGCGCACTGCAGATCGCCCGCGGCGCAGAGGTTGTCACCGGCTGGAACACGACCGGCAACACGATCGCCATTCTCATCATCATGGTGCTGACAATCGGCACCATCATATCCGCAGTATCCGGTGTTTCGAAGGGCATTCGCCTGCTGTCGAACACCAATATGTGGCTGTCGGTGGGCCTGGCGTTCTTCTTCCTCATCGTCGGTCCCACTGCGTTCCTGCTCAACGTCGTACCGGGTGTTGTCATCGACTACGTGGGCGAACTGCCGACAATGCTGGCACGCAACATGTCCGAAGGCGACGACACGGAAGAGTTCCTGACCAACTGGACGATCTTCTACTGGGCGTGGTGGGTCAGCTGGTCGCCGTTCGTCGGCATCTTCACCGCGAAGATCTCCCGTGGTCGCACCATCCGCCAGTTCGTCATGGGCGTGCTGCTCATCCCATCGTCGATCATCGTGCTCGCATTCACCATCCTGGGCGGCACCGCGATCTACCTTGAACACACTGCGGGCGCAGTCACCGGCGGAACCGGTGAAATGCCCGCACCGGAAGAGACCATCTTCATTGTCCTCGACCACCTGCCCGGCGGGCAGATTGTGGCGCCGCTGCTCATGTTCATGCTGGCGATTTTCTTCATCACAACCGCTGATTCAGCATCGCTGGTCAACTCGCAGCTTGCGCAGAAGGGCAATCCCTTCCCACGCCGCGGTGTGACCGTGTTCTGGTCGCTGTGCATGGCGGGAATCGCCATCGTGATCTTGCTGACCGGCGGAGACGACGCTCTGACCGGCCTGCAGAACCTCATCGTCATCACAGCGCTTCCGTTCTCGGTGATCATCGTGCTCATGTGCGTTGGACTGTGGAAGGCACTGCGCAGCGACCCGCGCACGTACCGGCAGAACTACCAGCGCAAAATCCTCGACAGCGCCGTGCGCTACGGGCTGGAGAACTACGGCGATAACTTTGCCGTCAAAGTTGTGCAGACCGAACCGAACTCGGAGTACTCCGCCGGGTACGGGTTCGATTCGACATCGTCAGAAGCCACCGACTGGTACCAGCGCACCGATTCCGAGGGCAATCCGGTGCCATACGACTACGAAACCGGCGAATACCTCGACCCGCACGGACAGCTTGACTCCATGACAAAGGAACAGCGCCGCGAACGCGCCAAACTGGAGAAGGAAGCACGCAAGCGCGCCAAGCGCATGAACAAGCGCTGAGCCGTGTCCGCTCGCCTCACCCGGGGTGTAGCGAGGCACTGGGAATCAGAAAAGCACAGTGAAAGGAGCCGCAATGGCTGAGCTCAGTTCGAAGTGGACCTTCCGGCGGACCTACGGAGAAGAGTCCGAGACAAAGGGCACCCGTGTCCTCGTGGATCGCATGTGGCCCCGAGGCATCAAGAAAGAAGACCTCAACATCGACGAGTGGGCCAAAGACGCTGCCCCCAGCAGCCAGCTGCGGTCGTGGTTCCACGACGACCGCGAAGGCCGCTGGCAGGAATTCCAAAGCCGGTACCGGGCGGAGCTCGATGAGAACAGCGAAGCCGCAGCCCTTGCCGAGCGGCTTTCCCACAGCGCCCACGTCACCCTGCTGACAGCCGCCAAAGACGTTGAGCACTCCCACGTGCCCGTACTTGCCCAGTGGCTGCAGGACAGCGCCTGAAACGGTCAGCCGTTTTCGACCGCACAGAGGAGCGATAGGCATGGAACTGATCATTGAACCGGGCGATATCACTGAGCAGAAAGTCGACGCGATCGTCAACGCGGCAAACTCCACGCTCATGGGCGGTGGAGGCGTTGACGGTGCAATTCACCGCGCGGGAGGGCCCGCGATTCTGGCCGAGTGCAAACAGCTGCGCGAGCAGTCGTACCCCGATGGGCTGCCTGCGGGCCAGGCTGCCGCAACAACCGGGGGAGAGCTTTCCGCATCCTGGGTGATCCACACCGTCGGTCCGGTGTACGCGAAGAAAGAAGACCGTTCGGCGACACTGGCGTCTGCTTACCGCGAATCGCTGCGCGAAGCCAAGCGGATTGGTGCGCACAGTGTTGCGTTTCCGGCCATCTCCGCCGGTGTGTACGGCTGGCCCATGGACGATGCCGCCCGCATTGCGGTCGAAACCGTCAAGAGTATGGCTGACGAGGTCGGGGACACCGTGAGTCGGGTTGTGTTGGTGCCCTTCGGGGAGAAAGCTGAACGCGCTTTCCGCGCTCAACTCGATTCTTGACGCACCGACTGCAGTTCGACGCTCTGGGCAGCGCGCTGTCGCACTGCAGGTTCACGCTGTAGTGCTGGTTTGCGCTTTAATGCGCTGCATCAGCGCGTGAATCTGCACTAAAGCGCAAACCTGGCTTCGAGAGGGCGGGCAGCACCGAGGGGGTCCGCACCGACGGTCACACAGCGAACAGCGAATGCACGTTCGGGACTCGCCTATGGCCCTCAAGATCCTGCAGCTCCAGCAGGACGGACGTTCCGACTGTCTGTGCTCCCAGCGTGCTGATGAGCTCCAGGCCCGCGGCGAGCGTTCCGCCGGTGGCGAGGATGTCGTCGATGAGCAGCACCCGCACTCCGGGGGCCAGTTGGTCGCTTGCTTCGATTGCCGCCGAACCGTATTCGAGGTCGTAGTCAACCCGCGCAGCGGCGATCGGCAGTTTGCCGGCTTTGCGCAGCGGCACAAAGCCCGTGCCCGTCAAGGCGGCTGCGACACCGGCGAAGATGAATCCGCGCGCCTCGATTCCTGCTACAACATCGAACTGTCCGGCAAACGGCTCAACCATGAGTTCGGCCGCCCTGCGCAGCGCCCAGGCATCAGCCAGCAGCGGCGTAATGTCCTGGAACTGGATGTCCTCGGACGGGTAGTCCGGAATGACGCGAATAAACGAGCTCAAGCGAGAAAGATCATCAGTCACGCCCCGTAGTCTAGCGGCGGGGCCCACCGGCACCTCGCCCGCGGAGCGGCTGCGGCCGACTAAGATCAAACACCGGATCAGTTTAGGGAGGCCCCATGCAGTTGTCCTACACCGCCTACGGCACGACCGGACCGGCAGTCGTCTTCCTCCACGGCCTGATGGGCCGCGGACGCAACTTTCTCACCGCCGCCAAGGCGCTTGAAGATCAGTACCGCTGCTTCCTGGCGGATCTGCCCAATCACGGCAGCTCGCCGTGGACCGAGGATTTCAACTACGAGGACATGGCCCAAGCCGTCATCGAGTTCATAGAAACCACGGTGCTTCCCGAAACCGGTGAAGAATCAGTGGTGCTGCTGGGACATTCGATGGGAGCGAAGACGGCAATGGTCGCCGCCTTGCGCAAACCGCAGCTGTTTAAGTCGCTGATTGTCGAAGACATGTCGCCGGTCAGTTCGGAGGACTCCAACTTTGTGCCGCTGCTGAGCGCACTGGCCGGCCTCGACCTCGCCGCGCTTAAAAGCCGCGGCCAAGCCGATTCTGAACTCGAAGAAGCCGGTGTGTCTGACTCCACTGTCCGCGGTTTTCTGCTACAGAATCTGCGCCGGACAGACAGCGGCTTTGAGTTTCAGGCGAACGTAGCCATGCTCAACAGCGCGGTCAGCGACATCAACGCGTTCCCCGATTTCGCCGGCGAAACCTACGACGGTCCCGTCCTGTGGATGGGCGGCGCGAAGTCGAAGTACATCCGCAATGAACACGATCAGCCGATGCGGGCCCTCTTCCCGCGAGCACAGAAAGTCATGGTCAAAGACGCCGGCCACTGGGTGCATTCAGAAAAGCCGGAGGAATTCCTGGCGGTGCTTCGCGGTTTCCTTGGGCAGACCGCCGACAGCTGAGGTCGTCCTCAATTGCTTCGACGGCACATATGTCTATTAGGCTAGAAAACAATGACCTATTGTCTAAGCCGTACGGAGGCCCAGTGAACGCTTCACCCGACACGACCGACCCGAAGTTCGCCGACTACGCGCACCCGGAAGCGCTTGTCTCCACCGCGTGGGTGGCAGAGAACCTCAACATTCCCGGAGTTGTCATCGTCGAATCTGACGAAGACGTCCTGCTCTACGAAAGCGGACACATTCCCGGCGCCGTCAAGATCGATTGGCACACCGAACTGAACGACCAGGTGATTCGCGACTACGTGCAGGGGCCCGAATTCGCCGAAATGATGAGCTCCAAGGGCATCAGCCGCGACGACACGATCGTCGTCTACGGCGATAAGTCCAACTGGTGGGCCGCATACGCCATGTGGGTGTTCAAGCTGTTCGGCCACGCCGATGTGCGGCTCATGGACGGCGGTCGTGCCAAGTGGGAGGCCGAAGGCCGCGAAATGACGCGAGAGAAGCCGCAGCGTGAACGCTCCGATTACCCGGTTGTGGAGCGCAACGACGCACCCATCCGTGCTCTCCTGCCAGAGGTGCTGGAAGCCATCGGCCAGATCCCGCTGATCGACGTGCGCAGCCCGCAGGAATACACCGGTGAGCGCACCCACATGCCGGACTACCCGGAAGAGGGCGCTCTGCGCGGAGGACATATTCCGACCGCGCACTCCGTTCCGTGGGCAACCGCGGCAAACGAGGACGGCACGTTCAAATCGGCTGAGGAACTGCGCAAGATCTACATTGACGATCTCGGATTGGGCAAGACCGATGTGGCCTACGCTTACTGCCGGATCGGCGAACGCTCCAGCCATACCTGGTTTGTCCTGTCCTACCTGCTGGGCTTTGAAAACGTGAAGAACTACGACGGCTCCTGGACCGAATGGGGCAACGCTATGCGCGTGCCCATTGTTCAGGGAGACCAGCCGGGAGAGGCTCTGCAGAAGTGACCATCCCGCAGGCACTGCAGGAAATCGCCGACGACTTCGGCGCTATGGAGGAAAGCCAGCGGCTGGAGCTGCTGCTGGAATTCAGCGACGAACTGCCGGACCTTCCGCAGCGGCTGAAGGACGACCCGAAGCTTCTCGAGCCGGTTCCGGAGTGCCAGTCGCCGATCTTCATCCGGGTGGAGGTTGACGGCACCCAGCCGGACAGCACTGTGCACCTGTTCTTTTCGGCACCGCCAGAAGCTCCGACCACGCGCGGCTTTGCGGGCATCCTCAATGAAGGGCTCAACGGATCGACCGTGCAGACAGTCCTCGACGTTCCCGCAGATTTCCCGCTTAAGCTCAATATTGAAAAGCAGGTCAGTCCGCTTCGGCTGAACGGAATGTCGGGGATGCTCGCCCGCATTCAGCGGCAGGTTCGTGAAAAGGCCGAGCAATGACCTCCCGTCCGGTGGTCTGAGCACCGCAGGATCGGCCAATCTACGAAAGGAATTCTCATGGCAGACATCACTTTCCAGGGCAATCCTATCACCACCGTCGGAACGCTTCCCGAGAAGGGCGCGAAAGCTCCTGTGTTCACACTTGTGGGAACGGATCTTTCTGACGTCGCGCTGACAGATTTTGCGGGCAAGCAGATTGTCCTCAACATCTTCCCGAGCATTGACACCGGTGTGTGCCAGGCAAGCGTCCGTGCATTCAACGAAAAGGCCGGCGGCCGTGACAACACGGTTGTTCTCAACGTTTCGAAGGACCTTCCGTTTGCGCAGGAGCGCTTCTGTGCGGCAGAGGGCATCGACAATGTTGTAAGCGGGTCAGCCTTCCGCTCGTCTTTTGGTGAGGACTACGGCGTCACGATGACGGCAGGCCCGCTGGAGGGTCTTCTGTCGCGCGCGGTTGTCGTTGTGGACGCTGACGGTTCGGTCGTCTACACCGAGCAGGTTCCCGAAATCGGTCAGGAACCGGATTACGAGGCGGCACTGGGCGCGCTCAAGTAAAGCTCACTGGTCAGCACTCAGCTGATTGGAAGGGCCGGCGGGAGGAAACCCCGCCGGCCCTTCTGCTGTCGTCAGTGGGCAGCCGTCTCAAACTGACAGCGCGCAGCTGAAGCGACGCTCATTCGTAGGGCAGCCCCAGGAATTCCCGCAGCCTTGGAAGTTCGCGCCGGCCGATGAACAGTCCGTGTCGGTGTGCGGCAGCCAGCTGTGAAAGGTTCCGGGTGGAGTTGCCGATGCGCATGATGTCCGGTTCGATGATGAAGGCTCTGCCTTCTGCTTCGAGGTCGAACAGCTGTTCGCGGATGCTGTTGTAGCGTGCCGCGCGGGTTTCCATTGCCGCGGGGACCGCGGGCAGCCGACGGAAGATCTGCCGGGTGCTGTGTTTGAACCGCGCGGGGGATTTCCGATACCGCCGTTCTTGGGTCAGCACGAATACGCCCCGGTCAAAACCCGCATCAAGCATGGCCGGCAGAGCGATTCCGCCGCCGTCACCAAGAGCACCGTCAACGTAGAGGGTGCCGTCTACGTCTGTGACGGGCATGACGATCGGCATGGTTGATGATGCTCGCACTCGCAGCAGGTAGTCGTCCATCGTGGGGAAGTCAGCACGCCGCCATTCGACGGTCGTGCCGTCTTCGGCATTGAACGCCACAACGGACACTTCTGAGGGGTGCGCGCAGAAGGTGTCCCAGTCAAGCGGCAGGGCCTGATCGGGCAGGGCGGTGTTCTGGTAGATGTATTCGGCGTTGAACAGCCCTTGCCCGCGCGCAAAAGTCTTCAGCGACCCGAACTGCGGGTCGGTGGAGAACTCCACGAAGCTGCGCCTGGCGCGATCGATGTCGCGCGACACCAGGTTTGCCGTCGTCGAAGTGCCCGCACTGACCCCGAAGGTGTGCGGGAAGTCAATGCCGGCCCGAATGAGTGTGATGGCAATGCCGGCAGAAAAGGCAGCCCGCATGCCTCCGCCCTCAAACACGAGTGCGGTGTCGGTGACGCTCGGCTCGGACTCCGGCTGCCACGGAACAGCTGTCACAGCCGCACCTCACGGACTGGCAGAGCGGCCTCAATCCCGAGGCGCCTGCCGGCTTCCTCTGTCACACCCCGGTTGATCTCTTCTGGGGTGGGGTGGTCGGGCAGCGCTGCAAGATACTGTTCGTGGGCTGCCAGTGAGGCGATGCCCTTCTGCAGAGGTTCGCCGGACACATCGACATAGTGCGTGGGCTTTGTTGCTGCACAGAATAGGGCCCGTTCGACCTTCCAGCGCTTAAGACCCAGGTCCTGGAAGATCCACGGGTTGTCGGCGTCACGAATGGCGTCCATGAGTGCCATACCGCAGGCACGGTGGTCGACGTGGTTGATGCCGAAGCCGACTTCGAGTTCCCACGTCAGTGAGATCGCCATCTGCGGCCGTACTTCGCGGATCTTGCGGACAATGGCCTTGCGCACGCTGTGGTCGGGTTCCAGCAGTCCGTCCGGGAAGCCAAGGATTTCCAGTGACGCAGCTCCGACGATGTCACAGGCCGCCTGCTGTTCTTCCGCGCGAAGGGCTGCGGTCCGGTCTGGTTCGATGGAGGCGATGCCGGCTTCTCCGGCGGTCAGCAGCAGATAGTGAATTGCGATTCCCTCTGCCGCCCACTTGGCAACTGCTGCCGATGCTCCGTACTCCATGTCGTCCGGGTGGGCCACAACCGCGAGCACCCGTTGAACGCCTTCGGTGTCCAGCTTCGCAAGCTCAGTCATATCAACCACTCTAACCTCCGCCTCGGCGTCGGCCGCAGATGCTCAGCCAAGCCACCGCAGGCAAGTGGGGCGGCAGTTCGCAGAGAACTGCCGCCCCACAGGCTTTATACGATCACTTCTTGTTGTGCTGCTTTACTCCTTCACCCTTCTTCCAGGTGAGGTAGCCGCCTTCGAAGTTGACGCGCTTGTACTTGCCCCACGTGAACTCTTCGGTTGTGGGGTAGCCGAGTTTGCCGCGTTCAAAGCCCTGCTTGGCCCATTCCTTGCGGATACCGGAGTTGTACATGAGCTTGCGCGCACCGACCTTCGGCGACCAGTGGATTGAGCCGTTCTGGAACGCCTGGTAGCAGCCGCCGTCCTTGATGGTGCAGGATTCTTCGCCGGTCGGGTAGCCCAGCGCGCCGCGTTCAAAGGCCTGCGCAGCCCATGCCTTCTGGATGCCGGAGCCGAACCGGGTGAAGTGGGTGCCGGTCTTCGGTGAGTGGTGCACCGCGCCCTTTTCAAAGGCTCGGTACGCGCCGCCGCCGGGCAGACCGCCGTGCTCCTTGCCCGTGGGCTTGCCGGTCTTGGACTTGTTGGCCTCGTGGAACTTCTGGATGGGGCTCTTGGGCTTTTCAGCCGGTGCCGGAGGCTTGCCCTTCTGGAAGCCGATGGCCTTCTTGCGGATGTCACCCAGCTGGCTGTACAGACCGTCGCCGGGGCAGTCGGTGTTGCCGATGTCCCTGTGGCTGGATACGCGCTGCACGGTCATCTTCGCACCCTTGGGGTACTTGCGGGTGGCGCCGCCTGCCGAGGTCAGGGTGACCTTGGAGTCGATCTTCCAGTTCCACTTCGAGGACTGCCAGGCGACGATGCGGGCAACCGAGTTGATTGCTGCCTCAGGCGCCTTCTTCTTGTAGGAGCCGATCACCGAAATGCCGAACGTGCCGCGGTTGACGCTCGATGCGTGGGCACCGATGGCGGCTTTGTCGAGCTTGGGGCGACCCTCGTAGATGTTGCCGTACTTGTCAACGAGCATGTTGTAGCCGATGTCGCACCAGTGACGGCTGCCCTGGTGGTAGGACTGGATACCGCGGAGGATGCCCGGAACCTGCTCCTTGGAGTAGCTGTTCGAGCCTTCCGTGTGGTGGATGATCGTCGCGGTGTTGCGGTTGGTCGTCGAAGTCGAGCAGCGAGCCTTCCGCGCACCCCACTGCTTGCGCGAGAAGTACTTGAAGCCGCCGATGGATGCGGCTTTCTTGGCGTTGAGTTTGCCGCCGGCGATGGGGCCGCTGCCGGCTGCCGAGGTGGAGTCGGCTTCCGGCGCGGACGATGCGGGTTCGTTGAGGTCGGGGGAGGAGAATGTGCCTTCGTCGTTGACGCCGCCGAACATGGTGCGGTCGGCGTCCGTGATCGGGGTGGTCGTGACGGTCACGGTGACGGGTGCGCCCTTGGTGCGCACTTCGATCTTTTCGTTGTAGGCAGCGCTGACGGCTCCCGTGCCGGGGGTGTTGGCCTCGTTCGAGCCGTCGTCGGGGCCTTCGTCAGGGTCGGCCTCGAGTTCCTGCCACATCGACCATTTGAGGCTGTTGGTGACTTTCGAGCGGTACTCGATGGTGGGGTCAGCGGCTGATGACCATGTGGCACCGAAGATGACAACGGAGTTTTCATTGCCCTTGCCGGTTGCGCTGATGAGGGCCGATGTGCCGTCGTCAACTTTCTGTTTGACGGTTTCGACCTTGGGATCCTGCCCGTCGCTGTCCTTTTCCTGCGGAGTGCTGGCGGGGGTCTCCTGCGGTGCCGGTTCGGAGCTGCTGCCGGCGCTCGGCGCCGCGGCAGCGGGCACGGCTACCGCAACGGCGAGCCCAATGGCGCCGAGTGTTGCCGGTAGGTGTCGCATGTGAGTCCTTTTCATGGGGAAGACAAAGGTTTTTCTCACTGTACGGGCTGATAAGCCGCTGTCGGCGTATTGTTGTGGGCGTTTTGCAAAAGAGTCCTAGCCCGTGCCGCGCTGCGCGCACTGTCGAACGGGCCCTCGCCCACGCCCACGGGAAGACGTGCACTGTTGCACGCACCCTTGAGAGGACAGCCGAGGTGCGGGCAGAGTCCGAAGTGAGCTTCAGCTTGGGCGAGGAAAGCTCGGAAGACTAGGGCACCAGCAGAAACGGGGACCGCGGAAGGTTCCGCGGTCCCCGTCTGTACGCATCGACTGCGTGTGCCCTAAAGGGTCAGTCGACCGAGATTTCGCCCATGCGGTCCCAGTCGCTGCCTTCGACCTTGCGGGACACGATGAGCGGGGTTTCCTTCAGGTGCTGCGGGAAGTCCTGCTGCATCTTCTTGAAGTGCTCCGAATTGACGTGAGTGCTGGCGGCTTCGTCATCGGCAAAGCCCTCGACGAGCACGTATTCATCATCGCGCTCCAGGCTCTTGGACCAGTCGAACCACAGGTTGCCCGGCTCTGCGCGCGTGGCCTCCGTGAATTCGCGGGCGATGTTGGGCCAGTCGGCCACGAACTCGTCTTTGACACGGAATTTGACGACGATGAAGTACATATCCTGTCCTTTCTCAGGGTGTGGCAGATCCTCGGTGGGCCTGCCGTATCAGCGCTTGTTGGCGCGTTTGATCTGCCGGCCGAGGATGAACATGCGGACTGTGCCGAAGATGCCGGCGATGACGATGCCCGCAATTGCGGCAAGCAGAATGGATACGCCCAGCGGCAGGGTGAACTCCCAGCCGAAGTAGTAGAACTGGGTCGGCTCGTTGTTCTGAATGATGAAGATGAGCAGAAGCACCAGAATGAGGGCGCCGATGATGAGCGAAGCCCAAATGCCCGCTGACAGTCCGCCGGAAGCCTTCACAGCAGGCGGCGGTGTCTGGGCCTGGGACTGTGCCGGTGTCTGGGCCTGCTGGGGTGCAGTTTCAGCTGCCTGTTCGACGGTTTCGGGGGAGCTGCTTTCAGGAACGGGGGAGTGATCGCCGTTGGGCTGAGTCATGGGGACGTCCTTTCTCTCTGCACCCATTCTTTCATCCGCGCCCGCGCAGGTCAGCTTGTCGGGGCATCGGGTTTGTCACTGTGCACACAGCGCTGAGGGCCGGAAGCGGTGAACTTCCGGCCCTCAGCTGTTGTCTGTCAGATCGACGCTCAGCCCAGCTCGTCGATAATCGCGTTGAACGTCTGCGACGGGCGCATGAGTGTGCTCAGCGTTTCGTCAGCAGGGTTGTAATAGCCGTTGAGGTCGACCGGCTGGCCCTGAACAGCCAGCAGCTCCTCGGTGATGACGCCTTCCTTTTCGCGCAGCGCTTCGGCAATGGGAGCCAGTGCCTTGGCGAGCTCGGCGTCGTCAGTCTGCTTGGCCAGCTCTTCTGCCCAGTACAGGGTCAGGTAGAAGTGGCTGCCGCGGTTGTCGATTTCGCCGACCTTGCGCGAAGGCGAGCGGTTCTCGTTGAGGAACGTCTCCGTTGCCCGGTCCAGGGTGTCTGCGAGAACACCGGCACGCTGGTTGTCCTGCGAGTGCAGGAAGTGGCGGAAGGACTCGGCAATGGCGAAGAACTCGCCGAGCGAATCCCAGCGCAGGTGGTTTTCCTGCTGCACCTGCTGGACGTGCTTGGGCGCCGATCCGCCAGCACCGGTCTCAAACAGCCCACCGCCGGCAAGCAGCGGAACCACCGAGAGCATCTTCGCCGATGTGCCCAGTTCGAGGATCGGGAAGAGATCGGTGTTGTAGTCACGCAGCACGTTGCCGGTCACCGAAATGGTGTCCTGGCCGTTGCGGATGCGGGCCAGGGAGTGCTTGGCGGCATCCACGGGGCTCATGATCTGGATGTCCAGGCCCGAGGTGTCGTGATCCTTGAGGTAGGTGTTGACCTTCTCGATGAGGTTGCGGTCGTGTGCCCGGTTCTCATCGAGCCAGAACACGGCAGGGGTGTCCGACAGACGAGCGCGGGTCACAGCGAGCTTGACCCAGTCGCGAATCGGAATGTCCTTCGTCTGGCATGCGCGCCAGATGTCGCCGGTCTGGACTTCGTGGGACATGAGGACATCGCCCGCGGCGTTGACGACTTCAACCGTGCCGGGGCGGTCGAGGATGAACGTCTTGTCATGGCTGCCGTACTCTTCGGCTTTCTGCGCCATGAGGCCGACATTCGGCACGGTGCCCATAGTGGCGGGATCGAGCGTGCCGTTGGCCTTGCAGTCCTCAATGGTGGCCTGGAAGACCCCGGCGTAGCTGGAGTCGGGGATGACAGCCAGGGTGTCGTGCTGACCGTCGTCAGCGCCCCACATCTTGCCGCCGTCGCGGATCATTGCGGGCATGGAAGCGTCCACGATGACATCCGAGGGCACGTGCAGGTTTGTGATGCCGCGCGAGGAGTCGACCATGGCCAGTGCGGGGCCGTTTTCGAAGCCCGCGTCGATTTCGGCCTTGACACCCTGAGCAACTTCGGGGTCGAGAGCGTCAAGCCCGTTGAGCAGGGCTGCCAGGCCGTAGTCCGGGGTGAGGCCTGCGGCGGTGAGCTCTTCACCGTACTTTTCGTAGACCTCCGGGAAGAACGCGCGGACAACGTGGCCGAACAGTTCGGGGTCGGACACCTTCATCATGGTGGCCTTGAGGTGGACGGAGAACAGAACGCCGTCCTTCTTGGCCTGGGCGATCTGCTCCTTGAGGAACTTCTCCAGGGCGCGGACGTTCATGAAAGTCGAGTCGACGACTTCGTCCTTGAGGACCTTCAGGCCGTCCTTGAGAACAGTGGTTTCGCCGTCTTCGCCGCGCAGGCGGATCTGCAGGGTGTCGTCGGCTTCCATGACGACAGACTGTTCGTTCGAGCGGAAGTCGTCAGCGGACATGGTTGCCACGCGGGTGCCGGAGTCCTTCGTCCATTCGCCCATCCGGTGCGGGTGGGCCTTGGCGAAGTTCTTCACAGCCTGCGGTGCCCGTCGGTCGGAGTTGCCTTCGCGCAGGACCGGGTTGACGGCCGAACCGAGGGCACGTCCGTAGCGTTCGCGGATGTCGCGCTCTTGTTCGGTCTTCGGCTCTTCTGGGAATTCGGGAAGGTCGTAGCCCTGGCTCTGCAGTTCGGCAATAGCCGCCTTCAGCTGCGGAACGGATGCGGAGATGTTGGGCAGCTTGATGATGTTGGCTTCAGGCTTCTTGGCCAGTTCGCCGAGCTCGGCCAGGGAGTCGGGGTGCTGCTGGTCTTCGGGGAGGACATCGCCAAACTGTGCCAGGATTCGACCGGCCAGTGAGATGTCGCGTGTTTCGACCTCGACACCGGCGGTGTGCGCGAAGGCTTCAACGATCGGCTTGAGCGAATACGTTGCAAGCAGAGGCGCTTCGTCGGTGCGGGTGTAGATGATCTTAGCCATTAAGAGGATCACTCCAACTCGCTATGGGATTGACGGGGGCCATTCTATCTATCCGCGGGTTCGCCCTCCGGCGGCCCTCGCATCAGCTGGGCGCCGCTGCCGGTGCCGGTATCCTGTTGCCGTTCGCGAAGGAAGGACGGACAGGGTGGCCAAACTGTATTTTCGGCACGGAGCGATGAACTCCGGAAAGTCGACAGCACTCCTGCAGGCTGCGTTCAACTACGAAGAGCGAGGACAGCGGATTCTGCTGGCCAAGCCGCACGTCGACACAAAGGGTGCGGACAAGATCATTTCGCGTCTGGGAGTCTGTCGCACCGTCGACATCCTCGTGCGCGAAGACGACGATGTCGAGACCGTTTTCCGCGAAGCCGCCGAGTACGCCGATCCCTCCGCCCTCATCACCCACGTCGACCAGCCGGTGCAGCCGGTTTCCTGCCTTCTGGTGGACGAAGCCCAATTCCTCACCGCTGAACAGGTTGAGGGCCTCATGCGAATCGCGGTGGGCCAAAACGTTCCTGTCATGTGCTACGGCCTGCGCACAGACTTCCGCACGCAGGCGTTCCCAGGTTCGCGCAGGCTGTTGGAGATCGCCCACACCCTCGAAGAGCTCAAAACCATCTGTCGGTGCGGAAAGAAGGCCATGTTCAACGGGCGCAAGGCCGACGGCGATTTCGTCTTCGCCGGTTCGCAGGTGGCGATCGAGGGGGCTGATGTCACCTATGAGTCGCTCTGCCCGCAGTGCTATCTGGAGAAATCAGGCGGATCATTCGGCTGACCGCCGTGTGCTTCGCAGGAAGAAATAACGAACACTCACCGTTGGAGCTGATATGACTACACTGACCTACTCCGTTCTCAACCCCGAATCAGAAGACCTCCCGCTGCTCATCTTCGGCCCGCCCCTGGGCACACACGCTTCCGTGTGGGCATCTGTCGCAGCACGGCTTGCCGATGACTTCCGGGTGGTTCTCACGGAACTGCCCGGTCACGGCGCCGATGCTGGACGGGACTTCTCTGCTGAAGAGCCGGTGTCAGTTGCCTCCATGGCCCGAGGCGTCGTTGCGGTTGCCGACGAACTCGGTGCCGACTCCTTCGGCTACGCAGGCTGTTCGATCTCCGGTGGGGTAGCGCAGGAACTGGCGCTCAATCACTCCGACCGGGTGCGCGCGGCAGCTCCCGTGGCAACCGCGGCGAAGTTCGGTCAGCCGCAGGACTGGCACGACAGGATCGCAGGCGTGCGCAAAGACGGCATCGCCCCGTCCGTGCCGGACACACTCGACCTGTGGTTTGCGGCAGGCTTCCTCGATGACGACATCGCCGCGGGCCACATGGCCGCCCACCAGCTTCTGACAACACCGGCTGAGGCCTACATCGCGTGCTGTGAGGCGCTCGCCGACTACGACCTCTCCGAGCGCACCGCCGACATTGCGGTGCCCACGCTGTGGATATCGGCAGCCCAGGACGTCGTCAACACACCGGAGTCCATGGTGCAGTTGGCTGAGACGGCGCAGAACGGCACGCATGTCACCATTCCCGATGCCGGACACGTGTTCATGATCGAACACCCCGAACTCGCCGCCGAACACCTGGGCAAGTTCTTCCGCACCCACCTGTGAGGACCCATGACACAGCTGTTCAGTCCCATGACCCTGCGCGGACTCACCGTGCGCAACCGCGTGTGGCTGCCACCCATGTGCCAGTACTCGTGCGAAAACCGCGACGGAGTGCCGGGTCAGTGGCATCTGATGCACCTCGGCGCGCGTGCCGCAGGCGGCTTCGGCCTCATCATCACCGAGGCTTCCGCCGTTGTTCCCGAAGGACGGATCTCACCGCAGGACGCAGGCATCTGGAACGACGAACAGGCCCAGGCGTGGAAGCCCATTGTCGACTTCGCTCACGCTCAGGGAGCGGCCATTGGGATTCAGCTGGCGCACGCCGGTCGGAAGGCGAGCACGCACCGGCCGTTCCCCGGGGAAGAAAAGGGGACGGTGTCCAAGGAAGCCGGAGGATGGCCGACACTTGGACCCAGTGACCTCGCCTACCCGGGGCTTGCCGAACCGACTGCCATGAGTGCCGAAGACATCAGGGACGTCGTCGAAGCTTTTGGTGCGGCCGCCGAAAGAGCCGTCGCTGCCGGATTCGACACCGTCGAAATCCACGGCGCACACGGCTACCTGATCCATTCCTTCCTCAGCCCGCTGTCGAATGACCGCGACGACGAATACGGTTCAGGCACCGGCCGGTGGAAGCTGCTGCGCGACGTGCTGGCCGCGGTGCGTGCTCGGGTGCCGGAAGACTTTCCCGTGCTCGTGCGCATCTCCGCTGAGGAATGGGTCGACGGCGGTTTCGGGATTGACGAGGCTGTTGAACTTTCGCGCGTTCTGCACGAAGAGGGGTGCGATCTCATCGACGTGTCCGGGGGTGGGAACACTCCGGCTGACATCCCCGCAGGGCCGGGCTATCAGATCGGCTTTGCGCAGAGAATCCGCCAGGCCGGAGTGCCGACGGCGGCGGTCGGCCTCATCACCGACCCAGCACAGGCGCATACCATACTTGCCACGGGCCAGGCAGACGCCGTTCTCATCGGGCGGGCGGCGCTGCGCGAACCGTCGTGGCCGCTGCGCGCAGCCTGCGAACTCGGGCTCAGTCCTCGGGGGATTCCGTATCCGCCACAGTACGTGCGTGGCCGCTGGTGAGCTCCAGACCGGCAACACCGATCACCACAAGGACCAGACTTGCGATCTTGAGCAGGGGAAACGGCTCACCGGCAGCAGCCGCCCACACGGCGGTTGTTGCCGCGCCGATCCCCGTCCACATGGCATAGGCGGTACCCATCGGGATGATCCGCATTGCCAAGCGCAGACCCGTCAGAGACACCAGAAGTCCCGCATAGAACAGCAGAATCCAGCCGAAGCTTCGCAGTCCGCTGCTCAGGGCGTGTGCCCACAGGGCCTCACACGCTCCGGAGACCAGCAGAACAATCCACGCTCCGGCACGGGTGTTGGGTGCAAAGCGGTTCACGAGAACACCCCCAGGCCCACGATTCCGGCAATGAGGACAAAAACGAAGAAAAGCCGCTTCAGTGTGAGCTGTTCGCGACCGCGCAGAGCCGAATAGACAAGAGCGGCGACTGCGCCGACCCCAACCCACGCGGCGTAGCCTGCACCGACGGGAATCACCATCAGGCCCGCGTAGAGGCCGCCCATCGACACAATCGTGCCGATGCTGAACACAATGATCCGCTTGCGCATTGACCACGACGATTCACCCATAGCCGCAGCCCACATGGCTTCGAACGCGCCGGATATCAGCAGCACTGCCCACGCAACAGCAGAAGACTCGAACACGACACCCTCTCTGTGATGGACTGGGACTCAACGATAACAGCAGCATCGGGCCTTTCCCGGTGCGTCAGGGAGGCTGAGATGACCGAAAACACGATCAACACCCCTTCGCTCGAGATCCGCTGGACTGCGGTTTCGGATATGGAGAACAACGTCTACATGGTCACCGACCGCGACAGCGGAGCCCGTCTGCTGGTCGACGCGGCGGACGACTGGCCCGCCATCAGGCAGTTCATAGGGGATGAGCCCGTGGAGCGCGTGCTCACAACACATCGCCACTGGGACCACATCCGCGCTCTGCGCGACGCGCTCGCAGCCACCGGCGCCGAATCCGCGGCAGGAGAATACGACGCGGCGGCCATTGAGGAAGAAACGGGCGTCGTCATCACCGAGCGCCTGCACCACGGAGACATCATCACCGTCGGCGACGTTGCCATTGAAATCGCCCACCTGCGCGGGCACACACCCGGTTCTATTGCGCTCATCATCCGCGACGGCGAGGACACCGTGCTCATTTCCGGGGACTCTCTGTTTCCCGGCGGGCCCGGCAAAACCTGGTCCGCCGAGGACTTTGCGAGCCTCATGGCCGACCTGCGCTCTAGGATCTTCGACGCGCTGCCCGACAACACGGCAGTGCTGCCGGGCCACGGTGCGCCGACCACAATCGGCGCGGAGCGACCACATCTGGATGAGTGGCAGGAGCGCGGCTGGTGAACACCGCCCGAATGCGCCGGGCACAGCCTTATAATTAGGGGTTGGGCCCACGCAGTGCGCCCGGATCTTCTGAGAAGAAAGTGAATTGATGGCAGCTGAGACATCACGCAAAAACAACCTCCGCAACGTAGCGATCGTGGCGCACGTCGACCACGGAAAGACCACGCTGGTCAACGCGATGCTCAAACAGGGCGGCGCGTTCGGGGACCACGGCGAGGTCCAGGACCGCGTGATGGACTCCGGCGACCTGGAACGTGAAAAGGGCATCACGATCCTGGCGAAGAACACCTCGATCATCTACAACGGCCCGTCAGCACCCGGTGAGCCCGTCACCATCAACGTGATCGACACCCCCGGCCACGCCGACTTCGGAGGTGAAGTCGAACGCGGCCTGTCAATGGTCGACGGGGTTGTGCTCCTGGTCGATGCTTCGGAAGGTCCGCTGCCGCAGACCCGCTTTGTGCTGCGCAAGGCCCTTGCGGCCAAACTCCCGGTGATCCTGCTGATCAACAAGACCGACCGCGGGGATGCCCGCATTGACGGTGTTGTTGAAGAAGCCCAGGACCTCCTGCTGGGACTGGCCAGCGACCTTTCCGAAGAAGACCCCGACATCGATGTCGACGCCGTTCTCGACGTGCCCACCATCTTCGCCTCAGCCCGCGCTGGAATCGCCTCGGCCGAACAGCCCGCAGACGGCGAAGTGCCAGCAGGCACCGACCTCGAACCGCTCTTTGCGGCCATCATGGAGAACATTCCAGCCCCGACCGTCACCGACGACGGCGTGCTGCAGGCCCACGTGACGAACCTCGACGCATCGCCGTTCCTGGGTCGTCTGGCACTCGTGAAGATCTACGGCGGCGTGCTGCGCAAGGGCGCCCAGGTCGGCTGGATCAACAAGGAAGGCGACCTCAAACAGGTCAAAATCACCGAACTGCTGGAAACCCGCGGTCTGGAGCGCGTGCCAGTCGAAGAAGGCGGAGCCGGTGACATCTTCGCAATCGCGGGCATCCCAGACGTCATGATCGGCGACACCATCACCGACCTTGACGATCCGCGCCCGCTGCCGCCCATCCACATCGACGATCCGGCGATCTCCATGACAGTCGGCACCAACACCTCGCCCATGGCCGGCCGCGAAAAGAACACCAAGGTCACCGCCCGCATGGTCAAGGACCGCCTCGACCAGGAACTGGTCGGCAACGTCAGCCTCAAGGTGCTGCCCACCGAGCGCCCCGACGCTTGGGAAGTCCAGGGCCGAGGCGAACTCGCCCTGGCCGTGCTGGTCGAGCAGATGCGCCGCGAAGGCTTCGAACTGACCGTCGGCAAACCGCAGGTCGTCACCAAGACGATCGACGGCACCCTGCACGAACCCGTCGAGCTGCTCACGGTCGATGTGCCCGAAGAGAACCTCGGGGCGGTCACCCAGCTGCTGGCCAGCCGCAAGGGCCAGATGGAGTCGATGACAAACCACGGCACCGGCTGGGTCCGCATCGAGTTCCGGGTCCCGGCACGCGGTCTCATCGGCTTCCGCACGCGGTTCCTCACCGAAACCCACGGTGCGGGCATTGCCAACTCCATCAGCGCCGGCTACATGCCGTGGGCCGGTGAAATCGAGTTCCGCAACACCGGTTCGCTCGTCGCCGACCGCGCGGGTGCGGCAACCCCGTACGCCATGATCGCCCTGCAGGAGCGCGGTTCGTTCATTGTCGAACCCACCTCGGAGGTCTACGAGGGCCAGATCGTCGGCGAGAACAGCCGCAACGAAGACATGGACGTCAACATCACCAAGGAAAAGAAGCTCACGAATATGCGCGCAGCCAGCGCCGACAGCTTCGAACACCTGGCCCCCTCGCGCAGACTCACGCTCGAAGAGTCCCTTGAATTCGCCGCGGAAGACGAATGCGTCGAAGTGACTCCCGGCGCCATTCGCCTGCGGAAGGTCATCCTCGACCAGGCTGAGCGGCGCAAGGCGGCCAACGCCCGCCGTCGCCGGGATTCCTGATGGACGGAGTCCTCTTCGTCCACGCCCATCCGGACGACGAATCTATCCTCACCGGCGGCACCATTGCCAGACTGCGCGAAGCTCAGGTGCCCCTCACGGTCCTCACCGCCACCCGCGGGGAGGGCGGTGAGGTCATCGGTCCGCTGTCAAGCACCCTGGAAGGCCGCCGCGAAGCGCTGGCCGCCCACAGGGAGGGCGAGCTTGCCGATGCGATGAGAGTCCTCGGCGTGGACGACTGGGCGTTTCTCGGCACTCCCACCGGCGGGGCCGGTCAGCTGCCAGAACGCCGCTTTGAGGACTCGGGAATGGAATGGGGTCCTGACGGCCATGCGCAGGTGCCAGCGGACACCCCGCCCGAATCGCTGTGCGCAGCGAAAGTCGATGACGTCGCCGCATATATTGCAGCAGTCATCGAAGACCGTCGGCCGCGCCTCGTCGTGACCTACCCGGCAGGCGGGGGATACGGCCATCCGGACCACGTGCGCGTGCACGAAGCAACACTGCGCGCGATGTCGAAGCTCAAACGCAAACATCGGGCGCGGATCATCTACGTCGACACACCCCAGGATGCCGTCGACCAGATGTTCAACGTGGACCGTCCCGGCTTCGACCTCACCGGCTTCGAAGCCGCCCAAAAAGTCCCCACGATCCCGGCCGAAGACCCTGTTGTTCTCAGCCAGGACATCAGCGCTCAGCGCGCCCGCAAAGCCCGCGCGATGGCAGCCCACGCCACTCAGCTGCAGGTTGCCGGGGATTTCTACGCCCTGTCGAACAACATCGGCACCGTGCTGCTGGACACCGAATACTTCACAGCCCCCCGCGGTGCATCCGGTGCCGACATCCTCGAGTTCCTGGTTGAGGATGACCACCCAGAGCCGCCCACTCCTGCAGCGATGGTGTTCTCAAGTGTCTTCCTCGGGTTCATCGCCGGTGCTCTCGGCACATTTCAGCATCTGGGAGCGTCCCTGTTCGATCTTGCCGGACAGGCGGTCATTGTGCCGTGGGGACTGCTTTTGGCACTGGCTCTGGCCGGCTGCGTGCTGTGGTACGTCGCCGAAGCCAACCGCTCAACTGCGGCACTCGTGCTCAGCGCGGTGACCATGAGCCTGACGGCGTTCATCGGCTCACAGCCGGCCCTGCTTCCCGGCGGCAGTGTCCTGGTCACTGGGACTCTGCGATCCGTGGCCTGGCTTTTCGGACCCATGATCATCGCCGCCGTCTTGTCATTCACCCTGCCGAGTCTGCGCACAAACCGAAAGCTCTGATATGTCAAAAGCTCTGCGGGCCACCCTGACGGCTGCCGCGGTTGTTGTCATCGGCTATGTGGCTTTGGCTTTTTGGACGGGCCGGGCTGTTCCCGCCGGAACTCACGTGGCTGGAATCGATATCGGCTCGATGAGCCGCGAGGAAGCCGTGAAGGCTCTCGACGAAGGGCTTGCGGAGCGTTCTGAAGCACCCGTCCTGCTCAGTGCGGGGGAGGGCACGGAGGCCGAGTTCTCACCGGCTGATGTTTCGCTGGACTATTCGGCCGAAAACACGGTCGATGCGCTCACCGGCGCCCGGTTCAACCCAGTTGACATCTTTCGCGGCCTGACCGGAAGGCCAAACCACAAATCACTGGCCATTGAGGTCGACAGCCAGGCGCTCGACACGACGGCGGAATCTTTGGCTGAAGACCTCAGCGTGACTCCGAAGAACGCCGAGCTGGCCTTCTCCGGGGACAAGCCGGAAATCACCGAGGGCAAAAACGGGCGCGAGGTCACAGCAGCGGACATTGTCGATGCCGTTGAGACCCAGTGGCCCGCACAGGACGGTAAACCCCTGAGCGCGGAGGCGGAGGCCGTTGAGCCCGACATCACCGATGCTGAAGCACAGCGGGCAAAAACGGATATTGCCGAACCGGCCGTCGCATCCCCGGTGATCTTGGAGGCAGCCGGCGAAAAGTCCGGTGAAGAACTCAAGCTCTCACCCAAGGCAATTGCCCAGGCGGCTTCCTTTGTTCCCAGAGACTCCGAACTCGCTCTGGAACTCGACGGCAAGGCGCTGAAGACAGCGCTGTTTGAGGAAAACGACGGTGTGGGCGAAGAAGCCCAGAACGCCAGCTTTGAGTTCTCCGACGGCAAGATGTCGGTGGTGCCTTCGAAGGACGGGATTTCGGCAAAGGACGCTGATGTGCAGAAAGCCGTCGACGCCGCCCTGTCAGCTGACGACCGCAGGGCCGAGGTTCCCCTGACTGCGAAGAAGGCGTCATTTACGACAGACGATGCCAAGAACATGAAGATGGAGACGATCGGCAAGTTCTCCACCCCGTACTCGTCACAGGCGGGTCGAGACACGAACCTCAAAGTCGCGTCCGGAAAGGTCGACGGCACCGTTGTTCAGCCGGGTGAGCAGTTCAGCCTCAACAAAGCACTCGGGAAGCGCACCGCCGCCAACGGCTATCGCAAAGCCGGTGTGATCTCGGGTGGAGAGATGAAAGACGACTACGGCGGCGGCGTTTCGCAGGTGTCGACGACGCTGTTCAACGCCGCGTTCTTCTCCGGTATGCAGCTGGACGAGCACAAAGCCCACTCGCGCTATATTTCGCGCTACCCGGAGGGTCGCGAAGCCACGCTCGACTGGCATTCGATCGACATGGCCTTCACCAACACCTCGGACAAACCAGTCGTGCTTCACATGTCGGTGTCCGACGGCAAGGTCAATGCTGAAATCAAGGGTGAGAAGACTCTCGAAGTCGAAGCCGGAAAATCGGGCCGCTTTGCCCACACGAGTCCGTCCACCGTGAAGAAGTCCGGGCCGAGCTGCAAACCGCAATCGCCCAGGGGCGGCTGGTCGATCACGATCTATCGCACGATGAAGAACATTGAGACCGGCAAAGTGAGCAAGGATCAGTTCACGACCGTGTACTCGCCGGTCAATCGGATTGAGTGCGACTAGGCTCCCTGGTTCTGCGCCGCGTCGTTCTGCACTGCGAACCAGAAGCGGTGGTGCTCCGCAAAGCCCAAACTGGACAGCAGCGCCGTCGCATCTTCGTTTGCCGCGGGAACATCGCAGCCGAGAGACCGAATGCCCTGAACCGCAGCCAAGCGGGCGGCAGCCTGCACGAGGGCCCTCCCGGCACCGCGGCGGCGAAGCTGCGGATTGACAACCAGATTGTCCAACCAGCCCCACTTGCTGGCAACAGCCAGCCGCACAGCACCCACAAGCGACTTCGACCCATCAGGGTGCACTGCGACGGCTGAGAGAATAATCACCTGCGGTGCACTGTGGACAAGCGCGCGCATGTCCTCGGTGTCGTCATGACCCCACGCTGACAAGTGCACCGCGTGGGCCCTGTCGGACTGCACGATCTCGAGCCCCTGCGGCGGCTGGGCGGCACCAGCGGCTTCGCGGGCCGGAGCTGTCATCGTGATCCAGGTGTCGCTGGGGGTGAAACCTGCCGGTCGCAGCAGCTGGGACACCTGGGCCGAGGCGGAGTCGAGTTCGCCTTGTGCTCCAGCTGAGAAGATCTGCAGGGCAGGGTGAAGGTCTCGGTCGGCGTACCACTTCTGAACGGCCCCCAGGGCCTCTTCCGCGGGGAACTGAGGGTCGGTGAGCACGAGGGCGGAGTTCGCCCGCGCATCGGCCCCGGGAGCGGCGCGCAGAAGCCACCCGGACTCCACTGCCGACTGCGCACCCTCATCAGAGCTGAGCTCTTCGGCAACCGCGTCCCGGTTGAGCCACACGGTTTCACCCGGCAGCCACACCTGCGCTGAAATGCGGCGCAGATCCGCTGTCGACACCGTGGAGTGGACAGGGCCGGGGCGCTGAGGCGCCGGTGGGATTTCGTGGGCGAGCTCAATTGAGGACCGATCAATCCGCACGGGGCCGCGCTTGGAGTCGACCGTCACGGAGTCAGCATCTGCGGCGAGAACACTCCCGAGAGCGTCTGTCAGCTGTCCGCCGTCGCTGTAGCGGATGACCACGCGCATGCCCGGCTGCGGTTCGAACACTCTTCTGACCTCCGATGGCGACCGAGACTGGAAACGTCACCACCTTAGCGGGGGAGTAGTCTTGGACCAGACGAATTCAGCCGGGAGCGTGTCACCGCACGCTCAGCAGAAGGAGCCCCAGTGACCTACATCATTGCCCAGCCCTGTGTTGACCTCAAGGACCTCGCCTGCGTCGACGAATGTCCCGTTGACTGCATCTACGAAGGCGAGCGGATGCTCTACATCCACCCCGACGAATGTGTGGACTGCGGCGCCTGCGAACCGGTCTGCCCCGTTGAGGCCATCTACTACGAAGACGATGTTCCAGAAGAGTGGGCGGAGTACTACACGGCCAATGTCGACTTCTTCAACGACCTCGGCTCTCCCGGCGGTGCCGCCGGAGTCGGCAATGTCGGCTACGACCACCCGATCGTCGCAGCACTTCCCAAACAGGAACACGACGAGTGACCTACGAACGCTACGGCCTTCACCTGGAGGCCTACCCGTGGGACCGCCTGGCCGCCGTACGGCAGACAGCCGAAGCACACCCCGGTGGCATCGTCGACATTTCGATCGGCACGCCCATCGATCCCACACCGGAACTCGTGCAGGAGGCCCTGCGGGCCGCGGCAGACGCTCCGGGCTACCCCACAGTCGACGGCACGGCACAGCTGCGCGAAGCGATTGCCAGCTGGTCCAAGCGCGTGCGGGGAATCGAACTTGACCCGGACAGTGAAATCCTGCCGACCGTCGGGTCGAAAGAGTTCGTTGCCGCCCTGCCGAGCCTGCTGGGGCTCGCTCGACTGGGACTGCGTGTGGCCTGCCCGTCCCAGGCGTACCCCACGTACGAAATCGGTGCGCGCCTGGCCGGTGTCGAATGCGTGCGCATCAATGCTGCCGACATTGCCGCGGGAGCATCGCTGGAAGGCGTGGGACTGCTGTGGCTCAATTCGCCGAGCAATCCCACCGGTCGCATTGATTCGCTGGAAGAGCTGCGGGCGGTCGTTGCAGAAGCGCGTCGCCACGGCACTGTGGTGGCCGGGGATGAATGCTACGCAGCTCTCAACTGGAGGGGCGAAAGGCCGACCCCGTCAGTGCTGGACCCGGACGTCATCGGGGATGACCGCAGCGGTGTGCTGAGTGTTTACTCGCTGTCGAAGCAGTCAAACCTCGCCGGATACCGAGCGTCATTCGTCACGGGCGACCGGGTGCTCATCCGCGAGCTGACCACCACGCGCAAGCATCAGGGCATGATTGTTCCCGCGCCCGTTCAGGCCGCGATGGTTGCCGCACTGAACGACGATGCGCACTGGAAACAGCAGCGTGAAGCCTACCGGCGCCGCCGTGAGATTCTGCGCCCTGCCGTCGAACAGGCTGGGCTGCGCATCGACCATTCGGAAGCGGGCCTGTACCTGTGGGCAACCCGCGGCGAAGACTGCATGGCAACGCTGGAGTGGCTGGCTGGACTGGGCATTATGGCCGGCCCCGGCTTCATCTACGGACCAGAGGGCGGGCAGCACGTCCGGCTTGCCCTGACAGCACCGGACGACAGGATCTGCGCGGCAGCGCAACGACTGCGCGGAAGCTCAAATATCACACGTTGAGTGAACTCTCAGCGATTTACTGTTTTTCCCACAATTGGGTAATCTTCTTCATGTCTCTCAACCACAGCGGAACAGAGAGTGCGAAGTTCGAACAGAGGAGAATCAATGGCGGCGGACGGCTTCCTTCGGGTAGATGACCATGAGCTCGAACTCGAAGGCATCGGGTCAACAGCCGGTACTGAGGGGCTGAACATCAGCAAGCTCCTGACCGAAAGCGACCGTGTGACGTTTGACCCCGGCTTCGGCAACACCGCCCCGTCAACTTCCGCCATCACCTTCATCGACGGGGCTGAAGGCATCCTGCGCTACCGCGGCTATGCCATCGAAGACCTCGCCGAGAACGCATCATTCGTCGAAGTCGCCTACCTCCTCATCAAGGGCGAACTGCCCACTGCTGAACAGCTGAAAGCCTTCGAAGACCGCATCGCCCAGCACGTGGAAGTTCCCCAGGGCGTCTACGACATCGTCGCGGCCATGCCAGAAGACGCCCACCCCATGTCGATCCTCTCAACCGCCGTTTCGGCTCTGGGCACCTTCAACCAGGACACCATCGACGTCTACGACGACGCACAGATGGAAGAAGCTGCCGTTCGCCTGCTCGGAGCCATGCCGGTTCTGACCGCTCTTGCCCACCGTCGCCGCTTCGGCGTTGACTCAGTCGTCCGCCCCGAACCGCAGTACGGCCTCGTCGGCAACTTCTTCCGCAGCAACTTCGGCGTCACCGGCGAAGAATTCGCCGACAGTGAGAATGTCCGCAAGGCACTTGACCTGCTGTTCATCCTGCACGCAGACCACGAACAGAACTGCTCGACATCTTCGGTGCGCCTGGTCGGTTCGTCGGAGGCCAACCTCTACCAGTCGATTGTCGCCGGCATCAACGCACTTGCCGGTCCGCTGCACGGCGGCGCGAACTCCGCAGTGCTGGAAATGCTCGAAGAGATTTCGCAGTCCGACGACGGCGCTGAAAGCTACATGGAGCGGGTCAAGAACAAAGAGCGCGGCGTGCGGCTGATGGGCTTTGGCCACCGGGTCTACAAGAACTACGACCCGCGCGCTGCCATCATCAAGCACACCGCACACGACATCATCGAAGAACAGGGCGGCAACGACGACCTGCTTGATCTGGCAACTGCGCTGGAGAAGGTTGCCCTTGACGACGACTACTTCGTCAGCCGCAAACTGTACCCGAACGTCGACTTCTACACCGGCCTGATCTACAAGGCCCTTGGATTCCCCACGGACATGTTCACGGTGATCTTCGCCATGGGCCGTCTGCCCGGCTGGATTGCCCAGTGGATTGAAATGCGCGGTGACGACACCACCCGCATCGGCCGTCCGCGCCAGATCTACACCGGCGAAAAGCATCGGACCTACCCGTCGCACTGACGGCTGGGCGAAGGCGGGGTGGGGCACTGTGCCCGCCCCGCCTTTTTCGTGAAAGGACACTATGACCAGCTCTGATATTTCGAACGACGAACTCTTCTACACGAAGGGGTCACTGCACCTGCGCAGCCAGCACGTACCGGAGACAACCGCTGACCAGAGGCTGCTGGACAACCGCCCGGATTCGGAGTGGGTACACGAAGACCCGTGGCGGACCATGCGGATCCACGCGGAGTTCATCGAGGGGTTCAGTTCGCTGGCAGGACTGCCGACGGCGGTGTCGATCTTCGGCTCTGCGCGCCTGAACGAAGGAACAGAGGAGTACGCCCTGGCCGAAGAGCTCGGCCGCAGACTCGTGGCCGAGGGCTATGCTGTTGTCACCGGAGGCGGGCCCGGAATCATGGAGGGCGGCAACAAGGGCGCGGCCGAAGCCGGCGGGACATCGGTGGGGCTGGGCATCGAGCTGCCGTTCGAATCGGGGCTCAACCCCTACGTGGGCATCGGCATCAACTTCCGCTACTTCTTCGTGCGCAAGACGATGTTCATGAAGTACTCCTCGGCAGCAATTGTGCTGGCCGGCGGCTTTGGAACCCTCGATGAGCTGTTTGAGGCCCTCACACTTGTCCAGACCCGCAAGAAGAACCGCTACCCGGTGGTGCTCATGGGCACGGATTTCTGGTCGGGTCTCGTCGATTGGATTCGCACCGCGCTCGTTGAACGCGGCACGATTTCGCCAGGTGATGCTGAACTGTTCCACCTGACCGATTCGGTCGATGAAGCCATAGCCTTTATTCACGAATCCGCTGACAAGCCGATTCCCACCGGTCGTTTTCGTCCGTGACGTTCCGAGTTCGCGGGGTTGAGGCAGGGCCGCTGCAGCCGGTCATCATGGCCGTCATCAACCGGTCGACGGATTCTTTCTACACGTCTGCCGCAACCGTCGATGATGCTCTGCGCAGCGCCGAGCCAGCCGTCGGCGAAGGCGCCCGGATCCTCGACATCGGGGGAGTGCGTGCCGGTCGCGGGCCGGCCGTGTCTGAAGCCGAGGAGATTGCTCTGGTCACACCGGTGATCTCTGCTTTGGCCGAGGAGCACCCGGATGTGCTCATCTCGTGTGATACCTACCGGGCGCCGGTAGCCCGCGCTGCCGTTCAGGCCGGTGCTGGCCTGATCAACGACACGTGGGCGGGTGCTGATCCGGACGTCGCATACGCCGCCGCCGAGGCGAAGGCCGGCTTGGTCTGCTCCCACACCGGCGGCCTGACGCCGCGGACGGACGCGCATCGCAATCAGTTGGGACTGTCTTCGGCTGAGGTCATGCCCACGGTCATGGCGGGGCTTGCGCAGCTGCGCACAAAGGCGCTGGCGGCAGGCGTACCCGAGCGGGCCATCATTCTTGACCCGACACCAGACTTCGGAAAGAACACCTATCAGTCGGCTGCTGTTATGCGGGACCTCGGCATGCTCACGGCCGGGGAGAGCGCTGTGATGCTCGCGATCTCGCGCAAAGACTTCGTGGGCGAGCTCGTGGGCTCGCAGGGGCCGAACGATCGCCTGGCTGCCACGATTGCCGCCACCGCGCTGGCGGTTGATGCAGGCGCCGCCGTCATCCGCACGCACGACCCGGCAGAAACCCGTCAGGCGGTTGATGTGGTTGTGGGCATACGCGGTCTGCGGCCGCCGGTGCGCGCACAGCGGGGCCTGCGCTGAGCACCTGTGAGAGGATAGGCCCATGGCCTGGATGATCATTGGAGTGTGCGCTGCTCTCATCATGTTCGCAGCGGCTGCCGCCGGCGCCTTCGGCATTTTCGACTCCGGTATGAGTCAACCCGAAGCAGCTCTGCCCTCGCAGGATGCATCCGCGGCTGATATCGCCCAGATGCGGTTCTCACCGGCCGTCGGCGGCTACCGCCGGGATCAGGTCGATCGGGCCATCGAGATCCTTGTTGCACGCATAGAAGAACTCGAAGAAGCAGACGGTGTCTCAAGCGAACAGTGAAGCAGCGCGGGAACGCACGTCGTGGTTTTCCGCCGAGCAGCTGACTTCGTCGCTGCTGCGGCTGCCGGTGTGGGCGCAGGCCGCGCTTGTGTATGCCGTCAGCCGTGCGGTGTCACTGCTGCTGTTCAGCATTGTCATGCGCTTCCAGGCGCCCACGTTCTGGTCGGAGAACAAACCGCCGACTCTCTATGAGTTTCTGGGGTTTTGGGATGCTGACTGGTACCGCCGAATTGCCGATGAAGGCTATCCGCGAGTCCTTCCGCTCAATGACAGCGGCGAAGTCAAGCAGAACCAGTGGGCCTTCTATCCGCTGCACCCCACGATCGTCGGCTGGCTGCGCGACCTTACGGGCATTGACTACAAGATCCTCTCGCCGATCGTGTCGCACATCTTCGGGCTTGCCGCAGCGATCGCCATTCTGTATCTGTTCCGTCGGCACGCAGATGGTGTCCGCGCTCTCGCCGGGACGGCGCTCGTCTTCTTCTTTCCCGCGGCGGCCGTGTTCTCGACGGGCTATTCGGAAGCCGCCGGCATCTTCTTCTTGGCCCTGGCCCTGCTGTGCGTTGACGCTCGTCGCTATGTGCTGGCCATTCCGGCCGTTCTGCTCATGGACCTCGCCAGGCCCATAGGGGTGGCGTTTTCGTTCTTCATGCTCATCCACCTGCTGGACCGGATTCGTCGACGAAGAACAGAGCCGTATCCGGTGCGCGAAGCCGTCACGTCGTGGACGCTGGGTGTGCTGTCGTGCTTCTTTGCAGTGCTGCAGCCGCTGGGCGCCTGGATGCTCACAGGAGAGTTCGACGCGTACAGGAAGACCGAGGCCGCGTGGACGGGACACACGGAGGTCTTCACGCAGTGGCTGACCGCATCGACCCGCTACCTGGGCTGGTGGGGGCCGATTGCGCTGGCACTGCTGATCGTGCTGTTCGTGTGGGGAACACTCGGACCGAGCGGTGAGCTGATCGGCCGGACGCAGAAGCAGTTCCTGTTCGGCTACGCCGTGTATCTGCTGATGTTCTTCACTCCGCAGACTTCAACCCTGCGCCTGATCCTGCCGATGTTCGGACTGGCGATGGTGCAGGCGCGCAGTCGATCCCGCACCGCTTTGGCCACTGCGCTCATCGGCTTCACGATTCTGCAGCTGCTGTGGATATCGCTTCTATGGCGTCTTGTCCCGCCAACGGGCTTCCCGCCGTGATCGGTGCGCGTATGACGAAGATGGTCTCGTTATGTGCGAAACCCTACAAAGTGTTGGATAATGGCTGATAACTGTGTTCGGCGAAAGGATTTGGAATGGCAGCTCAGAAGCCTCGCACTGGTGACGGCCCTCTTGAAGTGACGAAAGAGGGACGCGGCTATGTCCTTCGCCTGCCCGTCGAAGGCGGCGGTCGTCTGGTAATTGAAATCAGCCAGGACGAAGCTCAGGATCTCAAGGGTGTCCTTGCCGGAGCTCTTGACGGCTGATCATCGCTTCGCAAATCCCGTTCTCCCGGTGGGGAGGGCGGGATTTTTCGTTCTGGGATCAGTGCCGCACCGCAAGCAGTCCCGCATCAACGGGCAGGAGTACGCGGTTGGGGGAATCTTGAAGATCGGCCAGAACACGGCGCAGAGCAGTCGAGGTGGCGTCGCGGGTCGCAGGGTCAGCGACGGTTCCCGACCCCAGAGCGTCATTGACTACCAGCAGCCCACCGCTGCGCACTTTCGTCAATGCCTGCGGCACGATCTCCGGAAAGCCCGCGGGGTCGGTGTCAACGAAGACGAAGTCGTAGCCACCCGGTGAGAGTCGGCTGAGAACAGATTCTGCGAAGCCCTGAATGAACCGGATCCGGTGGGCTTTGAAACCGGCGACCTCGGCCAGTTCAGCGGCGACCGACTGCCGCTCACGGTCGATGTCGACGCTGGTGAGCATTCCGCCGGGCCCGAGTCCGGCGAGTATCGCCAAGGTTGAAGCTCCGGTGCCCGTGCCGAGCTCGACGACGTTCTTGGCACCCGTCAGCTTGACGAGCATCGTCACCAGTCTGGCCGATGTGGCGCCAAGCGGTGCACTCTGGTAGTCGGCCGCGATTGTGCGCGCAGCTTCTTCCGCAGCTGTCGCGGTGTTGAACCGAGAAGCGTAGTGGCTGTCAGCCGCCCAGTTCCTGGACAATCGCTCCTCCTGTTCAGCATTCGCTCGCTTCGGGCTTGCAAAACCCCGTGAGATAAGCATAGTCACAGGCCCAAGCGCGTGCTTGACCTCGGCGGAAGGCGGTGGTTGCCACGGCTTAGAATGGTGTGCATGTTCGGGATCAACGGGACTGAGTTCATCATCATCGTGCTTGTTGTTCTCATTGTCGTAGGACCCCAGCGCATGCCGGAGTACGCCGCCCAGCTGCGTGATTTCGTGAAGACCCTGCGTCGGCAGATAGTCAGCCTGCGCGACAGCGTGCAGGACGAAATGGGCGATGACTTCAAAGACGTCGACTGGCAGAAGTTCGATCCTCGCCAGTACGACCCGCGCCGGATCGTGCGTGAAGCCCTCATGGAAGACGATGAGCCTGAACCTGCTGACGATCGCCCCCTTGAGCCCATGCGGCTCTCACCGCTGCAGAGGTACTCCGAACAGGCCAGCCAGCGCGACACATCGAAACCGGCGCCGTTCGATACGGAAGCCACCTGACAGCCGACCCACTGTTGTGAAACCAGAAGAGGGGCGTGCGAAGGTTCAACACCTCGCACGCCCCTCTTCTTCAGCTGTCTGCAGCGCTCAGGCCGGCGACAGTCCCAGCGAACGACCGGCGAGGCCTCGCGAACGGCGGCTGAGCTGCTGGGCAATTGCGCGCAGCGTGACCGAGGCGGGGGAGTCTGGGTGCGACAGAACCGCCGGTGCCCCGGCGTCTGCGCCGGAGCGAACCGGTTCGTCCAGGGGAATCTGGCCCAAGAGGGGAACTTTAGCCCCCGTGGTGCGGGTCAGCTGTTCGGCAACCTCGGTTCCGCCTCCGGAACCGAAGATCTCCATGCGCTCACCCGAGGGCAGTTCGAGCCAGGACATGTTCTCAACAACACCGGCAATGCGCTGGCGGGTCTGCGTGGCCACCGTGCCGGCGCGTGCGGCAACCTGAGCGGCCGCCTGCTGCGGAGTGGTGACCACCAGAAGTTCCGAAGTGGGCAGCAGCTGGCCCACCGAAATGGCAATGTCGCCCGTACCCGGCGGCAGGTCAAGCAGCAGAATGTCGAGGTCGCCCCAGAACACGTCGGTGAGGAACTGCTGCAGAGCGCGGTGCAGCATGGGGCCGCGCCACACGACAGGCTGTGACGGCGGGACGAACATACCGATCGACATGACCTTTACGTTGTGCGCCACCTGCGGGATGATCATGTCGTCCACGCGCGTGGGGTTGCCGGACAGTCCCAGCATGCCGGGGATGGAAAAGCCGTAGATGTCAGCGTCCACAACACCCACGGACAGGCCCTGCTGGGCCAGGGCGACAGCGAGGTTGGCGGTCACGGAGGACTTCCCCACGCCGCCCTTGCCGGAGGCCACCGCGTAGACGCGGGTGAGCGAGTTCGGTTCGTTGAAGGGGATGGGGCGCGAGGCGCCGGGGCCCTGGAGCTTTTCGCGCATCTCCTGGCGCTGCTCGGGTGTCATGGTGCCCAGCTCCACGTTGACCGCAGTGACACCGTCAACGGCCTGCACGGCCTTCGTGGTGTCGCTGATGATGGTGTCCTTGAGCGGACAGCCGGCTACTGTCAGCAGAACCCGGACGTCGACGGTGCCGTCTTGCGCGATGGTGAACTCGTCGAGCATACCCAGTTCGACGATGCTGCGGCGGATTTCAGGGTCTATGACGCCTTTGAGGGCTTCATAGACCGCGTCCCTGTTGGGAGATGTCACTGACCGGCCTTCCTCTGACGACGATATTCGACTGGCTATTCTACTTCGCCGCCATTCAGCGCGGCTTCGCGGTGTCCGCCACCGCCAGCACCGTGTCCAGGCGCTGTCGCGCGTGTCGGCTCCATGAGCTGTACAGCTGCGGAAAGACATCGGCGAGCGCCGGTGGAAGATCAGCGCTGGCAGGTCGGCAGTGCTGACCGCCTGCGGTGAGCACCGCATCGACGATTGCAGCCGACAGAGCATCGGCTGCTGCGATATTGAGCCGCGTGAGCATTTCGACTGAAGCCGCGCAATCCCCGGCGGCGCCAGCCGCTGAGCTGCCCGGACGCTGGCCGGTGCTGAGAGCGAAGACGGTATCACCGTCGAACATGGTGTGTGAGGGCCACACGGCCCGGGCGATGCCGGCGTGGGCGGATGCCGCCAGCCGGGTTGTCTGTGAGTCTGTCAGAGAAGCATCAGTGCAGATGACGGCAATCGTCGTGTTCGTCGGCGCCTGTTCTTGACGCTGTCGAGCACGTTCGCTCATGCGGGAGGTCTCTTCCGGATCAGCCGACGGCAGCTGCAGTCCGTAGGCGCTGAGCACACCCGCGGCGGCCAGTCTGCCGCCAGGCTCAAACACGGTGCCCATCGGGTTTGCGATGACGACCGCACTTACCCACTGCCCGTCGGCGGTGAGAATGGACGCACAGCCCATTCCGCCTCGGCAGAAGCCCCGGCCTGTCCACGCGCCGATGCCGGCACCTGCGCTGCCGCGGAACTCACACAGGGCGGCAGCGGTGGCAGCCGGGCGATTCAGCGCATTGTCCGCCGCCCGATAGCCATCCGGAGCCGATGGGGGAGAAGGCGGACCGCCCCGGCCGATGTCGAAGATCGCGGCAGCGGGAACAATCGGCACCCGGGTGCCCGCAACCGGTGTGCCCACACCAGCCTCCACCAGGCGGTCCTGCACTCCTCGGGCGCAGGCCAGTCCCAGAGCACTGCCGCCGGTCAGCACAATCCCGTCAGCACCGAACGGCAGAGTTCCCGGCCGGGCGATGTCGGTTTCGTGCGTGGCCGGACCCCCACCTCGGGAATCAACCCCGACCGTGCTTCCCGCGGGCGGAATGAGAGCCGTGACACCGCTGAGAGATTCCACAGCGCACGTGCCGACCCGCACACCGATGTGCTCGGGACCGACCCCGGGAAGCAGACGGCCCGGTTCCACTCAGCTGCGCCCCTGCACCCAGGCTTCGATTTCTTCGCGGGTTCGCGGGAAGCCGACTGACAGGTTTTCCACGCCGTCGTCGGTGACGAGAATGTCGTCTTCGATCCGCACGCCGATGCCGCGGTACTCTTCGGGCAGCAGCAGATCCTCTTCCTTGAAGTACAGCCCCGGCTCAATCGTGAAGATCATGCCCGGCTTGAGATCAGCTCCCAGATACATGTCAGCACGCGCCTGAGCGCAGTCGTGAACGTCCAGACCCAGGTGGTGGCTGGTGCCGTGGACCATCCACCGGCGGTGCTGCTGCCCTTCCGGTTTGAGCGATTCCTCAGCCGAAACGGGCAGAAGCCCCCACTCTTCCAGCCGATGCGCGATGACGCGCATAGCGGCGTCGTGAATCTCCGCGAACTTCACGGGCCGGTTGACGTGCTCACCGGCGAGGGCAAAGGCGGCATCGGCAGCTTCAAGGACCGCGTCGTAGATGCGCGCCTGGACATCCGTGAAGCGACCGCCGATCGGGATGGTGCGGGTGATGTCGGCCGTGTACAGGCTGTCGGCTTCTGCCCCGGCGTCTACCAGCAGAAGATCACCGGGGTTGACCTTGCCGGTGTTCTTCGTCCAGTGGAGGGTGCAGGCGTTGTTGCCGGCAGCGGCGATCGTTTCGTAGCCGACGTTGTTGCCCTCGGTGCGGGCGGCCTTCCAGAATGCGGTTTCGATGACCCTCTCGCCGCGGTGGTGGCCTACGGCTTCGTCGAGGCTGTCGATGATGTGGTCGAACCCGTCGCGGGTGATGGCGATTGCCCGGCGGACTTCGCTGATCTCGTAGTCGTCCTTGATCAGGCGCAGCTCAGACAGGAACTGGGCGAGTTCGTCGTCACCGGCCTGGCTGGCCTCGAGGTCGGCCTGGACTGCCCGTCGAGCGGAATCAACCTGGGCTTCAAGGCTGGTGTCAGCACCGCGCAGCAGACGCACCGACGTGCTTCCGAGGTCTTTCGTGATCGAATCGGCGGCTTCGGAGACGGGCCGGCAGGACACGCCTGTCATGGTCTCCATGGTTTCCAGCTCCGGGCGCTTGCCGACCCAGTATTCGCCGTAGCGTGAGTCCGAAAAGAACTCTTCTGTGTCCGCTCCTGCACGCGGGCTGAAGTAGAACGTGACATCGTGGCCGTTTTCGGTCGGTTCGAACACCAGCACCGAGTCCGGTTCGAGATCAGCGTGCAGCCCGGTCAGATGAATGAACGCCGAGTGCGGGCGGAAAGGATAGTCGGTGTCATTGGACCGGACCTTGAGACTTCCGGCCGGCACGACAACCCTTTCGCCGGGAAACGCCTGGGAGACTGCTTCGCGGCGGGCGGGGGTGAAGCGGGACGCTTCGAGGGCTTCGGCGGGAACGGGAGTGCGCTCCCACCCCTGAGCTACAAAATCGCGGAATGCTTTTGAGTTCGGCCTGCGGGAACGGTTGTTGACACGGTCTTCAAGAGCCTGATCAGTAGTCATGCCACCAGCATAGTCGCCAGCCCTGTCGTGTCAGTCGCCTCAGTAGACTGTGTGGCATGTCGATCGATCTGCACACCCACTCGAGCTTCTCCGACGGCACACAGCCGCCTGGCGAACTGCTGAAAGAAGCCGCGCAGGCCGGTTTGACGACCGTGGGGCTCACAGATCACGACACGGTCCGCGGATGGGCCGAGGCGGCCACGGCTGCCAAGCGGGAGGGCATCAGCCTGGTGCGCGGTATGGAAGTCTCGTGCAAACACGACGGGGTGACAGTGCACCTGCTGAGCTATCTGCACAATCCCGAGGGCACAGAGCTTGCTGCCGCGATTGCCGATATGCGCAGAGCCCGCCTGGAAAGGGGCCGGCGCATGGTCGAACTGCTCAGCAGAGACTTCCCGCTGAACTGGGACGATCTTCTGGCAGTCGTAGGCCCCGAAACTACAATAGGGCGGCCGCACATTGCCGATGCACTCGTGGCAGGCGGATTCGCAGCCGACCGGACCGCGGCGTTCGCCCATCTGCTTTCGCCGCGCGGACCGTACTACGTTCCGATCCCAGCGATCTCCGCGATCGACGCGGTGCACATGGTTCACGACGCCGGGGGAGTCGCCGTGTTCGCTCATCCGCTGGCATCAGCTCGCGGCCGCGTACTCGGCGATGCGGCTATTCGCGAACTCATTGAGGCAGGGCTGGACGGCCTGGAAATCGAACACAGGGACAACCCACCCGAAGGCCGACGCCGACTGCGGCGCATGGCTGCGAAGCACGACCTCATCGTCACGGGATCATCCGACTACCACGGCGCGGGAAAGCCGAACCGGCTCGGGGAGAACACCACCGAACCGGAGCAGCTGGAAAGAATCGCCGAACGAGCTCGCGGAGTCGAGATCCTCGAAGCCTGAGCCGTTCGGCACTTTCTGAAGCTGGTCAGCCTTCGGAAGCTCCACCCCGGGTGCGACGGCGACGGCGACGAGGTTTCGGGGCATCTCCACCAGAGTTCTTCGGCTGCTGCGCTGAATCGGACTTCTGCGCGACTGAACCCTGCTCGACGCTCTTGCCCCCGCGGGTGCGGCGACGCGGGCGCCGAGGTCTGCTGTCATCGCGACGGCGCTCGCCGCGTGCTGGTCTTCTCTTGTCACCGCCGCGTCCAGAGCGTCCGCCCGAACCTTCAGACCGCGCAGCCTGAGCCCGCGGCAGGCGCCCCTTGGTGCCCTTGGGAATGTTCTGCTCTTCAAACAGGTGAGAGGACGTGGAGTAGGTTTCCTTGGCTTCGAGGTCCTGCTCCAGAGTGCGCGCGATCATGTTCCAGCGCGGAATGTCGTCCCAGTCGACGAGTGTGATCGCGATGCCGGTGCTGCCGGCACGACCAGTGCGGCCCACCCGGTGAATGTAGGTGCTTTCGTCATCCGGGCACTGGTAGTTGATGACGTGGGTGACATCCTCAACGTCGATGCCGCGGGCAGCGACATCGGTGGCGACCAGAATGTCGGTTTTGCCGGTGCGGAAGTTCTTCAGAGCGCGCTCTCGCGCCTGCTGGTTGAGATCTCCGTGCAGCGGACGGGCGTTGAAACCGCGATCCGTGAGCTCTTCGGCCAGACGGTCGGCGGTGCGCTTGGTTTTGGCGAAGATGATGGTTCGGCCGCGGCCCTCTGACTGCAGGACGCGGCCGACAAGCTCAGCCTTGTCCATGGCGTGTGCACGATAGGCGAACTGCTTGATGTTCGCAGTCTTTTCGTGAGCCGACTGCTCATTGACCGCGCGAATGTGAGTGGGCTGACTCATGTAGCGACGAGCCATGGTGACAACCGCACCCGGCATAGTCGCCGAGAACAGCATCGTCTGACGATTGTCCGGCAGGGCGGAGATGATCCGCTCGACATCCGGCAGGAAGCCCAGGTCGAGCATTTCGTCGGCCTCGTCGAGAACCACGGTCGTGATTTCGCTGAGCTTGAGAATCCGGCGGCCGTACAGGTCCAGCAGGCGGCCCGGAGTTCCGACGACGACATCGGCGCCGGCCTTGAGCGATTCAATCTGCGGTTCGTAGTCCCGACCGCCGTAGATGGTGACGACCTTGACCTGCAGCTTGGCCGCAGCGGTCGCAAGCTCACCGGCGACCTGCTGGGCGAGCTCACGCGTCGGCGCAACAACGAGACCGCGCGGGGCACGACCGGCTTCGGGAACCAGCGGGGCAGGGCTTTCCGCCGGAGCGAACTCCGGACGGACCGGGGCGTCGAGGCGCTGCAGCAGCGGCAGGCCGAAGCCGAGGGTCTTGCCGGTGCCCGTCTGCGCCTGGCCGATGATGTCTGCCCCGCCGAGCGCGATCGGCAGGGTCATCGATTGGATGGGGAAGGGCTCGGTGATGCCGTGATCGGCAAGAGCCGCGACAATGGGGCCGGAAACCCCGAAGTCAGCAAAAGTCTTCTGTTCAGTCACATTTTTCCTATTGTCTATCCGGTGCGGCGAACGCACTCGCGGCGGTTAGGCTAGGGCCATGCCCGACTCCAACACGCCTGAAGAAGTCCACGCGGCAACGCTGTCCGTTTTGGCCTTCCACGCACTTTCGACGTTTGAACTCACATCAACGGACTCACAGCACGCGCCAAGCATCCGCGAATCCATCGGCCTTGCGCGTCTTGCGGGGCATTCGCTCGAACACTTCGAGCGGCTGGCGTCGCGGGTGGCGGACTTGGGCGGGGATCTGACGAGCCTCATGGAAAGCCAGGCGGGTTCGTTCCGCGCTTTCCGGGAACGCACTCGACCCAAAGACTGGTACGAATCCGTCATGAAGGTCTACGTCTACGACGGGATCATGACCGAGTACTGCCGAAGCGCCCTCACAGCTCTTGACCCCAAGAGTCGAGAGGTCGTCGATTCCGTGTTCGATGATACACGCTCGGCCGACTATCTCCGGGAATGCCTGCACTCTGTTGTTGCAGGCGACGAGGTGATCGGCAGCCGCCTGGCACTGTGGGGACGCAAGCTCGTCGCCGAATCGCTCACCCGCATTCGCGAATTCGCAGCGATTCCGGACACGGTGTTCAAAAAGCCTGACGAACCTCTTCTGCAGCGGCTGCTCGCAGGACACTCCAAGCGCATGTCGGACCTCGGGCTCACCGCCTGAGCCCGCGTTCACCCCGGCGTGAACGCGGGAGGGGCCCGGCGCCTCGTGCGATGGACGCCGGTGCGAACTCAAAAAAGGGGGGGAGGCCCACAGCCTCCCCCTTTTTCTGTGCCGATCAGCTGATGCCGAAGCCGACCCTGCCCTGAGTGGACGGACCGGAATCAACATAGGCGATGGAATCGGCCGGCACGACAACGCGGCGCTGACCGTCCTCCAGTACGAGAGGGGTGCGGTTCGTCAGCGCGGAATCGACGAGCTCTTTGAGCTGTTGAGCGTCAAGATCGGATTCGACGGTGATCTCACGCGTGGACTGCGTGATGCCGATTTTGATTTCCATAGCGCCTCCTTGGCGGGTTCGCGGTTGGCAAGGGCAACCTCTCACGAGGCTGAGCTTATTCCCCCAGGCGCAGATCCACCTGGGGGTCCTCAATGGCCGACAGCCCGTCAAAGGCGAGGATGCCGACCAGACGAGCACTTTCATAAGGATCGTAGTCGCGGTTGCGCGACCATTCGAAAGCCGCCTGCTTCGCCATCCCGACAAGGGCGTGGCCGAGGATGTTCGCTTCGGCCTGCGTGACAGTCGTGTCGCGGCGGATAGACCGGCTGACGGTGTCGGCAAAGCTGTCCAGCGCGTCACGCCAATGCCTGCGGCTTTCGTCGTTTTCGTTGTCGGCGCGGATGAGCACATCAAAGGCCTCGCGGTCTTCAACCGCGAACATGAAGAAGCTCTTAATGGTCGAATGCACGCGCTCGCGTCGGTCGTGACCGCTTTCGAGCAAAGCGGCGAGCATCCGCTTGAGCTTCTCGATAGCCTCGTCGAGGACCGTAAGGAAAAGGTCGAGCTTAGATTCGAAGTGCTGGTACAGGACCGGTTTGGACACCCCTATGCTCGCGGCAATCGAGTCCATCGATGTTGCGTGGTAGCCCTCTTGCGCAAACTGGCAAGTGGCAACGCTGATGATCTGCGCGCGGCGCTGAGCGCGTCTCATACGAGGTGTCGGCGGCATGCTGTAGCTCTTATCTGGCGGCGGGTGCGGGACAGGATCCGGTGCGGGGTGAATGACAGATCATTCTAGTGCTTTTCAAAGCACGCGGATGGGCCCGGCGTGGTTGCCGGGTTCGGGCTGAGCCCCTGGACGGCGGCTGACAGCTGTTCGACACGCACGCGACTCGTGTCAGTGCTTCGTGGTCGAATAGCAGTATGAGGACAAACGAAGCCGCAGGAAACTGCGCTGCAGAAACTCTGCTCGCCGGACAGCGGACCGCGGTCTTCGGCGGTCCGGGCACGGGAAAGACCGCGCAGCTGATCGATTCCTACTCCGTGCTGGCCAAGCGCGGGGGAGAACCGTCCGTTCTTGCGCTCACGCCCAGCCGAGAGCACGCAGATGCACTGCGCGATCGCCTGCCGACGGGTGACGGCATTCGCTCCGCACCAGCCGCCCGGTCAGTCCACTCCTACGCCTTTTCGCTCGTCTCAGCGCACTCTGCCGCCGTTTTCGGCCGGCCTCTTGACTTCATTTCCGGTGCGGACCAGGAATATCTTCTCGCCTCAGTTCTCGAAGGCTATGAATCCGGGCGGGTTTCGGGCCCCCGGTGGCCAGGCGGATTCAGCGCCGAACTCCTGACAACCGCAGGCTTTCGCCGTCAGCTGCGCGACGCTCTCAACGCCGTCATGGGCTACGGCGTGACACCAGCCCAGCTCGAACGGCTGGGCAGACAGCGAGGACTTGCGCAGTGGCAGGCCCTGGCTGTCGTGCTCAAAGACTACGAAAACCTCCTGGCGGTCCCCGGTTTCGGCGGAGTCGACACCGCTGCGGTCTTCGCCCGCGCAGCCGCAGTCGTCACAGCCGACGGCACGAGGGCCGGTCAGAAGTGGTCTTTCTCCTCTGAACCCCTGCCGGCGCACATTCTGCTTGACTCAGCACAGGACTTCCCGGACACCGCGCTTGACTTCCTGCTGGCGCTCGAATCCAAAGGCGCCACGATAGGACTGTGGACATCTCCCGACACGACCGTGCAGGGATTTCGCGGTGCCGGCGGCAGGCTGTTCCAATCGCTTGCAGCCGGCGCGCAGACCTTCACTCTCGACGGAGCATCCCGTGTGCACCGCGGTGCAGGTGGTGTGCGCCGCGCCTACGATTCCCTGGCCCGCATCATTTCGTCTGATCTGCACCGCCGGCACGTTCCAGCTTCAGCCGAAGATTTTGCCGCCGGAGCGTCAACCGTGTGTGCCAGTGCCGTCAGCACCCAGTCCGACCAAGCGCGCTTGGCGGCCTCCCTCATCCGCACGTGGCACGACGACGGCGCACAATGGGACGACTGCGCTGTGCTGTCACGCTCATCCGGGTCTGCGTCCGCGCTCGCGGCAGAGCTCGCAGCCCACGGAATACCGGTGCAGAAGCAGGTTCAGCCGCTGAGTTCGCAGCCGGCAACCGCCCACATTCTTCGTCTGCTGGCCCTTGGGGACAGCTGCGAACCGGGTGAACGCGAACGCCTGTGCGAAGACATCGCCACCGGCCCCTACGGGGAGCTCGACGTTGTCGGCGCGGGAAGTCTGCGTCGAGCGCTGATGCGCACTGACAGCAGGGACGACGGCGGTGACCGCAGTCTGGGTGCTCTTCTGGCGGCCGCTGCAGCAGCACATGCTGAAAGCGCCGACGCGCCGACAGGTGTGCACGGCCCAGACGCTGCATCGAGCGCGCCCCGGACGGTGCGCATGCTCGCAGACGTGCTGATTGCGGCAGACCGGGTGCGCAGGCTCGAACCCGAAGCGGCCGTATGGGAGGTCTGGGAGGCCTTCGGTGTTGCCGATGACTGGCAGCGGCGTGCGGAATCTGATCCAGAAGACGAACGCAACGCGGACCTCGACGCCGTCATCCGACTGCAGACGCTGGCACAGAAGTTCACCGACCGGAGAGAAGTCGACGCCGAAAGCTTTGCGGTGACAGTTCTCGGCCAGGCGGTTGCCCAGGACTCCCTGGCGCACTCCGGACAGAGCCGCGAAGTCATTGTGTCCACACCGGCCGCGGTGGCACATCGCGATTTCGAACACGTCATCATCGCCGATGTCCAAGAGGGCACGTGGCCCAACACCAGGGTCCGGGGATCCGTTTTCCTCCAACAGCGTCTCGACGAAGACCTAGCCGCCGGTGTGTGGCGCATCGCCGATGGTGACGAAGGCGGCGGTGGCATCGATGCTTTCGCGGCCCTCGACAGCGCCCCCAGCTACCGTGAACTGCAGAAGGCCACGGTCCGCGACGAAGGCCGCATGTTCCTAGCAGCGCTGTCCCGGGCCCGCTCCACGGCGGTGGTTCTTGCCGTCAATGACGGTGAAATCCTGCCGTCAGTGTTCTTCGAGCACACGCAGAAAGCCGCCGCCCAGTTCGGCCGTGAGGGCACACAGCCGGCCCCCGAACCCCGTGTTCTCAGCCCTGTATCCGACCACGCGACCGTGGGGCCGGCGTCAATGCGCCAGCTGGTGGGATTTGCGCGCGGCCGGTTTGAAAACAGCAGAGACGACTCTGCACCGTGGGCGCTGCTTTTGGCGGGCCTCGCCGAAGCCGGTGTAGAAGCCGCGTCGCCTCATACGTGGAGTGCATGGCGCGAACGGTCCACCGTCGATCCCGCAGCAGCCGATGACGCCCCCGTGACGATCTCACCGTCAACCCTCGAAATGTTCTTGGAGTGTCCGCTCAAATGGCTGCTGTCGCGCCACGCCGGCGCACTGCCGTCGACAAACGCCCAGCGGCTGGGAACCCTCATACACTCTCTGGCCGAAAGACATCCGCACGGCGGTTACACAGAGCTGAAAGCGGCATTCGAAGAGGGCTTTGAGCATCTTGAGTTCGCCTCACGATGGGAGCGCGACAGACAGTACGCCGAAGGGCTCGACATGGTGGGCAACCTCAACGACTTCCTCGTGAGCAGACGCAGCGACGGCTACCGGTTTATGGGCGCCGAAAAGACCCTTGTCGCCGACAGCCGCGAAGGCTGGCTGATTCGCGGGCGCATCGACCGACTGGAACGCGACAGCGAGGGCCGGCTGCACATTGTCGACTTCAAGACCGGAAAAACCCCGAAATCCAAAGAAGACGCGCAAGCCGATCCGCAGCTGGCCGCCTATCAGGCAGCCATGGGTCTGCCCGGGGCCCGCATAGCGGAGGAAACCGCTTCGGCTCCGCTGCAGGACTTCGGCAACGGCGCCGGGGGCGGCATGCTCATGTATCCCCGCAAAGCTGCCGGGGCGCGTGGAACATCGAACGTGCGCACCCAAGACGCCATGAGTGAAGAAACACGACGTGCATTCCTGGCCGACAGCGTGCGGCCAACCGCAGCCGGCATTCGCTCGGCCCAGTTCCCAGCCACACCTAGTGCCCAGGCCTGCCGCTATTGCCCGGTCAAGCGCTCGTGCCCCGCCGTCCAGACCGGAGAGGACGAATCGTGAACCAAACCCCGCCGCAGTATTCAGCCGAAGACCTAGCCCAGATTGTCGGGACGCCTCTCAAAGACGGCACCAAACCGATGCCCACGGCCGAACAGAAGAGGATCATCGAAAGCCCCGTCGACGCCCCGGCAGTCGTCATCGCAGGTGCTGGTTCGGGCAAGACCGCGGTTATCGCCCAGCGCGTGCTGTGGCTCGTGGCCAACGGCTACGTCGCCAAGGACCGCATTCTTGCACTCACTTTCACCCGCAAAGCAGTTGGTGAACTCGCCAAGCGCATCAATGACTTCATCCGCGCATTCGAAGTCCACGCAGCATCCTGCCGCGACGGCGCAGAGCGGTGGAACGTCGAGAGGCAGACCCGCGCGGCAGAAGGGCAGCGCGGCACAGTGGGCGCATCTGACCCGCTGGATGCACTGTTCGGGCCGACCGTCCAGACCTACAACTCCTATGCCGCCGCACTCGTCAGCCAGTACGGCCTGGCCGTTGGAATCGAAGACGGCACCGCCATTCTGGACGACGCCGAAGCCATCCAGGAGTTCGGTTCGCTCGTCGACCAAGCGACCGACGCAGATATTCCCTCTGAAAAATCACGCGCCACAGTCATCAAAGACGCACTGCACTTGGCCTCGCAGATTGACGAACACCTCAAGACATCCGCTGATGTCATCGACTACCTGGACCTCTCTTTGGCCCACGCGGTCGGCTCCGAGCAGCTGGTCAAACACGCTGCCGCGGTTCGCCGCAAACGCATTCCCAAAGAAGAAAAAGACGCCCTGGGCGCCCGTCTTGAACAGCTGGCCGGCGAAGCCGCGGGCATGCGCACGCTGACACCTGAATTCACCGACCGAGCCGTGGCAGCAGTGCGCGAAGCCGGAACATCGGAGCTCATCGAATCGCTGATGCGCAAAAAACAGTACGCGCTGCTGGCCGGCCGGTGGAAAGAACACAAGCGCGAAACCGGGCGCATGCAGTTCTCCGACCAGGTCGCATCGGCCTACACCATCATGAATGCCGACGAACAGGCCCTCACCGAAGAGCGCGGCCGCTGGGACATCATTCTGCTCGACGAGTACCAGGACACCTCGGACAGCCAGTTCAAACTTCTGCAGACCCTGTTTGCGGGCAAAGCAGTGACCGCGGTCGGGGACTACCGGCAGTCCATCTACGCCTGGCGAGGGGCTTCGGCCGGAAGCCTTCGAGACTTCCCAGAGCAGTTCAGATTCCGCGGCCATCCGGCACAGGAATACACGCTCAGCATTTCCTTCCGAAACGCGCAGCTCATCCTCGATGCTGCCAACGCCGTGTCAGAACCGCTCAAAGCAATTTCCGAAACCGCGTCGGAGCCGCTGAAGCACAAATCGCACGCCAAGACAGGCGGCCCCGCCGAGCCGCAGTCAGACCAGGCGGCGGTCGGCACCGTCACCTTCTGTGTGACAGAGGGCAACACAGATGTTGACTACGGCCTTGACCAGTACCGAGAACTGGCCCTGTGGATGAAGGATCGGACGGGCAGCCGCGCGGTGCTGGTTCGGGCTCGCAAGTCCATCGGGCCCATTGCGGACGCGCTGCGCGCAGCGGGAGTGCCGTACGCGATCGTCGGGTCGCGCGGGTCGCTCGACAACCCATACACCGCCGATGCGGTTGCAGCCCTGGCATCGGCCGTCGACATTACGGCGGCAACCGAGGTCATGCGACTGCTCAGCGGTCCGCAGACCGCACTGGGGGCTAAGGACATACGCGCACTCAGCCGATTCTGCCGGATGCGCGGTGAAGGACTCGACGAAGAAGCAGTCCCAACGCTCATTGAGTGCATTGACGAGTTCGTCGACGACACCACATCAGCCGATCTCGCAGAGCAGGCGGGACTGTCCACGGCGGCGGTCGGCCGCCTGCGCTCCCTGGCGCTGCGGCTCAGAGCGGTCCGCCGCAGTGCGTCTTCACCCGTCGAAGCCCTGCGCTCCGTCGTCCGCGTATTCAATCTCGACTTGGACATCGAAGCTCTGCCCAATCCCGAACCCCACCGCAGGGCCGTCGATTCTCTGAAGACGATGGCGCAGAACTACGGGGCACAGCACCCGTCTGCAACGGCTGCGGACTTCCTCGCCTGGCTCATGGTGGCAGAAGAAAGCGAAGCGCTCGAAGCAGCTGCAGAAGAAGCCGACCCAGATTCTGTCCAGATCATGACGATCCACGCGTCCAAAGGGCTTGAATTCAGTGCGGTGGCCATTCCCGACAACACCGTCGGCGACCTCCCGACCCTCCCGAAGAGCACAAAGGCCTGGCTGACGGGCGCCGAACTGCCATACCCTCTCCGCGGAGACCGGCAGCACCTGGTGGACCTGGACACAACGCGGCAGGATCTGAGCACGGCAGCGGATGCGAAAGAGCTGTTCGGAGGGCCCATCGGCGAGCAGATCAAAGACGATCATCTGGTGGAAGAGCGTCGCCTCGCCTATGTTGCGGTCACTCGCGCGGAGTCACACCTGTGGCTCGGCGCATCGGCAATCACCAGCCGTACCAAGCCGAACACCCTGTCGCCGTTTTTGGAGGAGATCGGCGCAGCACTCGGCCGGGAGGTGCAGATGCCCGAAGCAGTTGACGGCGTCAGCCGACCCCCGACGAGCGTGGAATGGCCGCCGGCGATTGACGATCAGACACGCTCGCACAGGCAAGAACTTCTCGCGGTCTACCGGTCAGCTGCCGGGATCGAACTGCACGAACTTGCCGACAGGCCCGATATCGGACCGCTGGTCAGAAGCGCGCAGGCGCTGCTCGAACCGGAACCGCACAGCGAACCGGCAGAACTGAGCCGGCTGTCAACGACAGCCCTGGTCGACTTCGTGGGAGACCGCGAAGAATTCGACCGGCAGCGCAGCAGGCCCATGCCGCAGAAGCCCTCTTCGGCGGCAGCCCTTGGCACGGAGTTTCACGCCTGGGTCGAGAACAGGTTCGGCCAGTCCAGTCTGCTCGAACTGGACGACCATGCTCCCAGACGTCTGGGGGAACACGAAAGAGCACGGCTGGAGAAGCTCAAAAACAGGTTCGAAAGCTCAGAGTTTGCCAGGCGGACGCCGGCTGCGGTCGAACTGCCCTTTGAACTCAAGGTCGGACCGAAGGTCATCTCCGGAAAAATCGATGCCGTATTCGACTTGGGAAGCGCGCTTGAAGTCGTTGATTGGAAGACCGGCTCCGCGCCGCGCAGTGAACGCGAAATGACAGATCGTGCTGTCCAGCTGTCCATGTACGCCCACGCCGTCGCCCGCATGCCGCAGTTTGCGGGCCGGGATGTGTCAGCGGCGTTTTACTTTTTGGGAAGCGACACCGTCGTGCGCTTCGCCGCGGCGGGCACGCCCGGCAGCGAACCGAGCCTGCTCACGTGGGAACAGCTGGTGGCAGCCGTCAGCGGTCAATGACGTCGGTGGCATCACCGTCGTCATCAGAAGCGTCGAAGGACAGCGGGCGCAGGCGGTCGGGTTCACCCGCCGACTATGGATCGTCGACTGCTGCGGTGTTGCCGGAAGCTGCTTCGTCGGCCGCAGCGTCACTGTCCTTGTCGACTGCCTGCGAGGTCTCTTCCTGCGAGGCGTCGGGTTGGGGTGCAGCTTCGCTGTCCGCGGCAGCGTCATTGCCGCCCTGCGGAGCAGTGAGCGCGGCAAGGTCAGCGAGCATAACCTCTACTTCTTTGATCTGTGCTTTCTCACCCGAATCGACGGCGGTCAGAAGAAGTTCGAGAACAGCCATTTCGCTGCGCAGGTCAATACGACTGCGCAGACCAGCGTCGTCATGGCGCACACGTTCCGCGTACACGCGGAGGAAACGGTCAAACTCTTCGGGATCCAGCAGATGCGATACCGCTTCGAGGTCAACGGCAGGGTCGCCCACGCGCAGGGAACTGAAATCTGCGACCGTCACAATGGACTTTCCGTTCGTGCGCAGGGCATCGATCGTGAGATCGCCGTGCAGGGGAACCGGCAGAAAATGCCACACGGCGGGAGTTTCGAGAACAGTCTCCCACCGCTCCAGCAGTTCGGGTGGCACTTGGCCGGTGGCGGCACCTCGGTCCAGGAGGTCCCACAGCAGGCCCCGAACCTCCTGAGACTCGTGAACCACAAGCCCCGCATCGGCAATCGGACCGGTCTCCGCACTGTGCAGAACCGCAAGACACTCGGCGAGAGAATCAACGTGACTCGGTGCCGTGCGGAAATCCTCCGTCGACATGGGCGCGCCCTCAAGCGGCTGCGAAATCGCAATGCAGCATTCGTCGTCGCTGAACTGTCCCGGACGGAAAGTCCGCGACTCAATAACGCGGGGCACGGCGAAGCTGCGTTCTGTCGGCAGAATAGAGCGCAGAACAGCGGATGCGAGTTTTTCCGCTTCGGCGTCAATCGCCGCCGCCTGGTCAAAGGCTGCTACGACGACGGTGCGGTCATCGTCACTGACCAACAGGCGCGGGCCGCGTTCGTCATCGAGCCGTTTCCAGCGCTTGGCCTTGAAACCGTCCAACATGACGGTGCTGATTGCCACTGCACGAAGATCGAAAGTGTCCACGTCCCCCAATCTACCCGGGCAGGACCTGCTCTTCAGGTTCGCCGAGGCGCGTGTCAGATCAGTGTCAGTGCTGACGGCTATCGTGGTGGTCATGAACCGCTACCTGCTGCCGACCCGCTCACTGTCCCGTGTTGGGACAGACCGCAACCACACCGACCGCGGCGCTGACGGCAGCGTTGCAGATGTCCTGGCCCGCAGCGGCACACGGATCTTCTTCTGCCACCGCGGCAGTCTTCTCGTGTCCCGCGAAGGTCTGCACATGTTCTCATTGGCCGATCTCAAGCCGCACTGGGACAAACTGACCGGCACGCGGGTCTACATCGGCCGCAGCGGGGCCGCGGACCTCGTGGCGCTGCTGCTTGATGACGCCGGCCGCTCAACAGCCGACAGTGCTGTTCTTGACGACAGCGCGGCCTCAGCCGACGACTTCCTGCTGGCCCCGGCGGCCGGTGCCGCAATGGACGACCCCACGTGGGTTGACCTGCGCGCTCTTGCCGCAGAACTCAGCGATGCTGACATTGATGCGGCAACCACCGCCGTGGCACTCGACAACTGGCACAGAACCCACACGCATTCACCGCGCACTGGAGACCCTACGGTGCCTTCGGCAGGCGGGTGGGTGCGCGTCGATCCCGCAGCCGGAACGGAGCACTTCCCGCGCACGGATCCGGCCGTCATAACAGCCGTTCTGCACACTGACGACAGCGGAACGGAGCGCATTCTGCTGGGCAACAACGCACTGTGGCCAGAAGGCCGCTATTCGCTTCTGGCCGGGTTCGTCGAACCCGGAGAAACTCTGGAACAGGCAGTGCGGCGCGAAGTCCAGGAAGAATCCAACATCGACTGCGACACCATCCGCTATCTCGGCTCGCAGCCGTGGCCGTTTCCCTGTTCGCTCATGCTCGGGTTTGCAGCGCGAGCCCGGTCGGCCACGATCACAGCCGACGGCTGCGAAATCGCTGACGTCAAATGGTTCAGCCGTGACGACATCGCATCGGCAACAGCTGACGGCTCGCTTTCCCTGCCCGGCGAAGTCTCCATTGCCGGACAGATCATCAGCGCGTGGATGAACGGAGAACAGCTGCTGTGACATCCAATGCTGTGACATCCAAAGCGGCACAGCTGCTGGAAGCGCTCGACACCGAACAGCGCGCAGTAGCCGAACACTCCGGCGGTCCTCTTGTCGTGCTGGCAGGGGCCGGCACCGGCAAGACCAGGGCCATGACACACCGCATTGCCTACGGTGCGCTTACCGGCCAACGTGACCCCAAACAGACTCTGGCTCTGACGTTCACGGCAAAAGCAGCGGGTGAGATGCGCTCTCGGCTGCGCTCCCTCGGTGTTGCGGGCGCCCAGGCTCGCACATTCCACGCCGCGGCACTGCGCCAGCTGCGCTACTTCTGGCCGATGTTCGCCGAAGGGCCGTTCCCGGAACTCATGCCCAACAAAGCTGGTTCCGTTGCCCGCGTTATGGGAAACCTCGGCTTGACGGTCGAGCGCGAACTCGTCCGCGACGTAGCTGCGGAAATCGAGTACGCGGCTGTCAGTCTGCTGGGCATCGACGAATACGCCCAGCAGGCCCACAGTCGGGAACTGCCCGGCGGGCTCAGCGCTTCGGCGATTGTCGACATCATGCGCGGCTACAGCGACCTCAAAACAGAACGGCGCCTGCTCGACTTCGAGGACGTTCTGCTGACGCTCTCGGGAGTGCTGGGCACGCGTGCCGATCTCGTTGCCACGGTGCACAGTCAGTATCGTCACTTCGTCGTCGACGAATTCCAAGACGTGTCGCCCCTGCAGTACGACCTGCTCATGCGCTGGCTGGGCGATCGAGACTCTCTGTGCGTTGTCGGGGACCCCGCTCAGACTATCTACACCTTCGCGGGAGCCACATCGAACTACCTTCTCAGCACCGCCCAGCGGTTCGCAGGCACCACGACCATCGAACTGGTGCGCAACTATCGGTCACGCGCATCCATTGTCGAGGCCGCCAACAAGGTCCTCTCTCACACCGGCAGCGGCGCCCTGCAACTGCAGCCGGTGCGCGAAGGCGGTCAGCCGCCCTCCGCCTCGGAATACGCTGACGACGCTTCGGAAGCCGCTGCGGCAGCCCAGAGGATTCAAGCGCAGATAGCGCAGGGCGTGCGGGCATCTGACATCGCCGTGCTGTTTCGCACCAACGGGCAGAGCAGAGCTGTAGAGGAAGCCCTCGAAGCCCGCGGTATCAGCTACGTGCTGCGCGGGGGAGAGCGCTTCTTTGCTCGCAGGGAAGTCAAAGAAGCCATGGTCCTTCTGCGCTCGTCTGCTGCCGCACGGCGCACGGAGCGGCTCGATACGGCAGTCGCCGAGGTGCTCTCCAGCATCGGATGGCAGGCCCAGCCTCCCTCGGCAACGGGTGCGCTGCGAGAAAAATGGGAATCGCTCAATTCGCTCGTGCAGCTGGCCTCGGATATGCAGCGCAACTCGCAGCTGCCCATTACTCTGCCGCAGTTCAGCGCAGAACTCGAAGACCGCCGTGAACACCAGTTCGCCCCGACCGTTGACGGAGTAACGCTGGCCAGCGTGCACGCCGCGAAGGGCCTGGAGTGGAGCTGCGTACACCTCATTGGGCTCACCGAGGGGCTCATGCCCATTTCCTATGCGCAGACTCCGCGCGACATAGCCGAAGAGCGCCGACTGTTCTATGTTGCAGTGACCCGTGCCCGGGATTCACTCGACCTGTCATGGGCGCGCATGCGGCAGTCGGGGTCGCGCACCCAGCGCAGAGTGTCGCGCTTTGTTGCAGAAATGCGCGGGGCTCAGGCTGTACGCCGCGAAGATGCACCGCGCAGCACAGTAGTCAGCAGAGCCTGTCGGCAGTGTGGAAAGGCACTTTCGGAACCTGCCGATCGGCGCATGGGCAGATGCGCCAGCTGTGCGTCTCCTGCAGACAGCGGGCTGCTGAGCGAACTCAGCCGGTGGCGGGCCGCCAAAGCCGAAGAACTCCGCGTGCCCGAATACATGGTGCTGACACAGGCGACGCTGAGTGCTCTAGCCGAAGCGATGCCGGGCAACAGGGATCAGCTGGCTCTTATTCCAGGGCTTGGGTCGGTCAAACTCGCACAGTTCGGATCGGAGCTGCTGGACATTACGGCCGCCGCTTCCGGAGTGGCTTCGGAACCCTGACGGCACCGGCAGTCGGGGTGGAACGCGACATCGTCTTCTTCGATTCCCCAATCTGACACGATCAGCTTTCTGTGCAGGCCCGGCATCCCTGCGCGATCTGCGCGCAGTCGGGATGCCGTGTGAGCGGCCGTAATGGCTACGAGTGCAGGGTCAGCCTGCGAAGCCCGCGGGCCGCTGCGATGAACAGCCTTCCAGGCGTCCAGCCAACCGGGATCATGCTGTTTGGCCCAGCGCACGCCGCAGTGTGAGCACGGTGATGCGCCGGGAACAACGACTCCGCCGACAGTTCCGAAGTGGTCGCCGATGACAGCATGGACGTGGTCGATGTCGCGGGCATACAGCGAATCGGCGCTGAGCAGGTCCGGCATCCACACCGCAGTGAGGATCACCAGGCTGCCGGGGTGGATTCGCGGGTCATTGCTGCTGTCCGCCGGTGCGGCCCGCATTCCCGCAGCCTCAGCTGCCGAGGCGAACTCGCCTTTGAAAGGGCCGATGGCGTAGACGGGGGAGCGGCGCACCTTTGCGGCGAGCTCGAGGGGATCGGCCGAGTTCTGTGCTGCCCAGGTGCGCAGGCGCCACGGGGCAGATGCGCCGGGAACCTGGGTGACGACAAGCACCCCTGCATCCGTCAGGAGTCTGCACAGTTCGTGCGCTCGGTCCGCTTCGACTCCGAGTTGTTGGGCTTCGGATATGAGGTCGTGTTCTTCAATGCCCAGGCGCAGGGCGTCCAGCAGGGCGGACTCGCTGTCGCTGAGTCCGGACAGGATAACGGGGGCATCGATTCCGAATTGAACGCACGCGTGTGTTCGGCTGATGACGGCAACGGCCGGATCGACTATGAGCATCTTCACCTCCGGTAGTGCAGTCAATCTACGGGGCATGCTCAGAAGATGGAAGATGCTTTCCGCATCTGTGGAAAACCTGTGGATAAAACGCAAGCAGGGCCTACTGTGAGGCCGTCGGCGGGTGAGCGCCGAAGTCACTGTGCAGGCCCTGCTCGGGTGGCGGACCCGCAGGGCCGTCAGTTTTCACGTGCCTTCCCCTTGCCCGTGATCACTGCGTTTTCCGCGGGTCCATTCCTAAAGTTAGAGGGCTGTGTGGGGTGCCGTCAAAGCGATTTCCCGGCGGCAGTGTGGACATGTGCGGATTCTCTGTGGAGACTTCTCCCGGGCTTGTGGAAACTGATGTGGATAACGGTGCTGGCAAAGGGTGCGGAATCCCGGAAACACAAGGCTTTCGGGTGTTGATTCATAAAATTCGAGAAACTGTTGGATTTAACAGTGTGGTGTCTATCACACCAGTTGTCTTTTGGTGTCACTTTGTTCTCGAACGCGGCCTCTGCTTGGATGAGCACCATGACTGCGGCAGAAGTTGAACGGATGCTGCGCAGCGGCGAGATGACGGTTGTGCGCTCTGCGCGCAGAAAGAAAACCTACACGCTCCAGCCTGCGGGCGACGCTTGGAAGCTTGCGGTGCCCCAGCGTTTTGACGTCACTGCAAACCTTGCTGGAATAGCCGAGCTCTTAGAGCGTGCGCAGCGCCGGCGGGCTAACGCTCCGCGAAGTGACGACAAGCTTCGCGCCTTGGCAGAAGAGCTCAACCAACGGTATTTCGGCGATGGAATCGAACCGGGCTCGGTGCGCTGGACAGGCAACCAGCGGCGCAGATTCGCCTCTGCCAGCGGCCTGACGGGCGACATCAGGGTGTCGGACCGTCTGCGGAACGTTCCTCGCTGGGTGCTTGAAGCGGTTCTTGTTCACGAACTCGCGCACTTGCGGCACCTCGACCACTCGCCGGCTTTTCGGGCGCTGGCGAACCGGCACCCGCGAACGGCTGATGCGGAGATCTTTCTCGCAGGCTTCGCTCACGGCGAGGATGCCGCTGAGGCCGCGGTGTGCGGCTGACGCACGATCGTGCGGCAGGCAGCTGAAGTCCGCAGCTGACGCGAAGGGCGCTGGGGGTATGCCCACAGCGCCCTTCCGTTGAGTTCGGCTTCAGCACGGTACAGCAGAAGCCGCCGATGCTCAGTCGTTCTTGCCGGACTCCTCGTCCAGAAGCCGCTGGAGTGCTTCATCCATGTTGTCAATATCGGCATCCCCGGTTTCGGGGCTGCGGCGCTCCAGGTAGCCCAGTGGGTCGTCAAGATCAACAGCAGACGGCAGGGACTCGGCCTGGTTGAACACCGCGTCGCGCGCTTCGGCGCCTTCTGTCTGTTCGAGGAAGGTGAACAGCTGAACCGCATCGTTGAGGCGGGTCGGGTGGATGTTCAGGCCGATGAGCGAAGCGAATTCGGCTTCTGCTTCGGACTGGGCGCTGTAGCGCTCCCGCAGTGCTTCGCGGATCTGGTCGCGCTTCTCGAGTGGTTCAACCGCGGCGTAGGCGACGACATCAGTCCAGCCGGCCACCGTCGACAGCAGGCGCTGGAGATTCTGCTCGGCGGCTCGGCGCTCCGCCGTGTCGGCTGGTTTGAACAGTTCCTTCTGCATCTGTTCGGCCGCTTCCTGCATTTTCTGCGGATCCATGTCCGGTGCGATTCCGCCGAGTGCGCTGCCGTTGACTTCCACCGTCGCGGCGTAGGCGCGCACGGCGTCTTCAATGTGCTTGCGCAGCCACGCAGCGCGCGCAAAGAGTGCGTAGTGCGCCAGTTCCAGTGTGGCCAGGTAGATGCGCAGCTCGTTGACGTCGACGTCGATTTCGGCGGCGAAGCCGGTGATGTTCGCGCTGACCATGGACGGACGTCCGCTGGCTGCAAGCGGCAGGCCGTACTCCGTGCCGGTGAGTACGGAGCCGGACAGTGCCGCCGCGGCCTGTCCCAGCTGAGAGGCGAACATCGAGGTGGTCATGGAGGCGAGCATCGGCTGCGCGCTGCTGAGAAAGCCGCGCATCTCCTCGGGAATCTGCTCAGAAATGCTCTCGGTCAGTCCCGAGGCGGTGCGCTCCTGAATGGGGGAGGCCAGCGACAGCCAGCCGCCGATGGTTTCCTTGACCCAGCCTCGACGGCTGAGTGCTTCAACACTCGCAGCCTCTGACGAGGCGTCTGTCACCTTCGACAGCCACAGTTCGGCAAGTCGGAATGCGTCTGCCGCGGCTTGGCTGGTCTCGCTCGTGACGGTCGGGTCAGGTTGGGGGACGGCGCTTTCGGCTGTCTGCAGAGCGGCGTCTTCGGGATCGGGAGGGGTCATCATCGATTGGAAGCGGCTCATCATCGAGCCCAGCTGGCCTGGATCCATGCTGAAAGGTCCCTGCCCGCCGCTGAAGAACATGCCGAACATGTTGTTCATCGGGTCGTCATCTGGACGGTCTTTGTCATCACTCATGTTGGCCCCCAAGGGTTGATCGTTCTTCTCAGAGTAACGAAGCCCGGGCTCAAAAGATTTCCCTGCGCCGCAGGGAGTGCGCATTTCGCTGAGGACGTAATGCCAAATGGTGGTCGCGCTGCAGCACCGACTAGAATGCTGCAAGCCGACAAACCGAAAGGACACTGTGGCCAGGCCCTCTCACCAGCCCCGCAGGCGGATCTCCGCATTCGCTCTTTCGGGCTTTCTCGCGTTCGTGTTCGTGCTCATCGCCGCTGTTGTGCCCGTGGCGTACATCGTAGAAACTCCGGGGCCGGTGTTCAATACGCTCGGCAAAGTCGAAGACACCGACAAGGACGTCGTTGAAATCACGGGTGCGCAGACCTATCCCACTGACGGGCAGCTCAATATGCTCACCGTCGGCGTGGTGGGAGGCCCAGATCGACACATGAGCGCCCTGCGCGCATTCATCGGGCTGGTCAAGGGTACAGAGACGGTCGTGCCGACCGAGTCCCTCTACCCGCTGGAAATCACGGGAGAGCAGGTCAGCCAGACGAACACGGCGCAGATGACCAGTTCGCAGGACGTTGCGACAGCCGCGGCACTCAGCGAACTGGGCATGGACTACACGGTGCGCATGCGGGTGGCTGAAGATCCAGCAGACGGGCCGGCGCGCGGCAAAGTCACCCAGGGCGAAACTGTGCTCGCCATCAACGGCAAAGAAGTCGAAGGGCCCGACGCCCTGCAGACAATTCACGGCGAAGTCGAAAAGGGCCAGCCAGTGGAGCTCCGCCTCGAAAGCGAAGGGCAGCAGCGGACCGAAACGATCCAGCCGACGATGCTCGACGGCGAACACCGGATGGGAGTCCTGCTCGACCAGGACTTCGATTTCCCCGTTGACGTGAAGTTCAACCTCGACAACGTCGGAGGGCCGTCAGCGGGCACCGTGTTCGCCCTGACGATCATCGACAAGCTGACCGAAGGCCCGCTCGCAGGCGACAAGAAGGTCGCCGGAACCGGAGCGATCACGGCCGACGGCACAGTCCAGCCCATTGGGGGAGCGCGCCAGAAGGTAGCTGCCGCTGACGACGCGGGCAGCGAGTATTTCCTGTCTCCGCGCGGCAACTGCCCCGAAGCGCTTGAAGCCGCCGAGAACCGTGAAATCACGGTCATAGGAATTGACAATCTCCACGCGGCGAGGACCGCGCTGGAGGACATTGCAGAAGACCGAACATCCGACCTGCCTTCGTGCAGCGCCGACAAGTGAGAGCCTTCGAAAGGAACCCAGTGTCCAACAGTCAGGAAACAGCGAAGCGAAAGGGCCCATCGCCCCTCGTGCTGACGATAGCCGCGGTCATTGCCCTGCTGGCGCTCTACGTGCTCTTTGCGCAGATCTATACGGATGTCCTGTGGTTCTCCCAGGTTGACTACCTGGCGGTGTTCACCAAGGAGTGGATCACCCGGATTGCACTGTTCGCAGTCGGACTCATCGTCATGGGTCTTGCTGTCTTTCTTCCGCTGACGCTGGCGTACCGCAAGCGTCCGGTCTATGTGCCGCAGACTCCGCAGCAGGAAAACCTCGACCGCTATCGGGAAGCCATTGAACCGCTGCGCCGTCTCATGACGATTGTCATGCCCCTGGTCATCGGCGGTATCGGCGGAGTGTCGTTGAGTGGTGCGTGGAAAGAGGTCCTCCTTTTCCTCAATCCCACGCCGTTTGGCAAAGCAGACCCGGAATTCGGTCTGGACATTTCGTTCTACGTGTTCACCTTGCCGATGCTGAAAGTGGTTGGTGACTTCCTGGCGATGGCGGCGCTGCTGTCGCTTGTCGCTGCAGCTGTCGCCCACTACCTTTTCGGCGGGATCCGACCCGGCGAAGAGAAGGGCATTCAGCTGACCCGCGCAGCTCGCGTGCAGCTGGCGGTGACGGCAGCGATCCTGGTTCTTATTCAGGCTGGCCGCATCTTCCTGCAGCGCTACACTCGGCTGATGGACGAATCCGGTCTCATGGCCGGTGCCACCTACACCGCCGTGAACATCACGATTCCGGCACTGCTCATCATCGCCATTGCCGGCGTGGTCGTTGCGGCCCTGCTTGCTGCCAATGCCTTCCGAGACATGTGGAAGCTTTCGGTGGTGTCAGTCGTCATGCTGCTGGTGCTCGGCGCTGTTTCCATCATCGGCCTGCCCGCGGCAGTGCAGCAGTTCATGGTGCAGCCGAGTGAGCAGAGCCTTGAGAAGGACTACCTGCAGCGCAACATTGATGCCACGCGGGATGCCTACGGCATTGACGATGTCGAAGTGCAGCAGTACAAGCCCTCCACAGAAGGCGAACGAGGTGCCCTTCGGGCTGACGCCGAAACTGCGGCTTCTATTCGACTCCTGGACCCGAACCTGGTGTCGGACACGTTCCGACAGCTGCAGCAGCAGCGGTCGTTCTATTCCTTCCCCGAGCAGCTGGACGTCGACCGCTATGAAATCGACGGCAAACAGCAGGACACCGTGATTTCGGTGCGTGAACTCAATCCGGAATCACAGGCTTCTGCTTCGTGGCTCAACCAGGCGGTTGTCTACACGCACGGCTTCGGAATTGTTGCCGCCTACGGCAACAAACAGGGAGCCGACGGGCGTCCGGCGTTCCTTGAGTCCAACATCCCGCCAACCGGCGAGCTCGGCGAATACGAACCGCGCGTCTACTTCGGCGAACAGTCGCCCACCTACTCGATTGTCGGCGGACCCGAGGACGGTGAGAAGCGCGAAATCGACTACCCGACCGACGATGAAAAGGACGGCGGCGCTCAGGTCTACACGACCTTCCAGGGTGAGGGCGGACCGAACGTGGGCAGCCTGTTCAACCGTCTGGCCTTCGCGGTGAAGTTCCAGGACGAGCAGATCGTCCTCTCGGATGCCGTCAATCCGGAATCGCAGATTCTGTTCAACCGACAGCCACGCGAACGCGTCAAGAAGATCGCACCGTTCCTCGAAGTGGACGGCGATCCGTATCCGACCGTGGTCGACGGCCGCATCAAGTGGATCGTCGACGCCTACACCACGAGCTCGAACTACCCGTATTCAACACCGCAGGTTCTCCAGAATGTGACGGAAGACTCCAACACCCAGCGGCAGGGTTCTGTGGCTGCGCTTCCGCCGCAGAAGGTCAACTACATTCGCAACTCAGTCAAGGTTGCTGTCGATGCGTACGACGGTTCTATTGACATGTACGCCTGGGATGAAGAAGATCCGCTTCTGCAGTCATGGTCGAAGATCTTCCCGAACGCGCTCAAGCCGATTTCGGAGATCAGCGGTGACCTCATGAGCCACGTCCGCTACCCGGAAGACCTCTTCAAGGTTCAGCGTCAGCTGCTCACGCAGTACCACGTGCCGGATGCGAACTCGTTCTACACCAAGCAGGACTTCTGGACCACTCCGCTCGACCCGACGGTTGACCGCGAGGAACGGCTCATGCAGCCGCCGTACTACATGACCCTGCAGATGCCGGGTCAGGATCAACCCACGTTCTCGTTGACCTCGAGCTTCATTCCGCGTCCCATTGAGGGGCAGACGCGCAACAACCTCACCGGCTACTTCGCCGCCAGCGGTGACGCGGGCAGCGAAAAGGGCAAGGTCAGCGAGGAGTACGGCCGGCTGCGCCTGCTGCAGTTGCCGCGCAACACCACCGTGCCCGGTCCCGGTCAGGCGCAGAACAACTTCAACACCGAACCGGCCATTCAGCAGAACCTCAACCTGCTGCGTCAGGGCGAATCGAAGGTGGAGAACGGCAACCTGCTCACACTGCCAATCGGCGGTGGCCTGCTCTATGTGCAGCCGGTCTATGTGCGTTCGCAGGGTGAAACCTCCTATCCGGTTCTGCAGCGAGTCCTTGTGGCATTCGGCGAGCAGATCGGCTTTGCGCCCACTCTTGACGAAGCGCTCGACCAGGTGTTCGGGGGCGACTCCGGTGTGTCCGCAGGCGACCACGGTCAGTCCGGTCAGGCTTCAGACGAAGAAAAGGGGTCCGTCACCGCTGACGGTTCGGATGGAGGCGACAAGAACGCCTCTGGAGGCGGTTCCGGACTTGACGCGGCTCTGAAGGAAGCTGACAAGGCCATGAAGGACTCGGACGATGCTATGAAGGAAGGCAACTGGGACGAGTACGGCAAGGCTCAGGATCGCCTGCGTGACGCACTGGACAAAGCCATGAAGGCTGACGGTGCAGACGCCGGTGCGGGACAGGGCGCAGGGGATTGACCTCAGCGGCGTCCGTTCCGTTCGCTCCGGCGACCGTGAGGTGGTCGGAGCGGGCGCGGTGGCCCCGCTCGCTTCAGCGAGGGTGGTGCGATGCACATCACATGCCTGTAATTTGGTGTTCACCGCAATGTTCCGTATAGTTGAACACGCACCGCGGGGTGGAGCAGTTCGGTAGCTCGCCGGGCTCATAACCCGGAGGTCGAGGGTTCGAATCCCTCCCCCGCCACCACGTAAAAATCCCGGGATACCTAGCACAGGTATCCCGGGATTTTTTGTGTTTGGGCTGCATATGCGTCGGGTCATGGTTCCTGCGCTGAAGGCTCTATATGTTCGCCGCCGTCGGTGCTTGTCGGGACGAAGTGCGGCGCGGCGGCCGTGTTGGCTTCCCGCCGATGTTCGTTGCGATGGGTGCTCGCTTTAATGTGCTTTCACGCTTTAATGCAGCGCATTTGCGCGTGGATCTGCATTAGAGCGCGAGGCTGGGTTGCGCTGGGCAGCGGACGGCAGTCGTCTTAGCGGGAACAAGGGCGGGGCCGCCCAAGCTGGCGCGCAGCCCCAGCCAGATATCGCTCAGCTGTTCTCGACCGTGTCGTCTGTGCTGTTGTCTGTATAGATTCGCTGCCGCATCCGCTGACCATGAGTCAGCCTTCGCACGTCGGTGTCAGTGTCGAAATTGGCGCCGATGCCGCCGGCCACCACACCCATGGCTGCGCTGAGCCATGCGATATCGAGATAGTTGGTCAACGATGCGTCTTGCTGAATCTGCTGGGTCATAAACTCCGGATCGATCACGACGAGGCCGCCCAGGAGAATGAGGACGACCAATGTCGCGAAGAGTGCGAACACAGTGACCAGGAGTGTGAGCACGGTGGAGAGGTTGTAGTACATGACCACTGTGGCCAGTCGTTCGTTGATCGGTTGGTCCCAGAGTCTGTGACTGATGATCAACCAGGCGACCATTACCACGATGGCGAGAGCGCCGATTGAGAGCAGGCGGAGCGTGGACAGGTAGGTCGACATCTGCCAGATCGAACTGTAGAAGATGCCGAAAGCTCCGGTTGCAGATGCTGCGGCGAGAGCTCCTGAGAGTTTTGGCGCTGTGCGCCAGGGTTCGTTGGAAATCGTCATTCCCAAGATCAGCCGCGGGCCTCCGGTGAGGGTGTGGGCATGCAGGGACTGATGGCCGGAATCTTCATTATGGGACCAGTTCGACCATCGGAGAGAAAATCTGGGCGTTGTGGTTTCGGGACCCCAAGGAACCAGTTTGTTGACTGAGCCCATCATGACTTTGATGATGCGACGCTTGGTGGCCCACGCTCCGAGTGTGGGGCAGGAAACAACTGCGAGGCTGCGGTCGGAGTAGGCCTCGGCAATGAGAGGGGCACCCTGGGTGTGTCGGGGGATCTCTGTGAGGATGAGGATGACGCTGACATCGGGGTAGTCAGCACGAAGGTCTTCAGCTGCGTCTAAATCCAGCTCGCTTTCGGGCGTCAGATAGACCGTATCGGTGCAGGTCTGCAGCGTCGTTGCGGCCCCATACGCCTCGCGCAGGCAGCGTTCCAACGAGGCCTGGATAGACGCCGCTCGTCTGCTGGGCAGCCCTGGATCAGCTACGAGGAGTACGTGCAGGGGCTGAGATGAGGGGGTGGGCATCGTGGTCCTCCGCGAGTCGACGAGCGAGCTGACTAGAAGATTGTTCTGTTGGAGAAGCCTACTGCGGATGGTCGCCAGGGGGGGGCAGTCCGATTTGTCGGCGTCGCCGTCTGAAATTCCGTCGCCGGCGTGACCGCTGCGCCGCGGAAGCACGTGACAGGCCCGTGCCGAGATACAGGGCGAGATGCAGTTTGCTGTACTGCATAAGGCGTGGTCCCGGGAGGGGTTGAGCCAGGGGAGCCATGAAGGAGTTCCGAAATCGCGGACAAATGCGGGTGTGCAAATACAAAGATTGTTGGGGTTGGGAGGCTCCGCCAAAATGTGCATACCTGTTTATATGCGCATCTTGAATAGTGGGCGCGTGGATCTTTGAGCGAATGGCACTTATGCAGCTCGCTGCTGTGCCGGAATGGGTTGGTGAGCCGCGTCTTTTAGGGGAAGTGTCGGTGCGTGGGGATCTGTGGATCGTAAGGCTGCGCATCCCTGCGCAATTCGCGGAACCCCTCGGAGGGGTGAAAGCATCTTTTGGATTCTATCACCCGGCTTCAAATATTCAATGGACATTTCAGCTAGCTTTGTGAAAGCAGTTGGAGTGGGCGCCCGCTCACAGCTTCACGCCTCTCCGTAAAGCCAGCAATCCATTACATATCCGAGTTATGTGTTGTAGCGTTAATCCGTCGATCGCCGGGAAAGAGGTCAGAGAGATCAGAAAGACGGTCGACGGCACAGGAAGGAAGAACAATGACTCCGGATCAGGCAGCGGCGGCATCGGGCAACGCGAGTTGGATGCTGATCGCAGCCTCTCTCGTATTATTGATGACTCCCGCATTGGCGCTGTTCTACGGCGGTATGTCAAGGCAGAAGTCCGTTTTGAACATGATGCTCATGAGCTTCGGTGCGGTCGCCGTCGTGAGCATCGTGTACGTGCTGTGGGGCTGGTCGATGTCCTACGGTTCCCAGTCAATAGGCGGTCTGTTTGCAAACCCATTCGAATTCTTTGGTCTGAATGATTCTATTCTGGATTCGCGCGGAAACTATATTGAAGGTGCTAATGGATATGCCAACATTGTTGACGTTGGGTTTCAGCTGACATTTGCGGCTATTTCGGTTTCTCTAATATCCGGTGCTCTCGCGGAGCGCGTGAAGTTCGGCACTTGGTTAGCATTCGCGGCGCTTTGGGCCACCTTCGTCTACTTTCCACTTGCTCACATGGTGTGGGGCGGAGGGTTCCTGTCGCATTCGGCATCCGGCCTGTCGGCAGCGCTGTTCGGAACAGCGAGTGAGGAGGCATCGGTCGCACCCATCGATTTCGCGGGCGGCACGGTTGTTCATATCTCAGCGGGAACTGTCGCGTTGGTGCTTGCGCTCATCGTGGGTAAGCGCGACAACTTCATGAAGTCTCCGCACCGGCCACACAATGTTCCGTTTGTCATGCTCGGCTCGGCGCTGCTGTGGTTCGGCTGGACTGGCGTGGATCAACACGACTGTCGCAACCGGCGCGGCGATGCTCGGGTGGCTCGCTTACGAGAAAGTCACGGAAGGTCAGCCGACTTCACTCGGTGCGGCCTCCGGTGTTGTTGCGGGGTCTCGTCACAATCACCCCGGCAGCGGGAGACCTCACACCTCTGACGGCAATCGTTCTGGGCTTCATCGGCGGTCTGCTGGGAGCTTGGGGAGTCGGCTTGAAGTTCAAGTTCGGATTCGACGATTCGCTTGACGTCGTCGGTGTGCACTTGGTGGCCGCGCTGTGGGGAACAGTCGGCGTCGGACTGCTTGCAACCGATCGAGGACTGCTGACAGGAGGTGGCGTTGAAGGCCTCAAGCTGTTCGCTGTTCAGATCCTCATTGCGGTCGTCGCAATGCTGGTTTCGGCCATCTTCACTGCGCTCATCGCCTGGGTTCTGAAGGCGACCATGGGCTGGCGCGTGCAGCCGAAGCAGGAGTTCACCGGCATTGACATCACCTGTCACGGTGAATCCGCTTATGAGCGCAGCGTTTGAGCGGCAAACACCACGGATCGAAAAGCACAGTAGGGAGTTCACATGAAGCTCATCACGGCAGTCGTAAAGCCGTTCAAGGCATCTGAAATCAAACAGGCGCTCGAAGCCCAGGGGATACACGGAATGACGGCCTGGCAGGTTCGGGGCTACGGACAGCAACAGGGACACACCGAGATGTATCGCGGCGCTGAGTACGAAGTCGACTTCGTAGACAAGGTCCGCATCGAAGTGCTGGTTGATGATCCACTACTGGATTCTGCTGTCGAAGCAATCGTCTCTACGGCCCACACCGGAGAAATCGGGGACGGAAAAGTCTGGGTCACACCAGTTGAAGATGTGATCCGCGTGCGCACAGGCGAGCGGGGAACAGACGCAGTCTGACCGACACCGCGTCCTGCCCCCACAGCCACCGGAAAACGCCCGAGGTGGAAGGCAGGGGAGCGTGGCACCTCGGCAGGGGTGAGCAGACCGGGCCCCGGCACAGAAGTGCCGGGGCCCTAGACGTTCCTGGTCATCGCCATGGCGAGCTGTTCTCACGCTGTAATGCAGGTTCGCGCGTTAATGCGCTGGATTAGCGCGCAAATCTGCATTACAGCGTGAGTCTGGTCTACGAGCCGGGACGTACGCGGCTTAGGCGTACATCTGCGGTGAGGGGAGAAGCCCGCGCAGCTCGTACCCGCGCCCACTTCAAACCTCAGAGATTTTGGAACACATCGAGGTTGCTGCGAATGCGCTGGGCGGCGTCTTCGACCTCTTCGGTTGACTTGCAGAAGCTGAAGCGAATGAAGCTGCGGAAGCGCTTCGCGGTTTCCGAGCCCTTGCGGCACAGCGCGGGTGCGGGAATGCCCGTCACGCCCACCTTTCGGGTGAGTGTGTCATTGACCTCCGTCGCATCCTTGTCCGTCAGCTGCGAGAAGTCAGCCAGCAGGAAGTAGCCGGCCTGCGGTGCGTGGACACGCAGACCGGGAACATCTTCGAGTGCTCTGACGATGATTTCGCGGTTGTGCTGCAGAGTGTCGCGGTTCTCCTGTGGGAAGGACCAGCCTTCGCCGATTGCCTGCGCAAGTGCTGCCTGCAGCGGATTGCCCGCGGCGAACGTCATGTACTGCTGAATTGCCTGGCAAGCGGCACGCACGCGAGGTGCTGCAATGAGCCAGCCGATCTTCCAGCCGGTGATGTTGAACGCCTTTCCGGCAGAGGACACTGAGACGATGCGTTCAGAATCCGGGAAGCGGGCGGCAAACGGCTGATATTCGTGTTCGTCGAACACCAGGTGCTCGTAGACCTCGTCTGTGAGGATCCACGCGCCCGCGCGCTCCGCCGCGTCATAGATGCGATCGAGAGCCTCAGCGGAGAACACGGTGCCGGTGGGGTTGTGGGGCGAATTGACCAGAATGATCGAGGCACCCTCGACCTCGCGTTCGAAAGCATCCCAGTCCGGCTGCCAGCTGCCTTCAGCGGGCAGGAGCGGCACTGTGGCGAATGCGCCCCCGGCCATTGCAACAGCCGCAGGGTAGGAGTCGAAGAACGGTTCAAAGGTGACAAGTTTGCCACCGCGGGGCAGCAGCGCCATGATCGCGCTCGTCAGTCCCTGAGTGGCACCCACAGTGATGAGCACCTGATCGGGCTCAATCCTGTGATCGTATTCGCGTTGCCGCTGCGCGCACACCGCTTCAATGAGATCAGGGCGGCCCTGCCCGGGCGGGTACTGGTTGTCGCCGCCGCGCATAGCGCGGTCGACCGCGTCGAGCAGCCGTTCCGGCGCGGGGATTCCAGGGGCTCCCTGCCCGAGGTTGACGGCACCGTGTTCGGCCGCGAACTTCGTCATGACGCCGAAGATCGTTTCGGTGGGATTGCCGTTAGCATCCAGCAGTCCGGCAGCGCGGTTGACCTCTTCGGGCAGCGGGCTGAGCTCAGGTGTCATGCGAGTTTCTCCAAGGCGGCTCGGTGCAGGTGTCCGTTTGATGCGACCGCGTTGGGCCCAAACGGCCCGGGACGACCGTCGACGTCAGTGAAGACGCCGCCGGCAGCCTGCACAATGGGAACAAGGGCGGCCATATCGTACAGTTCGAGCTCAGGTTCCGCTGCAATGTCGACGGCCCCTTCTGCTACGAGCATGTACGACCAAAAGTCACCATAGCCGCGCAGGCGCCACACCTGGTCCGTCAATGAAATAAATGCGTCGCGGCGGCCCAGGTTGCGCCAACCGGACAGCGATGAGAACGCCAGCGACGCATCGGCCAGTTCACTGACTTCGGAGACCGAAATCCTGCGGTCATCACCGTCGAACCTCAAGAATGCCCCACCTTCGGGAGTACCCCACCAGCGGCGGCCGAGTGCCGGAGCGCTCACCATGCCCAGAAGGGGAGTGGCACCTTCGTACAGGCCGATGAGTGTTGCGTAGACGGGAACTCCGCGGACAAAGTTCTTGGTTCCGTCGATGGGGTCGATGATCCAACGACGCGAGCTTTCTCCAGATGCGCCGAATTCCTCCCCGTACAGCGAATCGTCGGGGCGGTTGTCGACGATGATTTCGCGCAGGGCGTGTTCAACAGCGCGGTCGACATCAGTTACGGGGGTCATGTCCGGTTTCTGTGCGACGCTGAAATCCTGAGCGCGGAACGCCGGCAGCGAAAGCGCGTCAGCCTTGTCTGCCAAATAGTGGGCAAGTTCGAGGTCGTCCATGCCCACCAGGCTAGTCGAATGGCCTAAGCAGTGCCGAGACTGTCCAGAAGGCGGCGAAGCGAGTCCAGCCGCGCGGCCCCTCCTTGGCCGGCGCGGCCATCGGCGACCCACCTGTCCAGCGCACAGCCGGGGGAGTCCGCCCGGTGTTCGCACCCGCGCGGACAGTGTGCGGTCGCCGGTGCGAGGTCGGAAAATGCTGTGATCACAGTGTCAACATCAACGTGGGCAAGGCCGAAGGAGCGCACTCCGGGAGTGTCGATGACCCATCCGCCGTCGGGCAGCGGAAGGGCGAGGGCCGATGAGCTGGTGTGCCGGCCGCGTCCGGTCACCTGGTTGACGTGCCCGACAGCACGGTCGGCCTCGGGGACGAGCGCATTCATGAGTGTTGATTTGCCCACCCCGGAATGTCCCAGCAGAACGCTGATTCTGCCGTGCAGACGGGCAGCCAGCTCAGTCGTCTTCGGCTTGCCAGAAGAATCGAAACCGCACGCGATGATGGGGACGCCCGTGTCCGCGAATCGTTCACACAGAGAGTCAATCGGCGCAAGGTCGAGCTTGGTGACCGCGAGGATCGGTTCGATGGACGCATTGAAGGCCGCAGCAATCGCCCGGTCGATCAGCCCTTCCGAGGGAGCTGGGTCAGCTGCCGCCGTGACAATGACCAGTTGGTCGGCGTTGGCGACGATCACCCGTTCGGAGTCGTCATTGTCGTCTGCGCTGCGCCGCAGAATCGTCTTGCGGTCGTCGAGTACGACAATGCGGGCCAAAGTTCCCTCGGTTCCCGAAGTATCGCCCACCAGCCGTACACGGTCGCCCGGTACCAGGGGAGTGCGCCGCAGGTGCGAGGCGCGCACGCCCGTAACGTCAACACCCGTGTCGAGCTGAACCCTGTAGCGGCCCCGGTCGACCGATGTGATCATCCCGCCTATCGCTCCGTCATAGCTGGGCAGCTCTTTTGTCCTCCGCCTTTTGCCCTTGCGGTTGGGGCGAGGACGATAGTCCTCTTCTGTGAAGTGCGCGTAGCGGCCCGCCATCAGCCGAAAGCCTCGTCCCACATTCGGGTGAATGCGGGCAGTGTTTTGCCGACGGTGTCGGGGTCGTTGATGACAAGCCCCGGGGTGACCATCCCGAGGACCGCTCCGGCCATGACCATGCGGTGATCCGCGTAGGTGTTCCAGCCCCGGTCTGTGCGTGGGCTGACGGAGTGGGAGGGCTGGCCGGTGATCGTAAGGGAATCCTCACTTTCCTCTACTTTGACGCCTAAGCCCGAAAGTTCGGTCGCCAGTGCGCTGAGCCTGTCGGTTTCGTGCCCGCGCAGGTGCCCGATTCCGGTGATTCGCGAGGTGCCGCCGACTGCAGCTGCCACTGCTGCTGTCACCGGGGTGAGTTCGCCGACGGAGGACAGATCGAGGTCCACGGGTGTCAGCTGCCTGGGGCCGCGGACTGTGAGTTCGCCGCCGGTGAGTTCACATTCACCGCCGAATGCCTGCGCAATGCGGCGGAACTCATCGCCTGCCTGCGTTGTGCGATCCGGCCAGTGGGGCACTGTCACTTCGCCGCCGGTGACCAGCGCGGCAGCGAGGAATGTCGCGGCGTTCGACAGATCGGGTTCCACCGTAACGTCCAGCGGCGCAATGGGGCCGGGGCGAACGCTCCACACATTGGGCTTTGGGGTGTCGACCGCGACACCGGCTAAGCGAAGCGTTTCGATCGTCATGTCGATGTGCGGAACAGAAGGCAGGGACGCGCCCGTATGGCGCACGGTGAGGCCATTGGCAAAACGCGGTGCGGCCAGCAGCAGGCCGGAGACGAACTGGCTGGATCGGCTGGCGTCGATGTCGATGGATCCGCCCCGGGGCACAGAGTCGACCGTCATGGTGAACGGCAGGGCCTCGTTATCGGAGCTGACAGCAACACCGAGGTCGCGCAGTGCCGTGATCACGGTGCCCATGGGGCGAACGCGAGCCTGTTCGTCTCCGTCAAAGCGGGCGGAAACACCGGCGGCAGCACTCGTAAAAGGAACAAAGCGCATGACAGTCCCGGCCAGACCGCACGCGACCTCGACAGGAGCACTGCTGGAAACACCCGGGATGGGTGTGATGCGCACGGAGTCGCCGTCGAGCTCAGCAGAGCCGCCGAGAGCGGTGACCGCATCGAGCATCAGCTGGGTATCGCGAGAGATCAGCGGTGCCCGAAGAGTTGAGGGCGCCTCGGCGAGGGCTGCCAGCACAAGCAGACGGTTGGTGAGAGATTTCGAACCGGGGACAGAAACACGAGCCCGCACCGGCTGAGAAACAGCGGGTGCGGGCCAAGTGGTGCGGGTGTCAGTCATCAGGATGTCGGCGAAATTGCGTCCATTGCCTTAGCGGACTGCTTTTCAATGCTGTCCCACGCGCTCTCGGCAGCGTGGCGGGCACGCCATGCCAGGCTGGGGCGGCCGGCGGTGTCGACAGCGGCCAGCAGGGCTCCGCCCAGCAGCGAAGTCTTGGTGACCAGGGAGGTCTTCTTCTCAGCCTCACTGTCGAGCTGTTCGGCAACGACATCGATGAGGTAGGTGCTCACCAGCAGACCGGCCGACAGGCGCGGCATTTTGCCAATGGCAAGCAGGCTGCCGGCTGCGATCTGTGCAGCACCGGCACCGCGGGCAACGAGTTCGGGGCTGACCTGGACGTCGAACTTTTCGTCCAGCAGTCGGGTCAGAGGGGCGATAGAAGCGGACTGGGGGCGGCGTGCCCGGCTGACGCCGTTGGCGATGAACGACGTGGCAAGCATTGGGCGGGCAATAAGCCGTACAAGAGACAAAGCTGCGTCCTTTCTTTCGAGAGCAGTTCAAGCATATCGCCCACGACCGCGAACGGCAGAGTCGGCCGAACCTGCGGTCAGGCTGCCGCGGAATAGTTGCCCGGCACCGGCCGTTGTGCCCAGTGAACAGACCGAGAGGAGATCGCATGGTGCTGTGCCAGGAGCGACGGTCGCCAGCTCAAACCGAAGCGACAGGCTCCGCTGGTGCTTCCGCGGATGGCTTCCCAGAGCGCGCACATCGCGGGGACGTAGCATTGACCGTGATGAGTGAACCGATTGACCTCGAACGCGAAACGGACGAAGAGCGCGCAGCGCGCTTTGAAGCCGACGCCCTGCAGTATGTCAACCAGCTGTATGCAGCCGCCATGCGCATGGCGCGCAATCCGGCAGATGCCGAAGACCTCGTGCAGGAGGCGTATCTGAAGGCATACGCGGCCTTCCACCAGTACAAGCCGGGAACCAATCTCAAAGCATGGCTCTACCGGATCCTGACGAACACGTTCATCAACAACTACAGGAAAAAGCAGCGTCAGCCGCTGGAATCCAGTGATGACGACATACAGGACTGGCAGCTGCACCGAGCGGCCAGCCACACCTCGGATCAGGGCCGTTCTGCAGAACTCGAAGCGCTCGACCAGATGCCTGACTCCGACGTCAAAGAGGCGCTGGCCAGCCTGCAGGACGACTTCCGCATGGTGGTCTACTACGCGGACGTCGAGGGACTCCCGTACAAAGAAATCGCCGAAATCATGGATACGCCCATCGGCACGGTGATGTCACGACTGCACCGCGGACGCCGCCAGCTGCGTGAAAAGCTCACCGACTACGCAGCTGAGCGAGGCATCGGCACTGCGAAGACGGAGGTCAAGAAATGACTGAGACAAACCGCTGGAGTTCGTGTCGCATGGAAAGCCTGGAACGCATCTACGGGTACCTCGACGGTGAACTCAGCCCCGAAGCCTGTCGGGCAATCGAAGCTCATCTGCGTGACTGTGAAGAATGTTCGGATGAATACCAGATCGAATCAATGCTGAAGAAGCTTGTGCGCCGTTCGTGCAACTGCGATGTCGCACCTGAAGGACTCGTCGAGCGAATCCGGGCCAGGATCACAGTCGAGAGCACCCAGATACGCTGGCAAAGCTGAGATGTGCCGGGTGATGCTGCGGTTTGACAGGGAACCTCGGAGCATCAGACAGCTGAACCAGGCTTCGCGTTTCATAAAAGCCTGAAGCAGACAAAGAAGGGCGTGATGGTGAAGAACACCATCACGCCCTTGCGTCTGTAGAGACCGAGGATCAGCGACCTGCGTTGGGGCGCTTGCCGTGGTTAGCGGGCTTATTCCTGCGGTCCTTGCGCTTACGTCCGCGCTTGCTCATAATGATCTCCTCCTGGTCAACTACGGTATTCTTTCACACTGCCGCTCCCACGCCAAATAGAGTGAGCAGCGCCTCGAATCAGACGACGGCGTCCTCCACGCCCAACCATTCAAACCATCCTCGGTTGAGCACGAGCCACGACAGCAGTCCGTAGCCCTCCTGGCGCGGCAGACCGTCGTTTGACGCCGCCAGTTCCCGCTGCCAGACAGCGTGGTCTGCCAGGGGAGTGAAGCAATCCACGTAGGGGATGCTGCGGCGCAGGGCAACTTCTGAAAATCCGCGGTTGAGTTCTTCAATCCTGCGGTTGTCGGCGTGGTCGCGTGCGGGGGTTGGGCCGACGACAAAAGCCGAGTACCCGCGGCTGAGAGCCTGGTCGAGAAGATTAGCCAGATTCAGCCGGGAACGCGCCGTGGAAGTTCCGGCGGCGATATCGCCGCAGCCTGGAGCGAGCACCAGCCGATTGTCACCGTCATCGTCGAAGCGCAGTGGGGCTTCGGCCATGCAGCGGTCTGCAAACTTCGCGGAATCTTCGCCCGGGGCAGCCAGAGTATAGAATCTGGCCCCCTCGAGCACTGGGTGCGTGCGGACAGCCACACGGCCAACCCATCCCAGGGCACGACCATCGCCGTGGCCGGCAACCAGATGGTCACCGGCCACGACGATCGATGTGCTCCTGTGCGGAGTCACTTATCGAAGACCCGCTTGATGACTTCGGCCTGTTCGAAGTCGTGAACCTTCTTCAGGCCGGTAGCCGGTGCTGCAGACGATGCGCGGCCGACGGGGCGCAGCGTGCGACCGTCGAGCGCGGGGTCCAAGTGCAGGGCCATGAACGGGTAAGCGCCCTGGTTTTCGGGCTCTTCCTGCGCCCAGACGATTTCTGCATCGGCCGGGTAGGCGCTGAGTGCTTCCTTGACCGCGTCGGTGTCGAGCGGGTACAGCTGCTCCATGCGGACAATAGCCGTGGTTTCGTCGTTGCGCTTGGAGCGCTCAGCCACGAGGTCCCAGTAGAACTTGCCGGAGACAAGAACCACCCGGTTGACCTTCGAAGCATCGACGGTCGTGTCGGCAATGACCGGTTCGAAACGGCCCGAGGTGAACTGCTCGACATCTGTTGCGGCAGCCTTGAGGCGCAGCATGGACTTCGGCGTGAAGACCACCAGGGGGCGCTTGTTCTCGGTGTGTGCGTGGCGGCGCAGCAGGTGGAAGTGCGATGCGCCGTTCGACGGGTTTGCAACCGTCATGTTGTTCTCTGCACACAGCTGGAGGAAGCGCTCAATGCGGGCCGAGGAGTGGTCCGGGCCCTGGCCTTCGTAGCCGTGGGGCAGAAGAAGAACGAGACCGGAGAGCTGTTCCCACTTCTGTTCAGAAGACGCGATGTATTCGTCGATGATCGACTGCGCGCCCTGAGCGAAGTCGCCGAACTGAGCTTCCCACAGCACAAGGGCCTTCTTGTTCTCAACGGCGTAGCCGTACTCGAAGCCCATGGCGGCATATTCGCTCAGCAGCGAGTTGTAGACCCAGAAGCGAGCCTGATCATCGGTGAGGTTGGCAAGCGGAGTCCATTCGTTGCCGTTGTCGTGGTCGATCAGCACAGCGTGGCGCTGGGTGAAGGTCCCGCGGCGGGAGTCCTGACCGGCAATGCGGACCGGGATGCCCTCCATGAGCACCGAACCGAAGGCCAGCAGCTCAGCGAAGCCCCAGTCGATGCCGCCGGAACGCGACATTTCCTGACGCTTCTTCAGAAGGCTGCGCAGCTTCTTGTGAACTTCGAAGTCTTCGGGGACGTCGACGTGGGCGTCGCCGATCTTTTCGATGACGTCGCTGGACACAGCGGTTTCGATCTCCGTGCCGAAGTCGGTTGGCGCGATGTCGATCTTCTGCGGGAATCCGGCGTCGGCACCTGCGGACTTCTCGGCTTCCTTCGTCTCTTCGAAGGCGGCTTCGAGTTTGTTCTGGTAGTCCTTGACGACTTCGGAGACCTGTTCGTCGCTGATGAACTTCCTTCCGACAAGGGATTCGGTGTAGAGCTTGCGCACCGAGGCCTTCTTGTCGATGAGCGAGTACATGACCGGCTGGGTCATCGACGGGTCGTCGCCTTCGTTGTGCCCGCGGCGGCGGTAGCACACGAGGTCGATGAAGATGTCGCGGTGGAACGTCTGGCGGAATTCGAATGCCAGGCGGGCCGCACGGAAGACGGCTTCGGGGTCATCGCCGTTGACGTGGATGACCGGAGCCGAGATCGACTTGGCGACGTCGGTGGAGTAGAACGACGAGCGGGCCGATGCCGGTGATGTGGTGAAGCCGACCTGGTTGTTGATGACCACGTGGATCGTACCGCCGGTGCGGTAGCCGCGCAGTTCGGACTGCTGAACGGTTTCGAAGGCCACGCCCTGACCGGCGACGGCTGCATCGCCGTGGACCAGAATCGGAAGAACGCCGAAGCCCTCTTCGCCGTGGTCGAGTTCGTCCTGCTTGGCGCGCACAATTCCGCCGAGAACGGGGTTGACGGTTTCGAGGTGGCTGGGGTTTGCCGCGACCGACACCTTGGTGGTGTTGCCTGCCGGCGAGGTGAAGGAGCCGTCCATGCCCAGGTGGTACTTGACGTCGCCGGAGCCCTGGAAGGATTCGGGCGACTGCACACCGTCGAACTCGCGGAAGATCTGTGCGTAGGACTTTCCGGCGATGTTCGTCAGAACGTTGAGGCGGCCGCGGTGGGCCATGCCGATAGCCACTTCTTCCAGGCCTGCGTCTGCGGCTTCATTGGCGATTTCGTCCAGCAGGACGATGGTCGATTCGCCGCCTTCGAGCGAGAAGCGCTTCTGGCCGATGTATTTGGTCTGCAGGAAGGTTTCGAAGGCTTCTGCTGCGTTGAGCCGGCCGAGGATGTGGCCCTGTTCTTCGCGGGTGAGCTCTTCGTGCGGAACTTCGATCTTCGACTGGAACCAGCGGCGCTGCTCCGGGTCGGCGATGTGCATGTACTCGTAGCCGGTTGTGCGGCAGTAGGCGTCGCGCAGCAGCCCGAGGATGTCGCGCAGAGGCATGACCGGTTTGTCACCGAAGCCGCCGGTTGCAAAGGAGCGCTCGAGATCCCACAGGGTGAGGTCGTGGTTGTTGATGTCGAGGTCGGGGTGCGTGCGCTGGCGGTACACCAGCGGGTCGATGTTCGCCATGAGGTGGCCGCGGGTGCGGTACGAGTCGATCAGCTCGATGACGCGGGCGGTCTTGTTGACATCGTCGGTATCGGATGCATCGAGGTCGGGCAGCCAGCGCACTGGTTCGTAGGGAAGCTGGAGGGACTCGAAGATTTCGTCGTAGAAGCCGTCGGCGCCCAGCAGGTATTCGTGGACGAGTTTGAGGAATTCGCCCGAGCCTGCACCCTGGATGACGCGGTGGTCGTAGGTCGACGACAGGGTCACGACCTTGGAAACGGCTAGACGGTTGATGGTCTCCTGGCTTGCGCCCTGGAATTCTGCGGGGTAGTTCATGGCGCCGACGCCGACGATTGCGCCCTGACCGCGCATGAGGCGGGGGACGGACATCATGGTGCCGATGCCGCCGGGGTTGGTCAGCGACACGGTGGTGCCCGCGAAGTCTTCGGCTCCGAGCTTGCCGCCCCGGCCGCGTTCGACGAGGTCGTCGTAGGCCGCCATGAATTCGCGGAAGGTCAGAGTGTCGGCTGCCTTGACGTTGGGCACCAACAGCATGCGCGTGCCGTCGGGGCGGGGCACGTCGATTGCCAGCCCGAAGTTGACGTGGGCCGGCTGTACCATTGCAGGTTTGCCGTCCTGTTCGTCGTAGTAGACGTTCTGGGTGGGCATCGCCTTGAGTGCCCGGATCACGGCAAAGCCGATGATGTGGGTGAAGGAGACCTTGCCGCCGCGAGTGCGCTTGAGGTGCGAGTTGATGACGATCCGGTTGTCGATCATCGCCTTAGCCGGAAGCTGACGGTAGGACGTAGCGGTGGGAACGTTGATGGAGTCGTCCATGTTGACGGCTACGGCCTTGGCAGGTCCGCGCAGTTTGGTGACCTTGTCTTCAGCATCCTGAGGCGCTGAGGTGGTCTTCTGCGCACTGCCGGCTGCGGTCTTCTTGGAGGCGGCGGTCTTGGATTCGGCCTTAGGGGTTTCCGCTTCCGTCGACGAAGGGGCTACGCCCTTGGACGACGTCGAGCTCTTCTTCTGTGTGCTCTGCGAAGATGTGGCAGGGGCCTTCTTCTGCGGGGCCGCCTTCTGTGCGGCAGGGGCCGAATCGCTGCTCTGAGCTTCGTACTTCTCAAAGACGGGCCACCAGGCCTTGTCAACTGAGTTCTTGTCTTTTCGGTACTGCTCGTAGAGTTCCTCAACCAGCCATTCGTTCGAGCCGAAGTCATCGGCCGTGATGGTCGGGTTCGATTCAGACACGGCGCTGATCGCCTTCTTCCTAAGCTTTGGTGGGTACAACGACGTCGCGAACCAGTCTAGCCAATTGATTCGGCAGTATCCCGCATGGTTTAAATTTCTCCTGTGTCGTCCGTCACCCTGGTCGAAGCGCGGCCGATTCGCGGTGCGGTTGGCGGCTCGATTCCCGCTGACTGTTCGCTAGGATGGCGTCATGAAATATGCCAGTTTCGGCCCGGCGTTGACCGTCGGGTTCTTGTTCGCCTCGGCGATGTTCGAGGTGGTTTCGTAGTGGAGTGGCTGTATCTGGGCTTGGCCCTCCTCATGATTGTCGGCACGGGTTATTTCGTGGCCGGCGAATTCTCTCTTCTGACACTCGATCGGCACGATGTCGACAAGGCACTTGCCGAAGGGAAGCGCGGAGCTAAGTACCTGGATTTGGGGCTGAAGCACCTGTCGACGCAGCTGTCTGCAGCGCAGCTGGGCATTACGCTCACCACGCTTCTCACGGGTTTTCTGATGGAGCCTTCGGTCGGTGTGCTGCTCAGGCGGCTGTTTGATGCATTTGAGCTTCCTGCTCCCGCCACGCAGACCCTGTCAATTGTCATTGCGCTCATCATTTCGACCGTGCTGTCGATGGTGGTCGGCGAGCTCATGCCGAAGAACATGGCGATCTCCGCTCCCATGACCGCGGCTAAGATCGCCGTGCCGTTTCAGTACTTCTTCTCTGTGGTCTTCAAGCCGGTGATCGCGCTCCTCAACGGTTCGGCCAATAGGGCGCTGCGTTCAATGGGAATTGAACCGCAGGAAGAGTCGACGGCGGGGCGGTCGGCAGATGAGCTCACCGCACTTGTGCGCCATTCTGCCGATGAAGGTGCGATTGACGAACAGACGGCCGACCTGGTTACCCGCACTCTGAGCTTTTCTGAACTCACGGCGGAGGACATTATGACTCCGCGCACGCGCATGGTGTCGGTCAACAAGGACTCGACTGCCGCGGACATCATCGCGCACGCACGTTCGACTGGCTTTTCGCGCTTTCCGGTGGCGGGTGACTCGCGCGATGACATCGTGGGCATTGTGCATGTCAAGCACGCGATTGCCGTTCCGTTCAGCAAACGTGAGGACGCCTACGCCGGGGGTCTTATGTCCGATCGGCGCGAGGTGCCGGACACCCTCGAACTGGAACCGCTCCTTCTTCTTCTGCGCCAGGAGGGGAACCAGGTCGCGGTCGTCATCGATGAGTATGGAGGGACCGCGGGTTTGGTGACGCTGGAGGATGTTGTTGAAGAGCTTGTCGGCGAAGTCGCCGATGAGCATGACCGACTGCGCGTTATGGTCCGACCTGCTCGCGATGGCTCGTGGATCGTGCCGGGCATGATGCGTCCGGACGAGGTGGTGGAGGCCACCGGTATGGAGATTCCTTCGAATTCTGACTACGAGACCATGGCGGGACTCGTTCTCTACCGCTTGGGCGAGATCCCCAAGGTGGGTGCGCGCATCAGCATTGACGGTGCTGATCTTGTGGTCGAGCGGATGGTGGGGCACCGGATTGAGCGTCTGCGTATGATTCCCGACTATTCGAAGGCGGCGCTGTGAACGACTGGCTGGGACTTCTGTGGCTTGTCGTGCTCATTGTGGGCAACGCGTTTTTCGTTGCAGCCGAGTTCAGTGTTGTTTCGGCGCGCCGATCGCAGATCGAGCCTTTGGCTGACGCCGGGCGCCGTTCGGCTAAAACCGCGCTGTATGCAATGGAGCACGTGTCGCTCATGCTGGCCATCTGCCAGTTGGGCGTCACGGTCTGTTCGCTTATGCTCGGCGGCATTGCCGAGCCTGCAATCCACCACCTTTTGGCCGGCCCGCTCGAGTGGATGCAGATACCTCCCGCGGCTGCCGGTGCCCTCGGCTTTGCGATTGCGCTTTCGGCTGTGACCTTTCTGCACGTGGTCGTCGGCGAGATGATTCCGAAGAACATTGCGCTGGCAGAAGCGAAGCACTCTGTGCTGATTCTGGCTCCGCCGCTGGTCTTCTTGGCGAAGATCTTCGGCTTCGTCATTCATCCGCTCAATGCCTTTGCCAATGGCCTGCTCAAGCTGTGCGGGATCACTCCGCGCGATGACGTCAACGCCGCCTACACGGTCGAAGAAGTGCAGGCGATTGTCGCTGAGTCCAAGCGCGAAGGTCTCTTGGCCGACGACGGCGGACTGCTCAAAGGGGCCTTGGAGTTCTCCGACAAAAAAGCTTCCGATGTCATGGTTCCCATCCAGAAGGTTGTCACTGTTGCGCCGGACGTGACGCCTGAGCGCATTTCAGCTCTTGTTGGGCAGAAGGGCTTTTCGCGGTTCATTGTGCTCGATGCCGACGGTGCGCCCGACGGCTATATCCACGTCAAGGACGTCCTGTACGTCGAAGACGAGGTCGACTATGAAAGCCCCGTGCACTCGAAGCGCTTCCGCTCGCTGGTGACGATTTCGGCGGACGCTGAAATCGAAGATGCTCTGCAGAAGATGCAGGAGGCGGGAAATCACGTCGGCTGCGTGATCAGCGCGGCAGGAAAGCCGGTCGGCGTTCTGTTTCTGGAGGACGTTCTCGAAGAGCTTGTCGGTGAGGTCCGCGACGTGATGCAGCGCGGATCGGCCAGCTGACGGGCTGAATGAGCACTCCATAGGCGATCTGTCTGTGATTAACATGCCAAGGCGATAACAGAATTGTGAAGATGGCTATTGGTCGTTACACTGTTGTGACATCGGACGCTGTCGATGACGGCGCATCCGTGAGGTTGTTACCCGAGGGAGGACTGTGGACGCAGGAACGAATGGCCAGCCTATGAGCCGCCGTGAAGCGCTCCTGGCTGAAAAGCGCGCCGCCCGCGGGGAAGCCTCCGCCACGATGCCGAATGCGCAGCCTATCAGCCGCCGTGAAGCGCTCCTGGCTGAAAAGCGCGGCATGCGCGGAAGTGCTGTCGAGGCGGTGCCCAATCGCCAGCCTATGAGCCGACGCGATGCTCTCATGGCTGAAAAGCGCTCTGCGAAAAAGAGCAAGTTCAGCTTTATGCGCCGTGCGGACGCCGTGTCGTCGGCTGCGGGTAGGCGCGCCTCTGTTGTCCCCTTGGCTCCGGTCAATAACGGGCCGGTCCCGGCGGCGATCGGCCGTGGCTCTGACGGTTCTCGCCTGCGCGCATACCGCATGCGCCGCCAGCTTGCCGGTTCCTCAGTCGCTGCAGTCGCCGCGATCGGCGTGATCGGAGGCGGTTTCGCCGTTATGAGCTCAAGTCTGGGCTCTTCGGCCTATGCCAAGGCCGAAGAAGTCGGGGATTCACCTGATGGCCTGCTGCTGGAAGCAGTGGACGGTGCAGGCGCACAGAGCGGCGATTCGACTCTCGGCCAGACGAGCAGCCTCTCGGGCGGTGTTCTGCAGTCTGAGGGCGACAAAGCCCACGCTGCTTCGCGCACCATTGAACGCACCGCTCTTCCCGGCTGTTCCGGCGATGCTCCCTCGGGCGATGCCCAGAACGGACAGCTTCCGGACGAATGGATGTGCAAGATCGGTGTTGGTGGACACCAGCTTCGTGCTGACGCTGCGGTTGCCTTCGCTCAGATGAACGCTGCGTACAAAGCGGACACCGGCAAAGAGCTTGAGGTCACCGACAGCTACCGGCCCATCGGTTCCCAACAGGCAGTAGCGGCCTCCAAGCCGGGACTTGCCGCAAAGCCTGGAACCTCAATGCACGGCTGGGGCATTGCCATCGACTTCGGCGGCGGGACGGAAACCGCCAGTGGACAGCAGTACGAGTGGCTTGTCGCAAATGCCGGGGAATATGGCTGGGAAAACCCGGACTGGGCAAAGTCGAGCAAGTACGAGCCCTGGCACTGGGAATACGTACCAGCTCGCAAAATGATCAAGGGCCAATGACCGACACGGCTCTCTGATGCGTGATACAGTTGGAGAGCTTTTGCCCGCGTAGCTCAGTGGATAGAGCGTCTGCCTCCGGAGCAGAAGGTCGTAGGTTCGAATCCTGTCGCGGGCACGAGAACGGGCCCCTGGTCAGCGGAAACGTCGATCAGGGGCCTTCTTCATGCCTGTCTCTAGGGGCATGTATGCACTGAAGTGCGCAATATTCAACGGGCCGCCGGCTGCACGTGGGGGCCGCCCAAGGGATGATGAGCTCATGCGCATCGACGAGTTCTTCCAGGAGTCGCCAGTCACTGGGAGCCCCTGGGGCTCACATGAGACCGTGCTCAACGCTGAGCTGCTGACCTGACAGGTCCAGGGCACTGCGCAAGACCCGAATCCTCTGGAGGCAGCGTTGTCGCTCACCAGACTCGTCCGCGCAGAGCTGCGAGTCCTACGGCACTGAGACGGCGCATGGTCGTCGATCGGCTGTCGTGTCGATCTTCCGCCGCTTTAGGTGTATGGGGTCACGACGTGGTCGACACGTTCGTGGACGCGGGTGGCCGGTGGCTGATATGCACAGGGGGTATGAGGCCGATGACAGTTGTAGTGATGGCCCCGCACCTCTATTGCCTTCCGGTGATCCTGCTTGGACTCATTGACGCGGGCAAAGAGGCATTCCTCGGAAAGCAGTCGCTGGTATCGCTCGATAACTTGGTCCCTTTCTCCGGCACGACGCGAATGAGGCGCGTGATGCCGGTGCGCAGGCCGCGGTGGTGGCCCAACTGTGTCAGTTCGAGATGGATGCGCCGAGCTGACCGTTTGTGTTCGGGACGGAGCCGGCTGTCGTCGAGGACGCGGGTTACGAAGCTGTGTCTTCTTTCCGGGGCCAGCGGGGTAATAGCGTGGGTCATCGGAACGGGGCTCGTTCTGCTGGATGGTTGCTCAGACACCACCCATCGTGCAGTTCGGGTGCCCGTTCCTTCATCCCGGTTGGCGACTGCAGCGTCATGCCCACAACATCTCGGCTCCTTCTGCCGTGTGGCCGATCACACGGCAGAAGGAGAAAGTCGAATAGCACGCAAGTATACGCGATTGGTCGCCGGGGCGCGGGGAACGCGAAAGCGTCTATGCACCCAGCCTGATTGGGACTTCGTCCACCGCGAACTCGCCGGTGTCGGAGCAGCGCTGAAACTGCTGCATGGTGAGCACCGCGATGCGTGCACTGCGATGGGGGCGCCGTCGATGGGGTGCAACAGGTTCTGCAAGACGTGTCAGCAGCATGGCCTCGTCACCGGACTCTCAACGCGAGTCCGCCGCAAAGCAGGTCAGAGCGTCGAGGTCGACTGGTCGGGCAAGACGATGCGTCTGTCGGATCCCGTCGGCGGTCGCAGTCAGCGGGTGCACGCGTTCGTCGGGTGCCTGCCGTTCTCACGGTATGCATTCGTGTGGCCGACGTTGGACATGAAGCAGGGCGCCTTGCCAAGCTCCGGGTTTCATAGATGCTCTGCTTCTTGGTCTTCTGCGCAGTCTCCACCGCACCGATGACGTTTGTCGGTGCCTTTGCCCCTGTGGCCGGACCCGCTTGAGCCGGTCTGCTGAGCGGATATCCTGCTATGGCAATTGTGATGGCAGTATTGCTCATTGGTGCCGGTGGGCTGACAACTCGATACTGATGTCAGGTTCCAGGGCTGTCCCGTCCACTGTAGCGCCAGCTGAAGCAGTACTCGATCCGCATTGGTGTCGCGGTAGCTACTGTGCTTGAGTGCTTGGCACGTATTCGCTCACGTCCGCGACCGCAGACTTCGCTGTGCGGGCGGCACCGATGATGGTCGCGGAGGAAAACCCCGTCCAATCGCCATACCCCAGCAGGTGCAGACCAGGAACATCGATGCTTCGAGTGCCCACGGTGACTGGATGCCCGTTCTCCCAGGTCAATTCGAGCCCCTTGAGATGCTTGAGGTGTGGTTTGAAGCCGGTGCACCAGATGATGGCATCACAGCTGTACTCACTGCCGTCGGCCCACGAAACCCCAGCCGAGGTCAATCGCTCGAACATCGGCGAAGCGCTCAGGTCGCCACGATCGCGTGCAGCCCGCACGGGAGGGACCATGACGATATCGCCGAGCCCCGACACGCCATCGTGGTCGCGCCCGGCCCGCTGGGCCGCCTCGCGGGCGGTGGCAACATCGAAGAGCACTCGTCCATCGACGTCATCAGGCATGAACCGTGGTCGGCGCTGCGTCACCCACAGTGTCTGCGCCACGGTCGAGACTTCCGAGACGATCTGGGCGGCGGAGTTCCCACCGCCGACGATGACAACCCGTTGGTCGGTGTAGTCCTCGGGCGAATAGTACTCAACGGTGTGCAGCTGTCGTCCCGTGAAATCCTCACAGCCCGGATAGTGAGGGACATAGGGGCGTTGCCATGTTCCGGTGGCGCTGATGACCGCCGTGGTCTCCAGGGTGCCGGTATCGGTATCGACGAACAGCTGCCCCCGATCCTGGTAGACATTGCTGACGTGAACCGGGCGTTGAACGGGCAGATCGTAACGGTGTTCGTACTGGGTCAGGTAGTCAACGACATGATCGGCGGTGGGAAATGACTCACCCTTCTGCGCAGGCATCGGCCAGCCTGGCAGTGGACTGTATTCGGCGGGTGAAAACAGACGCAACGACTGCCACCCGTGCTGCCAGGCTCCGCCGGGGCCGGCGTGGTCGTCGAGAATCACGAATTCGAGACCTGCTCTGCGAAGAAAATATCCAGCGGCGAGGCCGGCCTGCCCACCGCCGATGACTACGACATCAGTCATCCGGTGCCCCCTCAATCTTGACCGAGTAAGTCAGCCACGAGCGCCTCGATGCGGATCTTGATGTCGTCGCGGATCAGGCGAACCGCTTCGATGCCCTGGCCTGTTGGGTCATCGAGTTCCCAGTCTTCGTAGCGCTTTCCCGGGAAGAAAGGGCATGCGTCGCCACAGCCCATTGTGATGACCACGTCTGAGTCCTGCACAGCCTCGTCTGTGAGAACTTTCGGCTGCTCGGCGGTGATGTCGATGCTGTCTTCGCTCATCGCCTCGACCGCGATGGGGTTGATGTGTTCGGCCGGGACGGATCCTGCTGAGCGGACTTCGATGCGGTTGCCCGCATAATGGCGCAGGTAGTCGGCGGCCATTTGGGAACGTCCAGCGTTGTGGACGCACACGAATAAGACAGATGGTTTGTGGTCAGTCATAGGGGCGGTCTCTCTTTCGATCAGCTGGTGAGGGAATCGAGTAGGGCCTGGACGCGGGCCGCAAGATCGTCGCGGATGAGTGTCGCTGTTTCAGGAGAGGCCAGTGCTGGGTCGGCGACTGGCCAATCCTCGTAGCGCAGCCCGGGCACGATGGGACAGACGTCGCCGCAACCCATCGTGATCGCAACATCAGCCGCACGAATCGCGTCATCGGTCAACGGCTTTGGGAACAGTTCCCCGACGTTCTCTCCGTCCAGGTTGCTGATGAGTTCGGCGACGTTCGGGTTGATTCCGGCCGCGGGAGTCGAACCTGCGGAGCGGGCGATGACCTTACCTCCGGATAAGTGACGTGTCAGGGCCGCGGCGAGTTGGGACCGGCCTGCATTGGCGACACAGATGAAGAGGACCTGCGGAGGCGCGCTGGCTCGGTCCCGGGTGATGTCAGCCAAGCGCTGCTTCGCGAAGCGCTCGGTCAAGGGGAAGAGGCAGCGAGTGGTTTTCGCCGATCGAGCCAGCGCTGTGTAGGAATCGCGCACGATGCCGGTGACGGTCTCTGGCGACACACCAGCCGACGTTTCCGACAGGTCTGCGGCCAAACGGCTGATGTGGGCATCGACGTCGAAGGCAGTGCCCACCATTGTTGCCTCGCGCGGCGGGTTTGGTGCGATGACGGCGGGGGCGAACCCTTCCAGTAGAGCGCTCACAGCGGCATGGCGACCAGCAGCAATCGAATACCAGACCCAGGTGCCGCGACGTTGAGAGTCGAGCAGCCCCGCTGTCTTCAGCACTTTCAAGTGATGAGAGACAGTTGGCTGGGAAACATCGGCAAGCTCTGCAAGGTCGCAGACACATGACTCTCCACGCGGATCGGTGCTGATCGCTGAGAGCATCCGCAGCCGCAGAGGGTCAGCGAGTGCCTTGAGTGTGCCGGCAAGCGTCGTCGCGACGTCGAGAGCGATGGCGTGGGACGGGTCGGGGGCGCACGGTTCATCGGCAGTCGCGATCACAGTGGTTTCAGTCATGACGATCTCGACTCCGCGGCGTAGGGGTCAGTGCGGAACCATGCCTTCGCGGCCCAGAGTGAGACATAGACGAGGCCGACCAGAACAGGAACCTCGATGAGGGGGCCGACGACTCCAGCCAGGGCCTGGCCGCTGGTAGCGCCGAAGGTGCCGATGGCGACGGCAATCGCGAGTTCGAAGTTGTTGCCCGCTGCCGTAAACGCCAGTGTTGTGGATCGAGGGTAGCCAAGACCGAGGCTCTTGCCGAGCAGGAGGCCGGCGAACCACATCAGCGAGAAGTAGACCAGCAATGGCAGTGCGATTCGAGCCACGTCCAACGGTTGACTGGTGATCTGCTCGCCCTGGAGCGCGAAGAGCAGCACGATCGTAAACAACAGACCGTAGAGCGCCCACGGCCCCACTCGGGGAATGAACTTCTTTTCGTACCACTGACGGCCGCGACGTTTCTCGCCGATCCACCGTGAGGCGAATCCGGCGATCAGGGGGACGCCGAGGAAGACGAGCACGTTGAGAGCGATCTGGCCCATTGACACATCCAGGCCCTGTGTATCAAGTCCCAACCACGTGGGCAGGACAGTGAGGTAGAACCAGCCGAGGACTGAGAACATGACCACCTGGAAGATCGAGTTGATCGCGACCAGCACAGCGGTTGCCTCTCGGTCACCGCAGGCGAGGTCGTTCCAGATCACGACCATGGCAATACAGCGGGCCAGGCCGACGATGATCAATCCTGTGCGGTATTCGGGGAGGTCTGGCAGGAACGTCCAGGCCAGAGCGAACATTACGGCGGGCCCGACCAGCCAGTTGAGGATCAATGACGAGATCAGCAGCTTCTTATCGCCGGTGACATCGGCGACCTTGTCATAACGGACTTTAGCGAGGACGGGGTACATCATGACCAGCAAGCCAAGGGCGATGGGCACTGAGATGCCGCCGACTTCCAAATGGGAAAGAAGCTCAGAGACCCCTGGGACCAGCCGGCCGAGGAGGAGGCCCGCGATCATGGCCAGGCCGATCCAGGCCGGTAACCCCTTATCCAGTGTCGACAGGCGTGCGGGTGTTGCCTGCTGTGTGGTGGTGTCTGCAGTCATGCCGGGAGTTCCTTGATTTTGTTCACGATGTCTGGGTGCGGGTGTGCTCTGATGGGGACGTCGCGTCGTTGGCCGTCCCGGTAAAAGCCGAGCGTAGGAATGGATGTCACTCCGGCCGCTGTAACGGCTCCGGGATTGGTATCGGCATCGATCTTGACGACTTTGCTTCACCCAGGCCAGTGTCGGCGGTCGTGACTTCTCCCAGGCAGATCGAGGTAAATGGAGTGATCAAAGATGATGCGTGCACCAAACCGTTCGGCCTGAGCACGCGTCGCCTCCATCATCTCCGTGCCCGGGACTCCATCGGTATAGACGGCAGGGTCAGACCCGACAACCATTGACTTTTGTATCGACATGCATCGATATTGATGCATGTCGATACAAAAGTCAATTGTCCGACCCGCCCCGGGTTTCCAAGACGCGCGGTGAACGCAAAGCCCCACCAGAAGCAGGCTCGCTCCGGGCTGCACCAAGAGTGAGGCGTGCTCGCGGGCCCGCGAGTTCCTCGCCGCCGCACCTAGCGACCCAGAGGGCAAAAGGTCGTGGCTTCGAATTCTGTCGCGGGCACAATCGTGGGAATCTCGGGACCTCGACTGCCGATGCCCCGAGATTTTTCTGTTCTGCGTGGCGCGTCGCCGAACGGGCCGTTCACAGAAAAGCAGCTTCACGCAGGGTGCTTCGATGTTGATGTGCGATCCGGCGGCACGCGGCTGAGTCTGTGCCGCGGCACCTGGTTGCCCGCTGGGGGCGCGGGCGTAATATCGTTGTCCCTGTGACTCCGGAAGATCTCAAAGCAGCAATTGCACAGGCCATCCAGGTTCTCGCCGATGGCGGCCTGAACCTTGCAGTCCCCGACAAGCTCACTGTGGAGCGGCCGAAGAACCGCGACCACGGCGACTGGGCGGCCAATACAGCCCTTCAGCTTGCCAAACAAGCAGGAGTTCCGCCTCGGGAACTGGCAGAAAAGCTTGCCGAACAGCTGCGCGCAGACCCCGGTATCGACAGCGTGGACGTCGCCGGACCCGGCTTCCTCAACATCACCCTCAACAAAGCGGCAGCAGGTCAGCTTGCCCTCGACATTGTCGAGGCCGGTGGAACCTATGGGCAATCGACAGCTTTGGCGGGCGCACCGGTCAACATGGAGTTTGTGTCAGCCAACCCCACTGGCCCGCTGCACCTCGGACACACGCGCTGGGCCGCCGTCGGCGATGCTCTGATCCGCGTTCTGCGGGCTGCCGGAGCCGATGTCACTGCCGAGTACTACATCAACGACTTCGGCTCTCAGATGGACACTTTCGCCGGCAGCGTCCTGGCGCGTCTGCGCGGTCACGACGTTCCCGAGGGCGGTTATCCCGGCCAGTACGTGCAGGCAATCGCCGACGCTCTTCGGCAGCGCCACCCCGAATGGGCAGACAGCGCCGACGCTGACATCTACGACCAACTGCGCGCAGAAGCCTACGAACTGCAGATGGCGGACATCAAAGACACGCTCGCCGCATTCGGAGTGGACTTCGACGTATTCTTCTCAGAGAAGTCCCTCCACGATGCAGGCAAAGTCGCCGAGGCAGTAGAGCGCCTGCGCGAACAGGGCCACATCTTCGACGAAGACGGAGCCGTGTGGCTGCGCACCACGGACTTCGGCGACGACAAGAACCGCGTGCTCGTCCGCGCCGATGGCAGCCCCACCTACTTCGCCGCCGATGCCGCCTACTACCTGTCCAAGAAGGACCGCGGCTTCGTCAAGAAGATCTATCTGCTGGGCGCTGACCACCACGGCTACGTGGGACGACTCAAAGCGCTGGCTGCAACTGCCGGAGACGACCCCGATGAGAACATCGAGATTCTCATCGGCCAGCTGATCAGCGTCAACGGCGCGCGGCTGTCCAAGCGGGCGGGCAACATCATCGAACTGCGCGACCTGATCGAATGGCTCGGAGCTGATGCCCTGCGCTACTCGCTGGCGCGCATTCCCACCGATTCGCCGCTCACGCTCGATCCGGAGGTGCTGCGCTCAGCATCGAATGACAACCCCGTCTACTACGTGCAGTACGCCCACGCCAGAGCCTGCAGTGTTGAGCGCCGCGCGGTCGAGGCGGGAGTGGACCAGGCCCCCGTGGACCCGGCGACGCTGACAGATCCCACCGAGGCCGTCCTGCTGTCGGCTCTGGCAGACTTTCCGCGAGTCGTCACCGACTCCGCCAAGCTGCGTGAACCCCACAGGGTTGCCCGCTATCTTGAATCTCTCGCTGGCAGCTTCCACAAGTGGTACGACGCGTGCCGTGTTGTGCCGCGGACAGACGAAGATCTGACTGCTGTTCACGGCACTCGCCTGGTTCTCGATCGGGCAACGAAGACTGTACTGGCCAACGGGCTGCGCATGCTCGGAGTTTCTGCACCGGAGAAAATGTAATGCCGGCTCACCCCTCGGGCGTTCTGCACGCCGGACCGTCGCCCGTCTGGCTTCCCGTGCCCACCGACGTCAACGAACTCATGGCCTCCCTGTGGTCGCGCAACACCTCCAAAAACGCTGACGGCGTACTCGAAGTCGCCGGCGTTGTGGCGACAGCGCTTGCCGAGCGCTTCGGAAGCCCGCTGTATGTGCTCGACGTCGACGACTTCCGCCACCGTGCCCGCAGCTTCGTCGGAGCATTCAGCGACGCGTTCGAAGCTCACGGCATGCAGGCGCGCGCTTACTACGCAGGAAAGGCCTTTCTGTGCACCGCAGTTGCCCGTTGGGCTCACGAGGAGGGCATGGGAGTCGATACGTGCTCACTCGGTGAAATGCGCACAGCCCAGGCCGCCGGTGTTCCCGCTGAAGCGGTGGGCCTGCACGGGAACAACAAGTCCGATGACGAAATAGCAATGGCCCTCGACTGGGGAATCGGCCGGATCGTCATCGACTCACTCGACGAAATTGAGCGCGTCTCCCAGGCCGCTGCGGTTCGCGGCATTACCGCGCCCGTCATGCTGCGTTTGACAGTCGGCGTTGAAGCGCACACGCACAGCTTCATCGCCACAGCCCACGAAGACCAGAAGTTCGGCCTGTCCATCAGCGGGGGAGCGGCTGACCGCGCCGCCCGTGCTGTCATCACGGACCCCAATCTTGAACTGGTGGGCCTGCACAGCCACATCGGCTCTCAGATCTTCGAAGAAGACGGCTTTGCCCTCGCCGCCCGCAGGATCATTGAATTCTCCGCCCGCCTGCGCGCAGACACCGGATTCGCAATACCGGAGATCGACCTGGGCGGAGGCTTCGGCATCCGCTACACATCGCAGGACAAACCCGTCGCGTTTGAGCAGATGGCGGCTCTCCTGGCTGCCGCGGTTGCCGAAGAGTGCGACGACGCCGACTTTCCCCGTCCCGCGGTGTCCTTTGAGCCGGGGCGAGCGATTGTCGGGCAGGCGGTGTTCTCCCTCTACACCGCTGGAACCATAAAGGAAGTCGAAACCGATTCGGGAATCCGCACCTATGTGTCAATTGACGGCGGAATGAGCGACAACATACGGACCGCTCTGTACGATGCCGACTATTCGTGCACACTGGCCTCGAGGTCGTCTGACGCCAAAGCGACTGTCGTCCGCGTAGTCGGCAAACACTGCGAAAGCGGCGATATAGTCGTCCGCGATGAATATCTGCCGGCGGACATCAGCCGCGGTGATCTCATTGCGGTCCCCGGCACGGGCGCCTACTGCAGGCCGCTGTCGTCGAATTACAACCACGTGCCGCGCCCCGGCGTCGTCGCCGTTGAAAACGGACAGGCCGAGTGGGTGGTGCTTCCTGAAACCTACGAACAGATGTTTGCATCGGATCCCGGTTTCGCCCGGGCCAATGAGAACGGAGAAAAATGAGCGCACAGCCTCTCAAGGTAGCCCTGCTCGGAGCGGGAACCGTCGGCAGTGAAGTTGCCGATGCGATCCTCAACCGCGCCGACAGCTTCACCGAGCGCATCGGAAGCCAACTCGAGCTCATGTCCGTCGGTGTGCGCGACATTTCGAAGGCCCGCCCCGGTATTCCGACTGATCTCATCACCGATGACCTCGAAGCGGCAATCGAAGGCGCCGACATCGTCGTAGAACTCATGGGCGGACTCGAACCGGCTCGCGAACTGCTGGTCAAAGCCCTCAATTCCGGTGCATCGGTTGTGACCGCCAACAAGGCGCTGCTGGCCAAGCACTCCGGGGAACTCTTCGCCGCCGCCGACAAAGCCAAAGTTCGCCTTGAGTACGAAGCCGCTGTGGCCGGGGCGATCCCCATCATCCGCCCCGTCGGAGACTCCCTGGCCGGTGACCGCATCACCCGTGTGCTCGGTATCGTCAACGGCACCACCAATTTCATCCTGGATGCGATGGAAGCCAAGGGCTGGGACTACGAGCACGCTTTGAAGACCGCTCAGGAGCTCGGCTATGCCGAAGCTGATCCAACAGCTGATGTCGGCGGGCACGACGCTGCCGCCAAAGCTGCGATTCTCGCCTCGCTGGCCTTCCACACCTCAGTGAGCATCGACGATGTTCACGTGGAGGGCATTGAGAACATCACCGCCGACATGATTTCAACCGCAGCCAGCCAGGGCTTCACCATCAAGCTGTTGGCCATCTGCGAAGAGATTCCGGCAGCGGGGGTCTCAGCTCGCGTCTACCCGGCCCTCATTCCGGCGGACCACGCTCTTGCCAGCGTTGGAGGAGCGTTCAACGCCGTGTTCGTCGAAGCCGAATCCGCCGGCGAACTCATGTTCTACGGCCAGGGAGCCGGGGGAGCCCCGACATCGTCCGCAGTGCTTGGCGACCTCGTCTCCGTGGCCCGCCGCAAGGTGCTCGGCGGAGCAGGACAGTACCGCAAGCTCGAAAGCGGATCGCTGCCGATCATTCCGATTGACGACATCAACACGCGCTACCACATCACGCTGGCTGTCCAGGACCGCCCGGGTGTGCTTCACGCAGTAACCGGGGTGTTCCTTGACCAGGGGGTCTCCATCAAGCTCGTCGAGCAGACGAGCCTCGATGATGCGGCTGACCCGCGGGCCAAGCTCGTCATTGCGACCCACGGCGGAACCGAATCCGCGCTGGCATCGACGGTCGAGCGGCTGCGCGCGCTTGACGTGGTCGACGAGGTCGTCTCGATTCTGCGCATTGAAGGACAGTGAGAAAGACCATGGCACACCAGTGGCGCGGGGTCGTGACCGAATACCGCGAACACCTTGCAATCGACCCGCAGGCAGACCCGGTTTCGCTCGGTGAGGGCGGGACGCCGCTCATCTTCGCCGAAAAGCTTTCCGAGCGCACCGGAGCCGAGGTCTACGTCAAATACGAGGGGATGAACCCCACCGGTTCGTTCAAAGACCGCGGTATGACCGCGGCCATCACCGCAGCCAAAGCAGCCGGTGCCAAAGCTGTCATCTGCGCATCGACCGGGAACACTTCGGCGTCTGCTGCCGCCTATGCGACCAAGGCGGGCATGACCTGCGCGGTTCTTGTGCCCAAGGGCAAGATCGCCCCCGGAAAAATGAGCCAGGCGGTAGCCCACGGCGCTCAGCTGCTGGAAGTCGACGGAAACTTCGACGACTGCCTGATGCTTTGCCGAAAGCTGTCGGAATCGTATCCGGTTCACCTGGTCAACTCGGTCAACCCCGATCGCATCGAAGGTCAGAAGACAGCCGCTTTTGAAATTGTCGACGCGCTCGGCAAAGCCCCGGACATCCACGCGCTGCCGGTGGGCAACGCGGGCAACATCACGGCCTACTGGAAGGGCTACACCGAGTACGAACAGAAGGGTCTGGCGGACTCAGCCCCGCGCATGTGGGGCTTCCAGGCCGCCGGTGCGGCTCCGCTTGTCACCGGCCATCCGATTGACGAACCGGAGACTATCGCGACGGCCATCAGGATCGGCAACCCCGCGTCGTGGGACAAGGCGATTGCCGCTCGTGAAGAATCGGGCGGACTCATCGACTCGGTTGAAGACGAGCAGATCATCCGGGCTCACCGCCTGCTGTCTTCCACAGAGGGCATTTTCATCGAACCCGGTTCGGCAGCGTCTATTGCTGGTCTGCTGAAGATGCACGAGGCCGGTCGAGTGCCGCAGGGGGCTGTCATAGTGTGCACAGTCACCGGTCATGGACTGAAAGACGCCGACTGGGCGCTGAAGGCCGCAGAAGGTCAGTTCGAAGCGGGGAGCGTGCCCGTTGACGCTGTCAGCGCTGCGCGCGCACTGGGTTTGGAGGACTGAGAGTGCCCTGCAGCATCGAGGTCTCGGTTCCTGCGACTTCGGCCAATCTGGGGCCCGGCTACGACACCTTCGGCCTTGCCCTCGACATTGCCGACGAGGTGGTGGCCGAACTGCACTCCTCTCCCGTCGACCTCAGCAGCTGTGTCGAGGTTACGGGCCAGGGTGCCGGCCAAGTGCCCGCCTCCTCGGATCATCTGATCCACAGGGTCGTGCGCGAAGTGCTCGACCACCACGGCAGCGCCGAACTGGCAGACCGGCTGACTTTGCGATGCGCCAATACGATTCCGCATTCGCGGGGGATGGGCTCATCGGCTGCCGCTGTGGTCGCGGGGATCTCGATTGCCGATGCCCTTCTCGCGTGCGTCGGCCGAGGCGAGCTGTGCGAAGCCGAGCGACTCGCCTGGGCTGTTCACTTTGAGGGGCACGCGGACAATGCTGCACCGGCGCTGTTCGGAGGCGTTTCCATCAGCATGGCCGATGCACAGGGCAGTCCGCGCTCGGTTTCAGTTCCCGCCCACCCTGCTGTGAGGGCGGTGCTCGTGGTTCCCGACACGACGCTGGACACCGATTACGCGCGATCATTCATCCCCGAACAGGTTCCGCACGCTGATGCCGTGGCGAACTCGGCGGCCGCGGCGCTGTTCATCCACGCAATCGGGCGTGATCCCTCGCTGCTCTTTGCGGCGACAGAAGACCACCTGCACCAGGAATATCGCAGGCCGGCCATGCCCGAAACTCTGGCCCGGGTCGATGCGCTGCGCGAACACGGCCTTGCCGCTGTTGTGTCCGGAGCTGGTCCGACGGCGCTGGTGCTGGGCACCGGCGAAGATCTGCGCGACGAGGTCGTCTCAGTCATCGGTGAAGACGATGCCGACGTCATTGCCGCCTCGATTGCCGATTTTGGGGCAACCATTACTCGAACAGGCGCATAAAGCCAATCAGTACGCTGTTCTGTCGGCGTGCTGATTAGCCTTGCACCGTTTTTTCACGTTATGCTTAGGCTGTTCTTCCGCAGCGATTGCTGTGATGCTCGGATCGACAGATTCTGTCTCCGATGAAGAACAATCACCTCAGCACCCACGTTGGTGCTTTCACAGCCACTTTCATGTGCAGACCACTGCTGAATGCCTCTGTGTGCTTCAGCCGAACGAGGGAGAAGGAACCTTCGTGTCAGAAAACACTGACTTCAACCACTCCGGAAGCCTGTCCGCCCTTCGCCTGCCGCAGCTGCAGGAAATGGCCGCAGGATTGGGCATCAAAGGCTACCGCCGCCTTCGCAAGAGTGATCTGATTGACGCAATTCTTAAGGCTCAGGGCGGGGCCGCCCCTTCCGGTTCTGATGCCGGCGCAGACAAGAAGGAGCGCTCGGACGCTCCCGCGGAGAAGACCGAAACCGCTGACGAAAAGACGGACGGCGAAAGCGCTGGCCAGAAGGACGACGACAGCGCCAGCCAGAGTGCCGAGGCGAAGCCCGAAAGCGGCGCAGACGCTGAGGACAACGGTGAAGGCGGCGGTCGTTCACGCCGTCGCGGCCGCGGTGGAAAGCGCGGAGATAACAACTCCGAGGACGCTGCTAAGTCCGGTAATGGCAAACGCGGCGAGAAGAACCGCGACAACAATGAGCGCGATGATAGCGCCCACGACGACAAAAACGGTCGTGCCGACAAGAACGACCGCGACGACAAACACGGCCAGAAGAAGAACAAGAACGGCCGAGGCCGCAAAAACAACGGCGATGACGGCGGTGACAACCGCGGCAACAATGACAACCGCGGCAGCCGCCACGACGATTCGGGTCGGGATGACAACAACGACCGCGGTCGCCGTGGGCGCGGCCGCGACCGCAAGCGCCGTCGAGGTGACGATGACCTGCGTCCGGACGATGTCCTCATCCCCGTCAGCGGCATCCTCGACGTGCACGACAACTACGCTTTCCTGCGCACGTCCAGTTACCTGCCGGGTCAGAACGACGTCTACGTGTCGAACAACATGGTCAAGCGCAACGGGCTTCGCAAAGGCGACGCCGTTGTCGGCGCCATTCGCCAGCAGCGCGAAGGCGAACGCAACAACCGCCGCGAAAAGTTCGACGCCCTCGTTCGCTTGGACTCTGTCAACGGCCTGTCAGTCGAAGATGCCAAGCGCCGTGTGAACTTCTCGAAGCTCACCCCGCTCTACCCGCAGGAGCGCCTGCGGATGGAGACGACTTCGTCCAACGTCACACAGCGGATCATCGATCTTGTCGCCCCCATCGGCAAGGGCCAGCGCGGTCTGATCGTCGCCCCGCCCAAGGCAGGCAAGACCACGATCATGCAGCAGATCGCCAACGCGGTGAAAGCGAACGACCCCGATGTTCACCTCATGGTCGTCCTGGTTGACGAACGCCCCGAAGAGGTCACGGACATGACGCGCGCCGTCGACGGCGAAGTTATCGCCTCGACATTCGACCGTCCGGCCGATGACCACACGGCAATTGCGGAACTCGCCATCGAGCGCGCTAAGCGGCTGGTCGAAATGGGCCAAGACGTCGTGGTCCTGTTGGACAACATCACCCGCCTGGGCAGGGCCTACAATCTGGCCCAGCCGGCGTCCGGCCGCATCCTCTCCGGTGGTGTCGACGCGAACGCCCTCTACCCGCCCAAGCGCTTCTTCGGCGCTGCGCGAAACATCGAAGGCGGCGGTTCGCTCACCATCTTGGCAACTGCTCTCGTTGAGACCGGTTCGAAGATGGACGAAGTCATCTTCGAAGAGTTCAAGGGCACCGGCAACATGGAGCTTCGCCTGTCGCGCAGCCTTGCAGACAAGCGCATCTTCCCGGCCGTTGACGTCAACGGCTCCGGCACGCGCCGCGAAGAGAACCTCATGGGCGCAGAAGAGCGCAAGATCATGTGGCGTCTGCGCCGTGTGCTCGCAGGCCTTGAACAGCAGCAGGCACTTGAGCTTCTGCTGTCGAAGCTCAAGGAAACGCAGAACAACGCCGAGTTCCTCATGCAGGTGCAGAAGACCACTCCGCTGCCGAAAGCCGCCTCTGACGACTGATGGCGCTTGACTCTTCGCAGCTGGAAGCCAGCGTTCGCTCTCTCATTGACGAGCACGACCGGATCGAGGCAGAACTGGCCGACCCGGACGTGCTCGCCGATGCCGGGCGGACGCGGAAGCTGACCAGGCGGTACTCGGAGCTCGGTCAGGTCAAGACCTGTGTCGATGCAATCGACACTGCGCGCAGCGACCGTGAAGCTGCCGCTGAGCTTGCCGAAGAGGACAGTTCTTTTGCTGACGAGGCGCATCGTCTGGACGGCGTGATCGCCGACCTCGAAGAGCGGCTGCGGGAACTGCTGGTTCCCAAAGACCCCGACGATGTTCGCGACGCCCTGCTGGAGGTCAAAGCCGGCGAGGGCGGGGACGAATCGGCCCTGTTCGCCGCGGACCTCGTCAACATGTATCGCCACTGGGCGTCCAACCGCGGGTGGAGCGTGGAGGTTCTCGATTCCACTGAAACCGCTTTGGGTGGTTGGAAAGACATCACTCTGGCTGTCAAGTCGCGCGAAGGCGGAGTGTACGGCTGGATGAAGTTCGAAGGCGGTGTTCACCGCGTACAGCGGGTTCCCGTGACGGAATCGCAGGGCCGCATCCACACATCCGCGGCGGGCGTGATGGTCTTCCCGGAAGTCGATGAGCCCGATGAAATCCGCATTGACGACAATGATCTGCGGATCGACGTCTACCGTTCTTCTGGCCCCGGCGGCCAGTCTGTCAACACAACGGACTCCGCTGTGCGCATCACCCACCTGCCCACGGGGATCGTCGCCAGCTGTCAGAACGAAAAATCGCAGCTGCAGAACCGTGAGGCCGCCATGCGGATTCTGCGTGCACGCCTGCTTGCAAAGCAGGCCGAAGAAGCTGCGGCAGAAGCCCAGAGCGCGCGCCGCCTGCAGGTGCGCTCGGTCGACCGTTCAGAGCGCATCCGCACCTACAACTTCCCGGAAAACCGGATTGTCGATCACCGGACCGGGTATAAGGCCTACAACCTCGACCAGGTGCTTGACGGCAGACTGGATGAGGTCGTCGAATCGCTGCGTGCTGCTGAGCGGGCTGAACGGCTCGAAGGGATCGGCTGATTGTCTGCTGAGCCGATCCGCGCTCGGCAGGCGCTGTCCGCCGCTTGCGCACGGCTGCGCCAAGCGGAAATCGAAACCGCCGATGCGGAGGCGCGCCTCCTGCTGGCGTGGGCTTGGGGGCTCGACGTTAAGAGCCTCTCTCTGACGCTCCTTTCGGATCCCGCTGTGCCCGACGATGTTGCACAGCGCCTTGAAGAGGGCCTTGCCCGGCGTGCCGAGCGGGTTCCGGTTCAGCACATCACCGGCAGGGCGGCTTTCCGGCATCTCGAGCTTGCGGTGGGCCCTGGAGTCTTCATTCCCCGCCCTGAAACTGAGCTTCTTGCCCAGTGGGGCATTGACTTTCTGCGCAGCCGTCCCCGCGGCAGTCGGCGGGTTCTTGATCTGTGCACCGGCACCTCGGTCCTGGCACTGTCCGTGGCCAGTGAGGTCGGCGCCACTTCGGCAACGGGTGTCGAGCTGAGTCCCTCAGCCACTCGGTGGGCAAAGGCAAACATCGAAAACCACGTGCCGTTGCTCAGCCGCTGCGGTTCGCAGTGCGCAGTCATCCAGGCAGACGCACTGCAGTTCATTCCCGAAAGTCCAGTGGACCTGGTCGTGTCCAACCCGCCGTACGTTGACCGTGCCCGCCAGCCCAATCTTCCCGAAGTCGATGCTGACCCCGAAATCGCCCTGTACGGCGGGGGAGAGGACGGTATGGACTTTCCCCGTGCACTCATAGCCCATGCAGCGGAAATCGTGGTCGGCGGCGGGGCGCTGGCAGTCGAACACGCAGAGTACCAAGTCCAGCAGATGCGGGTCGCCTTTGCAGACGCAGGCTTTGAACAGGTCGAGGTCCACCGCGACTACACTGGCAGGGAACGTTTCACAACCGGCTTCAAACCACACGAGGAGACCCATGTCGCGGCACTATGACCTTCGCAGCTCAGAGGTCCACGACCTCGTGATAGCCGAAGCCGCACGGGTCATCGAAGACGGCAAGCTCATCGTTCTGCCCACTGACACCGTCTACGGTGTAGCAGCCGACGCATTCTCTCCCGAAGCGGTTGAACGGCTGCTCGACGCCAAGGGCCGCGATCGAACCATGCCGCCGCCTGTGCTCATAGCCCGCCCGGAAACTCTCATGGGCATTGCCGAGGGTGTCGATGCGGTGACAATGGCGCTCACGGCAGAGTTCTGGCCCGGTGCGCTGACCATCATCTGTCGAGCCCAGCCCATGCTCGACTGGGACCTCGGCGACACTCACGGGACCGTCGCTGTGCGCATGCCCGATCACGAGCCCGCTCTCGACGTGCTGCGCCGCACGGGTCCTCTGGCTGTTTCCTCCGCCAACGAACACGGACAGCCGGCAGCGCAGACCGTTGAAGACGCCGAGGCGATGCTGGGGCAGAACATTGAACTGTACCTCGATTCAGGTCCTGCCGAGGGGCAGGGGGCGTCGACCATCATCGACATGACGGCGCAGCCGCCGCGGGTTGTGCGCTCCGGTCCTATCCCGTACTCCGCCCTGGCCGAACACGTGCCGAACCTGCTCGACGTCGGTCAGGAGCCGGCTGGCTCTGAGGCCAATGCGCCGACTGCCGCAGAAGCACAGTCTTTCGAAGATGAGCCAGCCGCGGTGGAAAAGCCGACTTCCGGAAAGGCCGATAGGGACGGCTGATGCGCGTCTACCTGTTCATTGTCGTCATATCGGCTATCGTGTCCTATCTTGTGACGCCCATGGTCCGTCGCGTCGCCGAACGCGGGCTCATCTTCTCGCCGCTGCGCGATCGCGACGTCCATTCGGTTCCCACCCCCAGGCTCGGCGGAGTGGCCATCTACACGGGTGTTCTCGTGGGACTGCTGTTTGCTTCCCAAACGCCGTTTCTGCGGCACCTGTTCGACAACCCCGCCCCGATCATCGGCGTAGCCGGGGCAGGCGGGCTGCTGGTGCTCATCGGGGTCATCGACGACATCTGGGACATCAACTGGGCGGCGAAGCTTGCCGGGCAGGCGCTGGCTGCCGGCTTCATGGCACTCAACGGCGTGGCTATGCTGTCGATCCCGTGGGTTGACATCATCGTGGGGTCGCCCCGCATGTCGGTCATCCTCACGGTGTTCGTCGTTCTGGTGACAATCAACGCCGTCAACTTCGTCGACGGGCTCGACGGCCTGGCCAGCGGCGTCGTCACAATCGGCGGCGTGGCGTTCTTCATCTACAGCTATCAGCTCGCGGTGGACACCAGCCCCGCCAGCTACGCGAATCTGGCCTCGCTGATCGTCGCCCTGCTGGTGGGAGGTTGCATAGGCTTCCTGCCCCACAATTTCAATCCCTCACGCATCTTCATGGGCGATTCGGGATCAATGCTCATCGGCCTTCTGCTCGCGGCTTCGACGATTCGAGTCACCGGTCAGGTCGACCCCGCGCTGCTGTCAAACGAACGCGTGTTCGCCGCCTACATGCCGATCATTCTGCCCCTGGCCGTCATGGCCCTGCCGCTGATCGACCTTTTCTTGGCTGTCGTTCGGCGCATGGCTGCGGGCAAATCGCCGTTCAGCGCGGATGCCAAGCACCTTCATCACCGCATGCTGCGCCTGGGTCATTCACACGCACGCGCAGTGCTCATCATGTACTTGTGGACGGCGAACTTCGCCTTCGGTGCGATCGGCTTCCTGCTGTTTCCAACAGACATCGTCATCATCGTCATGGGCATCAGCCTCCTCATAACACTCGCGGTCACCTTCTACCCTGTGATCGCCCGCCGTCGGTATCGAAGGGAAATAACCAGATGAGCCAGCAGTCCACCAGCGCGGCAATCATCAGCCAGCTCATGCGGCGCATTCTCCTGCTCAGTGCGATCGCCGGTATCGCCATCGGGCTGATCGGCGCGGTGATCGGGGGACTGGTCGTGGGCGTGAGCGGTGTCTACAGTGCGCTCATCGGTGCGGCTGTCGCGTTTGTGTTCTTCGGCATAACCGCGATCATCATGCTCTTCACCGCAGACTCGGGGCCGGCTGTGACAGCCGGTGCCGCAATGGGCGGTTTTCTCGTCAAGATCGCACTCATGTTCGCGGTGGTTGCGGTTCTGTCGGGACGGGACTTCTACCATCCGATGGTCCTGTTCATCACGCTCGTCGCGGGAGCCGTCGCGTCGTTGGCAATCGAAACCTGGGCTGTTCAGAACGCGCGGATTCCCACTGTTGATCCGACTGCTGGGAAACGGGACTGAGTTTTGAAAGAGTAGTCGTGCTTGGTAGGATTCAGTGAAACCGCGATGATTCCACTGGGAATCGTGTGTGTTCTTCCGGGGCCGTCAATCGTAGCCCTGCAAACACATCGACCATCCGCATATGGCCACCGCACGCGTGTGCCCTGAGCTTTGGGAGTTCGCCCTGTTTAACGCGTCAGCTCTGACTTCACCGATGTCCCTCGTCGCAGAGGGAGGAGGCTTCCACGCACCAGGGCTCGAAGAGTTCTTCCCAAGCGCTGTGCTCTTCGCTGGGACCCCTTTCGAACTCAACCGAATCATGATCATTCGGATTGCAGTTGCCCTCCTCATGGTGCTTGCATTCTGGCTGATGTTGCGCGGCGGACGCCTGGTTCCCACCCGTGCACAGTCGATCGCGGAAATGGCGCTTGATTTCTGCCGCAAGGGCATCGCCCACGACATCCTCGGCAAGAAGGATGGCGACCGCTTCTTCCCGCTGATCGCCGTCATCTTCCTGACTGTGTTCTGCATGAACATCACGGGCATCATCCCGTTCCTGAACATTTCGCCCAACTCCAACATCGGCATGCCCCTGGTGTTGGCCCTCGTTTCCTACTTCGTCATGATCGGTGCGGGAATCAAGGCCCAGGGCGGTGGCGCATATCTCAAGAGCCAGCTGTTCCCGGCTGGTGTCCCGCCGCTCATGTACATCATCGTGACGCCGATTGAGTTCGTCTCGACCTTCATCGCCCGCCCGGTTTCGCTCACACTGCGTCTGACTTTCAACATGATCGTCGGTCACCTGCTGCTGGTGCTGTGTTTCGCTGCCACCCAATTCTTCTTTTTCGAAGTCGGGGGCGGTCTCTTTGCGCTCGGCGGACTGACGCTGATCGGCGGCTTCGCGTTCACTCTCTTCGAAATCCTGGTCGCCGTGCTGCAGGCGTACGTCTTCGCACTGCTGACCGCTGTGTACATCCAGCTGAGCATCTCTCAGGACCACTGAGGCACAATCCCACAAACTCCTGTAACACACGGGACCACGGTCGGCTTAAGCGAGTCGGCCAAGATACTGGAAGGAAAAACATCCCATGGATACCACCATTCTCGCTGAAGTCTCGGGCAACATCTCAACGGTCGGCTACGGTCTGTCCGCTATCGGCCCCGGTATCGGTATCGGCATCCTCGTCGGCAAGACCGTCGAGGGCATGGCTCGCCAGCCTGAGGTCTCCGGCCAGCTGCGAACCACCATGTTCCTGGGTATTGCATTCGTCGAGCTCCTGGCCTTCCTCGGCATTGCAGCCCACTTCATCTTCGTCTGATCTGGAATAAGGACTGACTCTTGACCCCGACTACTTTTATCGCCGCTGGGGCTTCTGACCAGAACCCCATGATTCCGGCTGTCTACGACATTGTGTGGTCGATGGTCTGCTTCGTCATCATCCTGCTCGCTTTCTGGAAGTTCATCCTTCCGAAGTTCAAGGAAGTCCTTGACGAGCGATCCAGGCTTATCCAGGGTGGCATCGAAAAGGCCGAAAAGGCACAGGCTGAGGCCGATGCAGCGCTGGAAGAGTACCGGATGCAGCTCGCCGAGGGCCGCGCAGAGGCAGCCCGTCTGCGTGCCGAGGCTCAGGAAGACGGAGCTCAGATCATCGCTGATATGAAGCAGCAGGCCAACGAGGAAGCCGAGCGCATCATCTCGACTGCCAAAGCGCAGATCGCAGCTGAGCGCCAGGCAGCAATGATTTCGCTGCGCAGCGAAGTCGGCACGCTGGCCACAGACCTCGCATCCCGCATCGTCGGCGAATCGCTGCAGGACGACGCCCGCTCCAACGGTGTTGTCGACCGCTTCATCGCTGACCTCGAAGCACAGGCTCCGGCCGGCAAGGACGCGTGATGCTGGCATCGAGCAGAAATTCACTGCTGCAGACCGTTGACGAGGCATCGTCTGCAGTCACGCCCGGAACCGGCTTCGCCGCCGATCTTCTGGCAGCTGTCGGCGTGTTCGCTTCGGATGTTCAGCTGCGACGCGTTCTGACGGACTCGGCAGTCGACATCGAAGCCAAGCGGAACCTGCTGAACTCACTGTTCGCAGGCAAGCTCTCGGCTCCCGCTGTCGATCTGCTCGTCAACGCCGCTGGCCGTCGGTGGGCGCGCGTTCAGGACTACGTGACCGCTGTCGAAACCGCGGGCGTGGCGTCTCTGGCTGCACACGCTCAGTCGCAGGAGCGCCTGGGGGAGGTTGAAGAAGAGCTGTTCCGCTTTACGCGCCTGGTTCTCTCCGACCACGACCTCGAACGCGCTCTCGAATCTGACGCAGAGCCGGCAGCCAAGGAACAGCTGCTGAAGCAGATCGTCGGCAATCGCGTTTCGGCAGAAACGCTCATGTTGCTCGTCCACGGTGCAGTCAACCCGCGCCGCCGCCGAGTCGCCGAAGCCTACGAGAACTTCTCGGAGGTCTTGGCGTTCCGCCAGCAGCGCGCAGTTGCTGACGTCACGGTCGCACGGGAGCTGAGCGAACAGCAGAAATCCCGTCTCGAGGCCGCTCTGTCGGCCAGCTTCGGCCGCAAGCTCGTCCTCAACATCCGCATCGACCCCGCCGTTGTCGGCGGCGTGCGCGTGCAGGTGGGAGACGAAGTGATGACCTCGACGATTGCCGACCGACTCGCAGAAGTCGAGCGCAGGCTCGCAAGCTAAACGCGGCCGCGCCGCAGAAACCAAGGAAGCAGGGAAACCGCGATGGCGGATCTGACAATTCGCCCGGAGGAGATCCGGGACGCGCTGGGGAAGTTTGTAGAGAACTACAAGCCGACCTCGGCTGACAAAACGGAAGTGGGCACCGTTGTGACCGCTGGCGACGGCATCGCCAACGTGTCCGGGCTGCCCGGAGTTATGGCCAACGAACTGCTGCGCTTCGAAGACGGAACGCTCGGCCTGGCCCAGAACCTCGATGAACGCGAGATCGGCGTAGTCATCCTCGGTGAATTTGCCAACATCGCCGAAGAGCAGAAGGTGTACCGCACGGGCGAGGTCCTCTCGGTTCCCGTCGGCGACAAGTTCCTCGGCCGTGTTGTTGACCCGCTCGGCAACCCCATCGACGGGCTCGGCGACATCGAAGCCGAAGGACGCCGCGAACTCGAACTCCAGGCCGCCGGCGTTATGGACCGCAAGGAAGTCAAGGAGCCCATGGAAACCGGCCTTAAGGCCATCGACGCCATGGTTCCAGTCGGCCGTGGTCAGCGTCAGCTCATCATCGGCGACCGCAAGACCGGAAAGACCGCACTTGCGATCGACACGATCATCAACCAGAAGGCCAACTGGGAATCCGGTGACCCGAACAAGCAGGTTCGCTGCATTTACGTGGCATGCGGTCAGAAGGGCTCGACTATCGCTTCGGTCCGCCGTTCTCTGGAAGAAAACGGCGCTCTAGAATACACCACGATCGTGGCTTCGCCAGCCTCCGACCCGGCAGGCTTCAAGTACCTGGCACCCTACGCCGGTTCGGCTATCGGCCAGCACTGGATGTACCAGGGCAAGCACGTGCTCATCGTCTTCGACGACCTGTCGAAGCAGGCTGAGGCATACCGTGCGATCTCGCTGCTGCTGCGCCGTCCGCCGGGCCGTGAAGCCTACCCGGGCGATGTCTTCTACCTGCACTCGCGCCTCCTTGAACGCTGCGCCAAGCTCTCCGACGAACTAGGCGGCGGTTCGATGACCGGTCTGCCGATCATCGAAACCAAAGCCAACGACGTCGGTGCGTTCATTCCGACGAACGTCATTTCGATTACCGACGGTCAGATCTTCCTGCAGTCGGACCTCTTCAACGCCAACCAGCGTCCGGCCGTCGACGTCGGTGTTTCTGTTTCGCGCGTCGGCGGTTCGGCTCAGCGCAAGCCGCTGCGCGGTGTTTCGGGAACCCTGAAGATCTCCCTGGCGCAGTACCGTTCGCTCGAAGCGTTCGCGATGTTCGCCTCAGACCTCGATGCGGCCACCAAACGTCAGCTCGACCGAGGTGCGCGTCTGATGGAACTGCTGAAGCAGGGCCAGTACGACCCGATGCCGTCGGAAAAGCAGACCGTTTCCATCTGGGCAGGCTCCGAAGGCCACCTCGACGACATTGCGGTTGAAGACGTCCTGCGCTTTGAGCGGGAGTTCCACGACTACCTCGAGCGCAAGACCGAGATTCTGTCCACGATCGCCAACCTGAACGACAAGCTCGGCAAGGATCTCCTCGGAGAGCTTGAAACCGCGATCACCGAATTCAAGCGCGAGTTCCAGTCCTCGGACGGAAGCTCGGCGGTCGGCACTGAAGACTTCGACGCAACTGACGAAGAAGAAGTCGTTCAGGAGCAGATCGTCAAGCAGCGCTGATCCGGTATAGGGAAAGGAAGTACTGATGGGAGCTTCACAGAGGGTCTTCAAAGCGAAGATCAACTCGACATCGTCCTTGAGGAAGATCTTCAAGGCGATGGAGCTCATCGCGGCTTCCCGTATTCAGAAGGCCATCCGCAGGGTCAAGGACGCAACACCCTACGCCAACGCGATCACGCGAGCCGTTTCTGCCGTCGCAACGCAGTCGAATGTCGACCACGTGCTGACAACGGAACCGGAGAACGTGCGCCGCGCGGCTGTTGTCGTCATCGGCCCCGACCGCGGCTTCGCCGGTGCGTACTCATCGAACGTCATCCGGCGAGCAGAAGAGCTCGTTCAGCTTCTTGACGAAAGAGATGTCGAACAGCAGCTCTACGTGGTCGGACGCAAGCCCGAAACGTATTACACGTTCCGCGAGCGTCAGCTGGCCGGCGCCTGGACGGGATTCTCTGAGAACCCTTCGGTTGAAGACGCACAGAAGATCGGCAATGCCCTTCTGGAAGCATTCGACCGCGACTTCGGCAACGACGGTGTCGACGAAATCTACTTCGTCTACACACGGTTCGTGAACTCCGTTACCCAGGAGCCCGAACACCGTCGTCTGCTTCCGCTCGAGGTTGTCGAAGCCGATGAAGAAAATCCGGCGCCGACGACCGCCGACGGTCCTCTGCCACTGTACGAATTCGAACCTGACGCAGACACCGTGCTTGACGCGCTGCTGCCGAAGTACATCGAGTCGCGCATCCTCGCTGCACTGCTGAATGCGGCAGCATCTGAGCAGGCAGCGCGCCAGCAGGCAATGAAGACCGCAACCGACAACGCAGACGACCTCATCCGGACGTACACGCGGCTTGCCAACTCGGCACGTCAGGCTGAGATCACCCAGGAGATCTCTGAGATCGTCGGCGGTGCAGACGCACTCGCCGGCGCGGGATCTGCTGACTGAAGCGTCTAACGCCCTAAGAGAGCAGAAAAGAAAGAGAACATGACTGCAACCGTTACTGAAACACCCCAGGTCAAGGGTGGGGTCGGGCGGATCTCTCGAGTTATCGGCCCCGTTGTCGATATTGAGTTCCCGCTCGATTCGGTTCCCGCAATCTACAACGCACTCAAGACCGAGGTCGAACTGTCTGAGGGCACCCGCGAACTGACGTTCGAAGTCGAGCTGCAGCTCGGCAACGGCATCGTTCGCGCCGTGTCAATGCAGCCGACCGATGGCCTTGTGCGCGGCCAGGAAGTCCGCGACACCGGCGGTCCGATTTCGGTGCCCGTCGGTGACGTCACCAAGGGCAAGGTCTTCAACGTCACCGGTGACGTGCTCAACGACTCGATGATCGACGAACCTTACGAGATCACCGAACGCTGGCCCATCCACCGCACGGCCCCCAACTTCGACCAGCTCGAATCGAAGACCCAGATGTTCGAAACCGGCATCAAGGTCATCGACCTCCTCACCCCCTACGTGCAGGGTGGAAAGATTGGTCTGTTCGGCGGTGCAGGCGTCGGCAAGACCGTGCTCATTCAGGAAATGATCACGCGTGTCGCCCAAGACCACGGCGGTGTGTCCGTGTTCGCCGGCGTCGGTGAGCGCACCCGTGAAGGCAATGACCTCATCCACGAAATGGATGAATCGGGAGTTCTGCCCAACACCGCCCTGGTGTTCGGCCAGATGGACGAACCGCCGGGCACGCGTCTGCGCATCGCCCTGACGGGTCTGACAATGGCTGAGTACTTCCGCGACGTCCAGAAGCAGGACGTGCTTCTGTTCATCGACAACATCTTCCGCTTTACGCAGGCGGGTTCGGAAGTTTCGACTCTGCTGGGCCGTATGCCTTCCGCAGTGGGCTACCAGCCGACCTTGGCCGATGAGATGGGTGTGCTCCAGGAGCGCATTACTTCGACCCGCGGTCACTCGATTACGTCGATGCAGGCCATCTACGTGCCCGCAGATGACTACACCGACCCAGCTCCGGCTACGACGTTCGCCCACCTGGACGCCACCACGGAGCTCTCGCGTGACATCGCTTCGCGCGGTCTGTACCCGGCTGTTGACCCGCTGACCTCGTCGTCGCGAATCCTCGACCCGCTCTACGTTGGTCAGGATCACTACGACACCGCTGTGCGCGTCAAGCAGATTCTGCAGAAGAACAAGGAACTGCAGGACATCATCGCCATCCTCGGTGTTGACGAACTGTCCGAAGAAGACAAGCTCACGGTTCACCGCGCTCGTCGCATCGAACAGTTCCTGTCGCAGAACACCTACACCGCTCTGCAGTTCACCGGTGTTGAAGGCTCGACGGTTCCAATCAAGGACACGATCGAAGGCTTCAAGGGAATCTGCGACGGCGACTTCGACCACATCCCCGAACAGGCCTTCTTCAACGTCGGCCCGATCGACGATGTGCTGCGCAACTACGAGCAGCTCCAGAAGGAGAACTGATCCATGGCACTCGACGTCACCGTCGTCGCCGCTGACCGCGAAGTGTGGTCCGGCGAGGCCAAGCGCGTTGTCGCTAAGTCCGTTGAAGGCGAAATCGGCATCCTCACCGGTCACGAACCGGTGCTTGCCGTGATCGCCGGCGGCGACGTGAGGATCATTGACTCTGAAGATCAGCTGGTTACCGCACACGCGGCCGGTGGGTTCATTTCGGTCGAAAACGACCGTGTGCACATCGTTGCCGACACGGCAAAACTGGTCTGACCGCTTTCGACGCCCGCGAATTTAGACTGTTACTGTGAACGCATCCGTCCTGCTGATTATTCTGCTCTCGTTGGTGGGATTGGCTGTTATTGCAGTTGCAGCAGTCTCTTTTCGCCGCCGCGCCATCGGTCGCCTCAAGGGCGCCTTTGACTGCTCATACTGCGTGGGCGGTGGCTCTGGTCACCGCCCACGTTGGCGTTTGGGCGTTGCGGTTTTCAGCGTCCGCACTCTTGACTGGTATCCGATCTTTGGCTTTTCGTCCCGCCCGGCAGTGCGTCTGCCGCGTTCGACTATGGAAATCGCGGAGCGGACGAAACCGGAAGGCGATGAGCGCTTCGCCGTTATGTCGGACGCCTACATCGCTACACTGGCGATCACCACTGGCAATCCGGATCCGCAGATCTGCAGGCTCGCACTCGATGCGGATTCGCTGTCTGCTCTGTCCGCCTGGATCGAATCGTCTCCTCCCGGCGACAACATAGCCGTCGGAAGGTTCAACTGATGGAAGTTCTGCGCGTACGCGGCCCTGTTCGGCTCGAAGGCTCAGTAGAAGTTCGAGGTGCTAAGAACAGCGTCCTCAAACTCATGGCCGCCGCCCTTCTTGCGCCCGGTCGTTCGGTCATCACGAACGTGCCGGCGATTCTCGACGTGTCTATCATGGCCCGTCTGCTGGAGCGGCTGGGTTGTTCTGTTGAATACGATGCGCCGGCCGGCATCGTATCGATCGACGTGCCTGAGCGCACAGACATTCAGGCCGACTATCAGCTCGTGCGCGCTATGCGCGCCTCCATTTCGGTTCTGGGCCCCCTCATCGGGCGTATGCACAGTGCAAAGGTTGCCCTCCCCGGTGGGGACGCGATCGGTTCGCGCGGCCTTGACCTGCACGCTGCCGGCCTTCGCTCTCTGGGTGCCGATGTTCATCTGGACCACGGCTATTTCGTTGCAGAGGCACCGGCTGGTCTTCACGGCGCTGAGATCGCCTTGGCGTTTCCTTCCGTCGGCGCGACAGAGAATCTGGTGATGGCCGCGGTTCTGGCAGATGGGCGCACCGTCATTGACAACGCGGCTAAGGAACCGGAGATCATCGACATCTGCGCCATGCTGGTGCGCATGGGCGCGCACATTGACGGCATCGGGACCGCTCGTCTTGTAATTGACGGCGTAGACAAGCTGCATCCGGTTGAGTACAGCTGTGTACCGGACCGGATTGTGGGCGGCACGTGGGCCTACGCTGCGGCGATCACGGCCGGCGATGTTGAAGTCGTGGGAGTGACGCGTGATCTCTTCCCGAACGTTCTTGACAAGCTCGATGCAGCCGGCGCCACGATTTCTGACACTGAGCGCGGTCTGCGTGTTATTGGACCTGAGCGGCCGCGTTCGGTGAACATCTCTACTCTTCCGTTCCCCGGTTTCCCCACTGATCTGCAGCCGTTTGCCATTGCCCTGAACGCGGTCGCCGACGGTGTTGGCGTTGTGACCGAGAACCTGTTCGAGGCTCGCTGGCGGTTTGTGCATGAACTTGCCCGCCTCGGTGCGAACATCGCGATTGACGGCAATCATGCGCTTATCACCGGCCAAGCGGACCTGACGGGTGCCGAGGTGGAAGCCTCCGATATTCGCGCAGGCGCGGGTTTGGTTCTCGCCGGTCTAGCTGCCAGCGGCACGACCGAAGTCGCCGGTGTCGATCACATTGATCGCGGATACGAGCACTTCGCTGAGAAGCTGCGCGCCCTGGGGGCTGACGTTGAGCGCGCTGCTGTTCCCGAGGTTCTCGACTTCAGCTGAGAGCCTAAGCTCACTCGGCTTCCGGCAGGGTCGGCAGAGCAAGTGTGTCAGCCGGATTGTGCGGCAGCGGGCCGAACACAGAGATCTGCTCGTCGGCTTGCTGCTGCTCGTCGCCGTCGACTTCGCTCTTGTACTGGGCGTACCACTGCTCGATCTCTTCGTAAGAACGGCCCGCAAAATTCCACCACATGACGACTTCTTCGTCGAATGGCCGACCGCCAATGAGCACCAGTCGCGTCGGGATATCCGCTGACAGTGTGACCGTGGTGTTGCCGCGAGGTAGAAAAGCCAGCTGTTCAGCTTCGATGACAGTCGTGGTGCCGTCTTCGAGCCCCAGGTGGGCTTCGCCTGAGTCAACGAGCAGACCGTGCTCAAAATGTTCGCTGAGCGTGATCTGCGTGTTGCCGTAGATGTCCAGCTGCGCTGCGACAACACTGACCACAGGGTCGATGGGGGAGCGCACCTCGCCGAGTGAGCCCAGATAGACAGTCACTTTGCAGTCACCGGCGTAGAAGCACTCAGCCTGATGAAGCTGGGCCGACGCCGGAGCGAAACGGTGTTTGTCCGGCAGCGCATACCACAGTTCTACACCGTGGAGAATCTTTGTGTCTTCCGTCGTGAACTCGGAGTGCGAAGCCCCTCGGCCGGAAATGAACAGAGACGCTTGACCGGGCTCAACCGTGACAGTGGACCCAGTCGAGTCGGTCTGTGTGAGGCTGCCGCTGAAGAGCATGGGAATCGAAGCGATGCCCGCGTGGGGGTGCGTGGGCACTGAGAGTCTGCCGGTTTCATCGTCAATGCCCTGTGGGCCGAAGTGGTCAAGATAGCACCACGGGCCGATCATCCCGAGCTCGGCGTGGGGCAGCGCCCGACGCAGGGGGATGCCGTGAGTGTCCACACTGCGAATGTCACGCGGTTCGACCACGGTCAGCTCAGCGACATCCGCTGCTGTGCATACGTGGACACGGGGCCGTTTTTCCAGATTGCTCATTGGTCGTCTCGCTCCTTGCGAGGGTCATCAGCTCGGGTCGACAGACTTCGACAGGCACCTTCCGCGCCCACCGCGTTGACCCTAACATTCGGGGATCAAAGCCGTCGTCAGTTTGGCGTCGCCGGCATGTGGTGGTCAGAAAAGGCGGGACTCAGAGTCATCGACTCCGCGCATGGCGTCGTAGTCCAGGATGACGCACCGGATTCCCCGGTCTTCCGCGAGTGTTCGGGCCTGCGGCTTGATTTCCTGGGCGGCGAAGATCCCGGTGACGGGAGCAAGCAGGGGGTCCCGGTTGAGCAGCTCAAGGTACCTGGTGAGCTGTTCGACCCCGTCGATTCCGCCTCGTCTTTTGATTTCCACCGCAACCGAGGTTCCTTCTGCGCTGCGGGCGAGGATATCGACCGGACCGATGGCCGTCATGTACTCCCGGCGAACGGTTGTGTAGCCCTCGCCGAGTGTGTCGATCTGGTCGGCCAGAAGCTCTTGCAGGTGCGCCTCAACACCGTCCTTGATGAGGCCGGGGTCGACGCCGAACTCGTGTGTTGTGTCCTGGAGAACTTCGGCAATCGAGATGATGAGCCGATCCTCGGTCTTTTCAGCGCTGACGGTCCAGACTTCTCGAATGCCGGCCGCGGCCTGATCGTCGGAGGGATCATCGACTCTAAGCTGAGCCGGAGCGGTCATCCAGTTAAGCGGTTTGTAGGAACCGCCGTCGGAGTGAACGAGTACCGAACCGTCGGCCTTGAGCATGATAAGCCGGGTGGCCATGGGCAGGTGGGCGGTCAGACGACCGACGTAGTCAACACTGCACTGAGCAATCACCAAACGCACGTCGCACACTCTACGTGACACAATGACTTCTATGCCACGCTCCCCGTCGAACCGCCGCCGCAATAAGTGGCAGCAGCCGCATCGACCGCTGTCGTCGATGAACTCTGTGCGCCGGTCGATCACAGAACCGGACGGCACGTGGGTTGTGCAGCAGATTCGCAGCGGCACTTCGGGCAAGGTGTACATCTGCCCCGGCTGCAATCAGGACCTACCGGCGTCGACACCGCATACAGTCGCATGGCGCTCAGACGATGAGTTCGGATGGGGGACCGGCGTGGGTGAGCGGCGCCACTGGCACACTTCGTGTTTCAATGCCCGCAGTCGGCGCTGAGGCAGCCGCTGTCGGATCAGCGCAGCTGAACAGACACAGAAAACCGGCGCCGCACCTGCGGCGCCGGTTTCGGCTGTTTGCTCAGATCACTTGTTTGCGTTCTTGCCATTGGCCGGACCGGCTGCCTGGCCCGTCTGCTTATTGCCAGACGCCGCTGCGGGGCTCTTGTTTTCGGCAGGCTGTTTCGAAGTCGGCCGGATGGAGGGCTTGCTGTTCTTGCCGGGGGCGGCTGCCTGGCCGGTCGTCTGTGCCGGTCCTTCGGCTTTCTTGAGCTTTTCGAGTTCTTCCTTAGACCCGATCTTTTCGGTGGGGAAGGAAGCTGCTTTGATCTGGTCGGATCGGTCGTCCTCGAGGTCAACGTCGTCGAACAGCCCCGGTGCGCTGAACATAGAGCGCAGCTGTTCCAGCTGGGCGGTGATGGTGCGGCGCTGTTTGGTCAGCAGGTCAACTTGCGACTGCGCCGAGGATACCGACCGCTTGGCTTCGGCCGCTGATTCTTCCAGTGTCGCTTCGGCGGTGTCGCGCGCCTCGTCGATGATCTCCTGTGCTCGCGCTTTGCCGTCGGCAATGATCTTGTCGGCCTTTTCGAGGGCTTCTCGGCGGGTCTTCTCAGCGCGTTCGGCAGCTTCCTTGGCGTCGGCATCGGCCTTTGCGGCGCGATCAGCGGCTGCTTTCTGCAGCTTCTGATTTTCTTCTTGGGCCTTGGTGAAGCGCTCGTTTTCTGCCTTTTCGTGGTCGGCGCGGATTTTGGCCAGGCTCGCAGTCTGAGCATCGGCGGCTTTCTTAGTTTCGGTCGACAGTTTTTCTGCTTCTGTTCGAAGAGCCTGCGCTTCGACCTTCGCCTTTTCCAGGAGCGTGTCCGCTTCCTTCTTAGCCGCGGCGATTGTATCTGCCGCTTCTTTCTCTGCTGTGGCCCGCTTTTCGCTTAGTTCGCGTTTGAGTGCCTCGTGAGAATCGGACTTTTCGGCAGCGGAGTCGTCGCGGATCTGCTGTGCTTCGCGCTCTGCGGTCTGCTTGAGTTCGGCAGCGCGCTTTTCTGCGGACTCAATGGTTTCTTTGGCGCGCAGGTCGGCTGCTTTGGCGGTGGCTTCTGCTTCTGCGCGGGCGCTGCTGAGGGTGTCGTTGCTTTCGGTGTGCATTCGAGCACGGGACGATGCAGCGTCAGCCCGGGCCTTGTTGCGAATTGTCTCCGCGTCCGCAGTCGCCTGGGCGAGGGTTTCGCGAGCCTGGGATTCTGCGATTTTGATCAGCTGGTCGATGCGGCTGCCGGGGGGGCCGGCCTGTGCTTCGCTGTCATCGGCTGCCTTTTTGAGCTGCTGTTTGACTTCGGAGAGCTCTCCTGCGATCTGCAACTTGGCGCGGTCGGCCGCGATGACTTGGCTGCGGGCATCGGAGAGAGCCTTGCGGAGGGATTCGATTTCCTGCTTGAGCTGGCTCAAACGCGAATCGACTTCGTTTTTTTCGTACCCCCGCATAGCTGTGCGGAATTCTTCCGGCTGTGTCACGGTTCCGATTCTCCTTAATCCAATTGCTCGGCGCGTCCGGCGCTGCGGTTGTTCGGTTCGCGTCGGTGTTGAACGCCTAGGACAATTCTACGTAGTCAGCTTCACATTTCCTCAAAGAGGGAGTTTCCGATGCCCGCAGTGTCGTGGGTCACTGTGCGGTGCTCTAGGATTGTTGCCAAAGTGAGGCGTGACTCACTGAAACCTCAGCAAAGGAGTTCTCATGGCAGAAGCCGTCATCGTTGCCGGTGCCCGCACGCCGCTGGGCAAAATGTCCGGTGGTCTGGCAAGTCTTTCCGCAGTCGATCTTGGTGCGCACGCTATCAAGGGTGCACTCGACAAGGCCGGAGTTGCTCCCGACGCCGTTGAATACGTCCTCATGGGCCAAGTCCTGCAGGCCGGCGTCGGTCAGGGCGCTGGCCGTCAGGCCGCAGCCAAGGCAGGCATTCCCATGAGCGTTCCGGCTGTCACCCTCAACAAGCTGTGTCTGTCGGGCATCAACACCATCACTCACGCCGCGATGTTGGTTCGCTCCGGTGAATACGATGTGGTCGTCGCCGGCGGTCAGGAATCGATGACGAATGCTCCGCACCTGCTGGAGAACTCGCGTGCCGGCTTCAAGTACGGCACCATCCAGATGCGCGACCACATGGACTACGACGGTCTGTGGGATGCCTTCACTGATAAGGCTATGGGCGGTCTGACCGAATCGATGAACGACGAAGACGGTGTGCACTTCTCGCGTGAAGAGCAGGACGCTTTCGCTGCTCAGTCGCACCAGCGTGCTGCGAAGGCCTGGGCTGACGGCAAGTTCGCCGACGAGGTCGTCCCGGTCACGATCAAGACCCGCAAGGGCGAAGTCGTCGTCGACAGCGACGAGGGTGTGCGCGCGGACACGACCGCTGAATCCATGGCCGGTCTGCGTCCGGCGTTCCGCAAGGACGGCACCATCACCGCCGGCAACGCTTCGCAGATTTCCGACGGTGCTGCGGCCGTCGTCGTCATGAACAAGGACAAGGCACTCGAACAGGGCCTGCCGATCCTCGCAGAAATCAAGTCCCACGCGTGGACGGCCGGCCCGGACTCGACTCTGCAGCACCAGCCCTCGCAGGCCATCAAGGCTGCCGCCGAGCGCGAAGGCGTGGCGGCGGACTCCTTTGATCTGTACGAGATCAACGAGGCCTTCGCTGCAGTGTCGTTGGCGTCGATGAAGGACCTCGGCATTGACGCTGAGCGTGTGAACGTCAACGGCGGTGCCGTGTCCCTGGGGCACCCGATCGGTGCCTCGGGAGCGCGCATTGTCCTCCACCTCGCCCTGGAACTGAAGCGTCGAGGCGGAGGCCAAGGTGTTGCCGCCCTCTGCGGCGGCGGTGGTCAGGGTGACGCCCTCATCATCCAGGTGCCGCAGGCCTGATCCCGTCCTAGTGACTGCTGGGTTCGGCCTCGGGGAGTTCCGATGCCGAGCCCAGCTGTCTGTACGGGTGCGGGTGCATGCAGGCCGCCGTTCTCACCGTCTCGGCGGGCGCTAGAATGACGAGCTGAAGCCTCCATAGCTCAATGGATAGAGCAACGGCCTTCTAATCCGTAGGTTGCAGGTTCGAGTCCTGCTGGGGGCGCTTCTTGGGCCCGGAGTCTCTGAACAAGCATCAGAGACTCCGGGCCTTTTGCATGCCGCACAATCGTCACACAGAATTCACACAGCTTTGTTCTGTGTGTCAACCGTCTGCGCCACGATGTTGCCACTACGGAAAGGCTTTGTATGTCGCAGACGATGAAACCCCAGCAGAACATCTCGGTGAAACCCGGCGGCCACGGCTTCTTAGGACCGGACCGCTGGTGGCATATTTCCTTCGGCGGCCTCATGACGATCGCGCTCGTCGTGTTCATGGTGTGGTCATTCGGCTACGTCGATGTCGGAGCGAACAAGGTGGTTTTGGTGCTGACGGTCCTCTTCGGACTGTTCATGGCCTTCAACATCGGCGGCAACGACGTCGCCAACTCCTTCGGAACGAGCGTCGGCGCCGGCACCCTGTCGATGAAGCAGGCGCTTGTCATCGCCGCCATCTTCGAAGTCAGCGGTGCTGTGCTGGCCGGTGGGGAAGTGACTGAGACCGTGCGGTCGGGCATCGTCGACCTCAATGCGATTGACCTTGAGCCCATGGACTTCGTGTTCATCATGATGTCGGCGCTGCTGGGTGCTGCCATCTGGCTGTTGGTGGCAACCCGCATGGGCTGGCCCGTATCGACAAGCCACTCGATCGTCGGCGGCATCGTCGGTGCAGCCTTGACCCTGGGCTTCACCACGGGCACCGGCGGTTTCGAAATGGTGCAGTGGGGCGAAATCGGCAAGATCGTCATGTCCTGGGTGCTCTCGCCGCTGCTTGGCGGAATCGTGGCCTGGGTGCTGTTCGGGCAGATCAAAAAGCACATCCTCGTCTACAACGAGGAAATGGATGTGAAGCTGCGCGAGCTCAAGCGTGAACGCGCTGAACTGCGCACTCAGCACAAGCAGGCGTTCGAACGTCTCGACGAACTGCAGCAGATCTCGTACACGAATGCCATGGCGCGCGACGCCTCGGTCTACCAGCGCGACGACTACGATCCGGAAGAGTTCGAATCGGAGTACTACCGTGACCTGCACCGCGTGGAAACCCGGGCGAAGGAAATCAACGCGCACCGCGCATTGGAAACATGGGTGCCTCTGCTGGCAGCCTTCGGTGCCGTGGTCATCGGCTCGATGATGCTGTTCAAGGGGCTGAAGAACCTCAACTTCGAACTGAGCTCGGTCGGCAACTTCCTCATCCTCGGCATGATCGCGGCAACCGTGTGGATGGCCGTCTTCATCTTCGCGCGCTCGCTGAAGAAGCGCGACCTGTCGCGCTCAACGTTCCTGCTGTTCAGCTGGATGCAGGTTTTCACGGCCGCCGCGTTCGCCTTCAGCCACGGCTCGAACGACATCGCCAACGCCGTCGGACCGTTCGCGGCGATTCTCGACGTGCTCAAGACCAATCAGATCAATGACGAGGCGGGGGTCCACCCGGCAGTTATGCTCACTGCCGGTGTCGCCCTGATCGCCGGTCTGTGGTTCATCGGCCGGTTCGTCATCCAGACAGTGGGCTCGGGTCTGACTGAGATGCACCCGGCGTCCGGCTTCGCCGCGGAGCTTTCGGCCGCCGGTGTCGTTATGTTGGCCTCGGTTCTCGGTCTGCCGGTGTCGTCGACGCACATCCTGATCGGCGCTGTTCTCGGTGTCGGCATCGTGAACAAGGCCGCCAACTGGAACCTCATGAAGCCGATTGCGCTGGCGTGGGTCATCACGGTGCCGGCGGCCGCGGTGATTGGTGCGATCGGAGTCTTGGGTCTTCGCGCCGTGTTCGGCGGCTGACAGCTGCTCCAAGGTCGATGGGGCAGATGTGAGCGGGGCGGTCGCCTGACCGCCCCGCTCTTTTGACTGTGCGACGCGCCTGCTGCAGCGGGCCAGTGTGAACGTTTCTGCCGTGTGAGATTCGCGGTCCTGCCAAGCGCAATGGCTGCCTCCAGCGCCGCAAAGCCCTAGAAAACAGGGGTTTTGGTGAGCAGACTTACCAAAGCTGTCCCGTTCTGTCGGCGCGGCGAGTGGAGACAAGCTGAAAATTTCGTCAAAGTGAATATGTGATTTCACAGCGAACGAACCTGCGTGCTAAGGCAGTGCCGATCCTATCGGACGCTGCGGCGCGAGTGCGAGCTGCCGATTTTCCCCTGCATACGCAGAGGGCAGAGGAGGGCGCCCGACTTCAACGTGCTCTCAGCACGCAGATCTCCGAGTATCTTCTGCCTCGTCTTCGTGACCCTGACGCGCCCCTGCTGGTCGTCGTCGGCGGATCCACCGGCTCTGGCAAGTCGACGCTCGTCAATTCGATTGTCGGCGAAGAGCTTACCGAATCCGGTGTCGTCAGGCCCACAACCGTTTGGCCGGTGCTCGTTCACCACCCGGAGGACCGGTCCTATTTCGCTTCAGACAGAATCCTTCCGCACCTTCAGCGCACCCGGGGCAATGATGAAGGATCCAAGAGTCAGCAGAAGCTTCGCCTTGTCGCCAGTACCGCCGTACCGCGGGGACTGGCGATTGTCGATTCTCCCGACATCGACTCCGTGCGCGATTCCAACCGCCGACTGTCCCGCCAGCTGCTGGCGGCTGCCGACCTGTGGCTGTTTGTCACAACTGCTGTTCGCTATTCCGACGCGGTCCCGTGGGATCTGCTGCACCAGGCTGACGAGCGCGGCACATCTGTTGCTGTCGTTTTGAACCGGGTTCCGCCTCAGGCCAACCGCGAAGTTCGCCATCATCTGTCCCGGCTGCTCGCCGAGGCGGGGCACGGTTCCGCTCCGATCTTCACTGTTCCAGAACTCCAGCTGGAAGACGACCTGATCCCCGAGACAGCCGTGTACCCGCTGAAGTCGTGGGTAGAGAACCTGGGACGGTCATCCCGTGCGCGCACCGCGGTGCTCGAGCGCACCCTCCGCGGCGCGCTGGCCTCCGTGCGCCCGCAGACAGAAGCCCTGGCTGACTTTGCGGAAGAACAGGTGGGTGCTTTCCGCGAACTGCAGGGGTCGGCCGAAGACAGTTTCGCTGCGGCAGGCAGAAACCTGGGTGAGGCTCTCGTCAATGACAAGGTGCTGCGCGGTGAAGTGCAGGCCCGGTGGCAGGACTTCGTCGGCACCGGGCAGTTCTTCCGCGGCCTTGAGCCCACGGTCAGCCGTCTGCGTGATCGCATCACATCGGCTGTCACCGGCCAGCGCGACAGCGCTGATCTGCTTATTCAGGCCATTCTGTCGTCGATTGTCGTTCTGGTGCGCGAACAGGCTGTTCGCGCGTCCGGTTCGATTGTCGAAATGTGGCAGGAGCTCCCACATGGCCGCCCGGTTGTTGAGCGTCACCCGCAGCTGGGCTCATTGCCCGCGGGCTTTGATCAGCTGTGCCAGCAGCGCGTGGCCGAGTGGGCGTCGAGTGTCGAGGACACCGTGCGCAGCGTCGGCCAGTCAAAAGTGGCAAAGGCTCGCATTATGTCCTTTGGCGTGGCAGGTGTTTCCGCCGTGTTGATGTACGCCGTCTGTGCCGGTGCAGGAGGAACGGGACCAGCCCACGCCGGCACCGGTGAGTCCGAAGATCGCCTCGCCGTGCACCGGCTGCTCAATACGATCTTCGGCCCGGAAGCCACTGAAGAGCTCGCCGCTGCCGCGCGCCGTCGCCTGCTCGATACAGGCATCAGCCTGCTGTCGCGGGCTCGCGAGCCCTTTGAAGACGCGCTTGCATCCGTTGCAGTCAGCGGAAGCCAAGCTGAAGACTTGCTCGCTACTGTTCGCCGACTGGAAGGCCTGACGTGAACCGCTCTGACGAACTGTCCAAGGGCATTCGCACTGCACTCGACCTCGAGGGCGGTGCGCTGTCTGCTTCGACCGCACAGGCTGCTGCCGAGGTGCTCCGCAGGGCAGACGGACGCCGTGGGCTCGGCAGCGAGCACACCGTGGTTGCCTTCGCGGGATCCACAGGGTCTGGCAAGTCCTCGCTGTTCAACGCGGTCTCCGGTCTGGAAATCGCCGAGGTGGCAGTGCGCAGGCCGACAACTTCCGAGCCGATCGCCTGTGTGTGGGGTGAGGGAGGCGACGATCTCCTCGACTGGCTGGAAGTCCCCGAATCCCGGCGCACCTGGCGTGAATCTGCCCTCGACGGTGATGACGAAGAGCCCCTGCGCGGACTGATTCTCATTGATCTGCCCGACCATGATTCGACCGCCTACGCCCACCGGGAAGTCTCCGATCGACTCATCGAAATGGTCGATGTTGTCTTCTGGGTGGTCGATCCGCAGAAGTACGCCGACTTCACGCTGCACAACCGCTACCTGGCGAAGATGTCGGCAGCTGCCGAAAGCACTGTTGTGGTGCTCAATCAGGTTGACCGTCTGGACGCCGAGCAGAAGAAGACGACCCTGGGCCACCTGCGCAGCCTTTTGGAAGCTGACGGCATGGAGAAGGCCGGAGTTGCAGCCGCCAGCGCTGTCACACGCGAAGGCGTACCGGAGATCCGCCGCGAGCTTGTGAAGATGATCAAAAGTCGCGAGGCCGGCCAGCTGCGCATTGAGCAGGAACTGGCAGATATCGCCGGCCGCATCCGCGCTGAACTGGGCCGACCGGTTGACGATCCCGAGAAGATTCCTCAGTCGGACATGCTCATCGGCGCTATGAACGAGGCCATCGGCACGTCCGCAATTGCGCAGACGGTGCACGATGACTACATTCGACGCGCATACGCCAAGACCGCCTATCCGCCTTTGGCTAAGGCCTCCCGCGGTAAGGCCGACCCACTGGGTGCTCGGCACGGGGGAGACCGGGAGGTTCTTCTGCGCGCCGCACAGCCCGAGCTGACCCAGCCGCAGACGGCGCGGATCAACCTGGCCGCCCACGAGGTCATCAGCGGCGCCACTCGCAGGCTGCCGACCGCGTGGAAACGCGCAGCGGCGGCTGCCGAAGACCAAAGCGCCGCACGCATCTCCGCAGACCTCGAGTCTGCTGTTTCAGAGGTTGAGATTGCGCATCGTCAGCCAGGTTGGTGGGGTGTCGCAGGCTTCTTCCAGTGGCTGTTCTTCATTCTGACGATCTTCGGAGTCATTACGACGGCCGCGGCTGCGGTGCTGGCCTTCTTCTTCCCGGAAATCCTGTCCAGCACTGTTCCGAATATGGACCTGAAGGTTTTGGGTCTTGTTGCTGCGGCCCCGCTGGTGATCGGCATCGTCGGCTCGCTCATTACCTCTATTCTGGCGGCCGGTGCCCGGCGCAAGGGTGCGGACGAAGCCCGAGCTCAGGTGGAAAGTGACATCGACCGGGCTGTTCAGTCGGCAGCCAAGGACAATGTGTTTGAACCTGTCACGCGGCTTCTGCGCAAACACAAGGAAACCTATGACGGACTGAGCTGACCCGCTGTGTTTTTGAGTGCTTTGCGCTGACTTGCGCTAGCGGCCCTGTGGAAGGCTTTCGGGCTGTCCACAGGGCCGTTTTCGATCTTCCGGTGAAGTCTCGTCGCCGATGACTATTGCTGTACCTCATCTGATTGAAAGGAACGGCAATGCAGCACTACACCTATCTTGTCGGCAATGTCGGCAGCGATATTCGTTCGGGAACTGCGTCGAACGGAAGTTCGTGGGCGAGCTTCCGCCTGGCAGTCAACGACGCCTACCGCACGGACGACGGCTCCTATGTCAATCGCCCAACTACTTGGTACGACGTCAAGGTCTGGCGCTCGTGGGCTCTCAATGTGGCGGGTTCTCTGCAGAAGGGCCAGCGGGTCATTGTGATCGGCAGAGTCTCCATGGAGCAGTGGGAAAACGAGAGCGGAAGTGGGGAGCGCCTGACGGTCAACGCGCACGCCGTCGGCCCGGACTTGGCTTTCGGCATGGCGGTGTTCCGCTCTACTTCTCTGACCGCCAAGGAACGCGAGAGAATGGACGAATTTGAACAGCAGCGCAGAGACAGCCCCTGGAGCAGAGTTGACGCTCCTGTTGCGGGAAGCTCCGAAAACACAGGCCAGCCGGATGAGACCGGGAACGACGACGGCGTCGAAGGGCTTGTCGGCGAACCCGAAATGGCTGCGGCGGGCGCTGCGAGCACAGGGGATGATGGCCCGCCATTCTGAGCTTTGTTTCCGGTTTCTGGGCTGGTCTGCCGGTGCGGGCGTCGGAAAGGTACTACAGTTGTCTTCTGTGAAACTCTTCGGCGCCCGCGGGGCAGTGGTGATCTCATCCAGCAGTCTGGCTGCTCTTGTGCTGTCCGGGTGTGGGCTTTTCGGTTCGGCATCAGAGCCTGAGGGCGGCCCTGCCGGCAAGCAGACGGCGGAAGTTGAAAAGGTTCTCAAAGTCATTGAGCCGCTGACTCAAAAAGACGGGATCCCCACGAGTGAAGAAACCCTCGCGGTTCTCCAAGACGGGGGATACAAGCCCGAGAACATCGCCGCGACCCTAGACGAATCCCCTTTGGGCCATGACGTCCCGTCGAAGGTGTTCGCCGTCAAGGTGAAGAAGGGCTGCGTCATCGGAGAAATCCGCAACGGCGGTGCGACAGCCGCACTGTACCCGCCCTTGAAGTCCAATAAGGACTGCCTGCTCGGCGAAGTCGACCGTCCAAAGGGCGTCAAGATGCCCGCGGGCGAAACGCGGGAAGAAGGAAGCGACGACAACGGTGCTGGCCACCTGCCCGGTGAAGATATGCACAAGCGCAAAGACAACTGATTGCGATACCTCGGATTAGCTGATCGAGGGCCCTGCCGATACCCTTATGTTCTATGGCAGAGTTCATTTACACCATGCACAAAGCGCGCAAGGCGCACGGTGACAAGGTTATTCTCGACGACGTTTCCATGTCTTTCTTTCCCGGAGCGAAGATCGGCATGGTCGGCCCCAACGGCGCCGGAAAATCAACCATCCTCAAGATCATGGCTGGCCTTGACCAGCCCTCGAACGGCGAAGCTCGTCTGTCGCCCGGCTACACGGTCGGCATTCTGCAGCAGGAACCGCCGTTGAACGAAGACAAGACCGTCCGCGAAAACGTCGAAGAAGCAGTCGGCGAAATCATGGGCAAAGTGGCTCGCTTCAACGCCATTTCCGAGGAAATGGCTCAGCCCGATGCAGATTTCGATGCGCTCATGGAAGAAATGGGCAAACTGCAAGAAGAGATCGACAACGCAGACGCCTGGGATCTCGACTCGCAGCTGGATCAGGCTATGGATGCGCTGCGCTGCCCACCCGGTGACGAACCTGTCACACACCTGTCCGGCGGTGAGCGTCGCCGTGTCGCGCTGTGCAAGCTCCTGCTGGAAAAACCGGATCTTCTGCTGCTTGACGAGCCGACCAACCACCTCGACGCGGAATCGGTGCTGTGGCTTGAGCAGCACCTGAGCACATATCCGGGCGCCGTCATTGCAATCACCCACGACCGCTACTTCCTGGATCACGTTGCGGAATGGATTGCCGAAGTCGACCGCGGACACCTCTACCCCTATGAGGGCAACTACTCGACGTACTTGGAGAAGAAGAAAGAGCGCCTGCAGGTTCAGGGCAAAAAAGACGCCAAACTGGCTAAGCGACTGGCCGACGAACTCGAGTGGGTGCGCTCAAATGCCAAGGGCCGTCAGTCCAAGTCGAAGGCACGCCTTGCCCGCTATGAAGAAATGGCGGCAGAAGCCGAAAAGACGCGCAAGCTGGATTTCGAAGAGATCCAGATTCCACCGGGCCCGCGTCTGGGAACAGTCGTGATCGAAGCGGAGAATCTGCAGAAGGGCTTCGACGGTCGCAAGCTGATCGACGGACTGTCTTTCTCGCTTCCGCCCAACGGCATTGTCGGTGTGATCGGCCCCAACGGCGTCGGCAAGTCCACACTGTTCAAGACAATCGTGGGCCTGGAAGAACTCGACGGCGGCACCCTCAAGATCGGTGAAACCGTCAAGATCTCGTATGTAGACCAGTCCCGCCAGGGCATCGACCCGGACAAGAGCCTGTGGGAAGTCGTTTCGGACGGGCTCGACTACATCCAGGTCGGTCAGGTTGAAATGCCGTCGCGCGCCTATGTTTCGGCATTCGGCTTCAAGGGCGCAGACCAGCAGAAGAAAGCCGGTGTGCTCTCCGGTGGTGAGCGCAACCGCCTCAACCTGGCACTGACGCTCAAACAGGGCGGAAATCTGCTGCTGCTTGACGAACCGACGAACGACCTCGACGTCGAAACCCTCGCTTCTTTGGAAAATGCGCTTCTCGAGTTCCCCGGCTGCGCAGTGGTCGTCACCCACGACCGCTGGTTCCTTGACCGTGTGGCCACGCACATCCTGGCGTGGGAGGGAACAGAAGAGAACCCGGCCAACTGGTACTGGTTCGAAGGCAACTTCGAGGGCTACGAAAAGAACAAGGTCGAACGACTCGGCGCAGAAGCGGCTCGCCCGCACCGCACCACGCACCGCAGGCTCACACGCGACTGACGCGCGACTGCAGCCTTCGGCTCAGTCAACAAGTATGTGGGGTGCCCGCCGTGTCTTCGGCGGGCACCCCACATGCTTTCAGCGCGTCAATCCTCTTTCAGCCGCACCATGCCCTGCTGGGCAACGGATGCGGCGAGTTCGCCGTGCTGGTTGTAGATACGGCCGATGCCCAGACCACGGCCGCCGTCCGAGGACGGCGAGGACATGTCGAACAGCAGCCAGCCGGTGACATCTACGTGCGAGTGCCACCACATGGCGTGATCGAGGCTGGCAATGCGAAGGCGGGGATCAGCCCACGTCAGGCCGTGCACGCGCAGAGCCGGTTCAAGCATGGCAAAGTCGCTTGCGTAGGCCAGGATCGCGGCTGTTGCCGCACGGCCCTGTACACCCGCGAAGGGTTCTTTCAGGCGGGCCCAGAAGCGGTTGATAGGTTCGGGCGAACCGACGAATCCCGCATGAATGTCCGGCGAAATGGGCCGAATGTCGAACGGGCGCTGCATGAGCCATTCCCGCATCCGCTCAGCGCGGGTGAAGCGGCTGATGTCGAGCTTTCCGAGGATGTCCTCCAGGCTTGGGAGAGCTTCGGGGTGGGGGAGTGCCTGGGGCATTGGTTCGCGGTGTTCAAGGCCGGGCTGAACTTTCTGGAATGACGCCAGGCCCGACAGAATCGGCATGCCCTTCTGGTATGCCTGTACGCGTCGAGCGGAGAAGGACCCGCCGTCGCGCAGATCTTCAACGCCGATCGTCGTCTCTTCACCAACGGCTCCGGCCCGCAGAAAGTACCCGTGGAAGGAGTGAATGGGGCGGTCCTCATCCACCGTGGCCGCCGCGGCGACAACACACTGGGCGAGGACCTGTCCGCCGAAGAGCCTGCCGTCCGGTTTGGGCTGATTCCACACGCGGAATCCGAATTCTTCGCCGCCGGAGGGAGGCTCGCTGAGCTTTTCAAGCCCGAGGACCTTCTCGAGGACGTTCTTTTCGCTGGTGTCGGCCATGCTGCTCCTTTGTACGTGTCTTGGGTCAGGATACGCCGAGCAGGCCCGTTCTGGCTTGCAGCTGACGCGAAGCGAGTGTGCTCATGGGAAGATGGCACCATGACCGAACTTCGCAATCCGCTGATCGACGGGCCCTTCACTCGAACTCTCATTGAGCTGCGCTGGGGCGATATGGACGCCTATGGCCACGTCAACAACGTGACCCAGCTGAAGCTGCTCGAAGAGGCGCGCGTCAAGGCCTTCGGCTCTCCGACCGCGGCGCGTGACGTCTCGCCCGGTCTGCTGCCCGGCGGTGAGCGCACGGACGCTTTCGGCCTTGTCATGCCCCCGGTTTTTCGCGAAGCTTCCGCTGACGTGCAGATCCTTGTGTCCGGCCACGCGATTGAGTACCGCGATCCGATCCCGTACCGCGACGGTCCGATCGCGATCGACGTGTGCATTGTCAGAATCACCCCGGTGATCATCAAGGTCGGCTATGTGATCCTCGAGCCGGATGGTTCGAAGGTCTATTCCGTCGCCGAATCCGATCTTGTCTTCGTCGACGCGGAAACCGGGCGTGCACGCCGCCTGCGTGATGACGAGCAGGCGGCATTTGCCGACTGTGCCACAGGCCCGCTTCCGCTCAAGCGGAGGTGACCGTGGACCAGCCGGCGTTTGAACTGCAGTCGAAAGCCGATGCCGCTGACCTGCGGCAGTTCACGGCGCGGATGCAGCGCGTTGATTCCGGAGCTGCACTGCGGCTGACGGGCGTGGGTGACGTTCTTGTCGTATCGGGCGCTCCTCTCTATCCCAAGGGCCTCGGTGATGAACTTCCGCTGGTGATTGCGATGCGTGCTCTGCGGCTGCGCTCTGGCTCAGCCGACGGGATCGATGCGGTTGTTCCGGCTTCCGGGCTGACCGACCGCTTTGCGCGCATGGAGCGCACCGGGGGGTTGGATATCGGTGTTCCCCCTGCCGAGGTGAGGATGCCGTGGGCAGCCGTGACTCCGCCTCGTGCGGGGTGGAGGGAGGCCGCACAGCTGTCGGTGGAGAAGCTGCGAGAAGCTGCCGCTTGGGGGGTTGCCGCTGTTGCCGAAGCCTCTCCGTCTGGTGCGGGAGCGCTGGCGGTGGACAAAGTGCGCCGTACGGTGTGGTCGCGGCCCCTGCCTGATTGTGAGATTGCGCCGCTGGGGGCGGCCTTCGGCATGGACGCGGCTGGGTTTGACGTGGGGGAGACCGCGACGGTCTATCGCGCAGGTCCGTGGCTGCGTTTCGCTACGCCTGCCGGGTTCATCATCACCCGCTCAAATGAGATCTGCTGAGGCTGTCTCGGCAAAGTTCGGTACGGCTGTGTGAGCTTCTTCCACGCAGCCGGTGGTGTCAGAGCAGACGGCGGCTGGGATCGATCCGGTGTTCGTCTGAGTCTTCGTCCGGCGTGTTGAGCATAGCGGTCGCGGCTCGCTGGAAGTAGTCCCACATGAGGCTGTCGTACATGGGCGGCAGGTTCAGCTGATCGAGGGCGCGGCGCATGTGTCCCAGCCAGTGGTCGCGTGATTTGGGTGTGACCGGAAAAGGTGCGTGGCGCATCCGCAGGCGCGGGTGGCCGCGTTCTTTCTGATAGGTGGTGGGGCCGCCGAAATACTGTTCGAGGAACGTCTGCAGCCGATGTTTAGCCCCCTCGAGTTCGCGGCCCTCCGGATACATGGCGATGAGGTACTCATCCTGTGCAACGCCCTCGTAGAAAGCGTCAACCAGGGTGGTGAAAGCGTCGTGTCCGCCCACCATGTCGAAAACACTTGCGGGGCGTTCATAGCCGTTTGTCATGCCGTCATTGTCTCCTATGCGCTCAAGCGGCCGGGCAGACTGTCGACTTCAGTTCGACGATGCGTGCGATCCGTCGTCGGCGTCTGCGCCGGTCGTGGCGGGCGGAGACTGGCTCGCGGTCTGCTGGATGACCATCTGATCGGGCAGGGCGATCGCAACCCCCGCTTTGTCGAACTCCACCTTGAGGCAGGAGCGGAATGCCCGCGCAATCGCCCACTGTTCGTTGGGGTTGGTTTTGATGAACACGCGGATTGTCGTGGATGAGCCGGTCAGCTCCTGAATGCCGATGATCTCGGGGTCTTCCATGATGACGGCGGCGCGGTTTGGATCGCTCATGAGCTCGGCAATGGCCGCTGTGATGATGTCGGTGGCGGTGGCCTGGTCGATGTCGACGGGTACGGGCACGTCGACAACAGCCCTCGACCATCCCTGCGACTGATTGCCCACCCTCATGATTTCTCCGTTGGGCACGTGCCACAGGGTGCCTTCGACGTCGCGAATGCGGGTGGTGCGCAGTCCGACTTCTTCGACCGTGCCGATTGCCTCGCCGAGGTCCACCGTGTCGCCGATGCCGTACTGGTCTTCAACCACGATGAAGAAGCCCGACAGATAGTCGCGCACGAGTGACTGGGCCCCGAAGCCCAGTGCGATGCCGGCAACACCTGCTGAAGCCAGGATGGGTGCGGGGTTGATGCCGACCTCCTGCAAAATCATGAGGCCCGCAATTGCGACCACGATGATCGTTGCGAATGATGACAGCAAAGAGCCGACGGTGCTGGCCCGCTGTGCCCGCCGTGCCCGCGTAACGGCATCGGACCTTTCTCCCTCGTCATACAGTCGGCGTTTGTTTGCCGCCGTGGTGCCGTCGGCGATCTTGCCGGCAAACTTGCTGATCATGCGGCGCAGAATCAGGGCTGTGATAACCGCGAAGACCACGATGATCGCAATGTGCAGGGGAGTGCCCAGAAGAGCTGTCCACCATGCGGGGTCTGAAGCAGTTTCAGCGATTTCGCCGATCTTGTCGGTCGGGGCCGGCGACGGCGTTGGACGAGCAGATGTCAATAGAGTCATACACGGCTCAGTGTAGAGAGTCAACCTCAGAGGGAGCACAACGAATGCTGGCCGCAGCCTTGACGTGGGCTATGGCTGCTCGCTGCGACGCTGCACAGCCAGCGCGCGGCGAGCACGGTCGAGGTTTTCCACCATGGTCCGGCGCAGTCCGCGGTTGGCGTCCGGGTGTTGTTCAAGCCACTGTTCTGCTGTGGTGACAACAGCTTCTGAAGCAGGTGGGAAAAGCCACAGCGTGAGTGTCTGCGCAATCTCCAGGGTATGGGTGTCCCACCAGGCCTCAGCACGGGAGAAGTACTCGGCGGCGAAGTCTTCAAGCGGTGCTTCGGCACTGACAAGCGAACCGTCAGACTGCTGCAGCCCGGCAGCAAAACCGCGAGCGGTGGCTGAGATGACGGCGTTGGGCAGGCTGCTGTCATCCATCAGCGCAGTGAAGGCCGCAGACTTCGCAGCCGGTGTCGGCACCGCTGCTCGTGCTCGGGCGGCACTGCACCGGCCGCGTGCGGTGTTGTCCAGCTGCAGCGTGTCCTCGATGTCGGCCTCGCTGACACAGTTGTGACGGGCAAGCGCTGTGAGCATTTCCCAGCGCAGATCGTCATCGAGCTTCTGGCCTTCCGGCAGCTGGTGTGAACCCCTGAACATCTGCGACAGAAGCTGCAGCTGCTCAGCTGACTGGGCAAAAGTGACGAAGCCGCGGAGAAACTGGAACTGCTGATCGCTTCCCTCCGGCGCCGAACCGGCAGCATGCCACAGCGCCTGGGCGGTGCGTGCGGCAACAGCGTCCCTCTGCGCTGGGGGAGTGTACACAAACACGGCTGTTGCCAGCTGGCGCAGATGGGTCTGCAGACCCGTTGAATGCACAAGATGCTCAAGATTGTCACTGACCAGCGAAATGTAGTCGGCTACCGGGATTTCAGCATCGCGGGCCATGTCCCACACGGAGCCCAGCACGACAAGCTGCGTGAGAGAGTCATCCAGATCCCCGAAGTGTGCCCGAACAGTCTTAAGGCCCCGTTCGTCGAGGCGAACCTTTGCGTAGGTCAGGTCCCCGTCATTGACGACGATGAGGTCGGGCACCGTGGTATCGGGGTCGATCGGCACCGGGGCCGCCTCGCCTTCCAGGTCGATTTCGTGAAGCGCAGTTCGCCGCAGCCGGCCCTCGACAATCGAGTACAGACCAACCCCAAGCCGGTGCGGACGGAGGCTCGGCACCTCGTGACCGGGCAGCACACACGGCTGCTGAACCACGGTGAGCTCGGTCAGCACCCCGCTTTCCACCTCGGACTGGGGGCGGAGGATATTGACGCCGCTTTCCTGGATCCACAGCCGAGTCCAACGCTCCAGATCCCTGCCCGAAGCAGCTTCGAGTTCTGCCAGAAGATCGGCCAGGCGCGTGTTCGCCCAGGCGTGCTTATCAAAATAGGACTTCACACCGCGGAAGAAGTTCTCACGGCCGACATAGGCCACCAGCTGTTTGAGAACCGACGCGCCCTTGGCGTAGGTGATGCCATCGAAGTTCGTCTCAATGTCCACAAGATCGCCCATGCCGGCGGCAATCGGGTGAGTGCTCGGCAGCTGATCCTGAGCGTAGGCCCACGACTTCTCAGAAGCCGCGAACGTCGCCCACGCCTCCGAAAAATCAGTGACCTCAGCCGTGGCCAGCGTCGACATGAACTCAGCAAAGGACTCATTGAGCCACAGGTCGTCCCACCACTTCATGGTGACCAGATCGCCGAACCACATGTGGGCCAGTTCGTGCAGAATCGTGACCGCACGGCGCTCCACGTAAGCCTCGGTGGGCCGGGAGCGGAAAACATAGTCTTCAACGATCGTGACCGCACCGGCATTCTCCATGGCACCGGCATTGAACTCCGGAACAAAAAGCTGGTCGTACTTCGCAAAGGGATACGGGGTGCCGAAAAGCTCCTCGAAAAAGGCAAAGCCCCGCTTGGTGATGTCGAAGATGTTCTCCGGGTCGAGAAACTCAAAAAGCGAAGCGCGAGCGTACACACCCAGCGGCACCGTCGAACCGTCGGAGCTTACAAGCTCATCGTGGACGCTGCGGTAGGGGCCGGCAATGATGGCGGTGATGTAGCTGGAAATGCGCGGGGTCGCTGCAAACCGCCATGACCGCAGCCCCTGCGGGTCAAGGCCGAGAGCCTCGGCATCGTCACCGCAGTCAGCGGGCACAGGAGCAGGGGAGTTCGACACCACCTGCCAGTGCTCGGGGGCAACCACCGTGAACGAGAACTCTGCTTTAAGGTCCGGCTGTTCGAAAACCGCGAAGACGCGGCGCGCATCCGGAACCTCGAACTGGGTGTAGAGATACACCTCGTCATCAACCGGGTCAATGAATCTGTGCAGACCTTCGCCGGTGTTCATATAGAAGAACTCAGCATCGACTGTAAGCACATTGTCTTCGGCCAGATCTTCCAGAAGAATGCGACCGGGACGGCACACTTCGTCAGGATCGACGGTACGGCCGTTGAGGGTGATTGAGTGGACAGACTCGACAACCGCGTCAATGAACGTGCGCGCACCCGCCCGAGCTGAGAAGCGCGCCGTCGTCACCGACCGGAACGTGCGGCCACTGCCAGCAAGGCCCAGAAGAACCTCGTAGGAACTTACGCTCACGATCTCAGCGCGTTCAGCGGTTTCAGCCTCGGTCAGGTTGTACTGTGCCACTCCAGGTCCTCTTCCAGTAGTCGAACTGAGTCCATACTTAGTTGAGCAGAGCTCATTCTTCCACGCGGTGGTGACAGCCGCTGAAACCTGCCAGGCCCTGAAAAAAACAGGCCTGAAATCGGTAGGCTGGGCCCATGCGAATTCATTTGGGAACCGACCACGCCGGCTACGAGTTCAAAGAAACCCTGAAAACACACCTGCAGGCCCGAGGTCATGACGTTATCGACCACGGAGCCCTGGATTACGACGCACAGGATGACTACCCCCAGTTCTGCATTGACGCAGCCACTGGCGTGGTCGATGACCGCCGCGACGGAGCAGATTCCCTCGGCGTTGTCATCGGCGGTTCCGGCAATGGCGAGCAGATTGCAGCAAACAAGGTGCCAGGTGCTCGCTGCGCTTTGGCGTGGAACGAAGAGATCGCGCGTCTGGCCCGCCAGCACAACGATGCATGGCTCGTCTCGATCGGCGCTCGCCAGCACTTGGAAGACCAGGCGCTCGCCATTGTCGACGCGTTCATCGACGAACCCTTCTCTGAGGACGAACGGCACGTGCGCCGGATCGGCATCATCTCCGACTATGACAGCCGCCGCTGAGACTGCGAAAACCGGCTCTGCGCCGCAGAAGCGCCGAGGGCCCGAACCGACTTGAGTCGGTTCGGGCCCTGTCCGCTGTCGGGATGACAGGATTTGAACCTGCGACCCTCTGCTCCCAAAGCAGATGCGCTACCAAGCTGCGCCACATCCCGGACTGCTTCATACTAGCCCTTCGCCGCCCGAAAGGCACTTCGGTCCTTGCGCATGTCGAAATGTCTTGTCGATTTTGCAGATCCGACCTCTGTGCTTTAAAGTAGAGGAGCGCTCGACGCGGGGATGTAGCTCAATGGTAGAGCCTCAGTCTTCCAAACTGATGGTGCGGGTTCGATTCCCGTCATCCCCTCCATTCGTAACTTCGGGGCACCACTCATTCGGTGCCCCGAAATTTTTGCCTTGGGTGGGTCACGCGGCAGGCGGGTTAAGGGTCAAAAAGTGTGTCTGGCTCGGCGTGTCGTGGGGGTTAGATTTGGCCTTTTTGGATGCCGATTGAGTGGGTGTAGTTGGTGTCGATAGCGTTGTCGTAGAGGGCTGGTCGTCCTGTTTGGTGTTCGGCTTGGTTCTCGTTGTGGGTCAGGGTTGTTACTTTGGCGAGTTGGTCCTGGCCCCAGTTGGACTGCCTGGTGATTCGTATTGGGTCGTCAGGCAGTTCTGTTTGTAAGTAGAGCCACCAATCCAGCATGCGGCGTTGGCGCTCTCCGGATCTTCCGCGGTGTGTGCGGGCGAGTAGTTTGAGTTGGGCGTTGATGCCGCCTTCAAGGCTGTTGGTGGTGGATTTGATCCGGTTAGGGTCAAGGACTGCTTGAGGTAGACAAACAGCAGGTTAGACCGCCAGAGGTGGTTGAGGCTGTTGTAGGCCTTGCGCACGTTGTGGTGTGTCCACATGTGAGTCCATGCACCAGTTTTGGGGTCTTTGACCGTGGTTTTCTCGTTCATCCAGGCTTGGTAGATGGTGAAGAATTCATGTAGTTGCGCGCCCCACTGTGCTGCTTCATCCAGGGTGGTGATCCGGGTCAGTTTCAGCGCAAGCTGGTAGATCGTGCGCCCGGCATCTGTGCGCGGGCGTGAGGTGGTGTAGCGCCGCACGACTCGTTGGGCGTGGACGAGGCAGCGTTGGATTCTCGTGGTCGGCCAGCACTTCTTGATCGCGCTAAAAGCTCCTTGGCTGCCGTCGATCACGGCGATGAGTGGCGCTTCGATTCGTTCGAGCAGGCGTTGGTAGTCGTGGGTGGTTTCATGTCTGCATCGGTGCCACGCGATGACGTGGTCGATGGTGGCAGCGATGATTAAACAGCCCCCGGCGGTGTAGGAGCCATCTAGAAACACCTGGTCATAGACTCGCTTGTCATGGCCAACGGTGGGGTCAGGCACGTCAACGAGCCAGCACCACTTGAAGCGTCGCTTCATAGTGGCGTGGCTGACGCCGTTGCGTTTTGCGAGGACTTCCAGTGAGGTTGCGGTGGTGCAATGCTCGATGAACTGAGCAAACACCGCAGTGCTGGTGATGTCGCCGCGGTGCTTCACGCTGGATGCGCCGCATTGTTTGCATCGTCATCTCGTGGTGCCTTTGCTGGTGGTGCCGTTGCGTTTCATTTCACCGCCGCAGTAGCAGCGTGGTTGATTCTTTGGCAATGCGCCACCACACCACGCGGTACATAGCACATCGCGGTAGCCACTCCGTGGATTTCGCGGCTGGAAGCCAGATATATGCTCCCTGAGCATATATTTTCCTGAAACCGCGAGGTTGCGCCCCGGAAATCAGCAATTCCGGACACACTTTTTGACCCTTAACCCGTGAAAAATTCCACATATGACCATTTGGCGACCTGGGGGGGAACGGGGAAACGCCCCTTCTTCGATGCGTACATTTTCACGGCCCGCGGCAACACGAGGGCCTCGCTGCTCGCGCGGTGCCGTTCCGTTTGGAGGCGCCCCGGTCACATCTCCGGCACTGCCCACGCAGTCACCGCTTGTACCTGCCTGTTGATTACCGCATCGGGCACGTGCTTGAGGATCCAGTTTCGCGCGGCCGTCACCCGGTCGCCGCCGGTATGTAATGCCCGTCCGATCAGCCGGGATTGGCGAGCAACCTGTTGGCTGCGGCGGCGCCGGTGTGTGTCGTAGGCAGAAAAGTCCGTACTGCCTGCGCGCAGCAGCCGGGCGAGGACTGCAGCGTCTTCCAGACCCTGACACGCGCCCTGCCCGAGGTTTGGCGTCATGGCGTGCGCCGCATCCCCAACCAGCACGACCTTGTCGCTGTGGTAGCTCGCGAGCGGTTTCGCCAACTCGTGGATGGGAAGGTACTGCACTGAGTGCTCCGGGGTGGCGCGCAGCAGTTTGGGGATGGGGTCGTGCCACTGCGCGAAGGTCGCGTGTAGCTGGTGGAGCGCTTGGGTTCCAGGCTGGGCTTCTGGTGCGGAGGTGACGGCGAACCAGTAGGTGTGGCCGTCGTGAAGCGGGACAGCCCCGAAGCGGGCACGAGTACCCCAGGTCTCGAACCCGGCATCAAGCGGTACCCCTTCGGTGATTGCGCGCCACGTGTTGTAGCCTGCGTAGGTCATGCCGGGATCGTCGAAGCAGGTGGCGCGTACCGCGCTGCGGATCCCGTCCGCGCCCACCACAACGTCGAAGCACTCTTCGCGGCCGTCGGCAAAGGTGACCGCGCCGGTGCTGGCGTCGACGCCCACAGCCGCAGCGGACGTGTGGACGCGCGAGCTTGGGAGGCCGACGAGGAGGAGCGAGTGGAGCGTGGTGCGGTCGAGCGCGAGCGAGGCGTGCGTGATTTCCGGGGAGATGCGCGTAAGCCAGTCTCCCTGCGGATTCCGGATCCCGCCTTGTAGCGGTGCTTGTTGCAGCTGCAGCGCGCGGAAGTCTGCGCCTATACCTAGGGCGTCGAGGACGGCGAGCCCGTTCGGCGCAAGCGTGATGCCGGCGCCGCCGCTGCGGATCTGCGCATGCTCTTCGTAAACCTGCACGTCTATGCCGCTGCGGTGCAGCGCCGCCCCCAGCGTGAGACCGGAGATGCCAGCGCCGATGATGCCTATCCTCATGGGCTACGAGCCTAGTGGGGGTTAAGGGTCAAAAGTGTGTCTGGCTCGGCGTGTCGTGGGGGTT
>NZ_KV823280.1:0-3083 GCF_001815905.1 Brevibacterium sp. HMSC07C04 | reverse complement strand
CGTTGCGTTTCATTTCACCGCCGCAGTAGCAGCGGCGTTGATTCTTTGGCATTGCGCCACCACACCACGCCGCTCATAGCACACAGTGCTAGCCCCTGCGCGGACCTCACGTCCGAGGCCCGGATATATGCTCCCGGAGCATATATTTTCCTGAAACCGCGAGGTTACGCCCCGGAAATCAGCAATTCCGGACACACTTTTTGTCGTTTAACCCCGGCAGGCAGTCGCCCGAGGTGGTGTTAATCACCACTTGTGCTGTTCAGTACGCTGCCGACCATGCCCCCCTTAAGAACAAACGGCAGGGACCGCCCGTGGAAAACAGAAGCGTGGCCTCGCGCGCTTCTTTCCGACTCACATTCTTCGAGATTCTGAGGTTACCCTCAAAGGTCACGATGTTCCGGACCGTGCCGTCAAGGGCGGCGGGAATCAGCGTGCGCTGCCACGATACGGCAACCCCGACGACGATGAGGACAGCGCCGACCAGCCCCAGCACTGTCAGGTTCAGCATTCGCATGCGCCGTTCCTTGCCTTCGCTCTCAGATGATTCCGACAAGTACTGCTCCTATCACGATCATCACCAGGCCCAGCCCAGCCGTGATTCCGTCGCTGACCAAGGCAGCGATCCACGATCTGCGGTTGCAGGCCAGGAGCATGCAGGCCATGCCGACAAGGATCGCCCCGAGCGACTGGTGCACGATGTCGACGATGTCAGCGACCGGTGCTGCGAAGACCGTGAACTCGGCAACCAGGCCGAAACCGATAGAGATGAGGGTGGCGGCCGCGATGGCCGGTGCGGCGTCGGTGAATGCTGACGGCCTTCGGCCGCTCAGCATTGACCAGAGTGCATTCGTCGCAGCGATCAGGATCAGTGTGCCACCGGCCCCAGCGAGGAAGTGCGCTGCATAGTCGAAGCGTCCGGATCGGACGAGATACGCCACCGCCCCCACTCCTGCAAGTACGCTGACGGCCACAAGGCGGCGGATTGCCAGGAACTCATACATTGCGGATCGCGATGGGGACCGATCGCCACCACCAACCGGTTGTCGTCCCATACTTCCCATTCGTCTTCAGATAGTCTTCGACATCCTCGCGGGTGCCATGGTCGGCAACCTGTATTTCAATGATCGCGCCATCACATCGATCAACCAGATTCGGGTCTGCATCGCCGATTTCAGGGATGTCGCCGATGACTCGCTCTACGGTCTCAGTTGACGGGGCGTCCGCACAGGATGCTCTCGACGGAACGTTGTCGTAGACAGCATCCTGGACGAAGAACGAGGGAACGAAGGCAACCGCCGCGATGCCTAACACTGCGAGAACAGCACACGCCGCTCCCGCAGCGATAATGACACGAAGGATCGAACGGCGACGTGTACTGCGCTTCACGAATCCCTCCCTGTGCCAGTATCAGTCATGGACCGTCTCTGAACCCGCCCCTGCACGAAAGCCCGAGCCCAATGAAGTACGCATCCTTCGTAAACTGGGTAGAATGGATTAATGTCGGCGCGCCTATTTGTGAGGACTCAAAGTGACCCACACCGTTCCACCAGACGCCGCAACGACACCACTTGCGGAGCTCTCTGATTCCGATGTGGTCATTACAGCAGAAGGAGAAATCGCCTGGGTAGCGGCTGTTCTCCATAGCCCCGATGGCACGAGTGTTCATGCATTTCCTGGCGCCGGACCCGGATCCCAGGTCGACGGGCTTAGCACATCTCTACCGGAGTTCAGTCTGCCCCCAGAATCCGTGGTTGTGGCGTCTGCTGGAGCCCCCTCGGACTGTCCGACCATACTGGCACTCCCTCCTGGCAGGATTCAGCAAGCCTTCATACTAGCGGGCGTGAACGCAACGAGGATACGTGTCGAATGGAAGCGCTCCGACGACTTGGACTCCTTAAATCAAGGCAGTACCGTGCATTTTGTGCTCGACGACGGGAAACTCTACCGTGTCGTTTACGGTAAGTTCGTCTCGTCTAGCGCAAATCCAGCAAAAACTAAAATTAGATACAGTGAATCTACTGTAAATGACTATGTGGCCAATAGGGACTGCGTCCACTGGCCAGTTCTTGCAATCACTGAATTACCTGAAAACCCCAAGCAAGCATAAGGTCCTCCGGGCCATCGTGGGTATCAACAACCCAGGTCGCCTGAAACGCAAAATAGCGATCTTCCGGATTCGCTGCAGCTATGTGGACGGACGAGGTTTCCGACTGCCCTAACGTCTGATCGATTGAGCATGACGAAAGGGGATCCGTCGACCCGACCGTGCATGTTTCAACTGTAGGGTCGCCCAGGGGGATTCCGGAACTGTCCACCTGCGCATACCGTGCGATTGTTGCTTCCATCGGCGCAGAGGGCCCCTGTAGCAACAAATCAACCACTGAAGAATTTTGGTTCTTCGCTTGGCTGAGGTCAGGCCAGGTCGCCTTCTTTGGCAACGGTGACGATTCAGGGTAGTCAGAAGTGTCAGGCCATGAAGTAGAAATCAGAGCAGGTTGAATTGAACTGCCCGGGAGCGATAGCTGGTAAGGAGACTGGGCGGCACGTGATCGTTCGACGACCTCGTAGCCGTCACTGTCTTGATTCTCAACATTGCCCGCAGAGTTGCTGGAACAGCCGGCCAAGAGGGCGACTATCGATGAAAGAACTATTAAGCGGAGTCTATTTTCCACCCTTGACGCATGTCTCTTTCTTGGGCGTCTGATTATAGTAGCTGACTGCGAGCGTCTTCTTGCCGACCTTCGAGAAGAATCGGCCAGTCGCGCGGTAGACATACTTCGAGTTTTTCTTGCACTTTTTGTTGAGATTAACCTGGTGGTACTTCTTTGCTCCCGATCGCTTTCCGCTCTTGAGATGCTCTTGGCCAAACCACCGGAGGCGGTAGAGCTTTCCTTCGACGCTATGCGCGGATGGAGTGACTTTGCACCTTCCGATTACATGCGTATTGATGGTGTAAGTCACTCCCTTGCTCCTGGAAATATGAGGGTAGTCGATGTCTCCCTGGCATCCAGTCTTCGAGGGTGGACGTTTTGCGAAAGGCTGCGTGGCAACTGAAGCGGCCTGGGTTTAGTTCCGCTTCTATT
>NZ_KV823279.1 GCF_001815905.1 Brevibacterium sp. HMSC07C04 | reverse complement strand
CGACGGCGCTGCGCCGAACGGTCGCCCCGCAGCGTCCGCAGGGCCTGCCTGCGCGGCCATCGAGGCTGGAGGAACGAGCTTCGACGAGCTGTACGTCAACTCAACGGCGATTCGGGATACTTCGACCGCAGCCTTGGCGTATACGGGAAGGCGGGCAGCCCCTGTACTCGCTGTGGGGAAAGTGTGCGGAGCAGCACGATCGCCGGACGCACATCCCATTGGTGCCCCGGGTGCCAGAATGCCCAGCGGCGGTAATGACACCACCGGCCTGCCCTGAGCGGCCCGGTGGCTCACGTGAATTCGGCGATGAGCGCTTCCACCCGCTGGCGGATGTCGTCGCGAACTGCTCGAACGAACTCCAACGACTGGCCGGCGGGATCATCGACCTGCCAGTCCTCATACCGTTTTCCCGGGAAGATGGGGCAGGTGTCGCCGCATCCCATCGTGATGACAACATCAGACTCTGCCACGTCGTTCTCGCTGAGTCTTTTCGGCTGCTGGCCGGCGATATCGATCCCGACCTCACGCATAGCTTCGACTGCAGCGGGATTGATTTCAGCGGCAGGCGCCGAGCCTGCCGAACGAACCTCGAAGTTCGGGCTCAGTGCACGCAGCCACCCCGCGGCCATCTGAGACCTGCCCGCGTTGTGCACACACACGAACAGCACTGAGTGCTTCTTCACTTCCGATCCTTTCCATTCGGCGCGCAGATTTCGTCCAACGCCAGAGCCGCGCTGTGACCCAACGGCGTGACGCGGTACCACACCCACGTCCCGCGACGGGAAGGTCGTGGCCGATCTCGTCGACCCGCACGGACACCACATGTCGGACGCCTTGCCGAAGTTGCGAGGCCTCGCAGAGTTCGCCGAGCGATTCCCCGGCGACTTCCGACGTATTGAATCGGTCGCTGAGACGGGTGGAACACTTCGGGTCCTGGACATCACGAAAGCATCCGTGCGCCAGGCCATTCGTGATGCGCATAGCGCAAAGGCGCTGTACGAGTCGGGTCTCGCGAACGACTACTGATCTATTCGAAGCGCGACGGTCGACGTGCGAGTTCGATGTCAGTGGCTCGTTCTAGTGTTCGAAGTGACAACACGGAGGGGGGGTGATGGCCCTGAAGATGTTTCTGGCTGGTCGCGCGCAGATCACCACGCTAGCCAAAACTCATGCCCTGTCGCCTCTCCTCGAAGCGGTCGTCAGCGGAGACACGTCCGTGGAGAGTATGAACGGAGAGACATGACAGATGGACAGTCCGCCGAGGTCGGCCCCGATGATCATCTGCTCGCCCAGGTGCGGGAGGCCTACGGCCGTGTTGTGTACAGCCACAAGACGCACGAGAAACAGGCGGACCTCTGTTTTAAGAGGCACCGCGTGCAGCAGGGTGTCCTCGTTGCGCTCACCGCGGCCAGCTCGGGGACTTTCCTCGCCGCAGTACTGGGGGCGACTGTCAACCCTGAGCTGGCGGGCCTCGCGACGTCGTTCGCCGCGCTTTTGGTTTCCGCCCTCAGCCTCAGCACCAAGACGTTCAGGTTCCACGAGGAGGCCGAGGCACACCGTGACGCGGCTTCGAAGCTCTGGGATGTCCGTGAGTCCTACCTGTCGCTGATCACAGACCTCATGTCGGGCGCGGTCTCCACAACTGATGCTCGCGCGCGCCGAGACGAACTTCAAGAGGCGGCCCGTGTCGTGTACGCCACAGCACCACGAACGTGGAAGAAGGCATTCGACAAGGCAACCGGCGGACTGAAAAAGAGGGAAGAGCTCACGTTCACGTCCGACGAGATCGACCCGTTCCTTCCCGAGAAGCTCCGAATGAATGAGGAGGACTCGCGAGGATGAAGGTCTCTGAGATCTTCGGTCAGTTGCTCGAGAACCTGAAGGTCGGCGACGCCAGCACGACGATCGCCATGCGCCGCGATGCGATCATCAAGGCTCTGAACGAGGACTTCCGGTCGATCGAGGGCTCCACGGCGCACCGCCTGATGGTCGGCTCCTACGGCCGGCACACTGCGATCCGCAGCGTCTCGGACCTTGACCTGATTTTCATTCTCCCTAGTGGTCTGCGCTCGAGCTATGACGACGAGAACGGACCACGGCGAGTTCTGAACCGGGTCCGTGACGTTCTGACGAAGCGGTATCCGAACACCGACGTACGCGTCGACCAGTGCGTCGCGCGCGTGCAATTCACGACCAACAAGTTCAAGTTCGAAGTGCAGCCGGCGTTCGAGAACGCCGATGGCAGCTTCGACTACCCGGACACGAAATCTGAAGGTTGGAAGCTCACGAAGCCGCACGACGAGATCGCTGCGACGAAGGAGTGCAACGACCGCACGTCGAACAACATGCGGCACCTGGCTCGGATGGCGCGGGCATGGAAGGATGCGAACGGTGTAGCCATGGGTGGCCTGCTCATAGACACCCTCGTCCACCGGTTCTTTTCGACAACGAGCGAGTACGACGACAAGGGGCCGCTCTGGTTCGACTTCATGGTCCGCGACTTCTTTGAGTTTCTCGCGAACGAGCCGAACCAAGAGCGCTACCTTGCCCTCGGCAGCAAGCAATGGGTGGCTGTGAAGGCGCGGTTCCAACCGAAAGCCAAGAAGGCCTACAGCCGGTGCCTCGAAGCGATCGAACTGGAGGGGAAGGCCGCCGCGAACAGGAAGTGGCGTGAAGTGTTCGGTACGGCGGTGCCGCTGGCCGACACGAAGACTGATCGCACGTTCGACGACACGGAGGAGTTCGTCGAGCACCTCTATCCGGTCGACATCGCGTATTCGGTAGCCATCGACTGCAAGGTCACGCAGAACGGATTCCGCACAATGTTGCTGCGGACGATGCTTCGAGACAAGACTCCACTCCTTGCTCGAAAGGGGCTCGACTTCATCATCGTCGAGTGCACGGTGCCCGAGCCGTACGAGGTCAAGTGGAAGGTACTGAACCAGGGCTACGAGGCCGAGCGGCGCAACAAAATCCGTGGTCAGATCGTTCCGTCGAGCCGTCCGGGCACCAGACATGAGCAGACGAACTTTCGCGGCGACCACGTCGTCGAGTGCTACATCCTCAAGGACGGCATCGTTGTCGCGCGTGATGCCATCGACGTACCGATCTCAACCAATAACGATTCGTAGAAGGGAGCGTTGGGTGTGAGACCCGCGTCATTCGCCGAGGTCATGGGGCGAGGCGCTGGTTCGTACGGGCACGACTACGACGCAACGTACATGTTCCATTTCGAGTACCACCTGGAATCCCTTGGTCCTCGGGGTTGATGAACGAAAGGATGCCTCATCCCGCAGCAGAGCTTCGTGGCTGAACGGGCCTCCCAAGGCGCGAGCATTCAGTTGGTGGTCGCGAGGAGCTCCGCGGGGGAGACATCGAGCCCGTGAGCGAGCTTGAAGATGATGTCGAGCGTTGGGTTGCGACGGCTACGCTCCAGGCCGCTTTGTAGGTGCGGTCGAGACTGACGTGGTGGGCGAAGGCCTCCTGTGAGGCCCAGCCTTGCTCCTGGCAGAGTTCGCTGAGATGCTCGCCGAATGCGATGCGGTGCGCGGACTCCCTCTTATCTCAACGGTTTCGCTACGATGACCATGAGTCCACGGACTGTGAGTCACATTAGTCGGTCCGGGGTGATCGCGGTTGTGTCAGGCTCCGGGCAATGCGAAGGAGCGAGTAGGGCATGGGGTCGAGCGACGAGTGGGGCAACATCTCCGCGGCTGCAGATCGCGAGTCATGTAGCCCGCAGGCCATTTGCCGACGGATCAAGGTTGGGGTTCTGACGGCGCGCATAGAAGCGTCCACGGCTCGCGATGGGCGGCACACGGTTAAGGCTTGGGTCTGGGTCTCTGAGCTCGACAAGGTGTTCGGTCACGCGGCTCGGGAGGAGCATGTTCGAAGGATCCGAGCCACCGCTCAGCCGCTGACACGCGGCCAGGAGAGCGCTCTGCGTAAGGGCTTCACGATCATCTTGCAGAGAAGCAGGCGAAGCGGACGAGACGTAGGGTCGGCGGGGAGGCCGTGGGGTGCCTACAGGGGTATCTTCGTGAAGTCTCGCCAGGCGGGCTGAGCAGCCCGCACTGCTAGAATCGAAGGCGTATGCCCCGGTGACTGTCCGGGCCTCCTGGCCCGGACCCCCGGGGCATCAGTCTTGTAGGGGGGGGGACGCATATGCCGACCGAGCCGCTGCATCTGGTCGATTCCCACGAGTGGTCTGGGCTGTGGTGGTTGCCCGACGCGCCGGATGAGCGTGTCCCGGGCGTGCTGCGATACGACCGCGACGGCGGTGCGGAACTAACGTTGATCGGCACCTTCGAGGACCGGGTCATGACGTCGCCCCGACCAGGCGTGACGCATGTGCATGAAGGCACACGGTCGTGGGACGTCATACTCGGCGTCGCTGAGAAGAGGGAGATCACCCTCCTTGGGTGCATCCCGACGAGCACGAACCGATCCTTCGGCGCGCGGGTGAAGAGCCCCGACAAGCAGGTGGTTTCGGCTCAATCCGCGCTGATCGGCGTCCACGCGGCGAACACGGAAGCTGCACTGTTCGAAGGACTTCAGATCTCCGTCGAGGACGTCGGTCGTTGGGCGGCAGACGGGGTCTTCTCGTCGTCGATCGGCGGCCCAGGCGGGACGCCGTTCGATGGCAGCGGCTCTATCAGTGCGAAGCCGCTGGAATCGACGTCGGTCCTGGTCGACGGCACCGAGTACTCACTCGAGCATCTTCGCAATCCTCCGTACGTCGACGAGCTTCGCGGGAGAACGACCGCGCGGATCCGCGACACGGTCTTCCTGCAGATCGCTCCGCCGGACGCGTGCTCCTTCGAGGAAGCGCTTGCGTCCGCGAAGTCTCTGCAGGACCTGATCTCGCTCGCGACCCATCGTGCTGCCGGGGTGATCTGGCTGCGGCTGAAACTGAAGGCAGACGGGCCGGGGGCCGAACGGCATCCGATGGAGCGTTATGTCGAGGTGCTCTACTCGCCCGCCGCCGTGGGGGAGCGGGATGCAAAGGCCATCGAGCACCGCAGAGTGTTCTTCACCTGCAGTGACATCCCCTTCCAGGAGATCGTCCCGCGATGGTGTGCGGTGCATAATCGCCTCCGGGCCTCGACGGACCTGATCTTGGCGCTCCTGTACGCGCCAGCGCAGTACGTCGAGAGCCGTCTTCTCATGGCGGTCGGCGCTGCCGAAGCCCTCCATCGGGCGCTCGGAATCGAAGAGCTCCCGATGCCGAACGCTGAGTTCAAAAAGATGCGCGAGGCGATGCTTGAGGTCGCTCCGGAGGATCAGCGGGAGCGGCTCAAGTCCGCGATCCGCAACGACATGACTCTCCGCGACCGGCTCGAGGCTCTTGTCAATCGGCCTGACCAGGAGGCGGTGTCGGTGCTCGTTCCTGATGTTGAACGATGGGCCAGCAGGACGGTAAAGGCCCGCAACGACCTGGCTCACGAGGGACGCACCCCCAGGCACGAGTTCGACGAGCTCGTCGCCGTCGTCGAGGTGACGACGGGCGTGGTGATCCTGAATCTCCTGCACGAGATCGGGCTGCCCGCAGACCGTCAGCGAGCGATCGTGAGCGAGCATCCACAACTCCGGATGATCGCGCGTTGGGCGAGGGCGGAGCTCGTGACGCCCGAAGCGTGAGCTCGTCGAATGTGAGGAGCAGTACGCTCGACCACGTCACTGACGGCCTAGCCAGCCCGCGTAGGGGAGTCGAGTCCCTATCGAATCACCACTGGAATGACGACTCGACTGGCCATTGGTGAGGGTCATAAACGAGTCGAATCGGGATATTTCGACCGCAGCCTCGGCGTCTACGGAAAAGCCGGCACCGCGTGTACCCGCTGCGGTGAAACTGTGCGCAGCAGCACGATTGCCGGGCGCACATCCCACTGGTGTCCCGCGTGCCAGAAACCGCAGCGGCGGTACTGAACCGCAACCATACGAAAACCGATAGCAAAAGGGCCCGTGGGGACAGCGGACGCTGCTCCCACAGGCCCTTTGCTCAAGCAGTTCGGGCTGAACCTCGGATCAGACTGAGATCTGCTCGGAAAGCTTGCGCAGTTTGTGGCGTGCGAGTGCCAGGTTCGCGTGACGGCGATCCAGGACGAGGTAGATGAACAGACCTTCTGTTGCCGAAGTGTTGAGAACGCTCAGCAGGTGGTACTGCGATTCGAGCGTAATCATGATGTCTTCGATGTTCTCGTTGATGCCCAGGTCGGCAATGGTGGCGAGCTTTGCGCGAATGACATTCGAGTTGCCGGCAGCTGCGACGTTGAGGTCAAAGTTCGGGTTGCCGCCGGTTCCAAGCTCCATGCCCGAGGCGATGTCGACGATTGCTGCACCCGTAGCGCCTTCGATTTCGAGGAGGCTGCGAAGGGACGCCTGAATATTTGCTGACATAGTGTTCTCTTTCGTTTCTGACCGAGGATCGGTCTCCTCGGAAGAAGAATCGTCGAAGTGCTCATCTCCTTCAGAGTTCTGCAGGAAATGAGGTCCTTCGTTATTGGCACTAGCAGTATAACCGCGCACTTCAGTGAACAACGGCGTGGGTTCGGCCGAAAGGTCCTCTGCGGGGCTTTCGGTGGTGTAGGTCTCCGCGGGGAGATCCTGTTCGCCTGCGTTGTCAAAGGTTATCGCAAAGTGGTCGCGGGGTGGGTCGTCGGCGCTTTCTGCTTCAACAGGCTCGGGGTCATCAGGGGTGTCTGGGTAGTCAACTTCGAAAGATTCAGGGGCGTCGTAGTCGTCCAGGTCGGTGTGAAAGGCACGCCCGGGGCCCGGCGCTTCTTCCTGCCACGGCCGCACTGGATAGTTTGAACCGGCAGCGACCTGAGGCTGTAGGGCGCCGTAGTGGTGGCCGGTCTGCGGAGAGGCTGGCGTGGGGGTATCTGAGTTCGGCGGGGTCTGCATCACGTGTGAAATATCGGGCACATAGGGTTCGTCAGTCTGCACTTCATCTCGCTGCTGTGGTGAGCGGCGAAGAAAGTTGAAACTCATTCAATCTCACCTTGAACACCAGCGTCGGTGGTCTCCTCGGCGGTTTCTTCGGTGTTCGATGACGAGCGTCGCTTGCTTGTTGTGCGGAACGGGGTGTAGCCCAGGGCGATCATCATGATTGTGTCTTCTGTGAAGCTGTCGGTCTCGTGCGGGCCGATGAGCCTGTTTTCGCGCATAACAGCGACTCTGTCGCTCAGGGCGAGCAGTTCGCTGATATCGGATGACAGCAGGACGCAGGCGCTGCCGCGGCTGGTGACCTCTTCCAGGAGCTTGTACACGGCCTGGCGCGAAAGTTCGTCAACTCCGCGGGTGGGCTGGTTGAGCACGAAGATGTTCGCATCGCTGTGCAGGGACTTGGCGACAGCGAGCTTCTGCTGGTCGCCTCCGGACAGTTCGCCGACCTTGCGGTGAATGCTCGGAGTTTTGACCCGCAGCTCCTGGAGGGTGCTGACGAGTTCCCTGAAGCTCTGGACCTGGTCGGTGAACGACTGATCGTCTTCGTCGATTTTGGAGTACTCGGACGCGAGGTTATTGCCTTCGCCGTAGTCAACCTGACCGTCAGTTTCTCCCAGGGTGAAGATTCCCGCCTGCAGAGCATCCTCCGGGCTGGAGAAGCTCTTCTCTTCGCCGTTGACGACAATCGTGCCGGAGGTGTGGGCAGCCTTGCCGCTGATGATGTCGGCCAGCTGTTCCACACCGGATCGGCGCAGTCCCGTGATGCCGAAGATCTCACCCTTGTGGAGGGAGAACGTGGTCGGTGAGAGCTTGTCGTCGAGGGCGACATCCTCGAACCGCAGGATCTCATCGCCGATCTCGCCGCGCTTCTTGGTGGGAACGGGAGCTTCGGTATCGAAGATTTCGACTGTGATCGTGTCGCGGTCAGCTTCGCGGGGAACCAGGATTGAGCGAAGCCTGCCGTCTCTGATCACTGCAATGCGGTTCGACAGTGACTGCAGTTCGTCCAGGCGGTGGGAAACATAGATGATGGCGCGGCCCTGCTTGGACAGGCGGATGATGAGGTCGTGCACCAGCGAGATTTCGTGGTCGTTGAAGGAAGCAGAAACCTCATCCAGCAGGATCAGGGCCGTTTCCTCGTTGGCCAGCCGCAGGATCTCCACCATTGTGCGCTCGGCCTGAACAAGGTCGCGCATCTGCTCGTCAGCAGAGATGGCAACCCCGTTGTCTTCCAGGAGGCGGGTTGCTTCAGCGCGCTTTTCCTCATCCGTGAGCTTCGACAGGTACGAGGTGCGGAACATCGCGTGGTAGACGGTCTGGTCCTCATCCACCGAGATGCGCTGAGGGATGTAGCCGACGCCGATGGCTCGGGCCTCGGCTTCGGTTTCCGGGGCGAACTTCTCATCTGCGAGGGTGATCGTGCCCTCGTCTGGGATGATGCCTCCGGAAAGAACCTTCAGAAGTGTAGATTTGCCGGCGCCGTTGGCGCCGACAATGCCGAGAATCTCGCCCCGCTGCAGCGTGAATGAAAAATCATCGAGAGCGGTTTGAGACCCGTGTTTGACAGTCAGCCCCTCAACCGTCAAAACAACATCGCTGGTCATTAAGCCTCCACTTCATTGCAGATTCAGTGTTCGTGCCCGTGCCTGGTGCCGTGCCAGATCCCCCGAATGTGCGGAGTTTCGGTACGGCGTACGCGAAAGGCAGTCTACACGTGTTCGCAAGACCGCCGACGCTTTTAAGCGGAGAGCCTACATATTTCTTAATGAGGCTTGTTTCTTCCGGACCTTGCCAGCGGTGCTTCCTCAGCTTTTGCTCCGTCACCGCGGGCGGCTTACTCTGAGGGCGGTTCATGGGAGCCGGGACACGCCCGGCTGAGAGGGCGAAGCGGCCGACCATCAGCACTCGAAGCGGATCATGCCGACGTGAGGAGAATGGTGAAGACAGCGGTCATCGGGGCGGGAATTCTCGGACTCGCCACAGCTGTGCGGCTGAAGCGCCGCGGTCATGACATCACTGTCTTCGACCCGGAACCGGCGTTGGGAGCATCATATGCGGCCGCCGGTATGCTCGCCCCAGTCGCGGAAGTCCAGTTCGGCCAGGACGGTTTGCTGCCGATTATGCAGAAGGCCCTCGAGGAATACCCGGAGTTTCTGAAAATGCTTGGTGTTGCCCCGGAGGCTGTCGGCTTTGAAACCGCGGGAACCCTCCTGGTGGCCGCAGACTCCGGAGACCACGAACACCTTCAGCGGATGGAGCGGGCCTACGCCGCACGCGGTCTGACATTCAATCACCTGCCCGGAAGCGGGCTCGCCCGCCTCGAACCCGGTCTGGCGCCCGGCCTGGCAGCCGGAGCCGAAATCTCCGGTGACCTCCGCATCGACCCTCGCCGGCTCATGGAGGTCATGCTCGGCGCACTGGAGTCGACTCCCATTTTCCGCCAGCGCGTCACCCGCATTGCCGGGGCGACAGTGGAAACCGCCGACGGCAGACAGCACCCATTCGACACGACTGTCGTGGCAGCGGGCATGGGCATCGCCGGGATCGCGGGCCTGCCCGAAGATTCCAAGCCGACCCTGCGCCCCGTATACGGAGACGTCATCCGCGTGCGCACCCCCGACAGCCGCCTGCGCTTCGGTCCGCTTGTGCAGCGGACAGTCCGCGCCGTGGTCGCAGGCCGAAGCGTCTACATTGTGCCGCGGGCAAACGGCGAAATCGTCATCGGCGCATCCGTGCGCGAAGACCGCCCTGAAACCGACCTGGGCAGTGTTGCAGACCTCCTGGCTGACGCCGTCACCGTCGTTCCCGGTCTGCGCGACTGCGACCTCGTTGACGTGACAACCCGCGCCCGCCCGACAGCCGAAGACGACATGCCGGTGGTCACACGGACCGAGGTGCCCTGCCACTCGTCAGCAGGACCGGAAGCGAACCCCGCTGGCACCTCGGCGGTTGTCGTCGCAGGAGGACTGTCCCGGCACGGAATCCTTTTGACCCCTTATATTTCCCGCTTGGCTGCCCAGGCCGCCGAGACCCACACGGAAGGAAAAATCCCATGAGCATCACGGTCAACGGCACAGTGCAGGAACTCGAAGGCAGGCTCACGGTGCTTGACGTCGTGGCCCGCACGACCAACACGCAGCTCAAAGCCGACGGAACACCCGCCGACGGCAGCCGACCGGGCATCGCGGCAGCACTCAACGGCGCTGTCGTGCCGCGCGTACGCTGGGTGCGAACGGAAGTAGAAGACGGTGCCGTCATCGACATCGTCACAGCAGTGCAGGGAGGCTGACGTGCAGCCGCTGACAATCGGACCGACCACTCTGACGTCCCGGCTGATCATGGGAACCGGCGGGGCAGTCGACCACGCGAACCTGCGTGCCGCCCTGCAGGAGTCCGGGACCGAACTTACGACCGTCGCCATGCGCCGCTACAGCCCCACAGAAGCCGGTTCGCTGTTTGCCATGCTGTCCGACCTGGACATCAAGGTGCTGCCGAACACCGCCGGATGCTACACCGCGGCGGACGCAGTGCTCACCGCCGAACTCGCCCGGGAAGCCTGCGAAACCCCGCTGGTGAAAGTTGAAGTCATCGCAGACGAAAAAACCCTCCTGCCGGATGTCATTGCAACGCTGGAAGCCACCGAAATGCTCGCCGAGCGCGGCTTCGTACCCTACGTCTACACCTCGGACGATCCGGCTGTAGCCAAGCGGCTCGAATCCGCCGGGGCTGCGGCCGTCATGCCGCTGGGTGCCCCGATCGGGTCCGGTCTGGGCATTCTCAATCCGCACAACATCGAACTCATCTGCTCGCGCGCCTCTGTTCCCGTTGTGCTGGACGCCGGGATCGGCACCGCGTCCGAGGCGTCGCTGGCAATGGAGTTGGGCTGCTCGGCTGTTCTTCTGGCAAGTGCGGTCACGCGTGCAGAAGACCCCGTCGCCATGGCAAGGGCTATGCGCTTGGCCGTCGAAGCCGGCGGCTGGGCCCGAAGCGCCGGCAGGATCCCCACGCGCCGACACGGTGCTGTTGCATCGAGCAGCTTCGACGGGCTTGTCACCGGCCATGATCCGGCCGAAGGATTCCGCGGAATGGGGGTCACGCAGTGAGCGATAACACGCCGCTTGGACTGACACCGGAGGATGCTGAGCGTTTCCGCAGGCAGATGGGCCTGGCCGGCTTCGGTGAACAAGGCCAGGCCCGGCTGCTGAAGTCTCGGGTCGCGGTTGTCGGTGCGGGAGGACTCGGAGCGCCTGTGATGCAGTATTTGGCCGCCGCGGGGGTTGGCCACCTCGAAATCATTGATGACGATGTTGTCGAACGCAGCAATCTGCACCGCCAGGTCATCCACTCCGAATCCGACATCGGCAGGCTGAAAGCCGAATCTGCAGCCGATGTGTGCCGCGGTTTGTTCCCCGGAATCGAACTGACCCTGCACACCGACCGGCTGACAGCAAAGAACGCCCTGCACGTTCTGCGTGATGCTGACCTTGTCATAGACGGCACCGACAGCTTCGATTCCCGCTACCTCATCTCCGATGCGTGCGAAATGCTGCGCAAACCCGTCATCCAGGGATCGGTGCTGCGCTTTTCGGGCCAGGTGGGCGTCTTCTGGGCGGGCAAGACCGGCACCTACCGCGACCTCTACCCAGAAGCCCCTGACGCCGGATCCACACCCACGTGTGCGGAAGCCGGAGTCATCGGGGTGCTGCCGGGAATCATCGGGACGCTGATGACGATGGAGGCCATCAAGCTTCTGGCCGGCGTGGGCGAACCAGCACTCGGCTCCGTTCTCATCTATGACGGGCTGGCCAGCACAATGCGAACCCTCACCGTTGCCGCTGACCCGGAGCGGGCACCGGTCGACCACCTCGACTCCGCCGCCGTCATCACCCCGGCCGCCCTCGAAGCGCGCCTGCGGGCAGGCCAGCCCACCCTGCTGATCGACGTGCGCGAAGCCCGCGAATACGCCGCAGGGACCATTCCCGGAGCGCACAGTGTTCCGCTCAGCGCTCTCCTGGAAGGGGCACAGCTTCCGAAGTCCGATGCGCCGCTGACGGTGCTGTTCTGTCAGGCCGGTGTGCGCTCGCTACAGGCACTCGACATTCTCAAAGCCAGGGGAATGCACGAAGGCGCGGCCAGTCTTGTCGGCGGCATAAACGCGGTTTGAGGCGGTTTGGCGGCTATGCTGATCTGAATGTTCCTCAAAACCCTGTCGATGCGCGGCTTCAAGTCGTTCGCGTCTGCCACCCGGCTCGAACTCGAACCGGGCATCACGTGTGTGGTCGGACCAAACGGTTCGGGCAAGTCGAACGTCGTCGACGCGCTCGCGTGGGTCATGGGAGAACAGGGTGCGAAGAACCTCCGAGGCGGAAAAATGGAGGACGTCATCTTCGCCGGCACTTCGAAGCGGCAGGCGCTGGGCCGAGCCGAAGTCAGTCTGACGATTGACAACGCCGACGGGGCCATCCCGATCGACTACACGGAAGTCACCATCAGCCGCACGCTGTTTCGCTCCGGCGGCAGCGAATACGCCGTCAACGGCGCACCGGCGCGCCTGCTGGATATTCAGGAGCTGCTGTCCGATTCCGGTCTGGGCAAAGAAATGCACGTGATCGTCGGCCAGGGACAGCTGGACCAGGTTCTGCACGCCGATCCGTTTGAGCGCCGCGGGATCATCGAAGAGGCCGCGGGCGTTCTCAAACACCGCAGGCGCAAAGAAAAAGCCGTCCGCAAACTCAACGGCCTGCAGACCAACCTCGACCGTCTGCAGGACCTGCGTGCAGAACTGGCCCGGCAGCTGGGTCCGCTGGGCAAACAGGCACGTGCCGCACAGCGGGCCGCGACCGTGCAGGCCGAGCTGCGCGACGCAAGTGCTCGCCTGCTGGCCGACGACATCGTCCAAACACAGGCAGCGCTGCAGAACACGGGAAACGCGCGGGAAGAATCCCAACAGCGGCAGGTCGTGCAAGCGCGCATTGAACAGCTCGAACAGGACATTGCCGAAGCACGCGCTTCGGCAGTGAAAGCAGAACAGGACAACGACCGGCTGGCCCAGCTGCTGCGCAGACTCGGCCGGACCGCCACGCGAGCCACAGCGGCAGCCGGCCGCGCCCGCGACCGCGTGGAGTTTCTGCGCACGCCCGCGCAGAAGCTCAGCGGCGACGCGCCCGAAGCCCTCCTCGAGAGGGCCGAGCACTTCCGCGGTGAACTCAGCGACGCCGAAGACCAGCAGAGCAGACGGGCCCAGAGCCTCGAAGAGCTCGCCCAAGCCAGAAACGAAATCTCCGGCAAACTCGACACGGCGGAAGCAGCACTGAAAGCCGCACGTGCGGAGATCGCCGAAAAGGTCCGCATCCGGGCCGGACTCGAATCTGATGTCGAAACCGCCCAGCGGGCACTCGAGGGCATCTCTCGCGAAAAGGACGAAGCCGCACCTGCACGCGAGAAGCTTTTGGCGGACATCGAGAGCGCACGCGCCGAAGCGCAGCGGGCAGAAGCCGCCGTGGCCGATTTAGAACAGGAACAGACCGGAGTGGATGACGCAGTGCAGGCCGCAGCTGATGCGACCGCTCGCGCCCAAGCCGCTGTTGACGAAGCCGACACCCGCAGCGCCGAACTGACCGGCGAGCTGCGCAAGACGGAGGCCCGGATTGAGGCCCTGCAGATCAGCGCATCGCATTCGGCGTCCGCAGATGACCTTCTGGCCCTTGAAATCGACGGTGTCACCGGGCGAGTGGAAGACCTCCTCGAAATCGAAGCGGGCTTTGAAACAGCCGCCGCGGCAGCGCTTGGCCCCTTCGCCCAAGCTCTCTTCGCAGACACCCACCAGGCGGGGCTGGCGCTGCTGGAGAACACGGACGGCAGCACTGACGTCGACACCGTCATCGGCGCCGACTCTCACGAGGGTTCTCCAGAGCCGATCGCGATCGGTTCCGCCCGGCGAGCCGTTGACGTGGTCAGCGCATCCAACCTCGGACTGCGCACAGCACTGCGCGCTGTGCTCAGCCGCACTGTCATCGTCGAAGAATCCGAGCAGGCGCTCGCCCTGCTGCAAGAACACCCCGACCTGACGTGCGTGACCCGGTCGGGCACTGTCATCGAGACCCACCGCGTGCGCCGTTCCGGTCGTGCGGAAGCCGCCCGCGCCGAAGCCCGCAACGCGCTGGCCGAAGCTCAGGGCGGCATCGACGAGCTCGCCCTGGCAGCCGCAGAGGCAGCCGAAGAAGTCAAGAGGCTCCGCGAAGCCCTCCGGGAGGCCCGCAGTCAGGAGCAGCGGGCTCAGGAAGCTCGGCGCGATGCAGAAGCGCGCATCATCCGGGCACAGGGCGCCGTCACGGCAGCGTCCGAACGCGTGCAGCTTCTCGAAGCCGAAGTCGAGCGCCTCGACGCACGCAGCGCACAGCTGGACAAACGACAAACCCAAGCCGAAGAACAGCGCGAAAAGGCCCAGGCGGCACTGGCAGGACTCGACACGGTTGACGCCGAACCCGACACCGAAGACCGCGACCGCTTGGCGCAAGAACACACGCAGCTGGGCGAAGAGGTCATGGAGGCCCGAATCGCAGCCCGCTCAGCCGATGACCGCGTGCGCTTCCTGGCCGATCGCATCGACAGCCTGCGCCGCAAAGCCCGAGCCCAGCAGGCTGAGCGCGAACGCCTGCAGCGTGAAGAGCAGGCGCGGAAACTTCTGGCGGACAGAACTCAGGCCGCAGGCGAGGTGGCCGAAGAGCTCGCACAGCACCTGGCCGAAAGGGAAAAGAGCGTCGAAGCCGAACACGCCGCGCTGCAGGAGAGCCGCACCGCAGCCGGCGAACAGGCTGAAAAGCTGCGCGAAAACCTCGATGAACAGCGTGGGGAACTGGCGAAACTCGCAGAGGCCGAACACGCCGCGGCACTCAAACGCGAACGCTTCGTGCTCAGGCTCGAAGAGCTCAACCGGCGAGCAGAACAGGAAATCGGCCTGTCAGCCCAGAACCTCATAGAACAGTTCGGCCCCCACCTCGACGTCCCGGACTTCACCGCGGACGTCGACGGCGACGAACTGCCCACCCGCCCCTTTGTGCGCACCGAAGTGGAGGGCGTGCAGAAAAAAGCCGAACGCGAAATGAAGCGCATCGGCAAGGTCAACCCGCTGGCGCTCGAAGAGTTCACAGCGCTGCAGGAGCGTCACGACTATCTGGAAAAGCAGATCAACGACATCGAAGAGACCCGCGAGGATCTGCGCGGCATGGTCAGCCAGATCGACGAGCTCGTCAAAGAGGTCTTCGCGGAAGCCTTCGCCGACACTGCGCGGGAGTTCACCGATATCTTCAGTCGGCTGTTCCCCGGCGGCGAAGGCTCACTGTCGCTGACAGACCCAGACGACATGCTCACAACCGGGGTCGAGGTGTTTGCCAGGCCGGCCGGGAAGCGGGTTCGCAGGCTGTCGCTGCTGTCTGGTGGGGAACGGTCGCTCGTCGCAGTTGCCATCCTCGTGGCGATTTTCAAAGCCCGGCCCAGCCCCTTCTACGTCATGGACGAAGTCGAGGCAGCCCTCGACGACGTCAACCTCTCAAGACTGCTCGGGGTTTTCAAAGAGCTGCAGGAGAGTTCACAGCTGATCGTCATCACCCACCAGAAGCGCACCATGGAAATCGCCGACGCGCTGTACGGCGTCACAATGGGCGGGGACGGGATCTCCAAGGTCGTCTCACAGAGGCTGGTCAGCAGTGTTCGAGGTGCCGCTGGCGATCCCTGAATAGAACTCTCAGCTCGGTCCCACTAAGCTGGCCTTCTAAGAAATGCACGTATACGCCGTCAAGGAGCCTCTGCCCATGTTCTGCAACCGCCCGATCACGGGGTGCTGATGGCTGGTCTGGCCAGCTTTCTCATACTCCTCGTCGGATTGGCGATCATCCTGACGCTCGGCATCGTCATCGTGCTCGCCGTGGCTCTGCCGAGCCTGCGCCAAGAAGGGCGAATCAAACCCAGTTCGTCACAGCGCTTCCGCCTGCCGCACTCGTGGACCGGCTACGACGACTACGGCTTCTTCGGATCAGAGGAAGAAACCGCTCACCTCCCCACGCGCGAACAGGCGGCCGTCACCGCAATGGCCGACCACCACTACGTGCTCGTGCCGCAGCCCAGGCGCCATGCGGCACCGAGCCTGCTGACCCTGCGTCCGCGCACTCGGCACTGGAAAGTCCCGGATACCGGCACGGGGCTGAGCACCACGCTGCAGATTCTGTTCCGCTAGATTGGGTGCCATGGACACTCTTGTCACAGTCGGCATTATTCTGGCCATTGTTCTCATCGCCGCGGGCTTCGTGCTCTTCGGCCCTGCGCGCACCAAACGGCGCACCCCGTCAGCACACGTTCCGGATCTCACTGAGGACACCGCCGAAGTCGAAGAAGAGCGGCGGTATGAAACTCCCACCGAACCAACCACGCGCCTGGCCCGCCTGCGTGCTCGACTGGCCAAGTCCAACAACGTCTTCGGCCGAGGTCTGCTGACCCTGCTGTCCCAGGACACCCTGGACGAACAGACCTGGGAGGATGTCGAAGATGCCCTCATCATGGCCGACCTCGGCGTCGACACGACCGCCGAACTGGTCGACTCGCTGCGTGAAAGGGTGCGGGTGCTGGGCACACGCGATCCCGAACACCTGCGGCCGCTGCTGCGCGAAGAGCTCATCAAAGTCGTTGACCCGACCATGGACCGCACGCTCAATGTGGCTGGCTCCGAAGTTGCTCGCGAGGCCGGAGACCCCGCCGTCATGCTGGTGGTCGGTGTCAACGGTGCCGGAAAGACGACGACCGTCGGCAAAATCGCCCGCGTTCTCGTAGCCGAAGACCGCAGGGTTGTGCTCGGAGCGGCAGACACCTTCCGTGCGGCAGCGGCAGAACAGCTCACCACGTGGGGTGACCGCGTCGGGGTGGAAACGGTTCGCGGGGAAGAGGGCGCCGATCCCGCATCGGTGGCCTACGCCGCGGTAGAACAGGGCAAGCGCGACGGCGCCGATGTTGTCGTCATCGACACCGCCGGTCGCCTGCAGAACAAACGCGACCTCATGGATGAGCTCGGCAAGGTCAAGCGCGTAGCAACCCGCCCCCTGGGCGAAGGCCACGACGTCGACGAGGTGCTGCTCGTCCTGGACGCCACCACTGGCCAAAACGGCATGCAGCAGGCCAAGGTGTTCGCCGAGTCGGTTGACATCACCGGCATTGTCCTCACCAAGCTCGACGGGACGGCAAAGGGCGGCATCGTCGTCGCCGTTCAGCGCGCCCTCGGCGTGCCCGTCAAGCTCATCGGCCTGGGCGAAGGCGCAGACGACCTAGCGCCGTTCACCGCCGAGGGCTTTGTCGACGCTCTGCTCGAATCCTGACAGGCTCCCGGCTGCCGCGCAGCTGGAGGACAGCCGGGGTCGGCGCGCCACTGCTGAGAAGCCGGGACCGGCGCATCGTCTATCCTTGTCTGTTGAGTTTCAGTCCACATACGAAGGCAGTCAGAACCCGTGTTCAACTCTCTTTCCGATCGCCTGACAGCGACTTTCCGCAATCTGCGCGGCAAAGGCCGCCTGACGGAAGCCGATGTCGATGCGACTATCCGCGAAATTCGCCGCGCGCTTCTCGATGCTGACGTTGCGCTGTCGGTAGTGCGCTCCTTCACGGGGCGCGTGCGCGAACGTGCGCTCTCGGAAGAGGTTTCGCAGGCGCTCAACCCCGGCCAGCAGGTCGTCAAGATCGTCGGCGATGAGCTCAAGGGAATCCTGGGCGGACAGACCCGCCGGCTCGAGTTCGCAAAGAAGCCGCCGACGGTCATCATGCTCGCCGGTCTGCAGGGTGCCGGTAAGACGACGCTGGCCGGAAAACTCGCCCACTGGCTGCGCACGGAGGGCCACCGCCCCATGCTGGTGGCCTGTGACCTCCAGCGGCCCAACGCCGTCAACCAGCTTGAGGTGATGGGCAGTCGCGCAGGCGTGCCCGTCTACGCACCACAGCCGGGCAACGGTGTGGGAGACCCCGTCGCAGTTGCCAAGGACTCAATCGAAGAAGCGCGTCAGAAGCTGCACGACGTGGTCATCGTCGACACCGCCGGACGCCTGGGCATCGACCAGGAGCTCATGCAGCAGGCCGCCGATATCCGTGCCGCCGTCAACCCGGACGAAGTCCTGTTCGTCATCGACGCCATGATCGGCCAGGACGCAGTCCAGACCGCAGAAGCCTTCCTCGAAGGAGTCGACTTCACCGGTGTCGTCCTGTCGAAGCTCGACGGCGATTCCCGAGGCGGTGCCGCCCTATCGGTTGCCGAAGTCACCGGAAAGCCCATTATGTTCGCCTCGACCGGCGAAGGCCTGAAGGACTTCGAACAGTTCCACCCGGACCGCATGGCCGACCGGATCCTCGACATGGGCGACATCATGACGCTCATCGAGCAGGCCGAGCGCACCTTCGACAAGAAAGAAGCTGAAAAGCTCGCCAAGAAGGTCGAATCCGGCGGAGGCTTCGACCTGGAGGACTTCCTCAAGCAGATCGGCGCCATCCGCAAGATGGGTTCGATGAAGAAGATGCTCGGCATGATCCCGGGCATGGCCCAGCACCGGCAGCTGATCGAACAGTTCGACGAACGCGAATTCGACCGCATCGAAGCGATCATCCGCTCAATGACCCCGGCCGAACGCGCCAACCCCAAGATCCTCAACGGGTCCCGCCGTGCGCGCATCGCTCGCGGCGCCGGTGTTGAGGTCAGCCGCGTCAATCAGCTCATGGAGCAGTTCGCCGCCATGCAGAAGATGATGAAGCAGATGGGCGGCGGCCGCGGTATGCCGTCGATGCCGGGAATGCCCGCCATGCCGGGAATGCCCGGCGCCGGGGCTGGCGCAGGCCGGAAGCAGCGCCGCAAGTCCGGTGGCAAGAAGAAGGGCAGCGGGGCGGGCAAGTCCGGAAATCCCGCAAAGCGGGCCCAGCAGGAACGCGAAGCGCAGCTGCGCCGCGAGGGCAAAGCACCCAGCCAGCAGGGTGCGGCCTTCGGCGGCATCGACCTCGGTGACGACGAAGAGTTCGACCTGTCGAAGCTGCCCAAGGGCTTCGGCGGCTTCTCGAAGTGAACCCGGTGGAAAGCCGCCGTCTTTTCTGGCACAATAATCTGCTGTACTTGTCTGCCCGCTGATCCCTCTCAGCCAGCGGACAGGCTGGAACACGAGGAAACGAAACGCCGACATCCCCACGTTGCGCGTTCGGATCTTCACCCTGATTGCAAAAGGAGACACCACAGAAGTGGCAGTCAAAATTCGTCTGAACCGCATCGGCAAGGTCCACGCACCGCACTACCGCGTTGTCGTGGCTGACTCGAAGACCCGCCAGAACGGCCGTCCGATCGAAGAGATCGGTCTGTACCAGCCCACCTACAACCCCTCGGTCATCAAGATCGACTCGGAGCGCGCACAGTACTGGCTCTCCGTCGGTGCTCAGCCCACCGACCAGGTCAAGGCTCTGCTCAAGCTCACGGGTGACTGGGCTAAGTTCACCGGCGAAGGCGACACCGCCAACCGGGTCGAAGGTCAGGCTGAAAAGCAGGAATTCGAAGCTCCCGAAGCCAAGTCGGTCATCAAGCCGAAGGAAGACAAGGCTGAGGAAAACGCCGAAGCCGCTGCTGAAGAAGCACCCGCTACCGAAGAAGCAGAAGAGGCCTGATCATGCTTGCGCAGGCGCTTGAACACCTCGTGCAGGGAATCGTCGACAACCCAGACGACGTTTCCGTGAGGGAGCGCAGCGGCGGTCGCGGTACGACCCTCGAAGTGCGCGTCCACCCTGACGACCTCGGTCGTGTCATCGGACGTGCCGGGCGCACCGCCAAATCGCTGCGCAAGGTCGTCAACGCCATTTCGGGCGACCGAGTGCGAGTCGACCTCGTTGAAGCCTGATCACACTCGCAGTCTTCTAACAGCGCCCCGCGGAGGGAAACCTCCCCGGGGCGCTGTTGCATTTGGGCGCCAATGAGCAGGCGCGCAGGCGGTTGATCTGCACACGAAGACTCCCGTTAGCCGGGATCTGCGCTTCAACCGCAAGGAACCCACCCTCCAGCAACAAAAACTCCCGTCAGCCACCGCTCTTTTCGGGTGTTTTTGTTGCTGGAGGGTGTGCGGGTGCAGAACAGGCCGAGGCGGAGGTCTGGTTCAGCAGGGCGAAACCCCTGTGGGGTGGGGCTTGGCTGCGCTGGTGCCAGGCGTGCCCGGCAACTGCCGCCCGCCGTTACACTGGAGGGGTTCGTCAAGCTGTGAAAGGCCCCTGTGAGTCAAGTTGTCGCCCGCCTGGGCAAACCGCACGGCATCCGCGGTGAGTTCACCGTCGAGGTCCGCACCGATGATCCCGACGAGCGCTTTCTCGTCGGCAGTGAATTCGCCACCGAGCCGGACATCGGCACCCTCACCCTCACCCGTGCCAGGTGGCACCGTGATCGCCTGCTGCTGACCTTTGCGGAAATCAGCGATCGCACGCGGGCAGAGGAAGTCCGCAACACACTCATCAGCGTTGAAGCTGAGGACGACGATGACGACAGTGCCTGGTATGTCGCCGACCTCATCGGCCTTGACGTTGTTGAAGACGGTGCGGTGATCGGCACGGTCGCCGACGTCATCAACAACCCCGCCCAGGACCTCCTCGAAATCACGCTGAGCGCCGGTGCCGAGGCTCTGGTGCCGTTCGTTGAGGAAATCGTTCCGCACGTCGACATCGACGCCGGCACGGTCACCATCACCCCGCCGGCGGGTCTGCTGCCGCAGGACGGCGAATCGTGAGGCTTGACGTCCTCACCATCTTTCCGGACTACCTGAGTCCCCTTGACCTTTCGCTCATCGGCAAGGCCCGCAGGGACGGCCACCTTGATCTGAGGGTGAGCAACCCGCGTGACTACACAGCCGACCGCCACCATACGGTCGACGACACCCCCTACGGTGGGGGAGCCGGGATGGTGATGAAAGCCGAACCCTGGGCCCTGGCCCTTGAAAGCACACTCGAAGGAACCTCGACAACGGCCGAGCGGCCGTTGCTGATCGTGCCCAGCCCCGCAGGCGCTCCGTTTACGCAGAAGACTGCCCGCGAACTGGCTCAGCGTGAGCACCTTGTCTTTGCGTGCGGCCGCTACGAGGGAATCGACCAGAGGGTGATCGAGTGGGCAGGCGATGACGGCCGATTCGACGTCCGACTGGTCAGCATCGGCGACTATGTGCTCAACGGCGGCGAAGTCGCCGCTCTCGTCATGATCGAAGCCATTGCCCGGCTGATTCCCGGGATCATCGGCAATCCGGAATCACTCGATGAGGAAAGCCACGAAGACGGGCTGCTCGAATATCCCGCCTACACCAAACCCGCCGAATGGCGGGGTCGAGCGATCCCTGAGGTGCTGCTGTCGGGAAACCACGCGGCAATTGCCCGCTGGCGCTATGAACAGCGGCTGCTCAGAACGAGTCAAGTGCGGCCGGACATGCTCGAAAAGCTGTGGGACAACCTCAGCCAAAAAGACCGGGCCTACTTGGAAGCGCAGCTGCGCCAGCACTGACAGGAACGGCTGGCGCGGCAGGAGCCGATCGGCTTCGCGAGATCCTCGAGGCCCCGAGTTGGTCAGTCCCGCGCCCGTGCACTAAACTGAGCCTCTGTGTTTGCTGACTGCAGCCTGCCTCGGAGGGCTCGCAAGTCCACAAGGGAAAGCCGCAGGGCCATCCGGCAGACCATCCGCCCATCCGCTTGCCGCGGATAATGACACGCGCATGTACGATCCGGGGCGCGCATGCAGGAGAAACCCATGCAGAAACTTGATTTTCTCGACAAGGCTTCGCTGAAGACCGACATTCCCAAGTTCAAAGCCGGTGACACCGTTGATGTGCACGTGCGCGTCATCGAAGGCTCGCGTTCGCGTGTCCAGGTGTTCCGCGGTGTTGTTCTGCGCCGCCACGGCCAGGGCGTCGGCGAAACCTTCACCGTCCGCAAGATCAGCTTCGGCATCGGCGTCGAGCGTACCTTCCCGGTCCACGCACCCACGATCGACAAGATCGACGTGCTGACCCGCGGTGACGTTCGCCGTGCCAAGCTGTACTACCTGCGCGACCGTCACGGCAAGGCCGCTCGCATTCGCGAGAAGCGCTGAGTATGACGCACTGAGGGCGCGAACCGCCGGGTTCGCGCCCTTTGTCATATCCAGAACATGCACACATCACGCACACGCAGAATCCTGCCCGTGATCGCCTGGCTGGCCATTGCCGCACTTCTGCTGGCCGGCATTCTGCGCGGCTTCGTCGTCCAGCGGTTCACCATACCGTCCGAATCCATGGAACCTGCACTTCAGCCGGGCCAGAAGATAACGGTGTGGCGCATGCCCGCACTGTCAGCCGGCATCGAGCGCGGCGATGTTGTCGTCTTCGACGGTCGCGGCAGCATGCTGCCGGGCACGGGCCCCGGCGGGGTGCAGAACATCGCATCGTGGTTCGGCATCGGACCGAAAGACGTCTTCTACGTCAAGCGCGTCATCGGCACGGGCGGAGATGAGGTCGTCTGCTGTGAGGGCAAACACCTCACGGTCAACGGCGAGGTGCTGAAAGAGCCGTACCTGAAAGACCAGTCCGGCTCCGCCTCGGACATCGAATTCCACGTGCGAGTGCCCGAGGGGCGGGTGTGGCTCATGGGTGACAACAGGCACAATTCGACCGATTCGCGGAACCTGCTGGGCAGGCCCGGCGGGGGAATGGTGCCGCTGAAGCGGATTATAGGAACTGTCCGAGAGTCCGACCTGCGCGGTTCGCGGTAGGATGGCTCGGTGACTGAACGGAAGAAGAACGGCGGCAGGGCTCTGCGGGGTCTGCGTGAAATCGCCATCATCGCGGTAATCGCACTCGTCGTATCCTTCGCGATCAAGACGTTCGTCGTCCGGTCTTTCTACATCCCGTCGTCGTCGATGGAGAACACGCTGCAGATTGACGACCGCATCATGGTCAACCAGCTGCCGTGGAACGAACCTGAACGCGGACAGATCATCGTCTTTGACGACCCGGGCGGATGGCTGCCGCCGGCCGCCGCCGGCACCTATCAGCCGAACCCGATTCTCGAATTCTTGGGCCTCGTGCCCGCCAACGCAGGCCAGCAGCTCATCAAGCGCGTCATCGGCGTCGGCGGGGACACAGTCGAATGCTGCGATGAACAGGGCCGAATCAAAGTCAACGGCCAGCCAATCGACGAAAGCTACGTTAAGAGCGGAACCGACCCGTCGGCCATCAAGTTCAACGTGGAAGTCCCCGAGGGAAGCTACTGGGTGATGGGCGACAACCGCTCAAACTCACTCGATTCGCGCTACAACACCGAATCTCCCGGCGGTCCTTTCGTGCCGAAGGACAACGTGGTCGGCACGGTGTTCGTCATCAACTGGCCCTTGGACCGCTTCTCTCGGGTCAAAGCTGCCACCGACGTCTTCGCCGACGTGCCCAACCCGTGAATGGACTGACCGACCTCAGCCTCGAAAAGCAGCTGTACGACGAGGGCATTGGGCGGGTCATCGGAATGGACGAGGTGGGGCGCGGCTGCACCGCGGGCCCCGTCGGCGTGGGCGCCGTCTGGTTCTGTCTGCATGAGCTGCTGGGCGGGGCTGAGCACATTCCGGCAGGGCTCCACGACTCCAAGCAGATCAGCCCGGCACGCCGACCCGGTGTCGCCCAGTCGGTCCGCGACTGGCAGGAGCACGCGCAGGTGAGCTTCGCCTCGGCTGGGGAGATTGACGAAATCGGGCTGACGGCAGCATTGGCGCTTGCGGGCAGGCGGGCGCTGGCACAGCTTCCCGAAGCTGATCTTGTGCTGCTGGACGGCAAACACAACTGGCTGTCTTATGAACCGTCTCTTGTGGACGCCCACCTGTTTGCCGATGCTGATGCTGTTGTGCCGAAAGTGCGCACATTCATCAAGGGAGACGGGCGGATTGTGACGATCGCGGCGGCGTCCGTCATCGCCAAAGTCGACCGTGACGCACTGATGGTTCAACTCGACGCGCAGTTCCCCGGCTACGGCTGGGCTGGAAACAAAGGCTATCCGAGCCCCGCGCACAAGCGGGCCGTTGCCGAACTGGGGCCCACGCCCTGGCATCGCAGGTCATTTGCCCTCTGAGGGCCGAACACTAGGGTAGGGGCTATGAGCGTCGAGGACTTAGAAGCTTTTGAAGCCGATCTTGAACTGCAGCTGTACCGTGAGTACCGCGACGTCATCAGTCTCTTCTCCTACGCTGTGGAAACCGAACGCCGGTTCTATCTGGCCAACTCCGTTGACGTGCAGCAGCATTCCGACGGCAGGGATGTGTTCTTCGAGGTCACGCTGGCTGACGCCTGGGTGTGGGACACGTGGCGCACTGCCCGCTTCGTGACCAATGTGCGGATTCTGACCTACAAGGACGTCAACATAGAAGAGCTCGCCAAGAGCGATTTCCCCGGGCCCGAGGACCTCGACGGCTGAGGTTGTTTCCGCTGCCGCGGTCGAGGTGGTGGTCGGCGGGGCAATTGGGCTGGTGCTGACTGCGGCTAAGGAGCCTGTGGACTGCTGCCCGGTTATCCCCAGCAGTTTCCATGGGGTGCCGCTTGAAGCGGTCCGCCGGGCACCGTTGGCGGCATGAATGAGCCGCAGAGAAAACCACACAACACCACGCTGGGCGCGCGGGGTGAAGAAATCGCCGCAATCTATCTTGAACGCGAATGCGATTGGATCATCCTCGACCGCAATTGGCGGTGTCGCGACGGTGAAATCGACATCATCGCCTATGACGACGAAGACGTCGTCTTCGTTGAAGTCAAAACCCGTTCCACTGCATTTTCCGGTGATCCGCTGGAAGCCGTCGACTTCCATAAGCTGCGCACCCTGCAGGGCCTGGCCACACGCTGGGTGACACAGCAGAAGGGCTACATACCCAGCTACCGGATTGACGTCATCGGAATCTGCTTCGGGGGCCAAGCGCCCACGCTCACCCACATTGAGCAGGTGTTCCATGACTGGTGAAGCACTGGCGCCGGCAGCCGAAGCTCCCTTCACGCGGCCTGACGGGCCCGGAGACGGCAGTGAAGCCCCCGCATACACCGTCATCAAGCCGAAAGCGAGGGCTATTGGGGCTACGAGCGCGGTTGCCCTGTGGGGACTGTCCGGGACGGTCGTAGCGGTGGAGGCGAGCATCAACAACGGTCTGCCCGGCATCGACATCGTGGGTCTTCCCGACGCTTCGGTGTCGGAAGCGCGCAAACGAGTCCGCGCCGCAGTGTCGAATGTGGGACTGAGCTTGTCGGCGCAGCGCATCACGGTGAACCTCTCGCCGGGCAGCGTGAAGAAAGCGGGCACCGCGTTTGACCTGGGCATTGCAATAGCGCTTCTTGCCGCCGAAGGCGCGGTCAGCCGCGACAGTGCCCAATCGTGCGTGTGCATTGGGGAGCTGGGCTTAGACGGTCGGATTCACCCAGTCAACGGAGTGCTGCCGATGGTGTCAGCGCTTCAGCGGGAAGGCCTGCGCAGAGTGATCGTGCCCAAGGCCAATGAAAGCGAAGCCCGATTGGCAGGCGATGTCGATGTGCGCGGGTGCATAAGCCTGGCCGACGCTGTGAGAGTCCTCGGCGGGCACGTCCGCCCCGTAGACCTCGTGCCAGTGCAGCTGAGCGGTCGGCGCTCTGCCGAGCCGCAGCGGCCGGGGGACCTTGCGGACGTGCAGGGTCAAGACGATGCCCGGTGGGCTCTCGAAGTCGCCGCAGCCGGCGGGCACCACCTGTTGATGAGCGGGCCGCCGGGGGCGGGAAAGACAATGCTCGCCGGCTGTCTGCCGGGCCTGCTGCCGCCGCTTGCCCCTGACGAGGCGGTGGAAGCCTGCTCCCTGCAGTCCCTGGACGGAACATTCGATCCCGATCGCGGGCTCAACGCCGTTCCGCCTTTTGAAGCTCCACACCATCGGACAACGGCCGCGGCAATGGTGGGCGGTTCCAAGCCTGGGATGATCGGGGTGCTGTCAAAAGCCCACAGGGGAGTGCTGTTCCTCGACGAGTCGTGCAATGGAAAGTGCACCTCCTTCTCCAAGGAGGTCACTGATGGCAACGAACACGAGCACGACGGAGCGTCGTCCCGGCCCGAACGCGCGGCCCGGACGAGCTACGCGGTCGGTGGTATACCCGGCGTTCACCCGGACTGGACCGGACGAGCCGTTGCCGGGAACGAGGCCGATCTACCTGTACTTGCGGCTGTCGAAGTACCACAAGGACAAGGCCGATGCGATCGAGCGGCAGCGGCTTGACCTGACCCGGAAGCTGGCAGCAGAGGGCGGCTGGACGATCATGGGCGAGTACATCGACAACGACTCAGCCAGCAAGTCCGCGGCTCGCACTCGGAAGGGGTGGCGACAGCTCAACCAGGACATCAAGGCCGAGAAAGTTCCGGCGTTGGCGTTCTGGAAGCTCGATCGCACCAACCGGATCGCGGCGAAGACGATCGAGTGGATCGCGCAGTGCCAGCAAGCGGGGGTCTATCTGGTCTCGCACCAGGACAGCGCTGACGAGCTGAACACGGCGACGGCGGGCGCCAAGCTGGTGACCGGGATCAAGGCGCTACTGGCCGAGGTCGAAACCGACGCGATGAGCGAGCGACAGCTCGCGTCGAAGAGGCATCTCGCCGAGGCTGGCTTCATCCACGGTGGCATGTTGCCCTTCGGGTGGAAGGCGGGTCCGCGGGTGGTTGACGAGTTCGGCCGCTCCGGGGTCCGGCTGGTACCGCATCCGGTCGAGCATCCAGCTTTGAAGGACGCTGTGGACATGGTGCTGGCTGGGAAGAGCCTCGCTCAGATCGGTCGGCACTGGCAGGAGCAGTACGGGATCACGACTGCGAAGGGTAGGCCATTGTATGAGGGAAACATTCGTCGGTACCTGGTGTCTCCGCGGATGATTGGCTATCGGATGCGGAAGGTCCCCGAGCACCAGCGGGGGGTGAGTGTCGAGCTGTTGGACTACATCGCTCGTGACGCGTCAGGAGAGCCCGTGATTGCTCATGAGCCGGTGTGTGATCGTGCCACGTGGTTGCGCGTGCGGAGGTTGCTGGAACAGGCGAGGACGTCGAAGACCAGGCGGCCGTGGGGCTCACATGAGTGGCTGCTGACCGGTTTGCTGTACTGCCAATGCGGGGCATCCCTGTATGGGAAGCAGAAGTACTGGAAGAAGGCCTCTGGAGAGTCGGTGAAAGCGTTTGAGTACACCTGCCAGGCGAACCGGAGGAACGGCCCGGGCAGTTGCTCGGGCGGTTGCACGGTCAATGCGGAGCGTGCCGAGGCGTTCGTGCTGGGATGGTTCTTCTCGCAGATCACCGACGAGGCACTGGAGAAGGCTCGGGCGCGCCGCCGAGCTGCGCGCTCCGATACGGGAATCAACGAGATGCTCGCTCAGCTCGATGAGGCCAAGGCAGAGAGGGATACTCTCGTCGCCAAGCAGGGCACCGGTGAGTACCGTGGCGCGATGGTGACAGTGCTCCTCTCACTGATCGAGGACGCCCAGGCTCGCGTGGAGTCCCTACAGCGACGACTGGACGCCATGGAGCTCGATGAGATCCCCTTCGAAGATGGGCCGACTCTCATCGCATCGTGGAAGGGTCGCGACATCAAGGAGAAGCGGGCCTATCTGCGGCGGCTGATCCATCGCATCGATGTGCTCCCGATCAAGGCAGCCGTCGAAGAGCGGCTGCAGATTATTCCCGTGCAGTGAGGCTGTCGGCGACGTGCACGGCATCGAGCATCGTCGCTACATCATCGATCAGCTCCGCGGAGGCGGGGTGGGCGGTCCGTCGGAAGATACCGGCGGACCACCCGGCTGTGAAGGCACTGTACGCGCGGGAAGGCACGACTCCGTCGAGGGCAGCGACAGGTGGGCAGTCCATTTCGGCTGACTCTGCTGGCTGATGACACGGCCCGTGGGGCTGGCTGAGCGCCTCATGCTGAGCCATCGAGGTCGCCGCCGCGGTTGACTCGGGTTCGCTGCTCGTGGGTGTCATACCAGACAGGTGCGACGGTTCCCCCGAGCCCTGGGGAACGTGAGCGCATAGACTCGCCCTCATGGGCAAGAAGATCATTGAACAGCTGGTGGATGATGTGGACGGTACTGTCCTTGAGCCTGGGAAAGGCGAGACGGTCACCTTCAGCATCGATTACCGCTCCTACGAAATCGACCTCACCAATGCTCACGCGCAGGAACTTCGAGACGCGCTGGACACGTACGTGAACGCGGCTCGGAAGATCAGTCCCAACCGCGCACCCCGTGCACGGCGCAAGCAGGGCAGTGCCTCGCATCAGCGCAGCGGTTACCCTCTGGCCGAGATTCGGACATGGGCGCAGAAGAACGGATTTGAGGTCTCCGATCGTGGGCGGGTGTCTAACGACGTGATCGACGCCTATACCGCATCTCGCTAATCGCCTTCGACTCGCTTATCGGGCACGCCCTGACGTCGACGTCATTAAGGAGGTGCAGCTGACAAACGCAACCAACCGTTGGAGCAGGAAGCACACAACCTCCATCCCCCGTAACCGGGCCAGTCGAGATCCTCTAACCGGACGAAGGAATCCGGATGCAGCCGAGAACGACAAGCCAATTACCATGGGTTTGAAGGCATGCACACGTCGAAGGTAGAAAGGGGGGCCATGCACTTGAATGTATCAGTTCCTGAGAAGACGCTTGAGCATTGGGTGAGCCAGTACCTCACCTACCGTTACCGGTCCAACGCGGCATTATGGTGGCCCGTTCGGGGCGAGGATGTCGACGTTCAATCGCTTCCCCACCTACCGGGCAAAGCTGTTCAGCTCGAGTTGAAGACCACTACTCCGGGCGCCAAGGGTCGGCACAAAGTCATCGTGGATATCGGGCAGCTCATAGACTACTTGCGGTCCGATGTCCCGGTGTATTACGTGATCCCTCGGCCGACCTGGTCCGGTGAACTCAAGCCCGCCGCTCACAGTTCCGGCGTGCCCGCCACGGATATAGCATTCTCTCGCAGTGGACACAAATGGTGGTTCGCTGAATGGATGATCGTGCTCACCGCGAAGCAGGTCGCGAAGGTTCTCAGTAAAGAAGTCGCCGCCCACGGCAGTACGGTTCGGGGAAAACGTGAAAGGCTCGTGCTTTTCACCGTCGGCCCAAGAGGCCGTGTGACTGCTCGATGGGGTACAGGCGTGAAGCCACCAGTCATCTATGAGTGGAGAGACTTCTGGACGCGGCTGGGCCGGTGCGGGGAGCCAGACTGGCCCCAGGTCGTCCGAGTGCCGAGCGAGCACGTCCAGGGGCGCATGCAGCTGTCGAGAGATGACGTTCGTTCCGCGCTGGCTGACGCGGCCAACTCGATCGATGAAGATGGACGCTTCCAGGGAGAACTCACGGACTTTGTCGCCAGCGAGACCGAGGGATTCCGCATCATGGAACCCGCCGATGAGGTGCCCGATCCATTACTCGATTCCGAGGACGAGGAGCATCGACAGATTGTGTTCCTCGACGCCCGGGCACTACAAAATTAGCAACCGGTCTCTGGCACTGGTCGGGAACGGCTAAATGTGCGGGGAACTTCCGGTTCCTTGCGAGGAATGGTCGTCGGGCAGCTGTGCGCTATACGGAGCCCCTGAGACCCTAAAGGTCGTGCTCGACGGCCCCGGCCGCCCCCGACTCGCACGGAGACTATGGCCTTGCCGTGATCGGGGCGTGCAACGGGGCCCGGCCGCGGGCCAGGAGGCCAGCAGGGTACTGATCAGCGACGTCGCCGATCGTACGGGACTACTAGTCTGGGCCGCTCGTCTCAGTTCCCAGCGTTGACGGGCTCAGCGGTAGATACGTTCGCGGGCGTGTGGCTGTCCTCCGAGGCGCCGCATGTGTCGCGCCGATGCTGGGCGTGTTCGCGGAGGCGGGCCGCGGCGAGGTGGATGAGGCTGAGGGGGCCGATCCAGATGAACTTGAACCCGGAGATGATGCAGATGAGCACGACGAGGTGGAGCAGACCAGTGGCGCCGGTGTCGATGGCGACGGTGCACCAGTAGGCGATCGCGAAGTACGGGATCGCCAGCAGCATCGCGGGCACGCCCCATTTAAGGCCGCGCCGGGTGCGGATGGCGTTGAGGATGAGGTTGCTGGGCAGCCACGGGCTGATGACCAGGGTGTAGCGGGTGGTGATGAACACGCCCACGGCGATGGCGGCGAACCAGATGAGAGCAAGCACGACACAGTCCTTCCTACGTGGACGGCGACGTCACGTATAGAAGGACTAGCCCAAGCGGCTCCTTGGGGTCGTCAGCCACCAGTCGGGCTGGTAGCGCAGGCAATTTTCACTGCCGCCGTGCCCCAGATTTTACCCCGCCCGCCGGCCGAACGGAAGGGCACTGCCCGGCGCGCGACCGGCAACAGTGGTGTACCTGGCCGGTGGGAGGTGACCGGGACCATGGCTGCATCCGATGGGCAGTTGGCGTTCGACTTCGACGAGCTCGCCCGCGAGGAGGCCCGTCAGCATGCCGGGCAGTGGCAGGGCGCACCGCTGCACTTCACCACGGACTACTACCCGCCGAGCGAGCTGGTCGGAGCTTTCGAGCACTGGTGCTTCCTCTACAGCCACTTCGACTCCTACGCCCGCAGTCACATGTGGCATCGCGACATCGCCCACGACCAGCGCACCGAGCTGGGCGAGCACGCCGGGGAGATGTTCACCGCGGAACTACGGCCCGACCACGGGGAGGAAGGGCCCGGCGATCTCCTCTATCAGATGATCTGTGAGCCGTGCGGCTGGCACTCCATCGCGGGCAACGAGAACGCCGCGGTCGAGGCGTGGCACGACCACGCGCTTCCGGGCTGGCGGGATCTTCCCGTGGTCCCCGGCAAGGTGATCGCGCGCACCGAGACCGGCCTGAGCAAGGTCGGGCGCGTCTGGATCACCGAGCGCTACCCGCAGCACATGCAGATACCCGGCGCTCCAATCATCACCGAACGGGCACCGTACGGCACCCGTCACGTACCGGGCCGCTCACCCTGGGGCGGCTGCGACTTGTCCTCCACCGCACTAAACGTTCCGGCTACTCCTCGCGGGGAGGCCGTACGCCTTGAGCGTGCGGTGCCGTCCTTCGACCACACGGCCGGGCCTGCGCAAGGGCCGGTGCGCGGCCGCTCCCTGACCGACTGACACCCGTGGTCGACGCGCTGGCGGGGCCGGCACCAGTGTGGTGCCGGCCCCTCCGGGTTCGGGGTGTGGGTCAGGTGATCTCGCCGGTGTCCGGGTTGATGCGCTGGTAGACCGCTTCCTCGGCTTTCCGGCGCCGTTCGACATCGTCGAGGACGAAGGCGACGAAGTCCTCGTCCCGATCGGTGATCGGGGTCTCCTCGATCGGCCCGGCGGCCTCTTCGCCCGGCCAGGTCGTCTGCCGGGTGGGCCGGTCGCGGTCAAGCCGGGTCCCGGAAGCGGCGACCCAGTCGCGCAGCCGCTGGCGGGCATCGGCAAAATCCCTGTGCCAGCCCAGCGCCGCGCTCCCGTTCTGCTCCGGGTCGTAGGCGCACAGCCAGTGCGTGTGCAGCGCGGAAAGTTCCCACACAAGTTCGGCGTGGCGGTGCCACATCGGTGGGATCACCGAGGCCGGGAGTCCGTAGGTGTGGCGGAGCCAATCGACCCAGGCGTTGAGCTCGAGCCAGGCGAACTCCGCCTCGTCCGCGCGCAACAAGTTCCAGTTGACCGGGGCCGGCGGGTCATCGGCCATCGGTGCCGGGCGAGGCTGGGTGAACTCCTCCCCGTCGAAGGGCCCCATGGGCGGGGTCTCGTCGTGCGGGTCGTCGTGGTCGGTGCTCATCGTCCGACCACCGCGCTCGGTGGTGCCTGTACTGGCCGCTGGGGCGGGTCGAAAGCCTGCCCGGCGTTGTCCACCGTGGCGGGTTGCCGCTGCGGGGCCTCCTGGGCCTGGGAGCGCTGGGGTGGCGTCCGGTTCAGGCCCTGGCCGGGCCCGGAGGCGTTCGGCCAGGTATGGCGGATGACATCGGCGACGAACTCCTCTTCCCGGAGCGTCCCATCGTGTCCGGGCTCGGGGGTGTGCTGGTAGCCGGAGGCGAGGAACGGGTCGCGCTTGTTGAAGTTCTGGTAGGCATATTCGGCTTCCTGACCGAAGATGACCAGGTTGTGGAACGACGGCGGCAGCCGCGTCCAGGACCCGTCCTCCTCCGGCCGGGAGTGCAACTGCTTGAACCGGGCGTAGAAGCGGGCGATGCCCGTCTTGCCGTAGGTGAGCTTCGGTTCGGTGGCGATGTAGCCGCGCACCGAGGTGCCGGTCTGCATCTGCGCCTGCTGTGCGTCCATCATGTCCTCCTGATCCGTACGACCCCGGCCGGTGGCCTGCGGGGGTGACGACAGGAAGGTGCACGCACGCTCCCCGGCACCGCCGCGTCCCGTTAGAAGTGATGCGTTGGCGGGTCGGGCCGGTGTCCGGGAGGACGGGTGGGCTCGGCGATCGAGGCGGGCTCGCGGTGCGGGTTAGGGTGCACGCCCAGGGCAGGGCGATGGCCGCGCACCGCCTCGACCGTGAGACCGGCCTCGTCAGGGGGCGGGGGCTTGGGCGGGCTGGTCTCGGCTGGGCCCTGGTGGGTGACGTCGTCGTTCATGGTCGCCAGCTGTGTCTGCACCCGGTCGAGATCGGCTTCGGCCGTGGCAAGGGCCTCGGCGTGGCGGAAGGGCTCCCCGATGCGCTGCCCGGCCTCCGCGGCGGCCTCGCGCGCGTCGTCGAGGTCGCGCTGGGCGTGCTCCAAGAGCGTGGGGATGCCCGCGGCCCGGTTCTCGATGCGCTGGATGAGCCCGATGCCACCGTCGAGGAACCCCGACCGGCTCATGACGAACCCGGTGCGCGGTACACCCGCGAGTTCGACCTCGACATGCGGTTCGTCGCCGAGAGCAGGCCGGGTGGAGACGGTGACGTCAAATCCCGAGACCTGGCCGAGGACCCCGAAATCCCGGGCGGCGTACTTCGGTGCCCAGGTCAGCCCCGAACCTTGCGCCCAGGCACCCACCGCCGTCGCAGCATCGGCGCGGGAGTCGTAGACTCTGTCGCCGATGCGCATCCGGAACCGGTCACCGGAGGTGTCGGCGACCTGCGGGAGTGCCGCCTGCAGGCCAGCGATGTCGTGCTCGGCGCGGCGGGCGTCCTCACTGGCCCGGTCGCGAGTGTGGGCGAGCATCGCCTGGGAGCGGTGGTGCGCGCGCTCGAGGCGCCGCAGCCGGGTGACCTCGGTCTGGATCGTGGCATGCTCGAGCAGCAGCGGGTTCCCGCTGGAGATGGCTTTGGCCTCGGCCGCCGACAGGGCCGAGGAGTCGATCTCCTCGATCTCGCGGGCATCGAGGCTGCCGCGCATGATCTGGGCGATGAACCTGGCTTTGCGCTCCACGCCCTGCCACATGTAGGAGTCGAAGGAGCGCTCGGTGACGAGCCTGACGATCGCGACCTGCTCGTTCTGGTTGCCCTGTCGCAGGATGCGGCCTTCGCGTTGGGCGACGTCGGCTGGCCGCCACGGGCAGTCGAGGTGATACAGCGCGAGCGCGCGATTTTGCACGTTCGTGCCGACACCCATTTTCTCCGTCGAGCCGATCAGCACGGCGATGTGGCCGGCGCGTGCGGCAGCGAAAAGTCTGGCTTTCTCGACGTCGGTCTTGGCTTCGTGCATGAACCGGATCGACTCGCCGGGCATGCCCCGCATCACCAGTTGCGCGGCGAGCTCGTCGTAGGCGTTCCACCGGTCCGGGTGCGGGGTGCCGATATCGGAGAACACCAGCTGCAGGCCACCGCGTACCGGTGAGGGCTCCCCGGTGGACGGGTCGAGGTACTCGCGGTCGCGGGTGGCCTGCCAGGTGCCGGCGATCATGTCCGCGGCGACGTCGATCTTCGTCGGCCCGGTCGGGTCCTGCGGCAGGACCATCCGGATGTCGAGCGCGGCTTTTCTGCCGTCGGTGGAGATGACCAACATGTTGTCGTCGCTGGGTGATACGGCCCGTGAGGCGACTTTCTCCGCGCGGGTGCCGAGCTGGGCGACGAAGTCTTCGAGTTCGACAGTGGGTGGGACCGGGATCGTGGCCGGGACGCGTTGCCCGTCCTCGCGCGCGGTGATCTCCGGTACCGGCAGCTGGAGGTCTTCTGCGGTCTTGACATCGGCGAACACGCTGAAGATCCGCAGCATCTCGGGGACATTGGTGAACTTCGCGAACCTGGTTTTCATCCGGAAGTTCGTGCCGGTGGGGTCCATCTCCATCTGCGTGATCGTCTGCCCGAACGTGGCCGCCCACGCATCGAAGGACTCCACCCCGGCGGCTTCGAGGAGGTCCGGGCGCATGTAGCGTTCCATGACGTAGGCCTCGGTGATGCTGTTGGCGATCGGGGTGGCCGTCGCCCCGGTCACGACTCGCTCCTTGCCCTGGGAGCGGAGGTATTCGAGCTTCATGTGCAGATCGGATGCGCGTGCGCTGCCCTCGATCGCGGCATCCCGGATATTGGATTCCGTCGAGAGGTTCTTGTACATGTGCATCTCATCGATCACGACGTAATCGATGCCCGTATCTTCGAAGGACACGCCCTGGTCCCGGTCGGTGTCCAGACGCGACTTCAGCTTGTTCTCCAAGCTCAGCAGCTTGCGCTGGATGCGCTTGACGCTCATCGCGTCCTCGCCGGTGGCATCTTCGAGGACCCGGCGGACCTCGTCGATCTGCGCCCGCAGGTAGGCCTGCTGGGTCTCCTCCCGCAGGCCGATCTTCGCGAACGCGCCCTGGGTCATGACCACCGCGTCCCAATCGTTGGCGGCCGCCCGCGCGACGAACTGCCGCCTCTTATCCGCGGCGAGGTCTTTGGTGGACGCGGCGAGGATGCGGGCCCTCGGGTAGATCTGGAGCCATTCCCTCCCGACCTGTTCGAGCATGTGATTGGGCACCACGACGACGGGTTTGCGCACCATCCCCATCCGCCTCATCTCCATGGCACCCATGACGAACTCCGCGGTCTTGCCCGCCCCGACCTCATGGAACAGACCCGTGGCGGGCTCCGCGATCATCCGGGCGACCGCGGCCCGCTGATGCGGGCGGGGTGTGAACGACTCCGCGACCCCGGGCAGGGTGAGGTAGTCCCCGGCATCGCTGTAGTCGCGCAGCACGATCGAGTTGAAGCGGCGGTTGTACTCCTCGACGAGCGCCTGGGCGCGGGCGGGGTCTTCCCACACCCATTCGCTGAAGCGTTCCTGGAGCTGCTCGGCTTTTTCCTGCGCGGCGACGGTTTCGACCTGGTTGAGCACGGGCCGTTTACGGCCGTCGGCGTCTTCGATCTCGTCGTAGACCAGCAGCGTCTTCTGCTCCATGAGCGCCTGCGCGATGTCCGGGGCCGGCCGGCGTTCGGTGCCCCACTCCGAGGTCGCCAGCAGGCCCTGCCGTCCGCCGCGGACCTCCCACATCCCGCTCATCGGGTTCTCCACGCGCACGTCCGGGGCACGCAGCAGTTCGCGCAGGAACCTCTCGTGGATCTCGGCGCTGATCCACACCGCCCCGAGGCGGGCGGTGATGTCCTCGACCCCCAAGGGGTCCGGCAGCACCGCGGTCAGCGCCTCGACGTTGGCCGTGAAGGAGGGATCGGTCTCGGCGCGGGCGTGGGCGGCGTCGAGCTTCGTGCGCACGTCACCGGAGAGGTAGGCCGGTGCGTGGACGAGCTCGTCGGTGGCCGGGTCGGTGAACACCAGCCCGGTCAGGGCCTCCCGGGCCTCGGTCTCGTCCATGCCGAGCATGTCCGCGACCAGTGGCAGGTCGATGCTGCCGGTGCGGTCGAGGGACACGGCGATCGCGTCGGCCGGGGTCTCCACGCCCTGGACCTCGGTACGGGGCGCGACCACCCGGCGGGAGAGGATCTCTGCCGGTGTGGCGGTCTGGTCGGTGTCGTCGAAGTTCTCCAACGCCATGACCAGGGGCCCGAAAGGGTCGCCGCGCAGCAGCCGGATGGCGCGGGGGATGATGCGGGCATGGGTGTCCTCACCGGCGTCGTTGGTCCTGCCGGACCGGCGCAGCGTGTACCTGTTCAAGGGCCCGTAGCGTCCGAGGTACTTCTGGTAGGCCCGGCGCAGGTCCTCCCGTGCGGTGGTGATCTCCGCGGTGTCCTCGGCGGTCGCGGCCTCGGCTTCCAGCAGGCTGGTCGCCGCGTCCCGCAGCCCCAGCAGGGCACGCAGCTCCGTGGTGGTGCTCTTGGGGACCTCGAGCGGTTCGATGCCTCCGGCGGTGACGGTGCCGAACCCCGTGCCGGTGCCGACGATGCTGCCATCCCACCGCTGCGGCGGCGCCGGTTGGCGGGCCACCGGGCGCATCGCCCGCTCCGGTGGGGCGTCGGTGAACGTCAGGCCGGTGCGGCGGGCGGTGAACGTGATCTGGTCGAGGACATCGGCCAGATCAGCGTCGACCCGGTCCACGTCGCCTGTGACCGTCAGTTCCTGGCGTCCGAACTGGCCGGTGTCCGCGCCGATCTGCCCGAGAACATGCTCCGGATGCTGGTCGAAGTAGCGGTTCATCCGTAGGGTCTGCCCGTCCACGGTGATCGGGGTGACGGTCTCCCACAGATCATCGAGGACCGGTTCCCCCTCCTCGCGGCGGCGGAAGAGGAGCAGGTCGGTGACCACATCCGTGCCCGCGGTGCGCCGGTGAGCCCCGGCCGGCAGCCGCACCGCGCCGACGAGGTCGGCCATCAGGTTCATCTCCCGGCGTGCTCCCGGGTTCTGGGCATCCATCGTGTACCGGGAGGTCAGCACCGCCACCATCCCGCCCGGACGCGTCAAGGCCAGGGACTTGAGGATGAAGTGGTTGTGCATCGAGTGCTTGTGCGGGTTGTGTACCCGGTCGTGCAGCGCCACGTCGGCAAACGGCACGTTCCCGACCGTGAGGTCGAAGCCGCCCTCCGGCAGGCGGGTGTCGGCGAAGGACTCGGTGCGGATCTGCGCGTGCGGGTAGAGGGCGCGGCTGATCTGCGCGGTCACGGGGTCGAGCTCGATACCGGTCATCTGCGCGGTCTCGGGGGCCAGGCCGATGAACGTGCCCAGGCCACTGCCGGGCTCGAGCACGCGCCCGCCCCGGAACCCGAGCGCGTCCAGGGCGCGCCACATCTGTGTGGCGAGGGCCGGGTCGGTGTAGTGGGCGTTCAGCGTCGTCCGGGCCGCTGCCTCCCACTCCTGCTCCGAGAGCAGGCCCCGCAGCTGGTCCCGCTCCGCCTCCCAGCCGGGTTTCCCGGTATCGAAGACGTCGGGGACGGCACCCCACGAGGACCAGCGTGCCAGGACCTGCTGCTCCTCGGCCGTGGCGGCGCGGTCCTGCTCGGTCAGCGTGCGCGCGAGCCGGATCGCTGCGATGTTTGCCTGGAACCGGGCCTTCGCCCCGGACGGTGCCAGCTGGTCACGGGAGGGCACGAACCGCGGCACCCCCACCACAGGGGGAGGTGGTGTGGGGGTGTCGGTTACGGGGTGCCGGTCACCTCGCGGAGGAACCTCACGTCCGCTGCTTGCCGCAGCACCTCCTGGTGCTCCTGGGCGTACTGGCCCGGGATCTCCGCTGCCAGCAGGCCCTCCAGGAACCACATCGGGATCGCCCAGTCGAGGGCCTTCTGCTCCAGCTCGACCTGGGAGTACTGCGGGTACGGGGAGTCCTGGGTCCGCTCCGCCCACGAGATCAGGTTCTCGTCGGCTGGTCGGGTCTCCTCCCACTCCTGCCGCGCCTCGTCCAGGGGCAGGCTCGGGTCGTGGATCCAGGCCAGCTGGCTCATCACGACCTCCTCCGCGATCTGGTGCGCCGTCATCCGGCGCGAGACCTCCTGGAGATAATTGTCCTCCCTCGGGCTCTGTTTCTCCAGGCCCCAGATCCGGTCGTTCTCCAGCCGGGTCGACAGCTCGGTCACCTGCGCCTGGATCTCCTGGCCTAGCTGGGTGAAGAACCAGCTTGGATCCTCCATCGCTGCGACCCGCTCCGGGGCGTGTGCCCTCCAGTGCTCCATCGCCCGTGCCCCGTACTGGTTCATCACTGTCCTCCCGCGGTGTCTCGGTGGGGGTCTGTCCGGCCTCGGCGACGGCGGCATCGGCCTCGGCCTCGCCGAGGCCCCACAGATCGAACTCCAGCTGACCGGGAGGCGGAGTGCGGCGGCGCCGGGCCATCACCACCACCCCCGCACGCCCGGCAGCCGACCGCCCCTGCCCGCTGGTGACCGGTGGGCGGTGGTGGTGTGGGTGGGTGCTTCGGGGGTCATGAGGCGGGGTCCTCGAGCAGCGCCTCGATCTCGGTCCGGTCCTGCTTGAGCTGGTCGGCATCCGTACGGGCCGGCCACGGCCGGAGATCCGTGATGATCGGTGGGGCCGAGCGCAGCAGGGTCACCCCGGTGCCGAAAGGCAACATCCGAATCCGGTCCGGGGGCATGACCGCGACCCGGCGGATGGAGCGCTGGTTCGACCGTGACCCGTGATCGCCGAGTGTGACGGAGTCGGTGTGCTCATCGCGCTCACCGATGAGCGTGGACAGGTCCTGCAAGTCTCTGCTGTTGGAGGCCCCGCCGAGGATGATCTTCACGATCGCGGCATCCCAGATCGCCCCGGCCTGGGCTTCGTTCCACTTGTCTCTGGCCTGGGCCAGGGATTGGAGCACCGGCATCGTGGTGATGCCCGTGCCTCCGCCCTCGGCCATCAGCGTCGGCAGCGACGGCAAGGGGCTCAGGTTCCCGATCTCGTCGAGGGCCAGCAGCAGCGGCGGGTCCAGGCGGGCGCCCGGGGACCGGGCGGCCATGCGGCGGGCGACCTCGACGAGATCCTCGACGAGCGCCGCCACCAGCGCCGCCGAGGCGCCTGCCCCGGCACCGGTGGCCAGAAGGTAGAGGGTGCCCTGGTCGCGGATGAACTGCGCCGGGTCGAACTCTTCACCCTCGCCGGGGCTGACCGCATCCAGCACGCGCGGATCGGCCAGGGCCGACAGGGCCAGGGACACGCCCTGCCAGATGCTGTCGCGGGTGCGGGGGTCGGCGTCGATCATCGACTCCAGGGAGTCCGCCCACCCCTCTGCGGCGCCGGAGTGGTTGGTGAGGATCGCGACCGCATCGGAGGCCGCCGTCGGGTCCAGCGTCCACCGGAACAACTCCGAGGACGGGCGATGATCGAGTGCGGCGGCGTGCAAGAGTGCTTGCAGCGCGGTCTTCGTCTTGCCTTCCCAGAACCCGCCGGACTCGACCCCTCCCGAGCCGAGCCCGGTCGAGGCGGCCAGGCCCGAGGCACGGATCATCGCGGTCAGCGGGTCCGCGCAGCCCCGGATCGGTGACCAGCGCAGGCCCGCGGGCAGGCCCTCGGCCAGGTGCTGCGGATCGAACACCGCCACCGGGCCGCGCCGCTGCCTGGCCCGGAGCGTGGCAGTCAGATTGTCGGGGCGGGTCGAGGTGGCGATGACCGCACCGGGGGCGTCCAAGATCGCGTTGATGACCACATGCAGGCCCTTGCCGGATCGGGGCGGGCCGAGAACCAACATCGAGTCCTCGACCGAGGCCCACACCTGGCGGCCTTTCGACCGGCCCAGCAGATACCCCACCTCCGCGGGAGTGGGCGTCTCCAGCGAAGGGCGCAGCGTCCCGGCCCGCTTGAGCAGGGCCTGGGAGGAGGCGCTCTGGTCGATATCGCGCCGGTTGGCCGCGCCGGCGACCTTCCGAGGGTCGGTCTCGACCTGGTGGACATGGCGGCGCACCCGTACCCAGGTCCACCCGCCGAGCGTGCCGAGCCCGACCAGCACCACCCCGGTGACCAGCCAGTACCCGAGCGTGCTCAGCCCGGCCGCGTCCAGGGCTCGGGCGGGGTCTGCCGGGTTGAGCAGCACGGCGGCACCGGCGGCCAGTCCGGCACGCGGTTGCGGTGCGCCGGTGAGGAACGCGGTGATCGACCCGCCCAGGCGCAGGATGAGGGTGAGGCCGAACATTCCGATCAGCGCGATCATCGCGGCGTTGGTCAGCTCGTCCCCGAAGCTGCCGGCCTGGCGGCCCTGCGGCGAGCTCACGACAGCGCCTCGACATGGACGGCGCCCGAGACCCGCCCGACCAGGACGACCTCCCCGGCCTCGCGCAGTCCCGCACGCGCGATCACCGCCCGGGCCCGGCCCTGCCCGTCGGCCTCCGCGGTCCCGGTGATGATGGCGATGGCGATGTCCTCGCCGGGCACGAACCCGGTCGCGGTGACCTCGACATGCCGGGTCGGCTTCGCCTTCTTCGGTGTCGCCGGCGGTGAGGCCGTCGCCGGGGGCTCTGGTCGGTGTCGGGCGGCGTGGACGATGTCGGTGAACGAGGTGCCGTCCGTTTCGTGGACCTCGATCCGCACCGGCACGCGACGCTCGTCGGTGACCGTGTCGAGCAGTTCCCCGAACCTCGCCCGCGTCCAGGGTCTCTTCGGCGAGCGGGGTGGGAGGTCCTTTCCGTCGACGGTGACATCCAGGGTTCCCGCGTCCGTGGCCGTGATGACCACGTGCGGGAGCACCGGCGGCACCGCGGGCAGATCCGCCTGCTCGGAGCCTCGCGTGCCCGTGGCCTCGGGGTCGTCGGTGCTTCTCCGGTGCCGGTGCTTCCTGCCGGGTTCGTGTGTGCTCATGACCGCAGGTGCGCACCCAGGCACCCCGCGCGCCCGATGGCCTCATCGTCTGGTCAGTAGCGGGCGCGTTCATAGGTTCTGCCGCGGGCACGGTGCCGGTGGCAGAACAGGAGAATCGATGACTATGGACAACGCCGTACCCGGGCCCGCGTGGCTGCGCGAGTCGTGCCCGTCATGGTGCACCGGCGATCACCACCGGCAGGTCCTCGCCGCTGACCGCGGCCACTTCGGGGAGCTGTGCGAGGTTCCCGCGATCACCCGTCGCTACCGGCATGCCTCCGACTGCGATCCGGTCCCGATCGTCGACGCTGGTGCGCTGGTCCTGGCCGCCAGCCGTGGGATCGGGGCCAGAGACACGTGGGTGGCGATCGGCACCGAGCACGAGCGCATCGAGGTCACCCTCGAGAGCGCGCTGCGCCTGCTGGACCAGCTGGCCGTGTTCCTGAACGGGCTCAACCCCGCCACGGACAGGTGAAGCTAGTGCGGGCCGGGCACCTCCCTGCTGGGGTTCCCGGCCCGCACCCGGTCAGAGACCGCGCCCGGGCCGCGGCGGCTCGGGACCGGACCGGTCGAGCACGGCGAATGCCTCACGCAGCGCGTCCCGGCGGGCCATGGAGCGGGCCGTCTGTGCCCAGTTTCGGACCAGGCCCAGGAGTTCCTCGACGTTCTCGGGCTGGACCTCCCAGCTGGAATTCTCATGCCAGTAGGGCGAGCCGTCCTCGCGCGTGCTCAGCGTCTCCTCCCGCCAGAGCCACGAGGAGAGCACCGGTACCTGGCCCGGGACCCTGCTCGTGGTGAGTTCTTCGATGGCGAAGCGGCGGCCAGGGTCCGCGCTGCGGTAGAGCACATGGTGCCCACCGCTGACGAGACCGATGAACCCGCCGCCATACGGCTGCGGCTCCTCCCGCCGGTAGTCCACATACCGCCCGTACTGATCGGCGAGATCGGCCAGACCGAGACGTAGGCGCAGCCCGGGCTCGTCACCTGTTGCCGGGCTGCTCTCAGCCACGTCCTGCTCCCTCCCGTGAAAGTACGGCCGCGGGGCATGCGCCAGGTTCGTCCGTGGTCGTGGAGTGGCACGGCCGTTACTGGTCTGGCCCCTGGGGTGTGGTGTCAGAGGCTGCGGTCGGGCCCCCGCGGGATCGGGGCCGGACTGCGAGGGGCGAAGGCGGAGGCGGCGTCGTCACGGCGCGCGGCCGTGCGCGCCTGTTGCGCCCACTGCCCGGCACGGTCCAGCAGCTGCTCGAAGTCTTCGGAGGCGACCTCGCCGCTGTCGTGCTCGTGCCAGTACCCGCCTCCGTCAGGGTGCGTCCGCAGACTCTCATCGCGCCACGTCCACGAGGTCGGTATCTGCTCCTCCTCCGAGACCTCGTCGGCGTACTGCTCCTCGATCGCGAACCGACGCTCGGCGTCGTCGAGACGGGCGTCGTCGAGGCGATAGAACACGTAGTGCCCGCCGCCGAACGCGCTGGGATCGGAATCGGTGAGCTCCACGTACCGGCCGTAGTCCTGCGCAACCTGCTCCAAGCCATGCCACAGCCGCATCATGCGATCTTCGAACCCGCCGCGGGCATCCTCATCCATCGGTTCCACCTCCCCGGGCCCCGGACCGCCGTCGATGCGTTCTCCGGGGTCCCGCGCCCTGCCCGTCCATGTCGTCCTGTACTCGAGGTGCACGATCTGCCACCACGACCCCAGCGGGCCGATCGATCACGGGCAGGGCGTGAGGGCCTCGCTCGGTGCACACCGCGCAGCCGGTACAGCCTGCACCTCGGCGGCTCAATCGACCCCGGCGTGTTCCCTTGCGTGTGAACGGTGGTTACAGCGAGGGGGCGGCAGGCCCGTGCGCCTGTGGGCTGCGGTGCTGGGCATGGAACGGGTTCGGCGGGGCCGGTGGCGGGGGCGCGTCGAGGGCGTCGGCGATCTGCCGGGCATCGCTGGTAAGCATCGCCGTGCCTGCGGCGATGAGCTGATGGGGTCCGGCACTGGCCGCACTGGTGACCGGACCGGGCACCGCCCCGACGACCCGCCCCAGGGCGTGCGCGTGGCTGGCAGTGCCCAGGGCTCCGGAGCGAGGGCCCGATTCGACCAGCACTGTCGCCCCGGCCATGGCCGCCATCAAGCGCGACCGGGCCAGGAATCGGGTCCGGGTCGGTGTGGCCTGCGGGGGGAGCTCGGTCACGAGCAGGCCCCGGTCGCCGATCCGGTCCAACAGATCGGCGTGGGCGCGGGGATACGGCCGGTCCAACCCACCAGGAAGCACCGCGATGGTGTCACCGCCGTGGGCGAGAACCCCGCGGTGAGCGGCGCCCTCGATGCCGAAGGCCCCACCGCCGACGACGACCTTCCCCGCCGCGGCGAACTGGCCGGCGAAGTCGCTGGCGACGCGCTCCCCGTACGAGGTCGTCGCCCGGGTTCCGGTGACCGTGACGGTCTCCCGGGTGCGCGGGCCGAGCAGGGTCTCGTTGCCGAGGGTCCACAAGACGTAGGGGGCGCGATCGGTGAGATCGTTGACCCCGGCAGGCCAGTCCGGATCGGTCGGGATGAGCGTGCCGTAGCCGGCCTGGCGGGCATGATCGAGGGCTTCCAGCAGGCCGTCGCCCATGCGTCGGGCGTGCTGGTCGCGCCAGATCATCGCATCCGCGCGGCCCAGCAGCGGCACCGTGTCCTGGGACTCGAGCAGCCGCACCGTGCCCACGGCGCCGGCGAGTGCGAGCACCCGCCCGGTCACCGCATCGCCGGGCTCGGCGATCATCGACAACACCATGCGCGCTTCCCGCTCGTCCTGGAGTTCGTCGGCCAGTCCCGCCATGTCGATGTCCTTCCATGATCGTCGTCACCGGTCAGGTACGCCTGGACTCACCAGGTCCCGCTAGCCGTCACCGATGCACGGTGGACGGATCGGTTCACAGGCCCCATCCGTGGTGCGGTGGGCCGGCGCGCGGGGGCGTGGGTGGTTCCGGGCCTGGACGCTGCCGCGGTTGCGGTGCGGGATAGTGGATGCTGAGCACGTCGCTGGCGCCGAGCACGGCCTGCGCGGCCCCGTCGCGGATGAGTTCATTCGGAACTTCGCTGGCTGGGCTGGTCACCGGTCCTGGTATGGCCCCGACGGGTCGGCCCAGCTCCCGGGCGCGATCGACGACCGCGGCGGCGGCCGAGCGGTCGTCGGCTTCGACGAGCGTGACCGATCCCGACAGCGCGGCCTCGATCCTCAATCGGGCGAGGATGCGGTCCGCATCGTGCCCGCCCTCACCCGGCGGGCTCTCGCTGAGCAGCAGGCCCTGAGCGGCGATCTCGTCGAGGGTCTGGGCGTTGCTGTCCCCTCCGCGAACGTCGATGCCGCCGGGGATGACGGCGATGGTGCGGCCATCGTTGCGCAGCGCCGTCTCATGCACGGCGGCATCGATGCCGGACGCGCCCCCGGCGACGACGACACCCCAGTCATCGACGAGGTCGACAGCGAGCTCGCTGGCCATCTGCCGCCCGTAGGCGGTGGAGTTGTGGGTGCCGGTGATCGTGAAGGTCTGGGCGAACGACTGGAGCAGCTGGGTGTCGCCGGAGGCCCAGAGGATGTACGGGGCACGGTGACCTAAGTCGGCGAGTCCGGGCGGGTAGTGCTCGTCATCGGGGATGAGCGTGCGGAGGCCGGACTTGTCCGTGCGGTCGAGGGCCTGCTCGATCCTGTCGGCGTCGATCCGTGGGCGCTGCCGTGTCCGCCATAGGCCGGTCTCGACCCTGTCCAGTCCCGGGATCGGATCCTCGTCCTCGAGGAGCCGGAGGGTTTCGAGCGCGCCGACGGTGGTGAGCACGCGCCCGGTCAGCGGGTCGCCGGGGCCGGCGATGGCCGCGAGCGCGATGCGTGCCGAGCGTTCGTCGCCGGTCATCTGGGTCAGGGCCGCCATGAGGGTCTCCTTCGGTCCTCAGTCAGGTGCGCCCGCAGTGCCGTGAGCACGGTAGTGGTCGCGCAGCACTCGGATGTCCTCATCGGAGAAGACGAGGACCCCGGATCTGCGCGTGATCGCGGAGCATGGCATGACCGAGCCCCAACCTGGAGGGCTGGTGATGAAGACCCGGTGCGCTGTCCCGGTCTCACACGCCTCACAAGCCTCGCCGGAGTTCTGGGGGTGGCGGCGATGGAGCAGCCAGAGCGTACCGATCGCCAGGGGCGCGTTGAGCAGGCCCGGTGCGCCCGGCCACACCGCGTCGGCGAGGACACCGTAGACGGCCCACACGGTGGCGTTGGCGAGCACGCACACCTGGCCGAGGCTGCTGATCCCGGCCAGCCTCTCCGCTCGGTGCCGGTTCACCCAGGTGTGCCGGGCCTGCGGAAGGAAGAGCACGAACGAGAGCACACTCCCGCATGCGCCTACAATCGTGGTGAGTTCCATCAGAGTGCCGCCTCCCTCCGTGCGGATATGGATTCCAGGCCGCGGCCTAGCGGGAATCAGTCATGCGGCTTGTCGTGTCGAAGAGCTCGTATTCGGCTGGGTGGAGTTGATGTTGCGCGACGAAAGCCCTGTCCTTGATCTTCCACAGCCCCTGACCCGTGGTCAGCTGCGGCAGGAGCTGGCGTTCCGTGCGGGTCAGGCCCAGGGTCTCCGCGGTGATGCCGAGCTGGTCGCTTTCCTGTCGATAGATGATCCGTGTTTCGGCATTGGCGAGCAGAGAATTCGCCAGAGACCGCATCGCGCTACCGGAGTCGCCGACGTTCTCCAAGTCGCTGAGCTTGTGGAAGACGAGCATGTTGGCGATCCCGTAATGTCGGGCAAGCCTCCATTGGGAATCCATTCTTTTCAGCAATGACGGGTACTGCATGAGCCGCCAGGCCTCGTCGTAGACCACCCACCGCTGCCCGCCAGCGGGGTCGAGCAGCGCGGCTTCCATCCACGCCGAGGAACACGTCATCAGCACCGAGATCAATGTCGCGTTCTCGGTCACCCGCGACAGATCGAGCGAGAGCATCGGCAAGGTGGGATCGAAGCGGACCGTCGAGGGGCCGTCGAACAATCCACTCAGATCCCCGGCGACCAGCCGGCGCAGCGCATGCCCGACCAGACGCCCGTCTTCCTTCAGCCGCCCATCGGGGTCCTCGGTGGGGTCGAGGATGTGATCGACGATCATCGGCAGAATCGGGACGCTGTTCTCACGCACCGTCGCAGTCAGGGCCTGATCGATCGCGGTGTGCTCCAGGGGCGTGAGCCCGCGGGCGAGGACGGTCTCGGCGAGCGCGCCGATGAGGTCCCGGCGTCGTGCGGCGACCGTGGTCGCCCACTCGGCATCGCTCATGTCCCTGGGGCGGTAGCCCTCGTCGAGAGGGTTGAGCCGGGCCGAGGCCCCGTGACCGAGGGCGATCGCCTTCCCGCCGACCGCCTCGGCGACTTTCGTATGCTCCCCTTTCGGGTCCCCGGGTACGTAGACGCGGCGCCCGAACGGCAACGACCGGGTATACAAGCTCTTGGCGAGGGAGGACTTGCCGGAGCCGACGATGCCGGCCAACACGATGTTTGGCGCGGTGATGACGCCGCGTGCGTAGAGGACCCAGGGGTCGTAGACGAAGCTCGCGCCCGAGTACAAGTCCTGGCCGATGAAGATCCCGTTGCTGCCCAACCCGCCTTCGGCCAAGAAGACGTACGCGTTCGACAGGGTCGCGCTGGTGTCCTGGTGCCGCGGCAAATGTAGCCGCGCCGGGGTGCGCAGCTGTGCGGGGCCGGGTTCCCCGGCGGCGGGCAGGTAGCGGGTGGCGCGGCGTTCAGCGCGTTCGGCCTCGGCGCGGGCCTTCGCCTCAGCGATCTCGGCCCGGCGTCGTTCGGTCCGGATCCGTGCGGCGGCCTGGCGGCGCTGCTTGCGCAGGCGCCTGCGCTCGGCCGCCGGTGCGACCAGGACCGCGGTGTGGAGCTTCTCGTCTCGCTCGGTCACCGTCCCAGCCCCCGCTCCTGCGCGACCGCGGCCACCCCGGGATGCCCGAACCAGGACGCATCCGGAAGCTGCCGTCCTCCGGTCTGGCTGCCGGTCGCGGTGCCTGCCGGGTCAGGACCGCCGATACCGTCGAGGCCGGTTGCACCGGGGTCGCTGGGGTTGGCGTGGTCGAGTGGGAGGGTCTGGCGGCGGTAGAGCGCGATCTGGGGCGGGGTGGAGCCGTACCTCAGCAGGTAGGTGTCGGCGTCGACCCGGTGGTCCATCGAGCCCGCGGGCGGTTCGTCGTAGACGTACCCGTTCTCCAGTGCCTCGGTGGTCGTGGCCTCGCCGCGGTCCCACGTCGTGAGGTGGTCGAGGCCGGCGGAGACGCCGTCTCGGTCGATGCGGTCGAGGGCGGCCTGGGCCTGCGCGCCCTCGAGGCGCACGACGGAGATCCACCGCTGCTGCGTATCGGTTCCCGGGGCATGCCAGGCGATGCGACCGGCTGCTGCCATGGCGGTGTCGAGGTGGTTCTCGGTCAGGTCGGCCAGCGCGCTGGCCTCGCGCAGCCAGGCGGACGCGACGCGCGCGTTGAGCACACCGGCGTCGTGACTGCCGGCATCGTCGTGCGCGCGGGCGCGGTGCGTGAGGTGGGCGTCGGCGAGCTGGTCGAGGACCTGCCGCAGCGACCGGACGCCGCTGAGCAGATCCCCGAGCACGCCGTAGAGGTCCTGGGGGTGGTCGAACGCGCGGCTGGCATGCGCGAGCCCCCGCAGTGCCTGCGAGGCTTCGCCGGCGTCCGCGACGGGGTCGTAGAAGGTGGGCATGACGGTTCCTCCCGGTTCATGGCGATGGGATGTCGGTCAGGTGCCCGCCCCCTCCCCACCAGCCCGGCCCGGTGAGCGCAGGCAGTCCAGAGGTGTGGCCAGAGAGCGCGGGGGCGCCGGGCCCCCGCGGGTGCCTGTCTCCGGCTGGCTCGTTTTCCTGGGTGAGCGCCGGTCACAGGCCCGGTCCGGGGGCGCGTCTGCCGGTGGTGCTGCCCGGGTGCTCGAACCACGACGCGTCGGCGCGTCCTCTCGATGCCGCGGGGTCGTGGTGGCGCACCGGGACGGGACTGGGCGTGGTGGGGTGCAGCGCCGGTGGCAGGGGCGGGGCGAGGGTGGGTCCCTGGCCCGGTTCGTCCCAGTGCGAGAGGCCCGCCCAGCGGCCTTCCGGGTTGATGCTCAGCTGGTAGGCCCCGACCTGGAACACCCGCTCACGGCCCGGTGGCGGTTCGTCGTAGGCGTAGCCGCGCTCGAGCTCGCGCATGATGGCGGGGTCTCCGTGGTCGGCCTGGGCGAGGTAGGCGACAGCGGCCTCGGCGCCGTGCTCGTCCAGCAGGCGCATCGTCCTCGCAGCGGTCGTGCCTTCCTGCAGGGTCACCGTCCGCCAGACCCCGCGCTCGGACAGGCCTCTGTACGCCTGGGAGGGGGCGATCTCCTCGACCACCGGAGCAGTCGGAGCGGGAGCGGGTGTCCAGTCGATGGTGTCTGTCCGGTCCACGGCCTCCCGCAGCAGCTCCTCGACCCCGCCAAGCCGCTGGGCCGCTTCCCGCAGGACGGTGTAGGCGTCCGCGGCGGTGGCACGGCCGGTGGCCAGGTCACCACTGAGGCTGATCGCCCGGCCCTGGTGGTGCGGGTGGGCGTCGGCGAGCTGGGCCAGTGTCGTCTGCAGTGCCCGCGTTCCGCCGCGGAGGTCGTCGATGACGGCAGAGAGCTGGTCGGGATCTTCGACGTGGCGTGTGGCGTCGGCGAGGAGCCGCAGCGCGGCATGGGCGGACTCGGCATGCTCGGCGGGGTTCGTGGACATGATCGCTCCCTCTTCCGTGATCGGCCGTGCCCATCAGGTGCACGCGTCCCCTGGCCGGTCCCAGCGGGGTCAGACTCTCCGGCACAGGGGTAGCGCGGCGGCGGTGAACGCTTGCGCTTGCTGGCCGACGAGGCGGCGGGTCTCGCAGGAGGACTGGACGGCGGCCTGCTCGATCGCGGCGATCGCGGCATCGAGCTCGGCGACGGTGGGCGCGGACACCGAGATCAGGCCCGTGTAGCGCAGGACGCCGTGGCCGGCGGTCAGATCGGCTTCCTGCTGGAGCACGTCCTGATACTCGGCGCGCTGGCCGGCGTCCTCGATCTGCCCGATCCGGGCCCGCTGAGCGGCATCGGAGACGTACTCCGTCTTCTTCTTCCGGATGTCGCGGGCGGCCTGGTCGGTGCGCATCGGCGTGCAGATCAGCGACATCGACCGCTGCACGCCGGTGGAGAGCAGCACCGGGGACAGGAACGTCGGATACACCAGCGAGCGCGGCCACTCACTGATCCACAGCACCGCGTGGTAGGCCGAATCCGTGCGCAGGTGCGTCCACGTCTCGGCGACCGCGACCGGGCCCGCTGTGGCCAGCTGTTGCCCGATCTCCCCGTGACGTTCCAGCGTGGTCGCGACCGAGGGGTCGTAGGCCGAGCGCAGGATCACCGCGACCTCGCCGGAGGTCAGCCACGCCGAGGGCTTGAGCTCGGCCGAGCGCAGGGCCGCGACCAGCGTCGTCATCTCCTGGCGCAGCACCTGGGCTGCCCCGCGCATGCCGCCGCCGGCGGTGCGGATCTGCCGGGCCGCTGATTTCATGTCGAGGCTGAGGCTGATCGTGGAGGCGTGGCGTTCCCCGGCCGGGCCGGCGCGCTCGATGAGCTCGGCGTAGGTCGTCGCCGCCCATGACCCGTCACCGCTGCCGTGGGCGGCCCACCATTCGGCCAGGCCGCTGCCGGAGTCCGGCAGGGTCCGCTCCAGCACTTGCAGTGTCGCGACTCGTCCGGACCGGCACACGGTGGCCAGCACGCGCCCCCAGGCGTCGACCCGGCGTCCCTGTTCGGCCGGGTCGAGCAGGATGAATGCCGGATGCGTGACGCTGCACAGCACCGTGAGTGTGGCCTGGGCGGGGTCGTGGATCATGCACGCCCCGGTCTCGGGATCGCTGTACTCGCGCAGGCGCCCCATGTCGCCGGGCAGGGCCAGCGTCCCGGCCGGCCGCGGGGTGACGATGCGGCGCCGGTAGAGCAGCTGCCCGCCCGTGGTCCGCCACAGCCACCAGAACGCGATCGGCAGCCACTCGACGATCGGCCGCCCGCCGAGGGGAATCCAGGTCACGGCAGCGGCCAGCACCCAGATCGGTGCCGAGACCAGCACCCGGATCCCACCCCCGGCATAGAACGCGGTCACCAGGCTGGCCGCGCCGATGCCCAGGGCGATCAGCTGCGACACCGACAGGCCCAGTAGGACTCCACGCCGGGTCAGCCGGGAGAACTTCACCGGCTCCAGCTCGGTCGAGGTCTTCTCGTTCGTTGCAGACACCTGTCCTCACTCCTTCCCGGGCTTCGGTGGCGTGCTGGGGTTCTCCGGCGTTGAGCGCGGCTGCGGCGGTGAGGGCTGCGGCGGAGGCGTCGACGTCGGCTGGTCCGGACCGGACGAAGGACCCGTGCCCGAACCCGTGCCGGGGCCGGGGTTCGGGGGCGTCGGCGGTGGCGGGGATGAGGAGGCTGGCTGATCGGCGGAGTCGGCGGCCGTCTCGGCCTGATCGGCGATGGCCTTGCCCGTCTGCGGGCCGGCTTCCGCGGTCTTCTTCACGGCCTCGGCACCGAGGACGACGGCTGCGGCCGGACCGGCAGCGGCAGCCCCGCCACCCGCGCCCG
>NZ_KV823278.1 GCF_001815905.1 Brevibacterium sp. HMSC07C04 | reverse complement strand
CCTAGAAGAGCAGTACATCCCACCACAATTCCGCCAATGACCCCGCTGATGAGCCAATTTGAGACTGCCACTACGAGCACCTGGAGAGGCTCTCGGCCCGTGCTTCGAACACGGGCACACTGTGCCGTGTTGTTTATACGCCTAGGAGGGGTGTGTGATGGCTGAGACCATGTGGTCGCGGCAGGATTGTTTTGTTCGTGCGTTTTGGGCTCGGCCTGGTGAGAGTCCTGGGTGGGCTGCTGATCGGGTGATGGCGTTATTGGGGTTTGTGCAAGCTCGTGATGCGTCTTTGGGTTCGAGTCTGCTGCATATTCCCTGGGATGGTTCGCGTGCAGAACTGCAGCGTTTGTTTGAAGAACTGCCTGTTGTGGATGACCACGGCAAACCGACAACCGCGTGGGGATACGCCGACCCCGGTCTATTGATCACGGGATACGAAAACAATATCAGTGTGGATTTATCCATTGGCTCTGATTCAGTAGGCCGCAGGATACCGTTGCATCAAGTTACAGCCTCTGTTGAGCGGTTATCTCCGGAGCATACGAAGGCTTTGAGTGAGAGTCTCTTTGAGGGATTCGTCCTTGCCTTTGATCCGCTGTATGTGGAGATGGTCACTCTTGATGAGCTGTTGATGTGGCATCGGTTGGAGTGGCAGATTCGGCCTGGTTATCGGATCTGGCTGAATGATGTGGTCGGTGAGATCTCATGGCTTGCCGATGGAATGACCTCTCAGCGTATGGGCAGCGGCACGGTGTACTCCTGCCCTGATGACTGGACCAGTCAGCAGGTTGTTGACGCCTGGAAAGCCGTTCTTGAACGCAGCGGGCTGGATGAAATACCGCGTGACCTCATCCAGAACATGGACGTACCCGACTACCTGCCCGTACCCGACCAGGTACGCATCATTGCACCCAAATGGGCCGACGAAAAAGAAAGTGACGAAGTCACAGAAACACCACACTGCGCACAACCACCCGAACCAACACCACCAGCCGAACCAGCATCATTTGAAGACTCTGCGTCTGGGCAGGGGGAATCGGGCATGGGCCAGTTTGTGTATCGACAGCAGATCACGGGCCTGCGGCCAGGTGACCCCCGACACCACCACCCGGCCAGGAACAGCAACATGAACCTCAGCGGCACTCCCGCCTGGACCCTCGGGCTCATAGCACTTTTTCCACTTCCGACACTCAACTCAGCCCTCGCCGGCGTTGTCATGCTTGTGGTGGGACTCAATCAGCGGAACGTCGGCGGCACTGCCGCGCAGAACGGCGTCAACGCAGCAAGCTGGGGTCTTCTGCAGATAGTGGTTCCGGCCCTGTTCTTCATCACCATGACAGTCGGAATGATCACCGGCGAAGATACTGAAGCTGGTCTCCGCATGCCTGCCCCTCTTGAAATGGCACTGCCGATATTCGGCATCACGTGGATATTCCTGTCTATCGCACACCTGGTGGTAGTGATCCTTGGCATTGTGAAGTCAAGTCGCGGAGAAGTCTTCCGGGCGCCGGTTCCGCGCATCTTCAAAACTTCGGGGCAGTAAGGACACTGACAAGTTCCCTCGGCGAGCCCGCCGAGGGAACAATGGCCCGACATACCACCAGCCCCACACAAAAAATTCCCGGGACATCGAGTGAACGATGTCCCGGGACTTCACACCGCGCGCCACGAGGGATTCGAACCCCCAACCTTCTGATCCGTAGTCAGATGCTCTATCCGTTGAGCTAGTGGCGCACGCCCTTGCGGACCTGACCAACTATACACAGGGTTGCGACGAAACCCAAAAGCCGACTGCGTGAGGCTCCCCACAACACAAGAACACCCCCGCAACCGAACCACGCCAGCGGCCATCGGAACCCAAAACACACGCGAATGCAAGAACACGTCATTGCAACGAAAGAATCGGTCTGTCTAACTTCAGAAACGCGTCATAAACCATCGGTTTGTGAGCCAATGCACATGATGAACGGCCCGTTTTCCTCTCCAGCGTACATTTCACGTTCCTACGGTTGGCTTGTCTCAAGAACACCGAAAGCTTGGAGAGAAAGCATGACCGTCATCGACCGTGGCTCAGTCGAAGACCTGCTCGCAGGCGCACCCACGAAGAACGAAAAGATCCTCGAATTCGTCAAGCGCGCTGCCGAGCTCACCACCCCGGACCGCATCGAGTGGATCACCGGCGAAGAAGACCAGCGCCAGGCCATCACCGACCAGCTGGTCGAAGCCGGCACGCTCGTCAAACTGTCCGAACCGGCAAACTCCTACTACGCAAAGTCCGACCCGGCAGACGTTGCCCGCGTTGAATCGCGCACCTTCATCAACTCTGAAAAAGAAGAAGATGCCGGCCCTCTGAACAACTGGATGGACCCGCAGGAAATGCGGGCCAAGCTCAACGAGCTGTTCGCCGGTGCCATGCGCGGCCGCACCATGTACGTCATCCCGTTCGCAATGGGACACATCGATGCCAAACACCCGCAGTTCGGCATCGAAATCACCGACTCGCCCTACGTTGTTCTGTCCATGCAGATCATGGCCCGCGTCTCCACAAAGGTTCTTGACGCAATCGACAAAAACGACGGCAAGTTCGTCGAATGCATGCACTCGGTGGGCGCTCCGCTCGAACCGGGCGAAGAAGACGTCGCCTGGCCGTGCAATGAAACCAAGTACATCACCCACTTCCCGGAAGACCGCTCCATCTGGTCCTACGGCTCCGGCTACGGCGGCAATGCCCTGCTGGGCAAGAAGTGCTACTCCCTGCGCATCGCCTCGGCTATTGCCCGCGATGAAGGCTGGCTGGCCGAGCACATGCTCATCATCAAGCTGACCAACCCCGAAGGCGAATCCAAGTACATCGCCGCCGCCTTCCCATCGGCCTGCGGCAAGACAAACCTCGCCATGATCACGCCGACCGTTCCCGGCTGGAAGGCCGAAACACTCGGCGACGACATCGCGTGGATGCGCTTCGGCGAAGACGGCCAGCTCTACGCCGTCAACCCCGAATACGGCCTGTTCGGCGTTGCTCCCGGCACCGGCTACTCAACTAACCCGACCGCCATGGCTGCAATCGACGCCGGCAACAACATCTTCACCAACGTCGCCCTGACCGACGACAACACCGTGTGGTGGGAAGGCAAGACGGACGAAGCACCGGCCCACCTGACTGACTGGAAGGGCAACGACTGGACACCCGAGTCCTCAACCCCGGCAGCCCACCCGAACTCGCGCTTCTGCACCCCGATCGCGAACGTCCCCACGGCCGCCCCGGAATGGCAGGACCCCAACGGCGTTCCGATCTCCGCCATCCTGTTCGGCGGACGCCGCAAAACCACCATGCCGCTGGTCACCGAAACCCACGACTGGCAGCACGGTGTGTTCATGGGCTCGGTCCTGTCCTCAGAACAGACCGCCGCCGCCGAAGGCAAGGTCGGCGTTGTCCGCCGCGACCCCATGGCCATGCGTCCCTTCATCGGCTACAACGTTGGCGACTACTTCCAGCACTGGCTGAACATCGGCAAGACCGAAGGTGCCAAGCTGCCGAAGATCTTCTACGTCAACTGGTTCCGCCGCGACGACGACAATTCGTTCCTGTGGCCCGGATTCTCAGAGAACTCGCGTGTCCTCAAGTGGGTCTTCGAACGCGTTGTCGGCACCGCTGACGCCGTTGACACCCCGCTTGGCAAAGCCCCTGCCGAAGGCGCGCTGGATGTTGACGGACTCGACGCCACACCGGAGCAGCTGCAGAAGGCACTTGCCATCAAGCCCGAAGAATGGGCTGAAGAGCTCAAGTCGATCGAAGAGTGGTACGCAGAACTCGGCGACCACGTTCCGGCCGAGCTGCGCGCAGAAGTCGACAAGCTTCGGCAGCGCCTGGGTCTCGCCTGACCCCAGCCGCCGCACAGGCATCGGCTGACAACACAGACCAGCGAGCGTCCGACTTCAGGTTCACGAGCCACAACCGAGGTCGGGCGCTCGTTCTGTGTCCGGCACATCAACTGTGCGAAACACCGTGTTTCTCTTCGTGAAATTCCCCTTTTCACACCGCGTGCCGCCCGTTACCGTGAGGGGACGAGATGACACTTCGGTGTCGCCCAATCGCGGAGAGGAATCTTCAATGACTGACAACCCTCAAGGCACCATCGACCAGCTGGAGTTCGACGCTCTGATTGAAGGCGATCAGATCGCAGGCAGCAAGGTCTCCATCTACATTCCCACCAAGGTCTCCGGCGGCCAGGACAAGATCGCCGCCGGGCAGATGCGCGATCAGCTCAGCGCGGCGAAAGCGGACCTCGAAAGCGCGGGTCTCAGCGGCAGCGAGGCCGCGGCTGTCGTCGAACCGGCCCAAAAGGCCCTCGATGACCCTGAGTTCTGGCTGCACACAAGCCGCGGGCTGGCAGTTTTCGCTGCCAATGGCTTCTATCGCATCTTCCGGATTCCACTCGAAGTCCCAGCACTGCGCACAGTTGATGACCACTTCAACGTGGTTCCGCTGGCCCCCATGCTCGAACAGTCCGGCCGCGTCTACGTTCTTGCTCTCGCAAAGAACTCTGTCCGCCTGTTCGACGCCAGCCGCAATCACATCGAACAGCTGCCGCTGGGCGCAGTTCCCGAGAACTTCGATGCCACCGTCACGGAACTTCCGGAGCACAACCTCCAGTACCGTTCCGCAGGCGGCGAGCGCACTGGCTTCTACGGAACCGGCGGAGGTTCTGACACGGAAGACCACCTGCGCGAAAACTTCCTGCGCCGCGTAGGTGAAGGTGTTGCGGCTGAACTGGGCACCGCTCGTTCACAGCCGCTGGTTCTGGCTTCGGTGCAGGAGTATCTGAGCCCGTTCAAGAGCCTGTGCCCCTACCCGAACGTCCAGGACGTCGTCATCCCCGGCAACCCGGAGCAGACCCGACCCGAAGAGCTCCGCTCTAAGGCCTGGGAAGTGCTCAACGACAAGGTTCAGGCTGACGAGGCCGCTGTTGTCGAACGCGCCCGCTCGCTCATTGCCGCCGGCAAGGGCTCCTACGATCTGGGCGAAATCGTGCAGGCGGCCGCCGAAGGTCGCGTGGACACGCTGTTCACCCCGCGGGACATCAAGCGCCTAGCCGCGACAAACGCCTACGGTCCGGCAAGCCAAGCGATCATCGCCACCGTCGCCAACAAGGGCACGGTGCGCACGGTCGCTGAGTTCCCGGAATCGTCGGAGGCTGTTGCCACCTTCCGCTACTGACCCACTCCCCTTCCCCAACGGACGAGGTGGAGCTGCAGTGTTCTGCAGCTCCACCTCGTGTGCTGTTGCGGAGTGGGTTCAGGCGATGTTGAAGCGTGCAGCGGCGTATTCGGCACCCCAGGTCAGTACGTCGCGGGTGGCTTCCATCATCCGGCCGTAGTGCAGGAAGGAATGGAGAGCACCTTCCTCCATGTGGAATTCGTGGTCCTTACCGTGTGCGGCGAGCGTCTGGGCGAGAGCGCGAGAATCATCGGCCAGCGGATCGAGTTCGGCGCCGACGATGAACATGGGCGGCACCGGTCGGGTGTAGTCGGCCGACAGTGGGTCGATATAGGGGTTCGCTTCGTGCTGAGCTTCCCGATAATAGTAGGCCTCGCGCATTGAGTCGAGGTCCGCCATGCTCATACCGTCCCACCAGCCGCCGTACAGGCGCATGGTGGCGGAATCCCGCAACCCGTATGTGCCGTAGTAGAGCAGGAGTGAGCGAATCGAATCAAAAACGCTGCGAGGTGCGCTCTGGTCTGGGCTGAGACCCGCGGCTTGGGCCGCTGTGTGGGGTTCATCGCGCAGAAGCAGGGAAGCTGAGAGCGAAAGAATAGCCCCTGCTGAATCCCCGGCGAAAGACAGACGGCGTGGGTCGATGCCGTGTTCTTGACCGTGGGCTGCGAAGTAGGCGGCGGCAGCGGCAACTTCGTGCAGAGCCTGCGGGAAGACGGTCTCCGGAGTCAGCGAATAGTCCACGGCGACGACCGCCGCCCCTGATTCTGCGGCCAGAACTCGCTGAATCCGGTCGTGGGTATCAAGATTGCCGACAGTGAAACCACCGCCGTGAACAAAGATGATCACCGGAAGGGCGTCGTTTTCCACCGGACGATGAATGCGCACGGGCACAGTCGCACCGGCCAGCGACAGAGTGAAGTTGTCAGTGCTGGCCATCTGCGGGCCGCCCTCGTTCCAGAATGCACGTTCGGCGTTGTAGTCGGCGCGCATCGCTGCGACGGGGTCATCGCCTGCGGTGTTAGAACCGCGAGCTTTGTCCGTCCCACTAGATGTGCGCGCAAGCTGATGTCGGACTACCGCAGTCTGCTCCGGCGTCATGGCGCGGCGAATATGTGCAGGAATGGATTCAAAAGTCTGTTCGTCAGCCATGAAACCATCGTCTCACCCACACCAGACAAGGAAAACGCCCCGGCGATTCTGTGAACCACCGGGGCTAGGCGCGGAGTTGGAGGGATTTGAACCCTCGGTCCCCAAACACGAGGACTTCACCTTAGCAGGGTGACGCTTTCGACCGCTCAGCCACAACTCCAGGCAGATACAGGTTACAGTCCAAGCGCCCCGGGAGCAAAAGCGCACCCTTCCGCCGCCAGTCCAGTGCACCACCCGCCGTGCGTCGCAGCACTCGTCAACTGCATGGTCAATGTTCTCTATGCTGCTCACAGGCTCGATACACTTGCTGTTCAGCCGAGGGCCATATACTCACCAAGCCGCTTCTGACGGCGGCACGGCTGCACACTACGAGGAGACGACACGGTGACTGATTCCCACGACACCACAGGCGGCTCTGGCTCCGCTAACGGCGAATACACGCCGGACGGTGGGGGCAGTGCCGAGAATGGCTTCTGGGCTGATCTTTCCTCTCACCATGTCCTCCGCGCTTCATCGCGCCCCAATTTCCGCGGCGACAAACCCACTGGATCAGACAGCGATCACCCCACCCATCCGCACAGTGTCCGGTCGGCCGCAAAACCTGAAGACCACCCCACGCACCGCTTTGACGGGCCCCTCCCGTCACGGCGTGAACTTCGCGAACAGAGAGAACTCGAAGAGAACTGGTACTTCACCGACGAAGACGAAGAAGAAGACGATTCGGACTTAGAGTCGGCATACACCACACACCACGGCTACGCCGAAGACGACGACGCCCAGCCGCGCCACGGTCAGCGCGGCGGCGACGGATTTCCCTCTGTTGTCACGTGGACGACCCTTGGAACCATGCTGCCCGGCCTTGCCATCATTCGCCGCGACCGCAGGTCCATCGCCGGATGGGTTCTGCTGTCTGGCTTTCTCCTGGTCATTGGGGCACTCGTTGTCTCGGCCCTCATCTACGGTCCGACGGCGTTTGCCAGCCGCATAGTGTCCAGCCCGAAGATCCTGCGATTCACATCGATTGTGCTCATTGTAGGACTCATCATCTGGGTCCTTGTGATTCTGCGTTCCTTTGCCGTGTCCAAGCGCGGCTTCCGCATGCCGCGGGCACAGAAGGTGCTCAGCTGGATCCTTGTGTCCAGCCTCATTGTGATCGTCGGCATCCCCTTGGGCGTTGGTGCGGCCTACGCCAATGTCACGGCCACAGCACTGTCGAAGGTCTTCGGCGAAAACGGCGCCAGGGTTCTCAAACGCGAGGATCTGTGGGCAGACCAAGAGCGGATCAACGTCTTCCTCATCGGCCAAGACAGCGCCGACAACCGCGAGGGCGTTCGTCCCGACACCATGCTTGTTGCCAGCATCAACACCCGCAGCGGACAGACAACTCTCATATCGGTTCCGCGCAACCTGGCCTTCCCCCTGTTCCCCAAGGACTCGAAACTGGCCGAAACGTTCCCCAACGGGTTCCGGCCCACCGGCAACCCTTCGGAGGACCTCATCAACGCGGTGTGGGACTGGGCCGAAAACTCACCGGAAGCGGTTGGCGACACCCACGGCCTCGAACCGGGAATGTTCGCCACCATCCAGGCGGTTGAGGCCTCCCTGGGGCTCAAAACGGACTACTGGACGGCCGTGAACATGAAGGGCTTCTCCGATCTCATCACCACGATGGGCGGAGTTGAGCTCGACGTCGAACGCCCCATCCCGATGGGCGGCGGCACCAACCAGACCACCGGCGCAAAGAACCAGATCTTCGGGTGGATCGACCCGGGCCCGCAGCACCTCGAAGGCAAAAAGGCACTTTGGTACACCCGCAGCCGCGACGGTGCTGACAACTACGACCGCATGTGCCGTCAGCAGCGTTTCCTCAAGGCCGCTCTCGAACAGATGAGCCCGCAGGAAATGACGTTGAAGTACCCCAAGCTGGCAGCCAACGCATCTGACAACATCCGCACTGACATCCCGCTGTCAGACCTCAGTGCCTTTGCTGACCTCGCCATGATCATGCGCAACACCGAAGTGAAGTCCGCACAGATCACCAACGACGTCGTGGCTACTCTCAGCCCTGATTACGACGCCCTGCACGCCTGGGTGAAGGAACAGACGCAGTCGGGCGACGACAAGAAGGACTCTGACAGCGCCTCCGGTCCTAAGAGCTCATCGGGCGGCAACACAGACAGCGCAGACGACTCTGACAAGTCGCAGGGCGCAGACAATTCAGACAACGACACCCAGGCTGACTCCGGTTCGGCATCAGACCAGTCGGGGTCGGGCGGAGAAGACGAAGAACGCGGCCGCGGCGCGGAAACCGCCGACGGCAAGTGCTACCCGCACGGCTACACGCCGGGCGACCCCTGGCCGGGCTACCCGCACAACGACCAGCTGCGCGGAGGTGCCAACAGCGAAAACGGTGCCGATGGCTGACATTGCGATCATCGGCATGGGCCCTCGGGGCCTGACTGTTCTCGAACGTCTGGTTGCACTGTCCTGCGCTCAGCCTGACGAGGCGCTGCCCCGGCTGCACATCCATGTGATCGACCCGTTCCCGCCGGGTGCCGGGAGGGTGTGGCGGACGGATCAGAGCCCGTCTCTGCTGATGAACACAACGGCTGCCGAGCAGACGGTGTTCGCAGACGATTCGTGCGGCGTGCCGAACCCAAATCAGGGCCCGTCGATGGCCGAATGGTCGTCTGACCCGCGCAGCCCAGGATCCTATTTTCCCAGCCGCGTTGAGTACGGCCGCTATCTGCGCGACTCCTATCAGCGGATTGCATCCCGGGCTGAGGGCTCCCAGGCAACACGCATCATCGAACACCAGGCGCGGGTGACGGACATTGCCGAACCAGGCGGCACGGACAGTCAGCAGGTTCTGCGCCTGTCCGATGGCAGCCGGCTGGCGGTCGACTTCACCGTGCTGTGCGTGGGTCACATTGAAGCGCGCTTGACGGATGAACGTCGCTCCTACGCTGAGCTCAGCCGCGAACCCGGCGTTGAGTACCTGCCGCCGTGGCTGCCGGCGGAAACTCCCGTCAACCGCCTCAAACCGGGCGAACCTGTGATCTTCCGCGGGTTTGGGCTGAACTACTTCGACCTGCAGGATCTGCTGACCACGGGCCGGGGCGGCCGTTTTACACAGAATCCTGACGGCACCTTGAAATACCACCCCAGCGGGCTCGAACCGGTCCTGGTGCCGTCCTCCCGCCGTGGTGTCCCCTACCGGTGCAAGCCGATCACACAAGCGCACCCACTTTCCGAATGGCAGCTGCGCTACTTCATTCCGGAGAACATCCGAAATCTGGCACAGGCCCAGGCGGCAGAGGGGCAGAAGCTGAGCTTCAATGACCACCTGTGGCCGCTGATCCTGGCTGACATCCGATCCGCTTGGTATCGCACGCTGTACCGCGTGCGCCCCGAGGCATTCAGCGCTGACCCCGTTCACATGCACGATGCGCTTACCCACTTTGTCACCGAACACATTGGGGTTCGCGCCGGTCGCACTGAAAAGGGAGGCCGGGCTGCCGGAACCTCCCCCGCGGGACTGTTGACCCAAGCCTCCCCCAACTGGGTGGCCGTTGAACAGCGAGTTCTTGCCGACCCCGGCTTTGCGCTCGATCTGCACCGGCTGCTGCGCCCCATGGAAGGTGTCGAGTTCGCCGAACCGGACTCTGATCTGCGCGAATGGATGCTGAAGTTTCTGCGCCGCGACCTCGCCGCAGCACAGGCGGGACCTTCGGGCTCACCCGGCAAAGCCGTTTTTGCCGCTCTGTGGGCTGCCCGCAATCTGCTTAAGACCGTCGTGGTTGACGGCCTACTGGACCCGTTGAGCTTCACTTCCGAAGTCCGCGGCTGGTTTGAGGGCTTTGTGTCCGGCATCTGCGACGGCCCTCCCCCGCAGCGCTTTGCCGAGCTGATTGCGCTGACAGAGGCAAGGCTTGTCGATTTCGTCGGCCCGGGCGTGCAGATCAAAACCGTGGGCGGTCCCGGCCGCGGCCACTTCGTGGCCACCAGTCCCGCCGTAGACAGGCCGATTCGCGCAACAGCCCTGGTGGACGCTTCGACACCGGCGAACAACGTCCGGTTTGCCGATGATGAACTCATGAACTCGCTGCTCGACCGCGGCCAGGTGCGACCCGCTGTCGTCACGAGCCCGGCGGGTGTCGATATGCCCCTGACTGGTCTCGATGTTGACGGTCCTTCCTACCGCACCGTCACTGCCGACGGCACAGTCCACCCGCGCCGCTTTGCGTTCTCCATCCAGCTTTCAGCTGTGCAGCTGGGCCTGGCGATTGCCGCCAACCCCAACGCGCGAGCACAGAGCCTCATCGATGCCAACACGATCGCTCAGGCGATCATCGACGACCTCACCTGACCTGCACACAGCAGAAGACGAGGCGGAAACTCAGGTGAGTTTCCGCCTCGTCTTCTTCAGCTGATCACACGTACCGGTAGGCGGGCCTGCGCGGCACCGTGACGGTTCGCTTGCTGGCGATTGCCGCCAAGGCCGCGGCGGCACCGACAATGAGCCACACCACCAGCTGCCCGACGGCCGCACCGGCACCCGGTGTGCCCGACGCCAACGCGGTGAAGCCAGAAACAGCAGGAGCCGGCGGCAGCATGTTCACCAGCGACACCAGCCCGGTCGGTGCGGTGCTGATCATGTTGACCGACAAAACGGCCACTATGATCGCCGCCGACAGAATCCGGCCGAAGCCGCCCATCAGCGCCGTGAGTGCAAAGTTGATGACGGTGAACGTCACACCCGCCAGCAGGGCCAGAAGGAACATGCCCGCAAACGTTCCAAAGCCCAGACCCCAGATGAACTGGAATAGGACGGTCATGACAAAGGCGTGGATGACCGCAATCGCCAAGCCCGGCGCCAGCGATTTCAGACCCACCTGCCACGAGGGCCGACCGGATGTAACAGCCGAAGCGGGCACAGCACGCAGGACCGTGTAGGTCAGCAGCGAGCCGATCCACAGCAGCAGGGTGAACAGCACGCCGATGACGCTGTTCTGCGACAAGGCGCTCAGCTTCGCCGTTTCACCCGGCACGGACGCCGCCACCACGTCCGACAGCTGCGAACGATGCGATTTGTCGTAGGTGGGTATTTCGTCCTTGCCCTCTTCGAGTTGGTCGTAGAACTCGCCGGTGCCGTCCTTGAGCTCCTTCGTGCCGTCAACGAGTTTGGGGGTGTTGTCTGACAGTTCCTCGGTGCCGTCGGCCAGCTGGTCGACCCCGTCGGTGTATTGGCCGACGCCGTCGCGGTACTTCGAAGCGCCGTCGGCAAGCTTGTCCGAACCCTCAGCAGCGTCACTGATGCCATCGGTCAGCTTGCCCGTGCCCTTGTGAAGCTTCTCGGTTCCGTCGGCAAGCTGCCCGGATCCGTCCCGCAGCTTCTTACCTGCGCCGAGGACTTCCTTCTTGCCTTCCTTGAGTCCGTTGACGCCCTTTTCAATGTCTCCGAGGTTGTCCTCGATGCCCGAGTTGAGGTCACTTGTTCCATCGGCAAGCTTGCGCAGACCCTGCGGCAGGGTGAGACCGGAGTCGCCCTTGGTGTGCAGACCGTCGCTGATCTTCTGCAGCACCCCCACCGAGGCGGAGCTGATTCCCGCTGCGAAGGCCCGTTCGGCTGTAGCGCAGCTTGTCTTGGAAACCGCACTGCCGAGTGCCTTCTGAAGCTCGGGGTCGAGGAGGGTCTTCTGGACTTCTGGGGAAACTCCCGCTTCGCCCATGGCCTTCTTCAGGTCCTTCTGGAACTGCTTGGCGCCCTGCTTGCTGATCTTGGAATCGGGTGACGGGCACAGTGCCGCACGCGCCTGCGAGACTTCCTTTGCTGTCATCAGCCCAGCGGCCTGAAGGTCATCGAGGCTTGTGGCCTTCGACGTTCCGTCGGCGTTCATGAGCTTCTTGGCCGCGGCAAGCTGCTTGTCGACGTCCTTCTGCATGTCTTCCACACCAGTGGCGATGGTGTCCATGGAGCTGTCGAGCTTGTCGGCAGCGTCGACGGCTTTTTTGAGCTTGTCGGCGTCGAACCCGTCCAGCGCTTTGACAACCTTGTCGATCTCGCCGGTGTATTCGACGATGCCGTCGTGCAGGCTGTCAGCGCCCTTGTACAGCTTCTTCGTCTGACCGGGAAGTGACTTCGTTTGGTCCTTCATGGTGTTCAGACCAGACGCGAGCTCGTCGGCTCCGTCAGCCAGTTCGTCGGCTCCGCTGCGCAGATCTTTGCCCTTATCGGACAGCTTCTGAGCACCCTTGTCGAGTTCCTGCACACCGCTGTCCAGCTGTTCGGTGCCGTCCAGCAACTCACCGGCGCCATCGTCCAGCTTCCCTGCACCGTCAGCGGCTGCCTGCATCTGCCCGGAGATTTCGTTGAAGCCCAGGTAGATGTTGTCGAGGTACTTCTTGGCGAAGTCCTTGTTGAAGCTCTGGGTTGCCGCCTGCGTGATCGCCTTGGCGATGATGACGTCCGGCACCGGCTTCACTTTGGACTGCTGAATGTCGATCGTGGCGTGTTCGGCGTTCTTGCCGTCGTCTTCGGAAATCGACATGACGCGCTCGGAGAAGTTCTTCGGGATAGTCACAACCGTGGCGTACTTGCCGTTGCGCAGACCCTCTGCGGCGTCCTCGTCATCTGACAGCTGCCAGTCGAGGTTGTCCTGGTCTTCGTCATCCGGCGCGATGAGAGCGGCGGCCAGCTGGCGGCCCAACGGCACGGTTTTGCCGTCGATTTCGGTGCCGTCGTCGTTGTTGACGATGGCTCCCGGAATGGTGTGGACTTTCTCTTCTGCCCCTTGGGCAGTCACCACATAGCCGCCGGCTACCAGCAGCGGGATGAGCAGCAGACCGATGATGGTCCACCATGTCACCCGCTGACCGGCAGCGGCTCGTTCAAACTTAAACATGGTGTGTTTCCCCCGTCAGGTGGACAGACTCTTGGTGCGCATCAGCATCCGCTTCCGCAAAAGGCGAATGGTCGGAGCTGCGGTGAAGGTCTAGGAGTGTGTATTCGGAGTTCTTCGGCAGCATCCAGTCGGAATCCGCGGTGACAAGACCGAGGATCACCGCCGAGCCGCGCTGGAGTGATGAGTCGATCAGCCGCTTGAGCAGAGCCGCGCTCTGTGAGTCCTGCGGCTGGTCAGCGTGGTCGATGACGACCAGCTTGGGCGGATCTTGGATCATGCGGTAGAGCGAACGATGCGACGGTGCCGTCGAATCGTCGCGCGGACTCATGACGATCAGCGGCAGCGCTCGCCGGACGTGCCCACCCTGTTCTGGCATAACCCAGTCGAGGATCTTGAGTTCGCCCTCAGAGATCGGCATGCGGCCCGACAGCGCAGTGACAAGAGCCGATGATCCAGGCCCGGTGACGGCGAACACCTCGCCGGGTTTGAGCGCAATGTTGACCCCGGAGACCAGCTTGCCTTCCGCATCGCCGACGTCACCGCGAACCGAGCTCCCCTTGTCCCGGGGTCCGTTGATGCCGATGTCCTCACCGTAGAGCAGGTAAGGCGAGTCCTTCTGCGGCCAGTCACGCTGTTCAACAAGGTGAGCAAGGCCTTCGCCTTCGACATCGAAGTGGGGCAGGATCTTGTCGAGCTTCTTCGGCAGCCACCACGACTTTTCACCCAGCATCGCCATAACGGCCGGGCCAAGAGTCATGCGGATGAGGAAAGCGTCAACGGTGATGCCCACCGCCAGGCCCAGCGCGATTGACTTGATGATCGGCTCGCCAGCGGGCACAAACGCTGCGAACACGGCGAACATGATGAGTGCCGCGGCCGTGACAACACCGGCGGAAGCCAGGAAGCCCCTCTCGATTGCTTCGCGAGCAGGCGCCCCGTGCGCATAGGCTTCGCGCATACCGGACACGAGGAACACCTCGTAGTCCATGGCCAGGCCGAACAGGATGCCCATGAGGATGATCGGCAGGAACGAAATGACCGGACCCACCTGTTCAATGCCGATCGCTTCGGCTCCGTGCCCTTCCACAAAGACCAGTGACACCACACCGAAGGCGGTGATGACCGACAGGAGGAAGCCCAGAGCTGCCTTGATCGGCACCGCCACGGACCGGAACACCATCATCAGCAGGACAATCGACAGACCCACGACGAAGATGCCGAAGGGAACCAGGGCCTTGCCCAACTGGCTCGATACGTCGATGGCCACCGCAGTCGAACCTGTCACCGCGGTCTCAAAGCCGTACTTGTCCTTGAAGTAGTCGTGCATGTCGCGGATCTTTTCGACGACTTCTTCTGTGCGCGGATCGTCCGGGCCGTACTCTGGGATGACCTGAACCATCGCGGTGTCGGCGTTTTCATTGGGGGTCGCCATGGCTATCTGCTTGACGCCGTCAACCTTTTCAAGGTCCTTTTTGATGTCATCGACGTCCTGCAGCGGATCATCGCTGGTGATGATGTCCGCGGTGACGATCAGCGGGCCGTTCGCACCGGGCCCGAAGTGCTTTTCGGTGAGGTCGTAGGCGATTCGCGGTGGTGTGCCTTCGGGCTCACCGCCGTTGTTCGGCAGCGCCAGCTGCAGTTTGGACGCCGGAACGGCAAACAGGCCGAGGCCCACAACCACAATGATGACCGTCAGCGCTGGCACCTTCGTGACAATGTGCTCCCAAGTCCGGAAGATCCGCGTTGCCGGGCGCTCCTTCTTCGGCTTGGCCTGCCGACGGGGGCTGTCGGCCTGGGCGTCTTCGGATGTGGCTTTCTTTTTCTTCTTCGGCATCATCTTTTCGCCGAAGAAGCCCATGATCGCCGGAACCAGTGTCAGGGCCACAAGGACGGCTACTGCAACGGTTGCGGCCGCACCGAAGCCCATAACCGACAGGAAGGGAATGCCCGCGATTGACAGTCCGACAAGGGCGATGATGACCGTCATACCGGCGAACACAACGGCAGAACCGGCGGTGGCGGTTGCCCGTGCCGCGGATTCGTGGGCGCTGTGGCCTTCCTCGCGGCTGAGCTGGCGAGCGCGCGAAATGATGAAGAGCGCGTAGTCGATTCCGACTGCCAGGCCCAGCATGAGCGCAAGCATGGGGGCGGTGGAGTTCACGGTGGCGAACGCCGTTGTCAGCACCACCAGCAGCAGGCCGATGGCTACGCCGACAATTGCGGTGACCAGCGGAATTCCGGCTGCGATGAACGATCCGAAGGTCACAAACAGCACGAAGAAGGCCACAACAACGCCGATGCCCTCCACCCAGGAGATTTCGATGCCGGTGACCTTGAAGATCTCACCGCCGGCAACGACCTCGGTGCCTTCGGGCAGTTGGGACTGCAGATTGTCAGCTGCTTTTTCAAGATCCGTTTTGACTGAGTCGGGCAGATTGGCCTCTGCCTCGTCGTACTGGACATTGAGCAGAGCGGCGTTGCCGTCATCACTGATCGAACCTTCGATGATGTCGTCGTAGGGGCTCGTTGCACCGTCGACGTGGTCGTAGTCTTCGATTTTCTCGGCAGCTGCCTCGATCGGCTTCTTGTATTCCTCGCTTCTGAGGTCGGCGCCTTCTGGGGCGACGATGGTCAACTGGCCGCGACCACCGCTGACCTGCGGAAATGTGAGCTCCAAGTTGTCAAGAGCTTCCTGGGACTGGGCACCGGGAAGCTCGAATTCATCGGAGAAGTCGTCTGAGAACAGCGCAACGCACCCGCCGAGCAGGGCGAGTATGGCAAGCCATACGGCAACGGTTGTCTTCCGTCGACGGTAGGCCGCCGCACCGAGTTCATAGAGAAAAGACGACATTCAGGAGCTCCGAACAATCGTGAAGTTACTGGCCAGTAGTAAACGTACTCAGCGATGTTAGCAACTGAGCGCTTCACCGTCGCCCAGAAAACCTTAAGTCAAGTATGACGCGCGGACCTGTGAACCCAGCTCACACCCGCTGACGCTGCAACCGCCCATACGGCTCGCGCAGCCGGAGCAATGCCCGAAAACACGCTGATCGTATGCAATGAGAACGCCGAGCGCGCCAAAAGAATTTCACCGGAAGCAACTGCCTACAGCCTGTTGCGGCGTCAGGGTGCCTGCAAGACGACTGTGCGCATTTTCACGTACTGCGGAACTCCCGGGCTGACGGCAATCTTCCGCTGGGCGGGATCAATGCGAACACTGGCCAATGTGGCCGTTTCGAGAGTGCCGCCGGGTTTTGGCAGTTTGGCCACGCAGCCAGAAGCCAGGTCTGAACACAGAAGAGGCACAAGATCCTCCGCGCACTGCGGCACACCGGCGCAGCTCACTGCGTCCTGCAGAAACTCCAACCGGTCAAAGGTGTTGGCGTTCGGCGGGCTGAGCAGGCCGGTCTGCGCGAACTCACCATCCAAAAAGTGGTTGGTGTGCACCGCGTAGCCGCGCTGATCAAGCACACGGGTCCTACCAGCGCTGATTTCGACCATCGCCGATTGTTCAGAGTCGATCAGCGTGATGACCGAACTGGACGACAGGGGTGCGTCTTCAATCATCCGCACCGCCTCGTCAACACTTCCGGCAACCCCTAGGATCCGCGCGAGAACAGAGTGCACAGGAACTCCACCAGGCGCATCGTCAGTGGAGAACAGAATGTTGAGAAAACACCCCAGACCAGCCGAATTGACCCCTATTTTGCCGGTCATGCCGTACTCGGCGAGACCCGCGTAGCCGTAGCCGCCCGGCAGAGCAGCCACAGAGTGCAGGTGCCACAGGTCTGCGAACTCCGGATACCAGTCCCACGTCTGCGCGCCAACGCACGGAGCGCCCGCACCGGCACCGGCGGCTGGATCCGCGGCACCGGCGGCACGGTCTGCGGCAAAGGTGATGGTCGAACATTCCGAAGGTGCCGAGGTGGAGCTTTCCTTCCGCGGTCGATCCAGCTGGGACGGGAGTGCGGAGCGGTCCGCGAGCGTCATGATTTCCGTGCGGGCAATGATGACCATGAGGTCAGCGGGCGTAAGCCCCGCCCCCATTGCAGCGCCGGTGACTTCTTGATGCTGGTCGGGGTCCCAGTCGCGCAGCGCGGCGAGGGAGTCTTGTGCCGCTGCTTTGACCGCGCTGTCCTCTATGCCGAGGGTTTGGAACAGATGCGTGTAGCTTCTGTGTGCCGAACGGATCCTCTGCGCGGTCTGCGTGGCCCTCGCCATCCCACGCATCTGCGGGGTGGGGCCGCTGACCACAATCGATTCGGAGCGGACTTCGTGTGGAACCGGCATGTGAACTCCTCGCTGCTGGAGAATCTGCTGTATGCGAAGCCTATCGGCTGTGCCAACACGGATGGGCGTTCACTGGAACTCCGGCTGCCCACATGTGGGAAGCGGTGTCCATAAGAGCCGCGAAGCGCGCAAAGGACCCCGGCGGCAGATCAGAAAGGTCCGCAGTCTTTTCTGCGATGAGTTCAAGGGCTCGATGTTCCGGTGCGGGGTGTTCTGGTGTGCGGGCTTCACGGGTGCGGCGGCTGTCGGCTTGGGGGCTGGCCGCTGACTGGGCGGCGTCTGCGGTGTGTCTGGCAGCGTCTGCGACCGCGGCGGTGCGTGCGGTTCGGGCCTGCACAATCTGTTGGACTCGGTCGTGCAGACCGCAGAAGGGACGGCCTTCGCCCGGGAGCACCAGCGTGTCAGGCGGCAGCTGCTCCAGCTTTCTCAGCGAATCCGTGTAGGCACTGACCGCGCGGGGAAGATAGCCGACATCCAAGCCCAGGCGGCCTTCGGGCGATTCTTCTTCCGGCAGCACGTGATCGCCGGAATACAGGATCGTTCCCTCGGGGTGATCTTCCACGAACACCGTGTGGCCGAACGTGTGGCCGGGCGTCCACACGGCCCGCACGGTGCGGCCGGACAGCGGCAGGTGAGCGCCATCGGCCAGAAGCACCGTGCCGGCGGGCACGCGGGGCACAGGAACTTCAAAACCAGCCGTGGGCGCTTTGCCGTCGCGAATGTCTTTAAGCGTTTTGAGTTCGTGGCCGTGGATGCCACACCAAATGTCCGGCTGGTTCAGCGCCTGCAGCATGCCAGCATGACCGTAGTGGTGGTGGGTCACCGCTGCGCCGTTCAGCTCATTGGGAGTGAAGCCCGCCTGCTCGATTCCCGCCATAAGAGCGGTGAGTCCTTCGCGGCTGCCCCACCCGGTGTCTATGAGGCTGAACCCAGTGTCTTCTGCAAGCAGGTAAGCAACGGTGTGCCCGCCAAAAGGTGTGGGCACCGGAATCGCCCACGTCCCCTCGACCAATTCAGCAGCGGCACTCATGGTGCTCATTGTGTCAAGGGACAGTTCGGGCCGACGGTGGGCTGTGCGCCGAGGCACCTGCTCACCGCCGGTCCGAACGTCGCCGGGCTGTGTCAGCCGCTGGCTATCAGAAGTACTGGTTGAGGAGGTCTTCTGCCATTCCGTCCCATTTCGCGTAGGCGTTGGGGAATGCGGAAGCCTGAACAGCTTGGGCTGCATCACCGGGTGCCATGGTTTCCCAGCCCGGAATCTGGAGAAGGCCATTGGGTGACACTGCGGGATTCACACCGTAGAACGATTTCGCAGCGAAGACAGGGTCTTGGACCTGTGCGGGATTGCCCCATCCGGCGGAGGGACGCTGCTGGAACAGACCCAGTGAATCACGGTCGCCGTAGTTGAGATTGAGCAGAGTTGATTCCTGCTGTGCGGTCATGAGTGCGATCTTGATGCCCTGGCGCGGAATATTGTTGTCCTTGCCGACCTGGATGATCGTCTTGACATTCTCGATCTGCTGCGGGTTCAGCTGCTGCTGTGCAGCCGCCTGTGCTTTGGGAGACACTGCCGGTTTGGTGCCTTCGGTGGCCATGGCGGGGCCTGAAGCCAGGACTCCGACGGCGGCAATTCCGGCGGCGATTGCGGTGGTCGTAGAAATACGGGTAAGCGTCTTCACGGACTTCGCTCCTGTTTTCGATTGCTTCTGTTTTTGTCAGCCCCTGCTCGCGTCGTCTGCAGGGCCCTGCAGGGCGGTGCCGGGGAAGTCGAAGAAGCGAATCTCCGGGGCTGTTTTTACGATTCCACGGCTGCAGCCGCCCTTCAACAAACTGCGAGTCAAAGGAGTCTCAGTGTTCCTTGGCCGTTTCCCAACCTTCCGAAACAAGAAGAACCGGGTCGGCACCTCGGCGTCGCGACCAGCTCCCACCCTTCAGCAACAAAAACTCCCGATAGCAGTGGTTGTTTTCGCGCAGATCCCGGCCAGCGGGTGTCTCCTGCACAAGATCAGCGGCGCCACACCGCGCCGCGCGCACCACCCCGCTGCCCAAACAGAAAACCCCGGCAGTTCATTGAACTGCCGGGGTGTCCGGCGGTGAGTGTGGGATTTGAACCCACGGAGCCCGTGAGGACTCAACGGTTTTCAAGACCGTCACATTCGGCCGCTCTGTCAACTCACCAGATGCGCACAGCGCCTGACCATTGTGCCACACAAAGGTGAATCACTCACGAGGTGCTACTGGCTGGCTCGCGTCCAGTATGCGCTCTGCACGTCTTCGGCAAGCGGTTTGCCATCGGCGAGCGCCCACTTAGTGGGCCGGTCCGCGTCGCCTGCCTGCGAATCGACGAACACAACATCACCATGTTCGCCGTGGTGGCGAACCATAAGAATGGGCAGTTTGGTCATGTCGACCGGATCTGGGGTCTTCTTCTGTGTTGGCTCTTCGCTTGGCCCAGCCGATTCCGAGGTGCCGTCCGGCTCGCCAGCCGCCTGGCCTTCTTCATCTTCGGCAGTTGCACCGTCCGTCGGCTTCGCGGTGGCATCCCCCGCCTGTCCTTCAGGGGCATCACTCGGGGCGCTTTCCGGTGCTGGTGTCCGCTTGTCGGCGTTGAACAGAGCCGCGCCCGCACCCTTCGGCGCTCCGGCTGACTCGGATGGGAGTTTGAGGCCCTCGACAGCTTCCATCAGCCTGCCGCTGGGTGCTGTGTCGGCCAGCTTTTTCCAGTCATCCAGCGGTGCAAGTCCCGAGTGTGTGTAGTTGCTTGCGGTGGGCGCCCCCGTGGCGAAGTCCAACTGGATTGTCTTGTCGTCTTTGGTCAGCACAACCGCACGGGTTTCATTGCCTGCGAACTCAACGCTGAGGACCTGTTTCACCTCGTAGTATTCAAGAGCTGTGACCAGCTGCTTGCCGGACTGCTCAGCCATAGCTTCGACTGCGGGCATGGTGTCCAGCAGCTGTTCGGCTTCGTCCGTCTGGGCTACGTTCGGCACTGCCCCATCGGCGCTGGGAACACTGAGGATCCGCTCAGCAGCAAGATCCCACACAACGGTTCCCGACCCGGTGCCGAAGCCTTCACCCGAAGTCGCCGCTCGCAGCGTGGCAGACGGTCCAGCATCGCGACCATTGAAGTTTCCGTAGTCCTGTTCGATCGACAGCGAGCGGATTCGCTCAGCTTCGTCAATCACGTCAAGCGTTTTGTCCTCCGCGGCTTTGAACGCGTCTGCGCTGATGTCAGCAGCGGGAACGCGCGCGGCATCAGCAGGAGCCGTCCCTCCGCCCTTCTTTTCGGGTTCGCCGGTTGGGCTGAACACCAGGGTGCCCAGTTTGCCGTCCTGTTCGAAGATCTGGGCTGTCGCGTGTTTTCTGGTGATGACCAGCTGGAAGACGTCCGCACCCTCATCCTGAAGAGCGCTGACAATCCGCTCTGCCTGTTCGTGGTTGAGGAAGTCAACCTCTGTCTGCTGTTCTTGAGGCGGCGCCGGGTCGTCCTCACAAGCGCGAATGCCAACAGCGGCAATAAGAAGCGCAACAGCGACAGCGCTGATCGCAAGGATCGGCTTACGTGCCTCCCGCTGAGTCGAGTCAGCGCTGCCCGTATGAGAACTGTCGCTTGTGTCGTGAGTTTCCGGCACCGGTGTCTGCTTCCTTGGCTGCGAGAGCTGAATTCGAACGGGAGCACATCCCGCCGGAATCCGAGTCTATCGAAGCGTGCCAGACCGTGCCCGCCCAGAGCCCGGTCTCGTACGTCATAGAGGGCGCAAGCTTCATTTCCAGCTCGCTTAGACGCGCATGTGTCTGGGCCTCAGCTGTCAGTCACCTCGGCGGGCTGACTTCGGCTGCGCCGGCGGCTGCTCTTCTTCTGCCGTTTCGGCATCGTAGTCGTCTTCTTCGCTAAGGGTGTAGTCGCCGATGACAAGCCCACCCACACCCGGCTGCGCAGGCGCCCACCGGGGTGAGACTTCGGCAGAATCCCACGAGGCGCCCTGTGGCTGCCCTGTGCTGTCTTCGGCTTGTTTTTCGGTTCCCCTGTCAGCCAGATCCGGCCAGCTGGGCTCAGGCTGCATTCTCTTGTCAGCTTCTTCGACGCTTTCTGCAGCGGCTGCTCCGTCGGCTTCGACAACTGTCTCGACGGGCCTGATGACCGGCTTCTGGTTGAGTTCAGCACTCGGGGCGGCCTCGCCCGCCGATTCGTCTTGCTGTGGAATCTGCAGTTCAGACCGCTGCGCGAAGTCCTCCGCGCTGATCTTGTCACCTGGCACCGACCAGGCCGAGACCTGCACATCTTCGCCCGCAGCACCCGTCCTTCCGGTGCCCGCGCCTTCGGCCTCCGCACTGTCGGCAGCATCGTCGACAGCAGTCTCTGTGTCCATCACCGGAATTGCCGTGCCGCCAAGCCCAAAAGCGCCTTCGTGATCGTCATCAGCCGCAGCCGCGCCACGCGCTGCGGAAGCGTCATCTTCACCGCGCGAAGTCTTCGTCACCTTGGTCGGTTCAATTGGGCCGCTGCGGTGGGCAGCTGTACCGCGCGGGGTGGCCTTCGACGGACGACCGCGCAGCGCCAGCGTCAGCGCTGCCAGCGGCACGGTCAGCCAGGCCGGACGGTTGCGAAGCTCCGTGACAACCTCAACCAGCAGGCGGTCGATGAGCACCGCGCGCAGGATTGGGTCATCCAGTGTGACAGACCCTTCCACAGCGCGTGAATATCCGGTCAGAAGCGAGTTCTGTGCCCGCTTCGACCATTCGGACTCCGGTGAGTCCGTGAGTTCGCGCAGCTCGTCAGCAGACAGACCAGAGGTGATCGGCGCATCGTCAGATTCGAGAGTGCCCGTGCGCTTGAGTCGAGCGTATCCAGCCGCGTAGTCCAGGGAGCGCAGCAGCGCAACCAGGTCCAGCGCCGGAGGCTTCGGCTCTGTGCCCTGGCCGTCAGCGCCTTCGGCGAAGTTTCGCACCCGCGGTCCCCCGGTGGGCGCCATAACAACGTTGCCGAGCGTGAGATCGCCGTGAATGCGCTGCAGGCCGCCCACCGACTCAAGCTCAGCAAGCCATTTGCGGTGCCGTCTGAGATCGCCGCGCAGCGGTTCGAGAGTCAGCGGTGAACGCTCCAGCGCCCAGTCAACGCGCTTCTGCCACTTCTTGATCCACGCACCTGCGTCATCCTCGGATTCGACGATGCCGAAAATGCTGGCGAGGTCCCCGTGCAGTTCGCCGATCCGCCTGCCGATTGCCCCGGCGGTGTCGACAAAGCTGGCAGTCGAACCGGAGTCGACTTCCAGTGCCGACCGGACCGCCTGCGCCCACGCGGTGTCAGCTTCGGCTTCGCCGCTGGTCAGCATGAGGGTCGGCAGTTCGCATTCGGACAGGCCGTAGCCGTCGAACCACCGGCCGGAAACCCATCCGGCGACGTGCGGAACAGCCGCCGAACCGGCCTTTGTCAACGCCACCGGCATGTGCAGCGCGGCAGCGGTAGCCGCATTGAGCAGGCGGAAGACCGTAAGAACCGAACGCTCCGCCCCGCGGTCGATGACCGCATTCGTGACATTGCCGCGGTCCGAAACCGTGATGCGGGCAGAACCGAGAGCCTCAGCCACGGCTTCCGGCGAATTGAGATCATTGACATTGACCGCTCGCGAATTCACGCGGTGCGCGTTGATCTGGTTGCCGGGAAAGCTGCGTCCGGCGGCACTCGCACCAACCATGGTGAGCACATAGGCTGGGTCAGCCGCCGCATCGTACACGCAGACCCGGCCGAGAGTCAGATCGTCAATGCGGCCGATCAGGTGCGCGCGCAGACTGGGTTCTTCTTCAGTTCTGTACGTCAGGGGGATGTTGAGGCGGTGCACCTGCTGTTCTCCCCCCGCGGTGGCGCTGCCGACGGCAATGACCGACTCATAGCCGTGCACTTCACCGCCGCTGGGCAGTTCCATGTGGAACACCTCAACTGACGACATGGGGGTCACGTCCGGGGAGGTTGCGAGCACGCGGCCGAGAACCCCCTGCTGCCTCGGAAACCACGACTGTCGGGGCAGCCACTCCGAAAGCAGGTGCTCAAGCTCACTGCTGATCGCCACTGTTGTTCTCCTCACCAAACCGGACTGACCTTCCCACTGTATCGGCCAGTACTCGATTTTCTGTGATATGACGCGGGAAGTTGCTGTTCCATCAGCTGAGGTTGAGAATGAAAACGTGTTGATAGACGGCAAGAAACCCCAGGTCCCCCCGACAGCTGCTGAAATCCGTGAGGCCGCCTCGCGAATTCAGCCGAAAGTGGTTTCGACGCCTCTGCACATTTCCGAGCGGCTGTCGGCCGCGACGGGAGCTTCCGTCTACCTCAAGCGCGAAGACCTGCAGGCGGTCCGGTCCTACAAGGTGCGCGGTGCTTTCAACTTCATGCTGCAGCTGACCCCGGAAGAGCGCGCCCGCGGTGTTGTTGCCGCTTCGGCCGGCAATCACGCGCAGGGTTTTGCCCAGGCGTGCAACGATCTGGGGATCAACGGGCGGATCATTGTTCCGCGCACCACCCCGCAGCAGAAGATCCAGCGAATCCGCCATTTCGGCGGTGAGCGCGTGACCGTTGTGATCGAGGGGTCCACCTACGACGACTCATCGGCGCTGGCCAAACGCTATGCCGAACGCACCGGTGCTCTCATGGTGTCGGCGTTCGACCATCCGCGCACAATCGCCGGGCAGGGCACGATCGGCGTCGAGATCCGCGATCAGCTGGGCTACGACCCCGACTACATTGTCGTGCCGATCGGCGGCGGCGGAGTTCTCGCCGGCATTGCCGAATTCGCTCGCGAGGCCATGCCCGACACCAAGGTCATCGGCATGGAGCCTGCCGGGGCGGCCTCTATGATCGCCGCGCGGGCTGCGGGCAAACCGGTGGAGCTTCCTGAGATCGATTCCTTTGCCGATGGTGCCGCGGTGCGCCGGGCCGGCGATGTCACCTACCGGATGATCGCCGACATGGACCTTGAGCTGCACCCGGTTCCAGAGGGCCGGATCGCCAAGGAAATGCTCGACCTGTACCAGGTGGACGGCATCATCGCCGAACCGGCCGGCGCAATCGCTTCAGCCTCTGTCGGGCCGGAAGGGTCGTTTGCCCCGCTCGAAGTTCCCGCCGGTTCGTCTGTCGTGTGTGTTCTCACCGGCGGCAACAATGACATCTCCCGCTACTCGGAGATCCTTGAGCGCTCACTCGTGTGGGAGGGGCTCAAGCACTACTTCATTGTGAACTTCCCGCAGGAGCCGGGAGCTCTTCGCCGATTCCTCGACGAAGTTCTGGGCCCTGATGACGATGTCGCCCTGTTTGAGTACATGAAGCGCTCAGGCCGTGAAACCGGACCCGCGTTTGTCGGCATCACGCTGGGCAACGCGGCTGACCTGCCCGGCTTGCTGCAGAGGATGGACGAATCGCCTCTCGAAATCGAGAAGGTCGGGGAAGACTCGCCGCTGTTCCACATGTTCGTCTGAGTTCGGCTGGGCGCAGCTGGGTGCGCGGTCGCAAGCTCTGACGAGGCGCCGGGACGGCAGGGTCTTAGTCTGCCCAGGTGCTGGGCCAGATTTGCCGAGGTGCCGGTTGAAAGTTCGTGTCAGTACCTGCCGATAGGCTTGCCCCATGGCTGAACTGACGACTATGCGCGCGGTGACAATCCCCGAACCCGGTGGGCGCGATGCCCTGCGGGTCGATACTGTCGACGTTCCAGACTGCCCGCCGGGCCACGCCCTCGTGCGCGTTGCCGCCGCCGGGGTCAATCGCGCCGACATCGCGCAGCGCGAAGGCAACTACCAGCCGCCCGCAGGCGCCACGCAGATTCCCGGTTTGGAAGTCGCAGGAACTGTTGTCTCGGTCAATCCTGCGGATGCAGCTGGCCGCCAGACCGGAGCTGCTTCCGGGGCCGGTTCTTCTCTGACGGCCGTGCAGATCGGCGACAGAGTGGCCGCTCTGCTCACCGGCGGCGGCTATGCCGAATACGTTCCGGTGCCCATCGGCCAGCTGATGCCCATTCCCACTGTTTCCGACCCGCACAGCGACACTGAACGCCCCATGAGCTTCACGGAAGCCGCAGCTTTGCCGGAAGTCATGGCAACTGTGTACTCAAACCTGTTCACCACCGCCGGTTTGCAGCCGGGCGAATGGGTGCTCATTCACGGCGGCGGATCCGGCATCGGCACGGCGGCCATCCAAATGGCCAAAGCCCACGGAGCAAAAACAGCCGTAACCGTCGGCAGTGAGCGCAAGGCCGATTTCTGCCGCAGACTGGGCGCTGACGCTGTCATCAACTACCGCGAAGAAGACTTTGTCGACCGGATCAAGCAGATAACGGCAGACGCCGGGCAGCCGGACTCCCCCAATTTCTTTGGGCTTCCCCGCGACAGCAGCCGGCGTCCCGGTGCTGACGTCATCCTCGACATCATGGGCGCGGCCTACCTCGAACGCAACACGGAAGCACTGACGCGCGACGGTCGGCTGGTGGTCATCAGCCTGCAAGGCGGTGCGAAAGCCGAACTCAATCTTGGCCGACTCATGGTCCGCAGGCAGACGGTCATTGCAACCACTCTGCGCGCACGTTCAGAAGAACAGAAAGCCGCCGTGGTCACCGGCCTTCTTCAGGACTTCTGGCCGCACGTGGCAAGCAGCCGCATCACCCCGGTGGTCTACCGGGAACTGCCCATTGACGACGTCGCCGAAGCCCACCGTCTGCTCGAAGACGGTGAAGCCATCGGCAAGGTAATCCTCAAGGTAGGTGCGCATGACTGAAGCGGACACCAGCACCGCTGAAGCCCCAATCGAATCCGAAGCAGAACAGCAGCCGACTGCTGATGCAGACACGGATGCCATCACTGAAAACAGCGAACAGAACAGCCCGGAAAGCGACGACGAAACCCCCGATGTCGCCGACCCTTCCCGGGTTCTGCGCATTGGCAGCACCCTCAACAGGCTGCTGGAAGACCTGCGCGGAACCGACGACCTCGACGCTGCCGGGCGCAAACGGCTCAGTGCGATCCACAAGGGCGTACGCGAAGACCTCGCAGAAGTTCTCAGCGAAGAACTGCTCGAAGAATATGACCGCGGGGCCGCCGCGCTGCCCGTCACACCCTCACGCGGCGAACTGCTCATAGCCGTTTCGCACGCTTCGGGGTGGATTGACGGTCTGGTGCAGAGCATTCAAACCGCCATCATGGCCCGCCAGGCCATGAACGGAGAAGGCCAGCCAGCCCCCGTGGTCCAACCCGGCAAAAAGCCCGGAGACGCCCCGGCAGGGCCTGGAAACTACCTGTAGTGGGACTGTTCTCATGGCTGCGATCACGCACGCCTGATACCGGCGACCAGCGGGACCATTCATTGGATGCCCGCCTGGGCACTGGTCTGTGGCGGCAGCACCGCGACCGCTTCGGCCGCGCTGTCGACAGGCTGTATACAACCGCCGTGCAAGCCCAGAAGGAAGCACCCAACACCCCATCGGTTCTGGCAGTGGTCGAACTGACCCATCGGCTGTCCGAACTCGACCAGCGGGCAGCCGGCATTGCCGAATACGCCCACAGCAGGTGGCCGGTGGAAGGCCTGGTCCTCCCAGCTGATGTCCGCCGCCAGGCAGGCGATCTCCCCGAACTGCTCAGCCACGCGGCGAGCAAAGTGTCTGAGGCAGCCCAAGCGGCAGCTCATGTGCGAGTTTCGACCCGGCAGGCACAGAGCGCGGTACGGGATAAAACACGCCGTTCTACAGACTCAGCGGGCACCCCAGCCGACGACTTTCCAGCAGCTGAAGCACCGGCGGCCGACGCCTCAGCCGCAGCTGCCGCCCGTTTCGTCGACGATGCCGAACACCTCATTGCCCAAGCCCACGCGCGCACCTTGGGAAAGGAATCGCCATGAGCATGCACTTGCCGGACGACCGCGCTTTGTCCCGCATCCGCCTGATCGCCACGGATGTCGACGGCACGCTTTTAGAGACCGGCACGCCCATAACAGCGCGCGTGCGCGAAGCAGTTGAGGCTGTTCGCGAAACCGGCGCTGACGTTGTTCCCGTCACGGGCAGACCGCTTCGGTGGATGGACCCGGTGGCCCAGCAGCTGCCGCGCCTGCAGTGGGCTATCTGCGCCAACGGCTCCGCAGTGCTGGATATGCACAGCGGACACTTGGCGGCGGTCTACGGAATCGACACCGACCAGCTGGTCGCTTTTCGTCAGCGCCTGCACTCTGTCCTGCCGCGGGCCGCGTTGGCCTATGAAACCCCGGAAGGGTCTTTCACAGCACCGGGCTTTGTGCACGATTCAGCAACCGAACTGTCTGAATCGGCTGCCGTTCGGGCGCGCTTACAGGCTCCCGAAATCGCCTATGGCGAAGAAGCCGAACTCGGCACTGTCCTCAAAGTTCTTGTCCGCGTTCCGGGCTCCTATGATTCCGAGGCTCTTCTCAACACCGTCCGCCCACTTGCCCGTGGGATTTTCCACCCGACCCATTCGAACCCTTCGTCCGGGCTGATCGAACTGGCAGCACTCGGGATCACAAAAGCGCACACGCTCGAAGTCTTTGCGGCCGACCGGGGAATCAGCTCGCAGGAAGTCGCAGCCTTCGGGGACATGCCCAATGACATTGAAATGCTCACGTGGGCCGGAGCGGGCTTTGCGATAGCCGACGGCCACCAGCAGGCGCTGCGGGCTGCAGCATTCCGGGCGCCGGCATTGACTGACGGCGGCATCGCCCCGGTGCTCGAAGCGATTGCCCGTGCCCGCTCAGCGGAACTCGGCTGAGATTTCGTCTTTCGTCAGTTCGAAGATGTTCACCAGCTGTTCGGCCAGGCCGTCTTCTTCAACGGGGGCGGCGATGATGTCGGCGTAGGCGCCGAGCTTTTCCTTCGACTGGCCCATGACGATTGCAGTGTCGACCCACTGCAGCATTTCAACGTCGTTCGAACCGTCACCGGCGCCGATCGTGTGCTTCTGTTCGACACCGAGGTTAACGGCCACGCGCTGAATGGCGCTGGCTTTGGAAACCCCGTCGGGCTGGATGTCCAGCCAGTTCGACCAGCCGACGGAGTAGGTGACCCCATGCAGGCCGATGGTTTTGACGGACTCTTCGAATTCAGCGTTGTCGATCGTCATTTCGCGCATGACGATCCTCGTGGCGGTTTTGGTTTTGAGGTCTTCGAAGTCGGTCATACGAAGATCGCTGCCCACGGCGAGGTCACCGTCGGGGAACTGGCCGGAGGACCAGCGCACCAGATCGGCATCCTCGACCATGTACAGGGCTTCGGGCAGAACCGAGGACATTCGCTCAAGCGCGGGGCCGGGATCAAAGCACTCCACGTGGTAGACCGACCATCCGCGGTCGGCTTGGGCATCGAGTTCGACGATGACAGCCCCGTTGGAGGCAACCACGTAGCCGTGGGTCAGGCCCAGTCGGTTGGCCACATCGAGCGCCCCTTCGACAGTGCGTCCGGTGGCGATGACAACGTGATGACCTCGCCTGGACACCGCGCGGATGACTGCGCGGGTGTAATCCGACAGTCGGTTCTCGTAGTCGACTACTGTTCCATCGAGGTCAAGGGCGACGATGTACTCGGTCACGATCTCTCCTGTGGGTCGTCCGGCTGTGGTCGGTGTGTCAGCGCCGCGGTCCTTCCGGCCCCCACGCCTTGATGCCGCCCAGATAGGGCTGCAGGGCAGCGGGAACGCTGACCGACCCGTCTGCCTGCTGGTGGTTTTCCAGGATTGCCACGATCCAGCGGGTGTTCGCCATGGTGCCGTTGAGGGTGGCGACGGCTTCGGTTTTGCCGTCTTCGCCGCGGGTGCGGATGTTCAGGCGGCGGGACTGGAAGGTGGTGCAGTTCGAGGTGGAGGTCAGTTCTCGGTAGGTGTTCTGGGTGGGAACCCAGGCTTCCGTGTCGTACTTGCGGGCGGCGGAATCGCCGAGGTCACCTGCGGCGATGTCGATTACGCGGTACGGCAGTTCGCAGAAGCCGAGCATTTTCTCCTGCAGATCCAGCATCCGCTGGTGTTCAGCTTCGGCGTCTTCCTGGTGGGTGAAGGCGAACATTTCGACCTTCTGGAACTGGTGGACTCGGATGATTCCACGCGTGTCCTTACCGTAGGACCCGGCTTCGCGGCGGTAGCAGCTGGAAATGCCGCCCAGGCGGATGGGACCTTCGGACAGGTCGATGATTTCGTCTTTGTAGTACCCGGCCAGGGCCACTTCCGATGTGCCGACCAGGTAGAGGTCGTCACGTTCCAGGAAGTAGATCTCATCGGCGTGCTCGCCCATGAATCCGGTGCCGGACATGATCTCGGGCTTGACCAGGGTCGGGGTGACCACGGGGGTGAAGCCGGCTTCGATCGCGGTGTCCATAGCCAGGTTGAGCAGCGCCATTTCCAGGCGCGCACCAAAGCCGGTCAGATAGTGGAAGCGGGATCCGGACACCTTGGCTCCGCGGCCGGTGTCGATTGCGGAAAGCCCTTCGCCGATCTCCAGGTGGTCTTTCGGTTCAAAGCCCTCCGCGGCGAAATCGCGGGGACTGCCTTCCCGGCGGATCTCCACGGAGTCTTCTTCCCCGCCGGAGGGCACACCGTCGATGATGAGGTTCGGCACTTTCTGCACCGCGGCGGTGAATGCCTGCTCGGCTTCCGAAGCGTCAGCTTCGAGTGATTTGACACGTTCGGCCAGCTGCTTGGCTTCCGCTACGAGCGCCTGCTTGGCTTCTGGGTCTTTTTCCTGCGAAACCTTCTTGCCGAAGGCCTTCTGCTGGGCGCGAGCCTCTTCAAAAGCGGTCAGACTCTGCCTGCGGGCGGAATCGGCGGACAGGACGTCGTCAATCAGTTCGACGCTTCCGCCGCGGGCCCGCTGTGAGGCCTTGAAGACGTCCGGGTTGTTCCTCAGCTGCACAAGATCAATCACGCCCCCAGCTTAGCCCGCCCCATTGAACATTCAGGTGACGGGCGCGCGAACCCGCGCATCCGCACGAACCTCTCAGACGCAATAGCTAAACTCGCAGCATGGATCTAGGCACGCAGACTGTTCTGACCGTCCTTCTTATAGTCGTCGTAGCCCTCATTGCATACGCCATCGGACACAGCGTCGGAGCAATGCGCACTCGCCGGAACATGGAACGCCAGACCTCTTCCGAACTCGCGCAGGTGACAGCAGAGCGCGAACTCAACGGCACCTCGTCCGACAGACAGCCCAGATTTGCCGTGGTGTACAACCCCACAAAACCCGAAGCCCAGGCAATCATCGCCGCTGCCCAGACCGAAGCGCGCAATTCGCGGTGGGCCCAGCCGCTCATCATCCCGTCTGACGAAGACGACGGCGGGGTCGCTGCGGCCCAGAAGGCGCTCGATGAAGGAGTCGACCTCATCATCGCCGCCGGTGGGGACGGCACTGTGCGCGCGGTGGCTCATGTGATTGCCGATACCGATGTGGCGCTTGGCCTGGTGCCGATCGGCACCGGAAACCTGCTGGCCCGAAACACGGGCCTGTTCTTTGAGAATCCCGAATGGTCCATCAAAATCGCAATGTACGGCAACGACAGGCACATTGACGTCATTCGCACGCGCACCAGCCCGGGCGCCGAACCGGACACCTCTGTTGTCATGACCGGCATGGGCTATGACGCGGCGGTCATGGAAACCGTGTCGCCGGAGCTCAAACAGCGGATCGGCTGGCTGGCCTATGTCGAAGCCGGCAGTCGGCAGCTGACCGGCAAGCGCACAAAGGTCAAGATGAAGTTCGACGACCAACCAGTGCGCTCATATTCCATTCGCTCGGTGCTCGGAGCCAACGCCGGCCGCGTGCAGGCGGGCCTTGAGCTGCTTCCCGGTTCACGGCCGGACGACGGGCTCATCAACGTTTTGGTGACCACGCCGAAGAACATCGCGCAGTGGGCCTCAGTGCTGCTTTCGGTGGTCGGGCGCCGCAAGCGGGGACCGGCCACCGAAATCCTCACGTGCGCGTCGGTGATCATCGAAGCCGAAGAAGAACTCGCCCTGCAGCTGGACGGGGATTCTGCCGGCATGAGCGATTACTTTGAAATGAAGGTTGTCCACGGGGCTCTGACTCTGCGCACACCCACGCCGAATCAGCGTCGCCAAATGCGCACGGCCCAGTGGAACCTGCCGGGATAGACAGCAGCGGTCTTGCCGCGCAGCCGCAGACTGTTCACAGCACGGCACAGTGAATCGACCGGCAGCACAGCGATTCGGCCGGTATTGTCGTGACCATGGCTGACGACACCCCAAGCACGACAGACGACCTCCAGCTGAGAATGCTCGCTGAAGGCTTCTACCTGCAGGCTCTCGACCAGGTGACGCACACCGGTATGAACAGCCCATCGCGGCTGCCGGGGTGGACCCGCAAGCACGTGGCCATGCACGTGATCGCCAATGCCGACGCCTTTATGCGGCTGATCGAATGGGCGCGCACCGGACGGGAAAACCCCATGTACCCGTCACGAGCAGCGCGTGATGCCGAAATCGAGCAGCTTGCCGCTTCGACCGCCGACGGGGATGTGAGCACAATGGCCCACGAAGCGTCCGAAGAGCTCACGCAGGCACTCAGCAGCATGAACGACGAGGCGTGGTCTGCGCTTGTCCGCACCGGGCAGGGAGAGGACACTGCCGCATCGTTCATTCCGTGGGCACGAGCCCGGGAGTGCTTTGTCCACGCACTTGACCTCAACATCGGCTACACCGCGCTCGACTTTCCCACAGCGGCGGCCGATCGCATCTTCGCTGAGCTCATTGACCACTGGAAGAAGACTCAGACACGAGCGAACTTTCTCTTCCACGTGACTGATCGCGATGACCTCAGCGACTGGCACATCGACATTCCCGGCACCGCCAAGAACGAAACGGACTTCAGCACACCGGTCGAAGTGACAGGCGAATTCAACGAACTTCTGCAGTATGCAATCGGCCGCGGGTGGCCGGCGTCGGGACGACAGGACGACGCAAAGGGCGGTTCGGGCACGGCCACCCCCGAAGACCTGCCCACTCCCCCACCCTGGGTCTGAGCACCCGGACCGAGATTCGAGGCCCAGACAGCACGGAATTCCGGGATCTCGGAATCTGAGCGCCCGGGGCCCTCGGAATACGATGCGCTCTGACCTGCACATTTGATGCCGTTTTGAGATGTTCACCTGGAAGTTCCAAGAAAACACTGATCTTTCACACAGGTGCGGCTAGGTTGAAGGGGTCAAACACACGGGTGCTTCGCACTCTCTTTTAGGAAAAGGATCACCGTGAAGAAGACCATCCTCGCTCCCGCAGTAGCCCTCTCGGTCGGCCTGACCGGCGCATTCGGATTCGCCGCAGCCCCCGCCTTCGCTTCGGAGGGCCCGTCGTCCGAGACCGAATCAACAAACCCGGCTGCCGACGAAACACCCACTGACGACACCGACGCCGACGCCGACGAGACCCCGGTTGATGACAACAAGGACGAAGAGGGCGAAGGCGGCGAGGACGAATCACCCGCTGGCGACGAGGCTCCGGCTGACGACGAAACACCTTCTGACGAACAGCCCGAAGACAGCACCGAGGGCGAAGAGTCCGGCGAAGAAGCCCCGGCTGAAGACGAAGAGTCTGAGGAAGAAGCACCTGCTGCAGAGCCGACTCTGCACCTGTCTGAAAAGAAGATCAAGGCCAGCGACTTCAACAACAAGAAGAAGGGCATCGGTGCTGCCGTTTCCGGCCTTGAACCCGGCACCAAGGTGAAGTTCACCGTCACCGGCACCTCCGGCAAGGCAAAGAACGTCCAGTCCTACTCACAGACCGTCGAAGCTGACGAAGACGGCATCGCCGCCCTCAGCGTGGCCGGAATCACCGACGGCAATGCCGAGGACTACGTCGGCAAGTACACCATCACCGCTGAGTTCGACGGCGAGACGCTCAAGGACTCCTTCGAGGTTGTCAGCGAAGCTAAGAAGGAAGACAAGAAGTCCGGCAGCACCGGCGGAGCCATCTCCGGTGATTCCTCTGACTCCGACAAGTCTGATGCCGACGAAGCCAACGCTGATGAAGAATCGGAAGCTCCTGCTTCGTCCGGCGCTCTCCCGCGCACCGGTCAGGGCCTCGGCGCTCTGGCAGCTGGTGCCGCACTGCTCACCGTCGGCGGTGCGACCGTTCTGCTGACCCGCCGCAACCGCAAGGCCTGAGCGGCAGTCGC
>NZ_KV823277.1 GCF_001815905.1 Brevibacterium sp. HMSC07C04 | reverse complement strand
TCGGCCCCGTCTGACGGGGCCGAGCCTCATGTTTCAGCGGCAGGGCTGCAGATCAGTCAAGGTAGTCGCGCAGCACCTGAGAGCGCGAGGGATGGCGCAGTTTGGCCATGGTCTTCGATTCGATCTGGCGGATGCGCTCGCGGGTCACGCCGTAGACCTTGCCGATTTCGTCAAGCGTCTTCGGCTGGCCGTCGTTGAGCCCGAATCGCATGGAGACAACACCGGCTTCGCGTTCTGACAGGGTGTCGAGAACCGAATGGAGCTGTTCCTGCAGCAGGGTGAAGCTCACAGAGTCCGCCGGCACAACAGCTTCGGAATCTTCAATGAGGTCACCGAACTCAGAATCGCCGTCTTCGCCCAGCGGGGTGTGCAGTGAAATGGGTTCGCGGCCGTACTTCTGCACTTCGACGACGCGTTCGGGCGTCATGTCGAGTTCCTTGGCGAGCTCTTCCGGGGTCGGTTCGCGGCCCAGGTCCTGCAGCATCTGACGCTGCACGCGGGCGAGCTTGTTGATGACTTCGACCATGTGCACAGGGATGCGGATGGTGCGCGCCTGGTCGGCCATGGCACGGGTGATCGCCTGGCGGATCCACCACGTGGCGTAGGTCGAGAACTTGAAGCCCTTCGTGTAGTCGAACTTCTCAACCGCGCGGATCAGACCGAGGTTGCCTTCCTGAATGAGGTCGAGGAAGAGCATGCCGCGGCCGGTGTAGCGTTTGGCCAGCGAAACAACCAGGCGGAGGTTGGCTTCGAGCAGGTGGTTCTTCGCAATGCGGCCGTCGTGGATGATCCACTTGTAGTCGCGCTGGTCGCGAGCTTCTTTGACTTCTCCGCTGTTGAGCAGGTGCTCGGCGTACATGCCTGCTTCAATGCGCTTGGCCAGATCGACTTCCTCCGCTGCGTTGAGCAGTGCCACACGGCCGATCTGTTTGAGGTAGTCCTTGACCGGGTCGGCTGTTGCGCCCGCGCTGACGACCTGCACTGTGGGCTGGTCGTCGTCATCAGCATCCGACACGACGAAGCCGCCTGCTTCTTTGACTTCTTCGTCTTTCTTCTCTTCTTCGGCGTTGCGGGTTTCCGTCGATTCGGCGTCGTCGGCTTCTTCCGGTTCCTCCGGGCTCTCGGGATTCTCCGGGCTTTCGACGTCTTCTACGAGGTCGTCGTCCTTCTTCTTGCGGGTCGGCTTTTCTGCCGCAGCCGCTGCAGCCGGCTTCTTGGCGGCTGTCTTCTTCGCGGTTGTCTTCTTAGGAGCTTCTTCGCCTTCTACAGCTTCCGCTGCCGCGGATTTCTTAGCCGCGGCGGATTTGGCTGCCGTGGCCTTCTTCGTCGTGGTGGATTTGGCCGCAGTTGCAGACTTCTTGGCGGTGCTCGACTTGGCCGCGGTTGTCTTCTTCGTCGTCGTAGACTTCGCAGCGGTGGACTTCGCGGACGTCGTCTTCTTCGCAGCGGTCGTGGACTTAGCAGTCGTCGTCTTCTTCGCAGCACTCGTTTTGGCGGCCGCGGTGGACTTGGCGGCGGTTGTCTTCTTCGCAGCAGTCGCAGACTTCTTGGCAGTGCTCGACTTTGCGGCTGTCTTCTTCGCAGCGGTGGACTTCGCGGCGGCAGCCTTTGTTCCCGTCGCCTTCGACTTCGCTGTCGTTGCGGTGCTCTTTTCAGCGGTGGTCTTGGACGCGGGCTTCTTCGCCGTCGTCTTCTTTGCAGCCGAGTCGTCTGCGCTGGTCTTCGTGGAGTCCTTGGATGCGGTCGGCACGGTTCACCTTTCACTGCGTCTGCGGTGCCCTGAGTCTTCATGGCACTAGTAAGACCCAAGTCAAGTCTTCACATTCGGCTTGCCGCTTCTTGCACAGGCGGCGACCGGTTAGTGAGACCTGCCGGGTCAACGCTTTATCTTCTCACGGTATTCCGCTCAGACCCAATCGGCCCCACCACGTGCCTCTTATCGCAGCCATCCGGGAAGCACTGCCTGTTCGGCCGCCGCTGCCTGAAGTCGAGCCAGGGAGTGTTCCGGATCCAGGTGAAGAGCCGCCGAAGCGTAGTAGTCCGAGAACGACAGGCGCCCCCTCACCCATTCCAACCAGGCAAGAACTGCGAGTGCATCCGGCAGCGCTCCGCTCGAGGCATAAGCCGCAATTGTCTTCATGAGTTCACACCCCAGCTCAAGCCGACTCATATCGGGAAGAGCTTCGCTGTAGCCTACACACTCGTTCATGTACTCAGGCCGGACAAACTCTTCAAGCAGCATTCTCTCCGTGTGCTCATCACATTCTTCTGGCAGTTCGGCAGGCTGCAGACCGGGGTTTTGAAACGCCATGAGGAGCATAAGCAGATCGCGCCGCCGCGGATTGGCGAGCATGACATCGGCGGCATTGAGTGCTTGCGGCGACAGCGCACCCGCACACACGTTTGGCGGGGCACCACCCATGTGCAGGTGTTCGGCTTGTGCCAGGGAATCGGCCAGAGCCGCGAAGGCTGCGGCCGGCGTTCCGAGGAGTTCTTTCACCCGTACGATTTCAGAATCCGGCGTGGGCAGCGCTGCCGCTTCTGCCAAGCCCGCCGGCCGAGTCTTTTCTCCCCTGCACCGGTGCGCGTTCCGTGGCGAGGCGAAATCCCCGCAGAGATCGGCAGCAGCCCAGACGGGACGCCCCACGTCGAAGCCGGAGTCAGCAAGCTGATCGCACACCGCGTAGATGCCATCCCGGTGCACCTTCCACGACTGTGCTTCTATAGGCCCGGCGAAGCCCAGAATGTCGTGGAGGTCGGAGCAGAAAACGGCCGGGAGCACGGTTTTCACGTCACCGAGACCTCGAACGAGGTCCAGCACATCGCCGGCAGCCCCATCGGCGAAGCCCATGGCGACTGCTGTGCTGTAGTCGATGCGGAGTACGCCCAAGCCGGGGCCTTCACCGGCACCGGGGTCCATAATGCCCAGCAGGACCAGTGAGTTCTCCGGCCTGTAGCCCAGCGTGTCAACCGCGGTTTCAACAATGTCTTCTGGTGTTCTGATGGTGATCTTCTTCATGCGAGAAGTGTTTTCCCGGAACGTCCGAGCTGCCAACACGCTCTCGTGGACTGTGGAAAGCAGCCTGGTTGTGCACAAGCCGGAGAACCCGAGTGAGGTCCTTCCTAGACTGGCAGCATGGGCAGACAACGACGAACCGCTGAGCGCGAGCGCGAAGTTCACATCGATACGGGCACGGCTGTCCTCGAGCCCGTCGCCGGCGAACCCGATTCCTTTGTCCTGTGGATCAACGGGGTGCCTTCGTCCTGCATCGCGCTCTCTGACCCCCTGCGATTGGATTTCGAATACCTCGATTGGATGTCCAGAATCATCCGCGTGCGCCACGATGACGCCGACGGCCGCGGAACACCCCTCCGGGCGGTCCACATCGGCGCCGGCGGGTGCAGTCTTCCCCGCTGGATTGATGCCCACTGCCCCGGATCGAGGCAGACCGCCATCGACATCGACGCGACCCTGCTGAAATACGTCCGCGAGTGGTTTGATCTGCCGAAGAAGCCGCGGCTGGCTCTTCGCGCAGGTGACGGCGCACTCGAAATCCGGTCGTTCCGCCCCAGCAGCCTCGACGTGCTCGTCCGCGACGCCTTTGCCGGGAGCATAACTCCCCCGCCGTTGGCGACACGGGATTTCTTCGACCAGTGCGCACACGTTCTGGCGCCCAGCGGGACCTTCCTGGTCAACATTGCGGCAGCTCCACCTCATGAGCGGCTCAAAGACGAACTGCGGCTGCTGCAGCAATCATTTGCCTATGTCGGCATGGCAATCGATCCGGGCAATATGCGCGGTCGCCGCTACGGCAACGCCGTCGCAATAGCCGCACACACCCCGCCCGAACCCGGCACTGTGGCCCGCGCACTGCGCGGAGGGCCGGCAATTGCCCGCGTCTTGGAGGGAACACAGCTGACAGCTTTCACCGGCCGCTGAAACCCACTACCCCCAGTGCGCGTACGCGGGCGAAGCCACGGCATAATTGAATGCCGATCGGAGGGAGAAGGGTGCAGGAAGACAGCGAAATCCAGCGGGAGCAGACATATGTCTCTCGCGTCTACGATCGCCTGGACAGCCTGCGCGAAGAAGCGCGCAGCAAACTCAGCACCGTTCGCGCATCCAAGGTCGGCGGCAACCACCAGAACCGCTCCGAACGCGATGCCTTCGCCACCATGTACGAAGACCAGCTGCTGCGGCTGCGCGAAGCCGAAACCGGCCTGTGCTTCGGGCGGCTCGACATGGCTGAGAACAAGACCACCTACATCGGGCGGATCGGCATTTCCGACTCCGACCAGAGCCAGCTGCTCATGGACTGGCGAGCACCGGCCTCCGAACCGTTCTACCGGGCTACCGCGGCCAACCCCGCAGGTGTCATCCGCAGGAGGCACATCGCCACCCGCGGGCGCGCCGTCATCGGACTGGAGGACGACGTCCTCGACATCGACGGACTGACAGCCGCCGAACGCGATGACCTGCACGGCGAGGGGGCACTCATGGCCGCGCTCGAAAGCCACCGCACGGGGCGCATGGGCGACATCGTGGCCACAATTCAGGCTGAGCAGGACCAGATCATTCGCCGCCCGGCGGACGAAACGGTGGTCGTCCAAGGCGGCCCCGGCACCGGCAAGACCGCTGTCGCCCTGCACCGGGCCGCCTACCTTCTGTACCGGCAGCGCACCAAGATCGCCGGTTCCGGCGTGCTCATCGTCGGCCCCACACCCGTGTTCCTCAAATACATTGAAAAGGTGCTGCCGAGCCTCGGCGAAACCGGCGCTGTTCTTCTCACCCCGGGCCAACTGCTGCCGGGCTTTGAAGCCCAACTGCATGACGGCCCGAAGACCGCCGCGGTCAAGGGCAGTCTGCGGATGGTCGATGTCATCAAAAGGGCTGTCCGCGGCTACGAGAGGGTTCCGGCAGAAGACCAAGAACTCGCCGTCGGCTTTCAGCGCGTCACCCTCAAGCGCAAGTCCGTGCGCCAGGCCATCAAGCGGGCCCAGCGTTCGGGCAAGCCCCACAACGAAGCACGCGACGCCTTTGCCCAGCAGATCCTCGACGAACTCGTCGAACAGCTTCTGCAGAGTTCACCCCTGTCGGGGATGGATGATCCGCGCGGCCACCACATGGCCGATCTGCGCATGTCAGCGGATGTGCGCCGGGCCATCAACCTGTGTTGGCTGCCCGTCAGTGCCGGCCGCGTGCTGAGCGATCTGTACACGAAGCCGGCAAAGCTCGTAGCCGCCGCCGACGGACTGCTGTCGTATGAGGAAATGGCTCGCCTGCGCCGCGGCAAAGACGAGCCCATAACGGTGGAGGACATTCCGCTGCTCGACGAGCTCGAGGAGCTGCTGGGCTCAGCTGCCGCTCGCCCGCGTGCAGGTGCAGAAACGGAATACGCGCAGGCGGTCAACGACATGATGGGCACTTCGGACTTCGTGTCAGCCGAACTGCTTGCCCAGCGCTTTGCCGACGGCGGCGATCACCGTCCCCTGGCGGAACGGGCAGCCGAAGACCGTGAGTGGACGTACGGGCATCTGGTAGTCGACGAAGCCCAAGAGCTCAGCCCCATGCAGCTGCGGCTGCTGTTCAGGCGAGTGCCGAGCAAATCTGCCACGATCGTCGGCGACCTCGCCCAGGCCAGTCTGACGGACACGGCGCGCACGTGGGAGGGTGTTCTCGCTCCCCACGTGGGATCGCGCCTGTCGCTGACCGAACTGACAGTGTCCTATCGCACTCCCGCGGCAATTCTGGAACCGGCAAATGCGCTTCTGCGCACGCACTTCCCCAACCTCGAAGTGCCGACACCGGTTCGCGATGGTGACGCTGCGCCCACGGTTGCTCGACTGTCTTCTGACGAGGTGCCCTCAACTGCCGCTGTTTGGGCGGCTGAGCAGCTGCGTGAGCTCGGAGGGGGCCGGGCCGCGGTCATCGGCACGGCAGCCCAGCTGCGCGAAGCGGCACGGACTTTGGACGCCGACGGCTCCCAGTTCGGCATCGGCACGTCCGGCATTGACTTTCCCGTCGCACTGCTGCAGCCCCACCAGGCGAAGGGCCTGGAATTCGATGCGGTTGCCCTCGTCGAACCGGCGGATTTCGCAGCTGCGGGCGATTCGGCTGCCGTCGGCGATCTCTACGTGGCACTCACGCGTGCCACAGCGCGCCTCGGAGTATTTGAAAGTCGGGATTCGCTCGTCACCGCCTGGCTGTAGGAACAGCGGGCAGAACCAGCCGGTGCAGACCGCTGTGGTCTCGCTGTGTCAGTGCCTTCTGCAAGAGTGTTGGCACGAGCAGCAGAAACGAGGCCATCATGTCATTTCCATCACCTGTGGAACTCTGCCGCGAACTGGGTTCTCCCCACGGCAGCGAATCCACCGACGCCATTGAATTCTGTCCTCAGCACTTCGCCCGGTGGTGGCCGCAGGACTGCCCTCTGCCCACTGTGCTGCACTCCGACGGCTGGAACAGCAGAGCGCGCATTACACGCGGTCAGCTGTTTGCGCTCGGCCGCAGGGCCAGCACAGCCGAAGACGCTGTGAAGTTCTTCGCCGCGACAGCCGCCTACGGCAGCGGCACACAGGCACGCAGCGTCTACCGGGCGTGCCGTGCACCGGCAGTAAGCGGTTTCGGCGAAGTTCTTGCCGATCTGATCGATCGCGGGCGCGGGCTCACAGCCGCCGAATCCTTTGCGCTGTGGCACAGTGCGGTGCCGTTCGTCGGACCTTCGACTTTCACCAAGCTCGCCTATTTCTCTCAACCGGAATGGTCTTTGGAAACAGCCGACAAGCCCATGATCCTCGACGGCCGGATACTGCGCGCCCTCAACTGTGCCGGGGCTGCGATCTCGTCGCGCCTCTACAGCGAATACCTCGACCTTCTGGCTATGACCGCTGCCCTGGCGGGCTGGTCTGAATCCGCCGTTGAAAGACGGTGGACGCACATGGGCCTGAAGCTGTTGGGTACGCCGACTTCCCACACAGCCTGCGCACCGGCCCTGCTTTTGTAGAGGCTGGTCAGGCGCTGTCTGAATGCAAGGAGAATAGAAACAGGCGGCACCGGCTTCCCCTCCGATGCCGCCTGTTGCGACCACACTTAAGTGTGTGCCTCTATTTTAAGCACAGTGGCTGCCCAGTGTGCAAATCGCCATCAGAGTTCTTTGTCCGCTGTCCGTTCGTCGCGTTCTGCACGCAGCGATTCAATAGCGTCTTCAAAGTCTTCAAGGCTTTCAAAGCCCTGGTACACACTGGCAAACCGCAGGTATGCCACCTGATCGAGCTCACGCAGCGGAGCCAGAATGGTCAGCCCCACTTCGTCCGCATCGATTTCGGCTACACCGCGAGCGCGAATGGCTTCTTCGACGGTCTGGGCGAGCTTGGCCAGATCGTCTTCTTCAACAGGACGCCCTTGGCAGGCCTTGCGCACGCCCGAGATCACTTTGGAGCGAGAGAACTCCTCGGTCACGCCCGAACGTTTGATGACCGACAGGCTGGTGGCTTCCATCGTGGTGAAGCGGCGCCCGCAGGCGGTGCACTGCCTGCGTCTGCGGATCGACGCGCCGTCTTCGGCAGTGCGCGAATCCACAACGCGCGAATCTGCGTTGCGACAGAAAGGACAGTGCATCAGTCCTCCATGCGAATCTGCACGGCAGCGCCGTGCGCGGGAAGGTCTTCCACTGCGCTGAACGCACTGATGTGACCGGCGACGGCCTTCAGCGCTTCTTTCGAGTAGCTGATCACCTGACTGCCCTTCATAAACGACATAGTGCCCAAAGCGGAAGCAAAAGCAGCCGAACCGACGGTGGGAAGCACATGGTTCGAACCGGAACAGTAGTCCCCCAGTGCCACGGGCGAATAGTCGCCGATGAACACCGAACCGCCGTTGACGATCCCGCGGGCTGCTTCTTCGGCGTTGTCTCCGTGGACTTCAACGTGCTCGCCCGCATAGGCATTCGCTACGGCGATCGCATCGTCCTGTGAGGAAACCAGAATGGTGCCGGACTGTTCGCCTCTGAGTGCCTGCTCAACGCGCTCGCGGTGCGGAGTCTGCGCTGTCTGTTCAGCCAGGGCCAGATCAACTGCATCGGCAATGTCTTCGCTGTCGGTCACCAGAACAGACGCGGCGAGAGGATCGTGCTCAGCTTGACTCAGCAGGTCTGCGGCTGCAAACTCGGGGCGCGAACCGCTCAGCGCCACCACAATGATCTCGGTGGGACCGGCAACAGCGTCAATGCCCACAACATCCCGGACTTCTGCCTTGGCGGCAGCCACAAAAGCATTGCCCGGACCCGTGATGAGGTCCACCGGCTCGAGGTCTTCGCCATCGGAGAATCCGTAGGCGAAAGCACCGATTGCCTGTGCGCCGCCCATCGCCCACACTTCGGAAACCCCAAGCAGATGAGCGGCCGCCATAACCGTGCGGTTTGGCAGACCGTCCGGGCCGGGCGGTGAGGCAATGGCCATCGACTTCACGCCCGCGGTCAAAGCGGGCACCGCGTTCATCAGGACTGTTGACGGATAGGCGGCCAGGCCGCCGGGAACATAGAGGCCCACCCGCTCAACCGGCTGCCACCTGCTGGTGACGGTGCCGCCGTGGGCAAAGGTCTGGGTGCTGTCCGACGGCAGCTGTCCTTCTGACACGCGGGCCAGACGCGTGCGCGCTTCTCCCAGAGCCTCTTCGACGTCCGCCGGAAGTTGGTCGTAGGCCTTCTTCAGTTCGGCCTCGGGAACACGTACGTTCTCCAGCTTCACACCGTCAAAACGATGGGTGAGGTCAACAACTGCTTCACGCCCGCGCTCACGCACATCGGCAAGCACCTCGGCGGCCGCACCCGCGGCGTGGGAAAAGCCCGCGTGTGCTCGCGGCACCGCGGTGCGGAGGGTACGGCGGTCCATGTCGGTGTTGCGCAGATCGATGCGGCGAAGAAGTTCAGTCACACCGTTAGTCTACGGAGCCCAGCGGAGCAGACTGTGCTGCACCCGCCCGTCCGACAAGGCCGTGCCCCGGCGCGGGCCGGTCAGCCCTGCAGACAGCGCGGGCCCAAGAGGGCTTTGAGGTCACCGAAAAGGCTGGGGCCGCTGGTCACACTGCACGAACTGTCCAAACGCATGAGGGTTGTCCGTCCCGGCTGTTTGACGGCAAGCCGGACCTCGGTGGCTCCCCGGTTTGACCGCAGAATGTCGCCTAGCTGGGTGACCAGCTGTTCGCTCAGCATCGAGTGGGCAACGCTGAGCACCAGCGGGCGGTCTTCGGGATCGGTGACGTCTGGAATCGTCATCGACTGAGCCATGAGTGACGTCGGCCTGTCATCCGACTGACGGACTCGGCCGGTGATCGTCACCACCAGGTCGATTGCCAGCAGTGAGGCAACCGGCTCGTAGACATCGCCGAAGAACATGATTTCCAGGCTCGCCTCAAGGTCCTCCACCGTGACGATGGCATAGGGCTTGCCGGAGTTCTTCGATACTTTGCGCTGCACCTGCGTGATGATGCCGCACACTGTCACACTCGAACCATCGCGCACGTGGCTTTCAGGGTCGAGCAGCTGAACAATCGATGTGTCGGCTTCACTTGCCAACACTCCCTCCAGCCCGTTGAGCGGGTGATCGGACACGTACAGGCCGATCATTTCGCGTTCAAAGGCGAGCTTTTCCTTCTTGTCCCATTCGGGTCTATCGGGCACGGGAACTGAGAACTCCGCCCCCTCGCCTTCGCCCAAACCGGCAAACAGATCGAACTGGCCGACAGCTTCCTGCCGTTTGACTCCGATGACCGAGTCGACGGCCTCTTCGTGGATTTCCACCAGGGCGCGCCGAGTTTCGCCCAGCGAATCAAAGGCACCGGATTTGATGAGCGATTCCACCGTGCGCTTGTTGCACACGTGTGAGGGCACTTTCTCCAGAAAGTCTGAGAACGACCCGAAATCGCCTTTTTCGGCGCGGGCGCTGACAATCCCGTCGACAACGTTGTCGCCCACATTGCGCACCGCACCCATGCCGAAGCGAATATCATCGCCGACCGGGGTGAAGTTCAGCTGCGATTCGTTGACGTCCGGCGGCAGCACGGTGATGTGCATCTTTCGACACTCGTTGAGGTAGAGGGCCAGTTTGTCCTTGTTGTCGGCAACCGAGGTCAGGAGGGCCGCCATGTACTCAGCCGGATAGTGCGCTTTGAGGTAGGCCGTCCAGTAGGACACCAGGCCGTAGGCGGCGGAGTGCGCCTTGTTGAACGCGTAGTCTGAGAACGGCAGCAGAATGTCCCAGAGCGCCTGAGCGGCTTCCTTTGAATAGCCGCGCTCCTTCATACCCCCGAAGAAGCCCTCCTGTTGGGCATCCAGTTCAGCCTTTTTCTTCTTGCCCATTGCGCGGCGCAGAATATCGGCCTGGCCGAGGGAATAGCCTGCGACCTTCTGCGCGATCGCCATGACCTGTTCCTGGTAGATGATCAGGCCGTAGGTTGTGTCGAGAATCTCCGCCAGCGGTTCGGCAAGCTCCGGATGGATGGGTGTGATCGGCTGCAGACCGTTTTTGCGCTTGGCGTAGTTTGTGTGCGAGTCAGCGCCCATCGGGCCCGGTCGGTAGAGCGCCAGGGTTGCCGAAATGTCTTCGAAGTTGTCCGGCCTCATCAGCCTCAGAAGACCCTGCAGTCCCCCGCCGTCGAGCTGAAACACCCCGAGCGTGTCACCGCGGGCCAGCAGCTCATAGGTCGCCTGGTCTTCCAGTTCGAGGGTTTCCAGATCGAGGTCGAAGTCGCGGTTGACCTTGATGTTCTCAATCGCGTCGGAGATGATCGTCAGGTTCCGCAGCCCCAAGAAGTCCATCTTGATCAGCCCGAGGCCTTCGGCCGTCGGATAGTCGAACTGCGTGATGACCTGGCCGTCTTGGATGCGGCGCATGATCGGGATGACGTTGATGATCGGCGCCGAGGACATGATGACACCCGCGGCGTGCACTCCCCACTGCCGTTTCAGGCCTTCCAGGCCCAACGCGGTGTCGAAGACTTCGCGTGCTTCCGGATCGTTTTCGATGAAGGTGCGGAAGTCCCCGGCCTCCCCGTAGCGAGCCGCCTTGGGGTTTTCGATATCGGCCAGGGGAATGTCCTTGGCCATGACCGCCGGCGGCAGTCCCTTTGTCAGCCGCTCCCCCAGCGAGAACGGCTTGCCGAGCACCCGGGCGGAGTCTTTCAGCGCCTGTTTGGTTTTGATGGTTCCGAACGTCACGATCATCGAAACGTATTCGGAGCCGTATTTGCGGGTCACGTATTCAATGACCTCACCGCGCCGACGGTCGTCGAAGTCGACATCGAAGTCGGGCATCGAAACGCGGTCGGGGTTGAGGAAGCGCTCGAAGATCAGACCGTGCTCTAGCGGATTGAGGTCGGTGATGCGCAGGGCGTAGGCGACCATCGACCCAGCGCCGGAACCGCGGCCGGGGCCCACGCGAATGCCGTTGTCCTTCGCCCAGTTGATGAAGTCGGCGACCACGAGGAAGTAGCCCGGGAAGCCCATATTGGCGATGATGTCCAGTTCGTAGTCAGCCTGCTTGCGCACATCGTCGGGTATCCCGTCGGGGAAGCGGTAGTGCAGCCCCTTATCGACTTCCTTGTACAGCCAGGACTCTTCGTCTTCGCCGTCGGGGGTGGGGAACTTCGGCATGAAGTTTGCATCCGTGTCAAAGGACACATCGCACATTTCGGCAATGCGCAGAGTATTGTCGCAGGCTTCCGGCATTTCTTTGAAAAGGGCCCGCATTTCCGCGGCGGACTTCAGGTAATAGCCGGTGCCGGAGAAGGCAAAGCGCGAACCGCCCTGGTCGTAGGTCGGTTCGATGAGCTTCGATCCCGATTGGATGGCCAGGAGCGCTTCGTGAGCTTTGGCGTCCGATTCGTGGGTGTAGTGGAGGTCGTTGGTTGCCACAAGCGGCAGGTCTAGGCGCTTGGCGATTTCCAACAGGTCTTTGGACACGCGCTTTTCAATGCTGAGCCCGTGGTCCATGATTTCGCAGAAGAAGTTCTCTTTGCCGAAGATTTCCTGAAACTCTCCGGCGGCTGCAAGGGCTTCGTCGAACTGGCCGAGGCGCAGGCGCGTCTGCACTTCGCCCGACGGGCAGCCGGTTGTGGCGACAATGCCTTCCGAATGCTGCGCAAGCAGTTCCCGGTCCAAGCGGGGCCATTTGCCGAAAACGGAGTCAAGAGAAGCCAGGGAGGCGGCTTTGAACAGGTTCGACATTCCCCGGTTGTCGCGAGCCCACATCGTCATATGGGTGTACGCGCCTCCGCCGGATACGTCGTCACCGCGCTGGGATTCGTCGGCCCGCCACTTCACTCGGGTTTTGTCATGCCGGGAGGTTCCCGGTGTCACATATGCTTCCAAGCCGATGATCGGCTTGATTCCGTTGGCCACGGCCTGAGAGTAGAAGTCGAAGGCACCGAACAAGTACCCGTGGTCGGTGATTGCAATCGAATCCATTCCGCTGGCTTTGACGGCCTGCATGAGGTCGCCGAGGCGGGCGGCTCCGTCGAGCATCGAGTATTCGGTGTGAACGTGCAGGTGCGAAAAGCTGTCAGCCACGGATCTGCTCTCCTTACTCGCCGGCAGCAGCGCGCAGGTGGTTGAGCGCGTTCTGCAGATCAGCCGGGTACTGAGATTCGAATTCTACGTACTCACCGGACTCGGGGTGCACGAACCCCAGCCGCACGGCGTGCAGCCACTGCCGCTCAAGCCCGAGCCGGTCGGCCAATACGGGATCAGCCCCGTAGGGAAGATCTCCGCAGCACGGGTGCTTCGTGGCGGACATGTGCACGCGAATCTGGTGCGTACGGCCGGTTTCCAAATCGACTTCGAGCAGGCTGGCCGATCGGAATGCTTCCAGCAGGGTGTAGTGGGTGACGGCGTGTTTGCCTTCGGAGCGCACGGCGTAGAGGCCGTCGCGCCGCGGGTGCCGTCCGATAGACGCTTCGATTGTTCCCACCACCGGATCCGGCAGTCCCTGAACAAGTGCGTGGTAGGTCTTGTCGACTTCCCGCTGTTTGAATGCCCGTTTGAGAACGGAGTAGGCATGCTCACCTTTGGCGACAACCATGACTCCCGATGTGCCGACGTCCAGCCGGTGCACGATTCCCTGGCGCTCGGCAGCTCCGCTCGTGGCGATTCTATGGCCGGCCGCGGCAAGCCCCCCGATGACAGTAGGACCCGACCACCCCGCTGCCGCGTGGGCTGCAACGCCGATCGGCTTATCGACCACGATGATGGCAGGATCTTCATAGAGGATCTTCATGCCGGGCACGGGGTCGGCGACGATGCGCAGCGGCTGTTCAGGTTCGGGCATGACGACGTCGACCCGTGCCCCGCCGGCTACGCGCGACGACTTCTGAGCCCGGGTCCCGTCAATGTGGACGCCCCCTTCAGCGGCAATCTGGGCGGCTTTTGACCGCGAGAGCCCCAGAAGCCTCGACAGCGCAGCGTCGATGCGTTCGCCGTCAAGGCCTTCGGGGATGAGGAATGAGCGCTCAGTCATGGTTCTCCTGCGATTGAGCCTGCGAAGCGTCAAGCGGAGTGCCTTTCAGGGCCGCCAGCATGAGGATGACCGCTGCAGCCGTGATCGCTATATCGGCTACATTGCACACAAAGAAGTGCAGGTCGATGAAGTCGACAACCGCGCCGTGGAAGACGCCCGGCGGTCGAAACAGGCGGTCGAAGAGGTTTCCCAGCAGACCGCCTTGAAGGAGTCCCAGCCCCAATGCCCACAGCGGTGAGCTCAGACGGCGAGCAGCCACCACAATCGCAAAGAACACGGCAACGGCAATTGCGGTGAAAATCCACGTGCTTGAGGCCCCGAGCCCGAACGCCGCCCCGGGATTGCGCAGGAAGACAAAGCCGGCAAGGTCGCCGAACACAGCTATCCGCGGCTGGCCTTCGAGAGCTGTGACGGCGATAGCCTTAGTCGCTTGGTCGAGGGCAAAGGCCAAAGCTGCGATGCCTGCCAGCAGCAGGCGTGCGGAGCGTCGAGTCACTGTTCTCCTGGAAGCTGGTCGAATGGACTGGATACAAGCAGAGGCGGCCATCTTCTGATGGCCGCCTCTGTCATATGGGATATCAGAGCGAGTTCGGGTTTCCGCCCACCTTGTTGCCCGAAAGGGTTTCCGGTGCGAGCGTGCCCGAGCTTTCGAGGTCGCGCAGCTGATCCGACAGGTAGCTCTTGAGGCGGGTGCGGTACTGGCGCTCGAAGTTCTGCAGACCGTCGATTTCGCGTTCGAGCGAAGCCTTCTGGCCCTCCAGCTGGCTGAGTGTGTCGTCGCGCTTCTTTTCGGCAGCCGAAAGGATTTCGTGGGACTTCTTTTCGGCTTCGCCGATGATCCTGTCGCGGGTGCGCTCACCTTCAGCAACGTGTTCGTCGTGGACGCGCTGGGCAAGGGCGATCAGGCCGTGAGCGTCCTGGTCTCCGCTGCGCGAGCTGCGTGCGGCGGAAGAGCCGGACGAGCTCGATACGGCGGAGGGAGCTCCAATAGGAGCGGAACCACCGAGTTGTTTGGGATTGAACGGAGCGGTCGCGGAAAGGTCCACCGGAGCGTTGTCGGCCTTGGAGGTTCCAGCCGGGGCAGGCGAGGACGCCTTCTTCGACTCGAGATCTTCGACCTTGGCTTCAGCAGCCGAAAGCTTCTGACGGAGGTCGTCGTTTTCGGTGTACAGACGGCGCAGCTCGACAACGACCTCGTCGAGGAAGTCGTCGACCTCGTCCTGGTCGTAACCTTCACGGAACTTAACGTGCTGGAACCGCTTGTTAACTACGTCTTCAGGCGTAAGCGCCATGAGCCCACCTTTTATCGAGATTACAGTTGCTACATCGATGAACGATTTAGATAACACTTTAGACCACAGCGGGGCGTTTTGTCTTTTCGAATGCCAACTCGTGCTATCGAAAGTGTCGGATTCTGAGAAACAACTGAGTGCGGAAAACCTCGCTCACAGCATGCTGTAACCGAATCGTATTAGGATCCCGGCCACAACCTGCACCGCTATGAAAACGACGATGAAGCCGAGGTCAAGGGCGATTCCGCCCAAGCGCAGCGGGGGAATCACCTTGCGCACCGCCTTCACCGGCGGATCGGTCAGCGTGTAGATGATTTCAGCCGCCGCGAGCATGAAGCCCTGAGGTCGCCAGTCTCGGCTGAAAACCTGGATGAGATCGAGGATCACGCGGGCGATGAGCACGTACACGTACAGGTTGAGCACCATGCCGACGATGATGAATGGATAGCCCACTCTCAGCCCTTTCGAAGGAAGAAGACGACGGATGGTTGTCCCGCCGCCCCCTTAGAGTACCCGGTCGGTTCGCTCAGCTCTGGTTGAAGAAGCTTGCCTGGGAGTCTTCTTCGCCGTCTGCCTCTGCAGTCACTTCAATGTTCTCGGGTGTGAGAAGAAACACCGAGTTCGTGACCTTTTCGATGGATCCGCGCAGGCCGAAGATCAGACCCGCGGAGAAGTCGACGAGCCGCTTGGAGTTTGCTTCGTCCATGGCGGAGAGGTTCATGATGATCGGCACGCCTTCACGGAAAGTGGTGCCGATGATTTTGGCATCGTTGTACGAACGGGGATGAATAGTCTGAATGCGAGACATGGTCGAGGGAGCCGCCGTTTCTACCGGGCGCACGGAGGCGCGGATGGGAGTGACCTGCGCCGGCGCTGGTTCAGGCTCACTCGGAACGATGGTTGGTGTTTCCGGCACCTCTTCTGGCTGTTCAGCACGCACTTCTTCTGGCGCGTAGCCGTCCTCGTAGCCTTCTTCGCCGAAGCCGAAGTAGTTGCCGATCTTCTTAAGAGTAGACACGGGACCTCCTGGTGCCGTCCGGGGGAAGCTCTCTTAACGAAACTACAGCACGAAAGGCGGAAAGATCCCGACCTGCTAGGGCGTGTCGCCGCTTGGTTCAAACCAAGCCACTACTGCGGTGCGCCCCGTGATCTGCTCGCGTCGATAAGAGAAGAGATCGGCAGATTCGTATGTGCACGTCCGCGAAAACTCTGCGATTTCGACACCGGCCTTCGCCAACTGGTGAGCCACACCGCCGGACACGTCAACAGCAGCCGTTCCGACCGCAGACACCGCTCCGGACACCGGGCAAATCTCCATGGCTTCTTCCCGCATACTTTCAGGGACTTCATAGCACCGCGGGCAGATGGACGGACCGATGTATGCGGAGATTCTTTTCGCACCGGCCGCACGCATTTCTTCGGCCGCCTGAACTGCAGCACCGGCGAGCATTCCGCGACGCCCGGCGTGCACAACACCCACATGACCGGTATCCGGCGCAGTGAGTGCAACCGGAACGCAGTCGGCGGTGAGGATTGCCAGGCCAACACCGGGCCGGCCAGTAATCTGTGCGTCCGCCTGCGGTCCGAGGCCTATGTCGTCATCGGTCTGCACGTGGTGCACATCGGCACCGTGAACCTGGCTGACAAAGCTGATCTTGTCAGCCGAAAGAGACAGAACGGCAGCGAGGGCGGAGCGGTTCGCATCAACAAGCGTGTCGTCGTCTCCCACCGAACGGCCCAGGTTGAGCGAATTGAAGCTCCCGAAGCTGTAGCCGCCCCAACGGTCGGTGAAAGCCACGTGAGCTTTCCCCGCCAAACCGCTGTGAACGTGTCTGGCCTGCAGCACGGCGCTACTTCAGGAAGGAGGGAATGTCGAGCGAGTCGCCGCCGAAGTCATCGCGCTCATCCGGCAGTTCCTGTGGGATATCGCTCTTCTGTTCAGCTTCGACCTCCGGGGCTTCCGGGGCCGGGCTGTCTTCGCGCGCAGCCTGCGTGGCCGCAGCCGCCTGCGGTGCGGCAGCTGTCTGTGCTGCGGGAGTTGCCGCAGTCAGCGGCTGGCTTTCGCGTTCAGCCTTGGGCGTTGGGTCAAAGCCTGCGGCGATGACCGTCACGCGGACTTCGTCGCCGAGAGCTGAATCGATGACATTGCCGAAGATGATGTTCGCTTCCGGGTGAGCCGCTTCCTGAACCAGGCGGGCGGCTTCGTTGACTTCGAACAGCCCGAGGTCTTCGCCTCCCTGGACGAGCATGAGCACGCCGTGTGCACCGTCAATGCTGGCTTCCAGAAGCGGCGACGAGATCGCAGCTTCCGACGCTTGAATCGCACGGTCTTCTCCTACGGCAGAGCCGATTCCCATGAGTGCCGTTCCTGCGTCCTGCATAACCGACTTGACGTCAGCGAAGTCGAGGTTGATGTAGCCGGGAGTCGAAATGAGGTCAGTGATCCCCTGAACACCGGAGCGCAGGACTTCGTCTGCTGCGTTGAAGGCTTCGACGATTGTGACGTTTTTGTCGGAAATCGACAGCAGTCGGTCATTCGGAATGACGATGAGGGTGTCGACTTCTTCGCGCAGCGTGGCAATTCCGGCTTCTGCCTGTTCCGAACGGCGGCGCCCCTCAAAGGTGAAGGGCCGTGTGACAACCCCGATCGTCAGCGCACCCAGGCTGCGCGCAATGCGCGCAACGACGGGAGCGGCACCCGTTCCGGTGCCGCCGCCTTCGCCAGCGGTGACGAAGACCATGTCTGCACCCTCGAGCGCCTCCTTGATGGCGTCTTCCGAGTCTTCGGCGGCGCGTTTGCCGATTTCGGGATCGGCACCGGCGCCGAGGCCGCGAGTGAGTTCACGGCCGATTTCGATTTTGGTGTCTGCTTCGGACAGGACGAGGGCCTGGGCATCGGTGTTGATCGCGATGAACTCTACTCCGCGCAGACCGGCGTCGATCATACGCTGTACGGCGTTGACACCACCACCGCCGGTACCGGCAACTTTGATCTCAGCTCCGGAATTGGGGTATTCAGCCAAGTCGATTCCTCTTTCAGCGGTCGATGCCGATAATGGTCTTCGTCAGAACGGTATTAAAGGCGGTATGTGTGTGCAACCACCTGCGCGGTGTGTCTTAGCCGGTCAACCCTGCGAATATGCGTCCTGCGGCACGCGCGCCCACGCCGGCACTTCGTCCGTGGCAGCCGGGACTGCCGTGCTCTGCACGTCGATGGCCGCCGGTTCGTCTTGCATGACCGTTCGCGCAGTTGCGATCTTCGCCTCGACGTCAATCGGCTCGCCCAGGATCACAACGGCCGAGTAGTCCTTGCTGTGCCGTATGACCACGGCTGTCTGCGTGGGGCTCTTAACAGCAACGGCCGCGGTGTGCTCGGCGTTCTCCCCCAGACTGCTGACGAGCTGGGACGCGGTTTCGATGCCGGTCCGGTCGGCCGTTCCGACGTACAGCGGAACTCCCTTGGGCCTGCTGTCGGATTTGCTCAGCACAACCGCTTCGGGGTCGTAGATCTCCCAGCCTTCGGCGCGTTTGACCACAAACGCCGGCTGCCGGTCGTGCACCTTTACGCGCAGTGTGCGCGGACCCGCCGGGCTGATGTCGAAGCTGTGCGCAAGCGGAAACTCTTCGGCGAGTTCGTCTTTGAGCTCTTGGGATCGCAGCTGCGGCAACGGTGTTCCGCCATGCTGATCCAGTACGAAAGAGGCAACATCATCGGCGTTGACGAGCTTCTGGCCCTCAGCTTTGACATCCGTGAGTGCCAGCAGCGGGCTGAACCACGCGGCAGCTGCCAAGGCGAGCACGCCGACGGCTGCGGCGGAGGCCAGCAGCATCCGCCGCAGCCGCAGGGACCTGTGCTCCCTGCGGCGCTCGTCAAGGCTCGAGGTGCTCATCGGCTGCGCAGTGCGTCAAGAATCTCCGGCCCGACGATTGTCACGTCTCCGGCACCGGCGGTGATGACAACGTCACCGGGACGGCATCGCTGTGCAACGAGATCTGCCACCTCGGCAAATGACGGGACAAAAGTGACCTGCTCCTCTGGCAGCGGCACCTCAGCGGCGACGATCGCCCCGGTCACGCCCGGAATCGGATCCTCACGTGCGGGGTAGACGTCCATGACGATGACATCATCTGCCAAGCCCAGAGCCTCACCGAACTCGCGACGGAAATTCTGGGTGCGGCTGTACAGGTGCGGCTGGAAGACGACGCGCACACTGCGTTCAGGGTCGACAACCTGCTTGGCGGCGATGAGGAGATTGTGCAGCTCCGTGGGGTGGTGGGCATAGTCGTCAAACACCCGCACGCCCCTTTCAGTGCCTTTGTGCTCGAACCGGCGCTTGGTGCCGCCGAAGCGCCCCAGCCCCTCCGCGGCCGCGTCGACGTCGAGGCCGAGTTCTGCCACGACCGTCAGCGCAGCTGCTGCATTGCGCGCGTTGTACAGCCCCGGCAGGCTCAGTTCGTACCGGCCTGACCTGCCGCTCGCGGTTTCCAGAACAAAGCTTTGGGACTGGTGGGTGTGTTCGACGTCGACAATCCGGACGTCCGCGTCTGCCGAGGTGCCGTAGGCGATTACGCGGACTCCTCGGCTTCGCGCCAGGTCGGCGATTTCGCGGCTGCCGGCATCGTCGGCACAGGCAATGAGCACCCCGCCGTTCTCTTCGACCCTGTGGGCGAACTGTGCGAACGCCTCCCGGACCTTCTCCCAGCTGCCGTAGTGGTCAAGGTGATCGGCCTCAACATTGGTGACAACTGCGATTTCCGGGCTGTACAGAAGGAACGACCCGTCTGACTCATCGGCTTCGGCAACAAAGGCGTCACCGGTTCCGCTGTGGGCATTTGTGCCCGCAGCCGTCAGCACTCCCCCGATGACAAAGGACGGATCGGCACCACATGCCTGCAACGCCACCGTCGTCATCGAGGTCGTGGTCGTTTTGCCGTGAGTGCCCGCAATCGCAACCGTGCGGTAGCCCTCCATGAGCGCCGCCAGTGCTTCCGACCGGTGGATGATTGGAATTCCCCTGCTGCGGGCCGCCGCCAGTTCAGGGTTGCTTTCGCGAATCGCAGAAGACACGACAACCGTCCCCACACCGTCGACGGCTTCAGCGCTGTGCCCGATGTTGATCTTGGCTCCCTGTGCGCGCAGAGCCGTGACGACGGATGAGTCTTTGGCGTCAGAGCCGGTGACGGAGCAGCCGCGCATCAACATGACGCGGGCAATGCCGGACATCCCCGCTCCGCCGATGCCGACGAAGTGGATGGGCTCGCTGAGGTTGGGCTTCATTCAGCTCTCCTTTGTGTCGCGCTCACGACGGGTCTGGCGTTCGGACGGATAGCCGCGGTCGGGATGTTCTGCACCCGCTGCGGCAAAGATCTTCTCCGTCATCGCTCGATCGGCGCTGACGGGGAAGTCCAGCCCCCGAGCGGCGGCGCTCATCTGTGCAAGCCGGTCGGCGTCGCGCAACAGGGGCAGGACGGTGCTTCGCACACTGTCAGCAGTGAAGTCGGCATTGTCGATGAGCTTCGAGGCTCCGGCATTGACCGAATCAGCCGCGTTGCGCTTCTGTTCTCCGTTGCCGATTGCCAGCGGCACGTAGACCGCTGGAACTTCAGCGACTGTGACTTCTGCTACCGTTCCGGCGCCCGAACGGCACACGATGAGATCCGCGGCAGCGTAGGCGTTCTCCATGCCGTCGACGTATTCGACCACGTGATAGTCGGGGCAGTCCTTCGCCGCTTCCCGCAGCTCATCGGCTTTGCCCGCTCCCGTGATGTGCAGAACCTGAAGGCCGGTGAACTCCGCAGCGGTCTCGGCAAATGCTTCGTTGATCTTCTGCGCCCCGGATGACCCTCCCGTGACAACGAGGGTAGGAAGTTCGGGGTTGATGCCCAGCCGGTCCGCAGCCTGAGCTCGGTGGCCTGCGTCTGTGCGGTCCACCTGAGCGATTTCAATGCGCATGGGCATGCCCACGTGGTCACCGGCCATTGGCGTTGAGGCGAATGTGTAGCCGATGTGCGATGGGTGAGCGTATTTGGCACCGAGCTTGTTGGCCATGCCGGGAACCGCGTTAGCTTCGTGCAGAACAATCGGAATGCCGAGCGATTTGGCAGCCAGGTACGCGGGAGGGCAGACGTAGCCGCCCACTCCGACGACAACGTCGGTTCTGTGCTCCTTGAGCAGATGCCGCACCTGCCGGATGCATGATGCGAACTGGAAGGGAAAACTGAGAGCCTTGGAGTTCAGTCCCCGCGGGAACGGCACCTTCGGAATTGTCTCCAGGCGGTAGCCGGCCTGGGGCACGAGCCGCTTTTCCAAGCCTTCGTCCGTCCCGAGCATGAGGATGTCGGAATCGGGATCTTGAAACCGCAGATCATCGGCAATCGACAGCATCGGGGCAATATGCCCCGTTGTGCCGCCGCCGGCGAAGAGAACGTTGAGCATGATCAGCTCCTCCTTTTAAGGAAGGTCAAAGAGCCCCAGAAACGCGACCGCCGCTCGGCCAAAGCCGCAGCGACCCCGGTTTCTGAACGGGCAAAGGACAGCAGAAGACCCGCGGCTATCAGCGCTGCGAGCATCGACGAGCCCCCATAGGATACAAAGGGCAGAGGTACTCCGATCACCGGCGCAATTCCTGCGACAACCGCGATGTTGACCCCGGCCTGACCGATAAGCCAGGCAAAGACCGCCGCCGAAGCCGTCTGGACGAAAACACTCGTGGTCTGCACCATGAGCCGGTAGATCCCGAAGCCCAGAAGCGCAAACAGGCCGATGACAGCGGCTGCTCCCAGCAGTCCGAGTTCTTCGCCGATGATCGCGAAGATGAAGTCGTTGTGGGCTTCGGGAAGCCAGGACCATTTTTCGCGGCTGGCGCCGAGCCCCACACCCAGCCACCCTCCTGATGCAAGGGCGTAGAGGCCGTGGTCGGACTGCCAGTGGGCGCCGAGCGGATCACCGGCTTCCCCGCGGCTTCCGGAAAGCATGGCCATAACGCGGGTCATGCGGTTTTCGCTCGTCATGACGAAGAACGCGACGGACACGGCTGCTATAGCGGCCAGGCCGAAAATCCAGCGTTTGGGAAGCCCCCCGACGAGCAGTGCGGTGCCCAACACCAGAAAGAGGATCATGACCGTTCCCAGGTCCTGACCCGCGAGGACCAGGACAACCGCAGCACCGGCGAAGAACAGAAAGCCCGCCATGTTCTTAATGGTGAAAGGTCTGCGGACCATGAGCGCCATGTAGCGAGCTGTGAACAGCACCAGAGCGATTTTGACGAACTCGGACGGCTGAATCTGCACGGGGCCGATGCGAATCCAGTTGCGGTTGCCGTTGATGGAAACACCCAGAGGGGTCAGCGGCAGCACCTGCAGGATGAGACTGAGGATCAGAACCACATAGGTCAGGCGGAAGCTGGCCTTCACGGGCGTGAAGGACACTGCAAACATAAGAGCCAGGCCCGAGGCCGCATAGATCGCCTGCCGCAGGAAGACAGAGAACGCCGAAGAGACACTCGCATCCCCGGACGTGACCGATGACGCCGACAGCACCATGAGCAGACCGACGCCGGTCAGCGCCGTGACGGGAATGAGGATCAGGTAGAACGTGGCCGTCTTCCGCGCCAGAAGGCGCTGCCACCTGTCGGACAGCTCGGTGATCTGTGCACGGAAGCCCCGCCGTCGGGAAGGGGCTGCTCCGGTCACGACAGGGCACCTCGCACAGCGTCGGCGAACAGTTCACCGCGCGTTGCGTAGTTGAGGAACTGGTCCATGCTGGCCGAAGCCGGTGCCAAGAGCACCGTGTCGCCTGCAGCGGCGTGCTGCCCGGCCGCGGCGACTGCCCGGTGCATAACATCCGCCCCACGGCTTCGGCTGTCCTCCACAACGTCAGGACCCGACGGCGGAACTACCGTGTAGTTGACATTCGCGGCTTCGAGCGCCCCTATCAGCTCGGCAGAGTCTGCGCCGATGACAACTGCGGTCCGAATCCGGTCGGCAAAGCTCTTAACCAAGTCAGTGAAATCTGCGCCCTTGGCCAGTCCCCCGGCGATCCACACAATCGATTCGCACGCCGCCAGCGATGCGGCAGCGGCATGGGGGTTAGTGGCCTTAGAGTCGTCCACCCAGGTCACACCGTCTGCCTGCGCGACCACTGCGTTGCGGTGGTCACCCACCCGGTGATTGCGCAGACCGTCGCGAACAGCTGCCGGTTCAATGCCGATGCTGCGTGCCAAAGCAGCAGCGGCCAAAGCGTTGAGCACCTGGTGGTCTGCCGGTTTCGCACCGGGCGCTCCAGATGCCTGCGCGACGTCTTCAAGTGAGCCGAGTTCCTGGGCCGCGGTCTGCCGGCGCTGGGCAAAAGCTCGGTCGGCGAGAACGTCCCCGACTACGCCGAGTTCACCCACGCCGGGCGTGTCAAGGCGAAAGCCCACGGCGCGGGCACCTTCAATCACTTCGGCGTCCTCGACGAGTTCGCGCGTTGCGGAATCTTCGCAGCTGTACACGCACGCCAGCTGGACATTGGAGTAGACCTTCGCCTTATCGGCCACGTAGCCGTCCCAGCCGCCGTGCCAGTCGAGGTGGTCATCGGCAAGGTTGAGCACCGCGGCCGAATGGGCTGCCATGGAGAACTGCCAGTGCAGCTGGAAACTCGACAGCTCAATCGCGAGCACTTCGGCACCGGGATCGAGCACCGCCTCCAGCAGCGGAGCGCCGATATTGCCGCACGCCCTGGATTGCAGTCCCTGTGCTTTGAGCATCGAATCGAGCATCGAGGTGGTGGTTGTCTTGCCGTTGGTGCCGGTGACAACAAGCCACGGGGCGCTGTTGGCGCCGCGCACGCGCCAGGCGAGCTCCACCTCGCCGATCACCGGAACACAGTGTTCGGCGGCGTCGACCAGCAGCGGTTGGTCCGGCCGCCAGCCCGGCGAGGTGCACACCAGGTCCGGCAGACGGCCCGAAGCCGTGCGCGGCAGCTTCTCAACATGTTCGGCTCCGCGGCGAATATCGACGTCGAACACCCTGAGAATTGTCTCGTGTTCAGATTCGTCACGCTGTGCATCGGCGTCGACGACGATGACTTCGGCTCCGCGCTCAGCCAGGTGGACAGCCATCGGGTAGCCGGATACCCCAAGCCCTGTCACGCACACGACAATGCCTGCAAGAGACGATTCCGGGCCGTGGATCGCTTCTGGAATGCGGTCTTTGTTCGGGTAGTCCACCGGCTCCGCTCCGGGCGGGCTGATGGCGGGAATGAGCACCGGCTGCTCACCGGCTGCATCGCCAGCGGGCATGACTGCGTCATCGGCCAACGTTGGACACCCACTCCCCGTAGAACAGAGAAACGCCGATGACCGCGAAGACCAAAGCCACAATCCAGAACCGGATGACGATCGTCACCTCGGCCCAGCCTTTGAGCTCGAAATGGTGCTGCAGCGGAGCCATGCGGAAGATCCTCTTGCCCGTCAGCTTGAACGAGCCCACCTGCAGGATCACAGAGAGTGTGATGATGACGAACAGGCCGCCGAGGACCACCAGAAGCAGCTCAGTGCGCGACAGGATCGCAAGACCGCCGAAGGCACCGCCGATCGCCAGCGAACCGGTGTCTCCCATGAAGATCTTCGCGGGCGAGGCATTCCACCACAGGAAGCCAACACAGGCCGCGGCAATTGCCGCGGCAACAATGGCAAGGTCGCGCGGGTCGCGCACTTCGTAGCAGCCGGCCCGAGCAGATGACATGAGGTCGCAGTTCTGTGTGGACTGCCACGAGGTCATGAGGACGTAGGCGGCGAACACGATCGCGGATGCGCCGGCGGCCAGACCGTCGAGGCCGTCTGTGAGATTCACTGCGTTCGACACGGCCGTGACGACCAGGTTCGCCCAGATGATGAACAGGACCAGGCCCAGACCGAAACCGGCAAAAGCCAGGTCGACGCGTGTGTCCCTGAAAATCGAGATTGCGGTGGTTGCGGGAGTTTCCCCGTAGGAGTTCGGGAAGAACAGCGCGACAACGGCGAAGGTCACCCCGACAAATGCCTGCCCGATCATCTTCGGCACCGGTCGCAGGCCCAAGGAGCGCTTCTTGGAGATTTTGATGAAGTCATCCAAGAAGCCCACAATGCCCAGGCCCGTCATGAGCCACAGGACCAGCAGACCCGACATGGTCGGCTGGGAGCCCGTCAGCAGGTGAGCCAGGAAATAGGCCACGAGGGTCGCCAGGATGATGACGACACCGCCCATTGTGGGCGTGCCCCGCTTGGTTGCGTGGGATGCCGGACCGTCGTCGCGAACGAACTGTCCGTAATTCCTCTTGACAAGGATCTTGATGTACTGCGGCGTGCCCAGCAGGGTCAACAACAGGGCAAAGCACGGGGCGAGGACGACTGCGATCATTGCGCTACTGAAACTCCTGCGAATTCGTCTCCCAGGTATCGCAGACCGGCGTCACGGGAGGACTTGAACAGAACAATGTCACCGGGCTCGACTTCGGATGCCAGAAGTTCGCGGGCTTCCGTCACGGTGGGCACCCAGGCCGCTTCACTGCCCCAGGAGCCTTCGAGGTTTGCCGCCTGGTAGATGGGCAGAGCTCCCTGGCCGACGGCAATGGTGCGGGTGATGTTCAGACGGACCACCAGGTGGCCGATCTCGTAGTGTGCCTCAGCTGATTCGTCTCCGAGTTCGAGCATTTCGCCCAGAACCGCGAAGGTCCGACGAGGCGGGTGGTCGGCATCCCCCGCGCCCATGGCGGCGAGGGTCTTCAGGGCCGCGCGCATCGAGTCTGGGTTGGCGTTGTACGCGTCGTTGAGGACGGTGACGCCGTTGGGCGAGTCAATGAGCTCCATGCGCCACCGGCTGGCAGCGCCGGATGTGGCGAGGATGGTTGCAATGTCCTTGGGAGCGACACCGCACAGGTGCGCAATAGCCGAGGCGGCCAGCGCATTGGACACGTGGTGTTCGCCCAGCAGCGCAAGTTCGATGTGAAGCGGCTCTGGATGATCGGGAAGGTGCAGGTCGAAGGCCGTGCGGCCCGACGGCTGGATGTCGACGTCAGAGGCCCAGACGCCCTCGTCGACATTCGTCCCGAAGAACAGGGTGTCCACGCCCTCAGCCAGAACCGACTGCATGGAGCGCACGCGCGGATCATTGCCGTTGAGCACCGCGGTTCCGCCGGGGATGAGCGATTCGACGAGCTCGGCCTTGGCTCGAGCGGTGTTCTCGATGGACCCGAAGACTCCCGCGTGCGCCGAACCGACTCCGAGTTCGACGGCGATGTCCGGGCGCACGAGCGAAGTCAGATAGGCGAGATTGCCGATGTTGCGTGCGCCCATTTCGAGCACGAGGTACCGAGTGCTGGCACCGGCACGCAGCGCGGTGAGCGGAACACCGACTTCGTTGTTGTAGGAGTTCGGCGGCCACACGGTCTCTCCGGCTGTCGACAGCAGCGCTGCAGCGAGGTCTTTGACCGTGGTCTTTCCGGCAGAGCCCGTAATCGCCACAACCGTGAGCTCACCCGTGCTGCGCAGAGCTTCGACATTCGCCTTTGCCAGCTGGCCAAGAGCCGCGGTTGCGTCATCGACGACGCACGAGGGCAGGTGCTCGCCGTCGACGGACGGAACGGCTTCGGCGATGACGAGCGCCGCACCGGCCTGCACGGCCGCAGCGGCGAATTCGAGGCCGTCGTGGTTCTCCCCCGTGCGCGCGACGTAGATGTCACCGGGGCCCACTTCGCGGGAGTCTGTGACGGCACCGGCGCAGAGAACCGCGTCCGGTGAGATTCCGTAGAGTTCGCCGCCAGTGGCCTGGGCGATTTCTTCAGCAGTGAATTCCTTCATATCCCTTCAGACCTTACCGGTTAGCCGTGGGAGAACCGCACTGTGAGACGGCGGCGCGTGTTATTTCACGGTCGTCAAATGGCAGCTTGGTCTCGCCGTAGTCTTGGCCGGGTTCGTGACCCTTGCCGGCAACCAGGATAGTGCCACTGGTGCCCGCTGCCGCCACCGCCGCCTCAATTGCCTCTCGCCTGCTGGCGTACTCGACGACAGCGTCGGCGGCAGCCCGGCTGGTGCCGTCAGAGACCGCTGCGCGGGCACCGCTGATGACTTCGGCGCGAATGGTCGCAGGATCTTCACTGCGGGGATTGTCGTCGGTGATGATGACGACGTCTGCGTTCTCCGCTGCGGCTCGGCCCATGAGGGGACGTTTGCCGTGGTCGCGTTCTCCGCCCGCACCGCACACCACGACCAGGGGCTGACCTGCCAGACCGGAGAGAGCCTTTTCAATTGCGTCGGGAGTGTGCGAATAGTCGACAATGGCGCGCGGGGCGTGTTCTGAGACGACTTCCATCCGGCCGGGAACGCGAACGCTGAAGTCCTCTGCCGCTGAGACGAGCTCTTCTGCCGACACGCCGGATTCGAGCAGCATGGCAAGCGCCAGCGCGGTGTTGCTGATGTTGAAATCCCCCGGCAGCGGGCTTTGGGCGCGGATGCTGCCGTGCGGACCGCTGAGGGTGAACGCAAGGCCGTCGACATCGACGATCGTGTAGTCCGCTGAGTCTTCGACACCGGCGGCGACGGTGGCTGCGGGGATCTGCGACTCCCGCGCAAGTCGGCGTGCCCAGTCGTCTGCCAGCACGATGACGCCCCGGGATGCGAACTCGGGTGTGAACAGAAGGGCTTTCGCGCGGTAGTACTCTTCCATGCTCCCGTGGAAATCCAGGTGGTCCTGGGACAGATTGGTGAAACCTGCCACGGTGAAGTGCGTGCCGTCGACCCGGTGCTGGCTCAGCGCGTGGGAGGACACCTCCATGGAGCACGCTTCAACGCCCTGGTCGCGCATGTCTTTGAACAGACGGTGCAGGTCGGGAGCTTCCGGGGTGGTTCGGGCGCTCGGCTGTTCCTGCCCGGCGATGACGGTGGCTACCGTTCCGATCAGCCCTGTTGTCTTGCCGAGCTTCTGCAGCAGGGCGTCCAGGATGAAGGTGCTCGTGGTTTTGCCGTTGGTTCCGGTGATGCCGAACAGGGCCGGGGCCTGCGGGTCTGTTCCGTAGACTGCGGCAGCGATGTCACCGAGGACCGCCCGAGGTGCCGGGTGGCAGAGGACCGGAATGTCGCCAACCGCTTCCGACAGCAGGTCTCGTCCGGCCTGATCGGTGAGGATCGCTGCGGCGCCGCGGTCGAGTGCCTGCTGGGCGAACTGCGCTCCGTGCGCGTTCGCTCCCGGAAGGGCCGCGTACAGTCCGCCTGGCGATACGGTCCTGGAGTCCAGACTCACACCGCTGACGGTGATGTTCCCATCCCCGTGAACGACGGCTCCGCCGGGGAGTTCGCTCAGCTTCATCATTTCCATTCTTTCGGAATCAGTTTCGGTTCTTCAGTCGATGGGGCAACGCCCATCTGCCGCAGCGCGTATCCGGTGACTTCTGAGAACACCGGTGCGGCAGAGGTACCACCGTAGTATCCCTTGGTGGGTCGCTGCAGTGTGACGCTCACGGCGAGTTTCGGATTTTCTGCTGGAGCCACACCGGAGAAGTTCGCGGTGTAGCCGCTCTCCCGGTCGCTGGTCTCGACAATCTGGGCTGTTCCGGTCTTTCCGGCCGCCCGGTAGCCCTTGATCTGTGCGGATGTGCCGGTCCCCTCGGCAACGGCGGCTTCGAGCATGGTGATCACCGAGGCCGCCGTCTGATCGCTCACAACGCGGGTGCCTTCTTTCGGCGGGATCTCCGAAACCCGGCCGGAGTCGTTCACGGTTCCCTTTACGAGCTGCTGGGGTACGCGCACTCCCCCATTGCCGAGCGTGGCGAACGCTGAAGCGCTCTGCAGCGTGGTTGCGGAGACTCCCTGGCCGAACATGACGGTGTACGCGGTGCGTCCGTCCCATTTGTCGATGGGGTGGACGCTGCCGGCTGTCGCACCGGGGAAGTCGATTCCGCTGGACTTGCCGAGTCCGAATTTTGTGAGGTAGTCGTAGCGTTGCTGCGGGCTGAGCTTCTGACCGGCCATGAGTGTTCCGGTGTTGGATGACTGTTCGATGATCCCGGAGAAGGTGAGCTTTTCGTCTGCGTGCGGACTGGAGTCGCGGAACTCTTCGCCGTTGGGCGCTTTCCATTTGTCCGGCACCGTGAAGCGGCTTTCCGGTGTGACCAGTCCCTCTTCGATGAGCGCTGCAGCCGTAATGGCCTTTCCGGTCGAACCGGGTTCGACGGGGTCGGTGAATGCGCGTGCTCCTCGGTTGGCTCCGTCGACACCGCCGGGATCGTTGGGGTCGACGGTGGGCGCCTGGGCAACTGCCAGAAGCCTGCCCGTGCCTATCTCCTCAACGACGACCGTGCCCCATTCGGCTTTGTGATCTTTCACTGCAGCAGCGATTGAACGCTGCGCAAACAGCTGTATCTGGGGGTCGATGGTCAGTTCGAGGCCGGTGCCGTTTACCGGCGGCTTGGTGTCGTTTTCGCCCAGCGGGATGATGTCGCCGCGCAGCCCCTTTTCGAACTGTCTGCTGCCGTCTTTGCCCTGAAGCTGTTTTTGGTGCTGCAGTTCAAGGCCCGCCAGCGGCACGCCGTCAGAGCCGACCCACCCGATGAGGTTGCCGGCGACCGCACCGGAGGGATAGGAGCGGACGGTGTATTTCTCGGCTGTGATGCCGGGAATTTCGAGTTCTTGTATCTCCCGCCAGACTTCGCTGGTGATGCCGGTGGCTACGGGATTCCACCTTTTGTCTCCGCTGAGCTTCGGGAAGATCAGGCCGGCTTCGGTGTCGAGGACAGGGGCCATTGCCTTCGCCGCACCCCAAGCGCCGAGTGGTTTGTCGTCATCGTCTTTGTAGGCTGCGACGTTCACCTGATCGACGACTATCTGGTAGCGGTCGGCGTTGTCTGCAAGCACTGTCCCGTCTGCACCGATGATGACGCCGCGGTCTGCTGGAAGCGGCTGGGTAACAAGACGCCCGGCGAGAGCGCGCGAAGCGATCTGTGAAGCGTCCAGCCCTTGAATCCACACGAGTCGGCCGAGAACGCCGATCAGCACGAGCACTGAGAAGAAGGCGACCAGCCGCGTGCGGATCATGAATCCGCGCTGCCGCTTGGTCTTGGCGGACCGACCAGAACGCGGATTCATAGTTTCCCTTACTTGTCGGCCTGTTCGTTTGGCTCTTGGAGCTTCGGCGGGTTGAGCGCTCCGCTGCTGCCGCCGACTACCGGCAGCCGCTCGTCGGATTTCAGGTTCGGTTTGATGTCGTCGCGGGCGTCTTTGCGAGGCCCCGGGACATTGCCGTCGGGCGCTTTGTCCTCGCCCTGTGGGGCATCGACTATTGTGCCATCTTCGCGGATGAACTTAATGGATGCTGCGGGCTTCAGACCCTGAGCTTTCGCTGAGTCTTCGATGTTCTGCGGGCTCATCCGGTACGAGAGGTCTTCAGCGAGGCGGTCGCGGTCATCCGTCAGCTTGTCGCGTTCGGTGCTGAGCTCCTGCACGCGGTAGGTGCTGTGGTTGATGAAGATGTTCGTCACCAGAATGAGTGCCAGCCCCACCACGATGGTGGCTACGCACAGCAGAGAAAAAGAGGACCGAGCTTCAGCAATTTCCGGTACGACGAGGCGCAGCTTCGGTTTGCTCTGCTCTGTTTGCTTCTGCGGGCGACTTCGGGGAGCGGCCGTTTTGACTGCGTGGCTCATTGCGGCTTCTCCTTTGTCTTCTGCACTGCCCTCAGGCGCACACTCGCTGCGCGCGGGTTGGTCTCGATTTCTTCTGCGTCGGCTTTGTCTGCTCCCCTGGTCAGGTCTTTCAGCCAGGGCTGCAGGTGTTCGGGCACGACGGGCAATTCCGGAGGTGCCGCACTGACGGTGCCGGCCCGGAAGAGCTTCTTGACGATGGTGTCTTCGAGGGACTGGTAGGACTCGACGACCGCGGTTCCGCCCACGTGCAGGCCTTCGAGGGCCTGCGGGAGGGCGGAGCGAAGAATGTCCAGCTCCGCATTGACTTCAATGCGCAGTGCTTGGAACGTCCGTTTGGCTGGGTGCGAGCGTCTGCGCTGCCCTTTGGGTTCGGGAATGACCCGCTGCAGCATTTCTGCCAGCTGGTCGGTGGTTTCCCACGGCCGTTTCTGGCGGTCTTCGACGATGACAGAGGCGATCTTGTCAGCCCAGCGCTCCTCGCCGTACTCGGAGATGATGCGAGCCAGTTCCGCCTGGGGGTAGGTATTGAGGATGTCTGCCGCTGTCAGGGCGTCTTCTGCGTTCATCCGCATATCGAGTGCGGTTGCGCGCGAATAGCTGAAGCCGCGGTCGTCGTCATCGAGCTGCAGTGAGCTCACACCGAGATCGAAGAGGACCCCAGCTAAGCGCACGCCGCGCTGCGCAAGGATCGCACCGAGTTCGTCGTCACGCGCGTGCACCGGCGTAAAGCGCTTGCCGAAGCGCTGAAGCCTGCTGCTTGCAATGGCGATAGCTTCGGGATCTCTGTCGATGCCGATGACATGCACGTCGTCGCTGGATTCGAGCACACCTTCTGAATGACCGCCCATGCCGAGCGTCATGTCCGCAACAACGGGGGTGTCCCCGGCTTCGATGACGGCTTCGATGCCCACGGTCAGCAGCTGAACGCACCTGTCCAGGAGGACGGGTACGTGCGGGTAGACGCTCATTGTCATCCTCCTTCTTCTCATTCTTCGCGGCTGTTGAACCTAAGACCCCGTCCGGCCGTGCCCTGGCACCGGGGAAGTGTGTCAGGACTTCCTGGCTTTGGAATCGGGGAAGTATTCCAAAACCCTGTGTTCGGTCGGACGGAGTCTTCGGACCAACAATCAGAAAACTCCGGGAATCACCTCGTCGGTTCGGTCGGCGAATCCCTGCTCGGTCTGTGCGAGGTACTCCTCCCACAGAGCTGAATCCCAGATCTCAGCACGGTTTCCCATGCCGATCACTGCGACATCGCGGTCAAGTGATGCGTACCGGCGCAGGATCTGCGGAATGGTGAACCGCCCCTGCTTGTCCGGCTGCTCAGCCGAAGCCCCGGAAAGAAACACGCGGAGGTAGTCCCTGGCGTCCTTGCTCGTCATGGGAGCGGCGCGAAGCTGCTCGTGGACGGTTTCGAACTCCCGGGTCGAGAACAGGGTGAGACAGCGCTCTTGACCACGGGTGATGACCAGACCTCCGGCCAGTTCCTCACGGAACTTTGCGGGCAGGAGAAGACGACCTTTGTCATCGAGCCGCTGATTATGCGTGCCGAGGAACATGTCGTCTCACCCCTTTCGAAGCCACATGACTCCGATGCGCCCCACTATACTCCACTTTCCCCCACCATGTCCTCCCCAGGGCCCAAAATTGGACCTAGGCCCAGTATTTTGCCTGGTCACAGCGGTGGTAGAAAGTGGGGCGAGTCGGCCGCCAGGGCCCGAAAACGCTTCCAACCTGGGCCCAACGGCGGTCAGCCCCACCGAAATGCCCACCAGAACAGCCCCGCTTAGGCCTCTGAGGAGGAAAGTGGGGGCGCGTGGGGAGGAAAGTGGAGTGACCAGTGGGAGAAAGTGGGGAGCAAAGTGGAGTGGGCCCAGGGTGTGGGGCAGAATGGTGCCTATGACGACACCTTCGCCCGAAGCAATTCAGCACTACGGAGAAGTCGCCTCGCGACTGACTCACGCGGTGAGTTCGGTACTCGACGGCAAAGCCGATACCGTCCGCCTGGCAATCACATCGCTTTTTGCGGGCGGTCATCTTCTGCTGGAAGACGTTCCCGGCGTAGGCAAAACCCTGCTGGCCAAAGCGCTCAGCCGCTCTGTGGGCGGCACCGTTCGACGCATCCAGTTCACCCCGGACCTGCTGCCCTCGGACGTTCTGGGCGTCAATCTGTTCAACCAGGAGACTCGCCACTTCGAGTTTCGAGCCGGGCCGATCTTCTCCAACATCGTCATCGCCGACGAAATCAACCGCGCCTCCCCCAAAACGCAGTCAGCCCTTCTGGAAGCCATGGCCGAATCTCAGGCGACAATCGACGGGACCACGTACCTCATGCCTGATCCGTTTATGGTTGTCGCAACCCAGAACCCCATTGAAATGGAGGGCACCTACGCACTTCCGGAAGCCCAGCGCGACCGCTTCCTCATGCGCACCTCCGTGGGCTATCCCTCGTTGGCCGACGAAGTTTCGATGCTCGGCTCCCACGTGGGCCCGGATCCGCTCGACCGGCTTTCGCCAGTAACCACCACAGAAGAGCTCACGGCCCTTCGCACGGCGGTGGCGGCCCTCCCGGCGACCGACGAACTTCGCACTTACATAGTGAGCCTGGTTGTTGAGACCCGCAGCGACGCCTCTATCCGCATGGGCGTTTCACCGCGAGGATCGGTGGCTCTGCTGCGTGCCGCGCAGGCCAATGCCGTTCTCGAGGGCCGTGGCTATGTCACACCGCACGACGTGCAGGTTATGGCTGTCCCAGTCCTTTCCCACCGCGTTATTCCCCAGGACTCCGACTCCCCCGATGTCGCCGAGCAGCTTGTGGCCGACGTCGTCAGGAGGGTGCCGGTTTCGGCATGAGGATCAACACCTCCGGCTGGGTCTTCATCATCCTCGGCTCAGCGCTCATCATCGCGGCCTACCGGTTCGGCTTCCCGGGCCTTCTTCCCGTGGGCATTGTGTTCATAGGCCTCGTCGCCTTCAGCCTGCTGGCGGCTCTGATCACCAGTTCTCAGCTGAGTGCACAGCTGGTGGCTGACGCGCCGACCCTGGACGGCACCGCAATCACCAGGGTCGGCGACGAGCTCGTCGTCACGGTGCGTGCGGCGAATCGCCTGCCCGCTCCCCTGCTGCCCTTTGATCTGACCTTGCACTCAAAACCCGGATTCGGCACCGATCAGAACGCACACATCGGCGCCCTGCCGCCGCGGGGATATGCAGATGTACAGGCGGTTTTCGTTCCCACTCACCGTGGAATGACCGGGGTCGAGAAGCTCTCGGCAGCTGTCAGCGGACCCTTTGGTCTGACTGCGGCACTGCGCGCGGTTCCCGGCTCACTCGATGTTGCCGCAGCACCGGCTGAAGCGCCGGTCGGGATTCCGCAGTCCCTCTCAGCCCACCTATCGCGCGTATCGAGCGACCGGGTCTCACGCGGGAGGGGAACCCGCGACTACTTCACTCGCGAATACGCACCCGGGGACGATCTGCGATACATCCACTGGAAGACCACCGCCCGCCTGGGTGAGCTTGCGGTCCGCCAAGAAGCAGAAGAGGAACACGCCACCGCGATCGTCGTCCTCGACGGAGGCGTTCAGCCGTCGTCCGCCCAGACCGAGGCCGGCACACAGTTCGAAACGCTCGCAGCCGCCGCTGCCGCGGCAGTGCGCGCATACTTCGCCGCCGGCTATGACGTTCGCCTGCTGTGCGGAGATGAGGACATTCAGATTGAAGCCCGCTCGCTGGACCTGCCGCACGCCGAGCTGGCGATCGCCCAGGCGGATGGTCGCAGTGTGCCCGGGAGCGTGCGCCTTCCGCAGAACGTCGAGACCGTCGTCGTGTGTGCCAGCCGCGGCAGCGTCAACGTGAACATTCCCGCGCGCGCCCACGTGTGGGCTGCCGATTCGGCTGCCGTCTACAGCGGTGCAGACGAACCGGTTCTGCCTGCTCAGTGGTCGCTGACGGCAAGGAGGGGACGCTGATGCAGATGGTCCGCTCCCTTCTTCTGTTTGCCGCGCTGTCGCTGGCAGCCTACGCCACGACCGCCATGTTCTCCGGGCTTGAGCTTCTTGTGCCGGTCATCTCGGTCATCGGCATCACCCTGTTCGTCGGCTGGCTGGCCCGCATGGTCCGGAAGGTCTCCGAGTCCGGGCTGGCGGTCCTCGTTCAGTTCCTCGCGGCAAGCTTCGCCGTGCTCCTCATCTGCGTACCCGAGTCGCTCACGCTCGGCTTCATTCCGGGCCCGTCGTCGATTTCGGCGCTCGTGTCGTCGGTCAGCGCAGGCTTCGAGGACGTGGCCACCAAGCAGATTCCGCTGGCCATCACCGGCGGGCTCATCACAATCTTCACTCTGGGCTTCGGCTTCCTGGCCCTAATAGTCGACGGCCTGGTGTCCGACCTTCGCGTATCGAAGGCGCCGGCACTTCTGCTGCTGACGGTGTGGGCTTTTCCCGTGTACTTCGCTTCGGTGCACACCAAGCCGGTCCACATGGCAGCGATCAGCGCCGCGTTCATCACGGTTCTTCTGACGGAGTATGCGAGTTCGGTGTTCAGAGCGCCCGGCAGCGAAGAGTCGGCTGTCGGCAATGATAAGCACACGGCCGCCACTAGGCCTGGAGCCGGGGCCCTTCGCCAGCGCGGCACAGTTGTCACCTGGGCCAGAAACGGCCTGCGCCGGTTTCCCGGGACTGCTCTGCTGGCCGGTGCTCTGGCTCTCGTGTTGGGCATCGGTCTGCCCACCGTGCTGCCGGCGATCACCGCAACTCCCCACTACTCCAGTGAGCGCACTGAAGATCTCACGATCATCAATCCGTTCCTCACCCTCCGCAAGGATCTGCAGAACCCGTCAGATGACCCGGTGTTCACCTACACGACCACTGACCCCGGCGGTGTCGAACCCATCCGCCTGACTTCGGTCAGTGAGTTCGACGGCGAAGTGTGGAAGCCAGCTGAGTTCCCGCTGAGCAGGTCGCGCACTGCCGACGGCGGCTTGGCCAATGCACGGAAGCACGCCCCAGCAGGCGCTCAGCAGAGCGCCGAGTTCTCGATCGGCAATCTCGACCAGGCCTATCTGCCGGCTCCCTTCGCTCCCACACAAACCCACAGCGCCGGCCCACAGTGGCTGTACGACCCGAAGACGCTCACGATCGTAGGCAGCGGCGTGACATCGCGGGGACTGAGCTATTCGGTTGACTACCTTTCCGTGCAGCCGACTGCGAAGGAACTCGATGACGCCGGCGCCGATGCGGGGCGTTCGGCTGATCAGAAATACACTCAGCTGCCGAACGACGTTCCTGCGGACATCACCGACAAGGCGCGAGAGCTCACGAAGGACGCAGAATCGCAGTGGGCTAAGGCTGCCGCCATTCAGGCGTATTTCCACAGCGGCGATTTCACCTACTCCCTCGAAGCTCCGACGAAGGCCTCCAGTTCAGCACTGGCGGATTTCATGCGCCAGAAGAAGGGCTACTGCGTCCAGTTCTCAGCTGCCATGGCCTCTATGACCCGCTCGCTGGGCATCCCCACGCGGATTGGTGTGGGCTTCACCGCCGGCACAGAAACAGGTGACGGCCAGTACCAGGTGACTTTTGCCCAGGCCCACGCTTGGCCGGAGCTGTTCTTCGACGACATCGGCTGGGTTCGCTTCGAACCGACCCCCGGCGGTCCCGTTGGTGAGATCCCCGCCTGGACGACCGCCAGTGGGCAGTCCGAGGATGCCGAGCCGACGGAAGAGCCCACATCCGAAAGTCCGGAACCGACTCCGGAAGAAACTGACGACGCCGGTGGTGCAGAGGATGAGGAATCCGATTCTTCAGACCCCGGAGCCGCTGACGCCGCCGCTGACGTTCCGCCGTGGGTGTGGCTGACGCTTGCCGCTGCGGTGGTCCTTGCGTTCCTGCTTCTGCCCGTGATCGTCCGCTCTGCCCAGCGACGTCGCCGGCTCAGGGCTGGGGCTGTCGGACTGTGGGACGAGATCACCGCGACCGCCGCCGATGCCGGGCTTCCCATCCGCTCGTCGATGACGGCACCGGCTGCCGCCTCCGCTCTGGCTGAGCACGCTCCCGAAAGTGCGGCGGAACTCGAAAGCGCCGCGCAGGCATCGGACGCTCAGCGCTACGGCAACGCCGACATCAGCCTCAGGGCAGATGACAGCCGCGGTCTGGCTCTCGATGTTCGCAGCGAGCTCTTCGGCCGTCTGCCCCGGCTGCAGCGTGCAGTGAAGACCGTTCTGCCTGCGAGCGTGTTCCACAGACGAAAATAGGACAGCGTCCGCTATGACTGCGGGCAGGCAGTTTCAGCCGGGTCGGCTGCCCAGCACGGGAACTGCCGAAAGCGCCGGCGGCGGTGGAATTCTCCACCGCC
>NZ_KV823276.1 GCF_001815905.1 Brevibacterium sp. HMSC07C04 | reverse complement strand
TGCCGCTCACCTGAGAAGGTGAGCGGCACCTCGTCCTTTTTTCTGTGTTTTTCCTGAAGGGGGTTGCGCACCCCAGCTTTGTATCAGTACATTGTTTTATGTATTGATACGAAAGGAGAGGCGATGCAGACATTCTGGATTGTGATCATCATCGGCGTAGTGCTGGCCCAAGCTCCCTTCACGGGCGGGTTCGGCAAAGTGAACACCAAAGAAATCGATAAGCACGCAGCCAAACAGGGACTCCCACTTCCCGGTGATCTTCGTCCGGCGATCACCGATCGGCTGGTCGGCCGTGAACGGTCATCGCTCACGTGGGCAATTGGGGGCCTGCTGATCGGCTTCCTCGCAGTGGCTCTCCTTCGGCTGATTGCCGGTTGGGATAACGGAGAAGCCGTTTACGCACCGCTTGTTTTGGGTGGGCTCGCGGTGGGAAGCGCCTTCGGCAGTCTGCTGCCGGTGCTGCGCACGACGCCCCTTGCCGAAGACCGCCCACGGGTGGCCCGAGCAATACACACAACCGTGCCGGACTACGTCAGCAAGAGCGAAGTGATCTGCTTCTTCCTGGTCCCCGCATCACTGGTTATCAGCACCGTCGGAATGTGGGTGCTCGCCGCCAAAGTTCCGCACATGCCGGCTGAGTTCGACGGTCGATTTGCTGCTCTTACCGGGGCAAACATTGTGCTTCTGGCCATGTGGGCCGTCATGTTCTACGCCGCTCACAAACTTGTGGCAAGCCCGCAGCACGCAGGGAACGACCTCGAACTGGCATGGGATGACGCAGAACGCACAACAGCCCTGCGTGCACTGGGTGACAACGCGGTGGCCATGGCAGTCGTCGCGGCAATCTTTTCGCTGATCAGCGTTGTTGACGTCGTATCGCGCCCAGCTGTGCGGGAAGGAGCAGAAGACCTGACAATCACGCTCGCCTTCGCGGCCTTCATCATCGGCCTTGTTGCTGCGGCGATGGTCACCCTGCCCCTTCTGCCGGGACGTTTGAACCGCACCCCGTGGCGCAAGCTGTGGCCGAACGCGCCGGCTGAGATCAGCCGCACCTCGGAAGCTGCCGCACCCGGCAACCAGAACCCAGCCACCGGCGAACAGGGGGAGGGCAAGTAATGCTGCGCATCGACCCCAAGAGTGATGTTCCGCCGTATGAACAGCTGCGCGATCAGCTCATGGCCCAAATCGAATCGGGTCAGCTGCCGCCGGGGGCTCGTCTGCCGGCGGTGCGCCGCCTGGCCGGTGACCTTGGACTCGCCCCCAACACCGTGGCGCGCACGTACCGGGAATTGGAACGCCGTAGCTATGTGCGCACGGCCGGGCGTAACGGAACGATCGTCACGGAAGACACCCCGGATGACACCGATCCCGCACTGGAGGCCTCCCGCGCTCACGCCAGGGCACTCAGCGCACAGGGCATCGACGTCGACGCGGCAGTCCGACTGCTGCAGCGGGCCTTCGCGGAACTGAAGAAAGGCTGACCGGCCGGACTGACCGCCGGGCCGCAGGCCGTAGCGCCTGCCGCGCCCACTGCCGGACCGCCCACCCCAACACAAAGGACGAGGTGCCGCTCACCTGAGAAGGTGAGCGGC
>NZ_KV823275.1 GCF_001815905.1 Brevibacterium sp. HMSC07C04 | reverse complement strand
TGAGGTTACCCACGTTTAGTGGACACCCTATTAGTGCGGATCTTGTGTCCGTAGGAGAGGATGTTCATTGTGAGTCAACAGCGCAAGAAGTACACGCCGGAGTATCGGCGTGAAGCCGCGAACCTGGTAATAGAGTCGCGGCGTCCGATTGCTCATGTGGCTAAGGAGATTGGTGTGTCCGCCGGGCTTTTAGGCCGGTGGGTCAAACTCGAGCGTGAGCGCCGAGGAGCATCAGATGGGATGAGCGAGGCTGATCTTCGTGCTGAGAATGCTCGTCTTCGTCGGGAGCTGGCTGAAGCCAAGATGGATAACGAGTTTTTGTCAAAAGCGACAGCCTTCTTCGCTGCGAAGCAACGCGAGCAGAAAAGTTCGAATTGATGCAGCAGGAGAAGGCGAACTACAGCATCAAGCGCATGGCACGGCTTTTTAAAGTGTCTCGGTCTGGATACTACAAATGGGCCCATACGCAGCAGAAGCGACTATCGGGCGAAGATGATCGTGCAGCATTTTACGATGATGTTGACCGCAAGATTCACCGGATTTGGAAAGACTCCGATGAGGTTTATGGTGCGCCGCGGATCACCGCAGAACTTGCCGAGCGCTACCACATTGCGCTTAACCGTAAGACTGTGGCTAAACGGATGTGCATGATGGGGATTGAGGGGATTTCACCGCGGGCCTTTGTCCCGGTGACAACGATTCAAGCTAAGCGTAAGTCCACGCTTCCTGACCTGGTCAAGCGCATGTTTGATACTGGTGAGCTCAACCGGGTGTGGATGTCAGATATTACCTACTTGCGCACCGGTGAAGGCTGGTTGTACTTGTGCGCGGTCCGCGATGGCCATTCCCGCCGGGTGCTGGGCTGGGCTATGGATAGCGTTCAAGATACTTCCCTGGTCGAGCGGGCCCTGCGGATGGCGCACACGTTGCGTGGTGACGTTCCTGATGGGCTGGTGTTTCACGCTGACCGCGGAGCTCAATTCACTAGCGAGCAGCTCTGGGAGGTTTGCCGCAGCCTGGGCATTGCTCAGTCCGTGGGGCGTACTGGTGTGTGCTTTGATAACGCGATGGCTGAGTCGTTCTGGTCGACGCTTAAAACCGAGTTCTACGACCGTAAGCGCTGGACGACCCGTGATGCTGCACGCAAGGCCGTTGCCTACTGGATT
>NZ_KV823274.1 GCF_001815905.1 Brevibacterium sp. HMSC07C04 | reverse complement strand
GGGGCCGCGGGATGTCTCTCCCGCGGCCCCGCCGCGTTCAGCAGGAGTCAGCGACTCAGCACTGCTGCTGACTTACCGCTGACATCAGCGGCGCGAGCCGCGCCTGCGCACTGACAGCAGTCCGACACCGCCGGCGATCAGCACGGCGGCGGCAGCCAGTGTCGCCGCAATGCTCACGCCGGTGCGCGGCAGAGGCGAGCTGCCAGAACCGCTCGGCTCAGCCGGCCTGTTGTCATCCTCACCCGAGGTGCCGGGAGCAGCCGTTTCCTCACTCGGCTGATCGTCGGGCTGGCCGGGCTTGTCGCCCGGTTTGCCCGGTTCACCGGCTTGGCTGCTCGGGGACTCGTCCGGCTTGTCACTCGGTGACTCGCTGCCTGACTCACCTGGGGTCTCGCTGGACTTGTCACTGGGGGAGTCGTCCGGTGACTCACTTGGCGACTCGCTCGGCTTGTTGCTGGGCGTGCCGCTCGGTGACTCGCTGGCTGACTCACTCGGTTTGTGGCTTGGCGTCTCAGTGGGTGATTCACTGGGGGCTTCGCTCGGCGATTCACTCGGTTCGTCAGAAGGTTCCTCAGTTGGAGTCTCGCTGGCTGACTCACTCGGCTTGTCAGACGGTTCGTCGGTCGGTGTTTCGCTCGTCGACACGCTCGGCGACTCACTGGGCTTGTCACTGGGTGACTCACTTGGCGACTCACTCGGCTTGTCAGAAGGTTCCTCGGTCGGAGTTTCGCTCGGCTGCTCAGTGGGTTCGTCACAGTTGCACTTGGTTCCCACGCGGACCTTGCGAGCTGTTGGCTCCTTCGTGACCTTTTCGGATGTTTCCGGCTCGCCCACGGTCTTGCCGTCCTTGAGCTTCCAGGTCTTAGTGATTTCCTTTTCGCCGTACGCACCGGCCTGGTCTTCGATAATCGTGCCGGCTTCGAGGTTCGGGTCTTCCTCAATGACGGTCTCGAACGGAATCTTCTCCGTGTGTTTGTCCGTCAGCTCGGTCAGGGTCGGCGCCGTGCCCACTTCGATGATGTGGGTGGTCGGCTTGCGCAGCTCCTCGGTGCTTTCCTCAGTAGAGATCTCACCGTTGTCGGAAGTCACAGTCACAGTGTGCTTGACCTCGCCAGGCTTGCCTTCCTGGATCACCTTGGTTTCCCCGGCCTTGAGTTCGGGGTTGAGGCGAACCTCGACCTCAAACGGCGTGTTCTCAGTCCATTCGACGGTCTTGGAGGTGGTCTTGCCCTTCGTGCCGACCTTGACGATCTTGTTGACCGGCTCGGTCACACGCTTGGTTTCGGTCTTCGTGTCCGTGACCTTCGAGTTTTCGATGGTCTGGGTCGTGATGACCTTGTCCTTGCCCAGTTTGCCTTCCTGAACAGTTTCCTGTTTTCCGGCTTCCATCGTGTTGTCGAACTGAATCTCAGTTTCGAACGGAACATCGACTTCGTACTCAGAGGTGTGAGTGCCAGTCGTCTTGGTGCCGACGCGGATGATCTGCTTCTTCGGCTCCTTGGTGCGTTTGGTTTCCACAACAGGGTCACCAGACGGCTTGCCGTCAGCGAACTTCTGTGTCGAAGTCACGGTGTCTTCGCCGAGTTCGCCCGCCTGCTTGACCTCTTGCTTGCCAGCTTCGAGCGTGTCGTCGAATTCAATCTCGGTCTCAAACGGAACCGGCTTCTTCACAGTGGTGACCAGCTCATCAGCGCCCAGGCGCGGACCGTACTCAACGATGCGAGTGACGGGTTCCCTAGTGGTCTTCTCTTCAGCCACTTCGGCTTTGTCGCCCTTGGCGTTGAATTTCGCGGTGAAGGTCTTTTCGCCGTCCTTGCCCTCCTGGACAACCTTGGTTTCGCCAGGTGCCAGGTTCGGGTTTTCGCGGACCTCAGTCGGGAACGGGATCGGAACCGTCCAGGTGATGTCCTTCGCGCTTTCGGCAGGCTTCGTGCCGACGCGAACAACCTCATTGACCGGCTCTGCGGTGCGCTCCCACGTGCCGTCCTTGTTCTGCTTTTCCCTGCCGGGCTTGCCTTCGGTTTCTACCTTGTACTCGCCGGCGGGGAGAGAGTCGTCGTACTTGTATTCGACCTTGAACGGAACTTCGCGGGTCGGGACGTCGACAACCTTGACCACAGCGGCGGCGGTGTCCTTAAACCCGTCTTCGTAGGTCACCGTTACTGGAATCTTGACTTCGTCTCCAGGCTTCGCGTCCTTCGGTGCAGTCGCGGTGACAGTGCCCTTGTCGTCAACCGTGACGGTCCAGCCGGCAGGGACATCGCCCACCGTGAACGGGTTCTCCTTGGCAACCTTGACGTTGTCCGGTTTGTCAATGGTCACCGGCAGCTTCACAGTTTCGCCCGGGTACACCGTTTCCGTGGGGTATGACGGTTCGGCTTCCCAATTGTTGGTCAGGTTGACCACGGTGGTGACGGGCACCTTCGGCTTCGAGCCGTCCGGCGCTGTGACAGTCACCGACACTGTCTTCTGGTCACCCGGCTTGGCGTCCTGCGGCGGTGTTGCCGTCACAACACCCGTGTTCGGGTCGACCTTGTATTTCCAGCCGTCAACGTCCTGTTCGAGGATCGGCTGATCGCCGTCCGTGCCGAACGAGAACTTCGAACCCTTCGGGGCGTCCTCAACCTGGTGGTCTACGGACTTGCCGGGACCGGTGGACTCGACGGAGTAGACCGGCACGTCGTCACCCTTGATGACGTAGACCGTGCCGGTTGCCTTCTGCGGCTTAGCACCGGACTCATAGTGGGCGAGAACCGGGATATCGAGCTGATCACCCGGCTGCGCGCCCTTCGGCACTGTTGTGGTCAGCTCCCCAGTGCTCTCATCGATTGTGACGGTCCACCCATCCTTGGAGAACTCGGTCTTGCCGTCTTCGAACGTGTAGCGGTTTGGTGCTTCGTCACTTTCCTTACCGCTCAGCCCCTTTTCGGGCAGGGTTGGCTTCAGGCTGGCCTTTTCGCCGGGCTTCTTGACTTCGGTGCCGTAAGTGGGGACCTTGATGTCGTTGATGACCTGGAACTGGACCTCGACCTCGTCGGTGGTTTGGTCCGGGTAGGTGGCCTTGACCTTCGGGGAGATCACGGTGCCAAGCGGAACGGTGTCGTCAGCCTTCGCAGTGACCTTGCCGTTCTTGTTCACCGTGACGGTCCAGCCCGACGGCACAGAAGATTCATCGACTTCGTACTTGGCCGGCGCCACAGCCTTGTGGCCCTTCATAATGGCCTTGGTCTTGATCTGGGATTCGATGTCCTGGTTCGGTTTGCCCTGCGCGATGTCGGGCTTGACCAGGTCCGTTACCTGCGTGTTGTTCGGATCAACAACCACAAGCAGGGGGAGTTCGTCCTTTGAACCGTTGGAGTACGTGATTACAACCCGCGGCTGTGCGAATGTGCCGGGGGTCGGGTTCTTCGGTGCCGTGACGGTGACGTTATAGGTGTCTGGGTCCAGGGCTGCGTCCCAGCCCTCGAAAACGTACTTTTCGTCCATTTCGACTTCAGCATCGAAGCCGCCGTCTTCCTTCTTCTTCACCAGGTCCTTGATCAGGTCCGGCACCTGGGTGAAGGTCACTGACTGGCGATCTTTCGCCAGCGGGCCTTGGGCACTTTCAACGCCAGAGATGATCGAGGCGTCACGCTTGTCGTACTTCGGGTCGTGGAACTGGGTATCGTCAAGGCTCCACTGGTGCGATCCGATGACGTTGGCTTTGCTGTAGCGAGGCAGCGCATTGGACTCATCGAACGCCTGGCCGTAGCCGCCATTATCGTCGATCGCAGCCTGCAGCTGTTCAACTGAGCGCGGAAGGGCGAGAGCACTGAAGCGCACACCCTGCTGGGCGCTGAGCACAGTGCCCTTGTATTCGGGCATCGTGAAGAACACGTCGCCGTTGTCTTCGATGCTCAAACGTGCTTCGCCACCGGAGGCTTCAGTGTTGCTGGTGCCGATGAATTTGCCCTGAGAATCATAAGCCTCAACCACCATGCGCGGCATCGACGCGGCATCTGCGCTGATACGGCCCACCTTGAGCTTCTCGCCCGGCTTGACGACCAGCTTTTCCTGGTTCTCCCAGGACACAGAAATGGGTGAGCAGTTGTCGTTCTCACTCGGCCACGGATTTACGACAGCCTCAAATCCAGCGTTAGACCCCCGGGTCGCTTTAAGGCCGTCAATATTATCCTTCGTGTACTTTCCCTGCCAGGCGTAACGCACAGGGTTAGAGGCGTCCGCCTCTGCGAACTGCTTGACCTTATCCCCGGTTAGTTCGGAGTTGAGGTTTAGGTTCCTTTGAACGCGAGAGCTTGTGATGGCGATCTTTTCGTCGGCCTTAGCAGTCACCGGTCCCTCAGCGCCGAAAAGAGTCTGGCCGACGTCCATAGAGGAAACGGTTCCAGGGTTCAGGACACCCCCAAGGAGTCCAGAATTGCTAAAACTCCATTCGGCAAACGTACGATCCTTCGAATTGTCGAAAGCGAGGCTCAAACCCCATTTGGTCTTATCGGAGCTGGCCTGGCCTGGCTCCAGGGTGGTCCAGGTGAAACCCGCCTGACTGCCAGACGGGTCGCCATTTTCGACAGCACACGAACCATCAGGCAGATCCGAGGCTTTCTGCTGGTCCTGCTCAACAGCCCCCGACTTATCCCGAATGCCGCCGGAGAGCGCTGACGCGGCAGCGGCTGGCTCGGTGGGCATGAGGCTGGGCGCAGCACATGTGCCTGCAGCCAAAGCGAGGGCTGACAAGGCGGCAATTGGGGTACGCGCAAAGCGCTTTCGCAATGCCGGTTTGTTTGAGGAGTCCATCCCTCAGTCCTTCCAGAAAATCCTGAGCGACGCTCGCGGCAGCCCTGGGAAGGGAGAGCGCGGCCCCGGCCGAAGTTGCACCGGGTCAGATTGCGGCGCAGTGCAACACCAGTATTGATATCTGGGTCTACAGTACCGTAAGGGCCCAAAACTGGGCCCAGTGGCCGCCTTTGCGGCGGGCGTGTGCGGCATGTCACCGAAAAGCGTGTTGACAGAGTGAATAGGATCACCCATAGATCCCCAACCCGACTCGTCAGGAAAGAGTGACGATGACTGAATTCCAGTTGCGCAAACGCCAAGACCCCACCGCACCGGCTCTGCGTCAGGCAGTGCTGGAAAATCCCGGTTTCGGCGAATACTTCTCCGACCACATGTCCCACGTCCGCTACACGCAAGACCAGGGGTGGCACGCGCACGAAGTCATTCCCTACGGCCCGCTGACCCTGGATCCCGCCGCCGCGGTCCTGCACTATGCGCAGGAAGTCTTCGAAGGTCTGAAGGCCTACCGTCACGCGGACGGCTCCGTTTGGACCTTCCGGCCTGAGCGCAACGCCGCCCGCATCAACCGTTCAGCCGAGCGCCTGGCCCTGCCACAGCTGGACGAAGCGGACTTCCTCGAATCCATTCGCGCTCTCGTCAGCCTCGACCGCGACTGGGTGCCCACACCCGCGGACTCCACCGACGAAGTTTCGCTTTACCTGCGCCCCTTCATGATCGCCTCGGAGTCCTTCCTGGGTGTGAGGGCCAGCCACGAAGTCGACTACTACGTAATCGCCTCACCCGCCGGCGCCTATTTCAGCGGCGGCATCAAGCCGGTGAGCATCTGGCTGACCGAAAAGGTCAAGCGCTCCGGCCAGGGTGGCACCGGATTCGCCAAGTGCGGCGGCAACTACGCGGCCTCCCTGGCCGCATCGGCCGAAGCTGCCGACAGCGGCTGCCAGCAGGTCATGTTCACTGACGCGGCAACTTCGACCTACCTCGAAGAGCTAGGCGGCATGAATCTCATGCTCGTCACCAAGGACGGCGAACTGCTGACCCCGCCGGTTTCTGAGGCCATCCTCGACGGTGTGACCCGCCGTTCGCTGCTTGAACTGGCCCCGCAGCTCGGCCTGACCCCGGTTGAACGCCCCATCGAAGTTGCTGAATGGCGTGACCGCGCGGCCTCCGGCGAAATCGTCGAAGCCTTCGCCTGCGGCACCGCAGCAGTCATCACGCCGATTGGTCAGCTGAAGTCCAAGGACTACACCATCGACATGGGCGAAGAGCCCGGCGAAGCCACCATGAAGCTGCGCAGCACTCTTCTGGACATCCAGTACGGTCGAGCAGAAGGCCCTGAAGGCTGGATGGTCAAACTCGCCGACAGCTGACAACCAGATTCATACAGCAAGATCTTCGGGCCGTCTCCGCCACACCGGAGGCGGCCCGAAAATGTGAATGGACACACGAGTGACGAAACAGCGGCCCACACCCGCCCAGGTGATCGACGATCTGCCATGGAAATGGAACACCCAGGGGGCGGTGTTCATCGTCGGCGGTCTGGGCTTCATGTTCGACGCCTGGGATGTCGCTCTCGGCGGTCTGCTCATTCCGCTGCTGGCCGCCGAATGGGACGTGCCCTTGGGCACAGCGGCTTTTGCAGCGACTGCCAACCTCATCGGCATGGCAGTCGGCGCAGTGCTGTGGGGAGGCATTGCCGATCGGCTGGGCCGACGCACAGCGTTTTCCATTACGCTGCTGATCTTCTCGCTGTTCACCGCCGCCGGCGCTTTCAGCCCCAACCTGGAGACCTTCCTCGTTCTGCGCTTCATAGCCGGCATCGGACTGGGCGGAGCGATCCCTGTTGACTACGCGCTCGTCGCCGAGTTCACACCGGCCCGGCACAGGGGTCGAGTGCTTACCGCAATGGACGGCTGGTGGCCGATCGGCGCAACCGGCGCTGCCGTGACGAGTGCGTGGATTCTGTCTTTCGGCAGCTGGCGAACAATGATGCTGCTCATGGCGGCACCGGTTATCCTGCTGTTCTTTGTGCGCCTGTTCGTCCCCGAATCACCCCTCCACCTGGCTGCTGCGGGCAAGCACGCTGAAGCCGATGCGGTTCTGCGCAGGCTCATCAAGCGCACAGGAGCGCAGATCGACGCCTGGCAGCACCCGCAGCCAACCGCACAGGCTGCAGCCGTCCAGACCAGTCGCACCCTGCGCAGCCGCATCAGCTCGGCTCTGGGCCAGCTGAACCACCTGTGGAAGCACTCGGCACGGCTGACAGCATCGACGTGGGCGGTGTTTATCGGCGTACTCCTGCTGTACTACGCGGCACTGACATGGCTGCCGAAAGTCCTGCGCGAACAGGGTCAGACAGACCAGGCCGCGTTCCTCGTCACCGGCGCCATGACAGGAGCCGGGCTGCTGGGCGTTGTGACAGCCGCGCTCGTCATCGACTACGTGGGGCGCAGGCTGCTGCTGACCCTTTCGGGGTTCAGTTCGGCTGTGCTGCTGGCGCTGTTCGCGATAGAACTGACTTCCCATCCCGGCGAGCTGACAACGGCGGCCAAGCTCGCCATCGTCAGCTTCGGCTTCACCATCCAAACCGCAGTGCCCGCCCTCTACACCTACGGGTCCGAGGCGTATCCCACGCAGCTGCGCGCCTCCGGCTTCGGGTGGGCCTCCAGTGTGTCCCGGATCGCCACGGGCATCGCTCCGTTTGTCTACGGGGCGTGGCTGCTGCCGAGCATCGGGCTGACCGGCACTTTCGGGGCGACCGGCGCTCTGACCGTCATCGGGCTGGTGCTCATGCTGGTGTGGGGCCGGGAAGACCGTGGGCTTGTCCGCACCGACTGAGCCTGCAGACACATGAGGCTCAGACAGTCTGAACCGGTACGGACTAGTGTGGAGCCATGCGCCTCACACCGGATAACCCACACGATGACTGGCTCTGGCTTGAAGACATTCACGGTGAAAAAGCACTGGAATGGGTGAAAAAGCAGAATGAACTCACACAGACTGAATTCACCGACGCACGCACGCGCGCACTCGCCGAACAGCTGCGCGAGGCCCTCGATGACGACGACCGCATCCCCTTTGTGACCAAAGCCGGCGACTGGCTCTACAACTTCTGGCAGGACGCCGATCACCCCCGCGGGCTGTGGCGACGCACCACATGGGACTCCTATCTGGCAGGACGCGACGATACCGCGGCCACAGAATGGGACATTCTGCTGGATGTCGATGCGCTTGCGGCAGAAGAGAACATCGAGTGGGTGTTCCGAGGAGCACGTCTGCGCCGCAGCGACTACGCGCGGGCACTCATTGCCCTCAGCCCCGACGGCGGCGACGCGGTTGCCCACCGCGAATTCGACCTTCCCACCAAGAGGTTCGCTGAAAACGGCTTCCACATACCGGCGGCAAAGGGCTCTGCCAGCTGGGTCGACGACAACACGCTTGCGCTGACGACCGACTTCGGCGAAGGCTCCATGACCGAATCGTCCTACCCGGCCACCGCGCGCATTCTCACGCGCGGCCAAAGCCTGAGTGATGCCCAGCAGATCGGTGAAGTTGACCGCAGCCACATTCTCGCCGCGGTCGGCGTTGACCACACCCCGGGCTGGGAGCGCATGGTCTTCGTCGACGCCATTGACTTCTACCGTTCCCGCGTGTGGGTGCGCCCACTTGGGGTCGGCAGCGACTACACCTCCGGGTGGCAGCGCATTGACGTGCCCGACGATGTCGTCGTCGACATCGACCGGGACCTCCTGCTGCTGCGCCCTCGCACCGACTGGACGGGCACCGCCGCTGACGGCACAGAATTCCGCGTGCCCGCCGGAGCACTCGCTGCAGCCAAACTCGACGACTTCCTGGCCGGGGCCGCCCCGCGGGTGATCTTCGAACCGAGCGCCTCAACCTCGCTCCAGGGCTGGGCCGTCACACAGGACTACCTGGTGCTCTCACTCATGGATCACGTGCAGTCCACCCTGCGCGCACTCCGCCTGGATGACTTCAGCGAAGTTCCCGCACCGGCAGCACCGGCCAACCACGTCATCGGCATCGGTGCGGTCGACGCAGATGACCCAGCTATCGGCAATGACGTGTGGCTGACAATCAGCGGCTTCACCACCCCCACAACACTGGCCCGAGGCGAACTCGGCTCAACTGCCGAACCACAGGTCGTGCGCACCTCACCGGCACGGTTCGACGCTGACAACCTCGAAGTCACCCAGCACTTCGCCGCATCTGATGACGGCACCCGGATCCCGTACTTCCAAGTGGCCCCGCGAGACCTGGTGCTCGACGGGCAGAACCCCGTATTCCTAGACGGCTACGGCGGTTTCGAAGTCTCCCGCACACCCGGCTACGCCGTCATCAGCGGCATCGCCTGGCTCAACCAGACAACCGACGGAACCGGCGCGCTTCCCGCAGGCCGCAGCGGCGTATACGTTCTTGCCAACATCCGCGGCGGCGGCGAATACGGGCCGGCATGGCACGAAGCGGCCCGGCGTGAAAACAAACAGCGCTCATACCAAGACTTCGCGGCAGTCGCCCGCGACCTCAGCGAAAGGGGAGTGGGCAGCGCCGACACAATCGGCGCCTCGGGAGGTTCCAACGGGGGACTGCTGGTGGGCAACATGCTCACCCAGTACCCGGAACCCTTCGGCGCCATCAGCTGTGGGGTGCCACTTTTGGACATGCTGCGCTACACCGAACTGTCCGCAGGAGCATCGTGGGCTGCCGAATACGGTGACCCCGCGACTGACGACTGGGACTTCATCCAGCACTTCAGCCCCTACCACCTGCTGGATACAGACCCGCGGGACGAATACCCGCCGGTGCTGTTCTGGACGGCAACCTCGGACGACCGCGTCGGCCCTGTACAGGCTCGCAAAATGGCCGCCAAGATGCAGGCGAAGGAAATCCCCGACGTGTGGTTCTTCGAAGACACCCAGGGCGGACACTCAGCAGCATCGGACAACAAACAGATCGCAGCCGTTCGCGCACTGACCTACCGGTTCATGTGGCGGGCGCTGACAGGAGAGGACCGCAATGACTGAGACAGGGTCGACAACAGAAGCACGCACATTCCAAGCACAGCGCAAAGTGCCCGGCGGCAAACTCGTGGTTGTCGACGGCACGATCGAAGACGAGCTGGCCAGAGACGTCGTCATCTCCGGTGACTTCTTCCTCGAACCGGAAGAGGCCTTCGCCGCTTTGGGGCCAGCCCTTGAAGGCGTCAGCCTAAGCGATTCAAAAGCCGACATCGCCGCCCGCCTCGACGCCGCTTTCGACACTGTGTACCGAGAACTGGTGGAAGCCGGTGAACAGCCACTGCGGCCTGACCTGCAGGGGGTGACAACCTACGACATCGCGTGGGCACTCAAACGCGGCATGACCGGGGCCACCGAGTTCTACGACCACGAATGGGAAATCATCCACGACAAGGTCCGCCCCACCCGCGAAAACGTGGCACTTGACGAAGTGCTCCTGCGCGAAGTCGCAGCCGGCCGACGCGGGCCCACCGTGCGCTTCTGGGAATGGGACGACAAGGCCGCCGTCATCGGATCGTTCCAGTCCTTCCGAAACGAAATCGACGCCGCCGGCGCAAAGCGCCACGGGGTCGAGGTGGTCCGCAGGATCTCCGGCGGCGGCGCCATGTTCATGGAGGGCGGCAACTGCGTCACATTCTCGCTGTACGCGCCGCTGTCGCTGGTGGCCGGTCTGGACTACGAAGAGTCCTACAGGTTCCTCGACCAGTGGGTCCTGGGCGCCCTTTCCAGCATGGGCGTCAACGCATTCTATGAGCCCATCAACGACATCACCTCCGACAAGGGCAAAATCGGCGGAGCCGCACAGAAGCGGCTGGCCGCAGGCGGGGGAGTCATCCTCCACCACGACACCATGAGCTACGACATCGACGCGGACAAAATGCTCGAGGTGCTGCGCGTGGGCAAAGCGAAGATCTCCGACAAGGGCATCCGCTCGGCTAAGAAGCGAGTCGACCCGCTGCGCAGTCAGACGGGCATGCCGCGCGAAGAGGTCATAGAGACCATGATCGAAGCGTTCCGAAGGGCAACCGGCGCCCAACCCGGCGAAGTCACCCCTGACGAGGTGGAGCGCGCCCGGACTCTGGTCGCGGAGAAGTTCGGGACTGAGGAATGGACTCACAGGGTCCCGTAACCTTGTAGTCACACAGGGGTGGCTCGCTCTTCACGCGGGCCGGTCATGGTGATGGCATGTCTGCACACACCCTCGAACGCGATCTTCACAAACCCAGCGCTCGCCAGCGCGGTGCGGGCGCGCTGTATCCGCCGGAGCTTCTGGCTGACGCCGCCTGGACCAACCCGTACGCCTTCGCAGCGGTCGTCGACGACGCCGATGTTCTCCTAGACGGTGCGGAAGACTACCGGATTGCAGGTCGTTCCGACCGCAGCCTGGGTGCCCGCACATTCAGCAAGCTGCCCGTGCGGGCGCGGCTGATTGAGCGGCAGAAGCGCGCTTTTGCAGATTTCACCTCGACCGAGGCCGGCCAGCCGGCACGGGTTGCCGGATGCGAAGTCGTGCGCGGACAGCTCGAAGTGATCCTGGACTGCGGCGGCACGCTGATGCGCGTGTGCTCCGTGGCTTCCGATGGCAAGCGCCCCGTGCAGGGCGCACCGGCGACGGTGTGGGCCATCAACCCGGAACTGACGATCATCAACGTTCAGTCGCACTGATCGCTCGGTCTGGGCAGCAGGGCCTGGACACTTTGGCCTGAGCCTTTCCACCACCTGCTGTTGTCGCAGGTCCCAGCCTCGCCTAGGATCTGAACAGACAGCTTCCGCAGACAGAGGAGTGCCCGTGCGCCAGGTCGAACCCCGCGTAGAGCTCATTGCGCGACCGAATATCGACTGGGAAGCCATGATCAGCTACCTCGACGAGGTCGGCGGGACGGCCTGGTCGGATCGCGTTCACTCCCAAGAATCGCCGGACGGTGAAGATCTTCTCGAATTCGCCGGCCGTATGTGCTACCGATCGTGGGAACCCGGCCTCAACCCGAACGTGTCGCGCGTTCGCACCGATTCGGCCCAATACTTGGGCAACGTCATCGGCTCTCAGCACGGCTCTGTTCTCGAACACGCCAACTACACGTTCATCTTCCACAACGTGTCACGCGTTTTCACTCACGAACTCATTCGCCACCGCGCCGGTGCCGCCTATTCGCAGGAATCGCTGCGCTACGTGCGGCTGGAAGACATTCCCTTCTGGTTTCCCGACTGGGCGCGCGAAGACGCCGAACTCATGGAGCGCAGCCTTGCGCTTCTGGACCAGCTGGAAGAACACCAGCGGTGGATGGCCGAGCACTTTGAACTCGACGAAGAGGGCCAGAACTTCACGCACAAGAAGCACATGACCAGTTTCATGCGCCGCTTTGCGCCAGAAGGTCTGGCCACGGGAATCGTCTTCACCGCGAACCTGCGCACCCTGCGTCACGTGATTGAAATGCGCACTGCAAAGGGCGCAGAAGAAGAAATCCGCCTGATCTTCGACAAGGTCGGTCAGATCATGCGCGAAGAAGCCCCCGCCGTTTTCGCTGACTACACCGTCGAAGACGGCGAATGGACACCCGGCACCCGCAAGGCCTGAGCAAGGAGGCTCCCATGGCGATTCTCTACGATGTTGATCTGTCACCCGGCAAAATCGAACTGATCGAAAAGTGGCTGCCCGAGCAGCCGTGGGCGAAACTCGAACCCGGCGCCAAGCTGAGCCGTGTTTCGTCTTTCCGCTTTGACGATCCCGCTGGCGAGGTCGGGGTTGAGTTTCATCTGGTCAAAGCACCAGACGGCACCGTCTACCAGGTGCCGCTGACGTACCGCGGCGCGCCGCTGGCCGGGGCGCAACAGCACCTGATCACCGAAATGGATCATCCGAAACTCGGCCACAGGTGGGTGTACGACGGTGTGGCCGACCCCGTGTGCGTTTTGGAGACGCTGCGGGCTATCGTCACGGGCGGACGCTCTGTCGACGAGTTCTGGCAGACTAACACCGGTTTCGAGCAGAACACGGATACGGCTGAGGCGTGGGGAACCACAGAACCCAATCTGACAATCTCCGACCTTCCGCAGGGCACAGATGCCGATAGGGTTCAGGTCACTGTCGAAACTGTCGGGGATCTCACACTGGCAGTTCTCGGCGAAGTGAAGCTCGGCTTCCTGCGGGTGCCGTCGCCGGTGGCAGTCGATGCGCTCGAAGCCCCTTCCGGCCAGCTGCAGGTGAAAGTCGACGCAGACGAGTACGTATCAGCACGTCTGCTGGCGTAGGCTGTTTGCCCTGCCGTTAAAATCACGTCACCGGCAGGAAAGGACTTCAGCGTGATCGAATGCAAAGTGTTCGCCGACAAAGCGGCGGCCAGTGCGTGGGCTGCTCAGCAGGTCTGCGACATCATCCGGACCAACCCCACGGCGAATCTGGGTGTTGCGACAGGTTCGAGCCCTGCCGGTGTCTACAGCGAAATCGCGCGCAGAGTCCAGGCGGACGGCATTGACGTCAGCCGTCTGCGTGCTTTCGCCCTTGACGAATACTTGGGCCTGGACACCACACACCCGCAGAGCTACCACTTCTTCATCGACGAACACGTCACCAAGCAGATTGGGCTCGCGCCGCAGAACGTGAGGGTGCCGCTGGCCGAAGGCCATGCGCAGGGCGATGTCATTGACGACTACGACGCTGAAATCGCCGAGGCCGGCGGCATCGATCTGCAGATTCTGGGCATCGGCTCCAACGGTCACATTGCGTTCAACGAACCTGGCACGCCCTTTGACTCTGTGACCCACGTGGAACCTCTCACCGAGTCGACCCGGGCTGACAATGCGCGCTTCTTCGACTACACGGCAGAAGTTCCCATCCTGTCGGTCACGCAGGGCATCGGCACAATCATGAACGCCCGCAGGATCGTTCTGCTGGCCTTTGGTGAGAACAAGGCCGAAGCTGTCCGTGATTCAGTTCTCGGCCCCGTTACAGAAGACGTTCCCGCGTCGGTCCTGCAGACCCACCCGAGCGTCGTGTTCGCCCTGGACGAAGCCGCTGCAAGCCTCCTCTGAGCAGCGCCGACACGTCCCTGGTCGGGCGGCTCTGCAATGCCGCGGGCGTTGTCCAAGGACTGCCCACAACGTGTGAACAAAGCCGGTGATTATTGTCACCACAGCAGCATTGTGTGTGACATTCATGTTCAAACCCGGCTAGGGTGCATTGAGAAGCTAAGCACTGATAAGGAGAACAATGCTTGCAATTATTCTGTGGATCCTCGCAGCGATCCTGGTCATATCCGGCGTTTTCGCGCTCTTCCGCGGCCAGCTTCTGTGGGGCATCGTGCTGATTGTTGTCGGCCTGATTGTCGGCCCCGGCGGTGTCAGCATATTCAATTGACTTTCAGCGGTTGATCTCGACCGCAAAGGCGCACAGCTTGAGGCTGTGCGCCTTTTCTGTTGTGTGCCGCAACTCTACCGTCTAGGTGGAAGAGTAACTTTTAGCGGTCGAGGGCCACACGGCACCACGAGGTGGAGGTACGGTTTTCGTTGGCTGTCGGGGTGGGGCTGGCCGGTAGGGAGCGGCCTACGCTTCTTCCCATTCTTGGACTTCCAGGCCATCCACATAGCCTTCGGGGCGCTCATCCAGCAGGTCGAAGCGGGCCGTGATCTTGTGGGGCAGGCGACCGTGCGGGTCGACGATCGTAATGTCGTGGCCTTCGGCTGCCAAACGGCGCAGCGCTTCGGCCATGAGCTCCCCGCCGACGGTGGGGATGGCAGAGACGAAGCTGACATCGAACACGATGTCGCTGTCGTCCTGTTCGATCTGCTCCAGGTGGCGCAGCACCATCTCCGTTGTGGAGAAGTCCAGCACGCCCTGAATCTCAATGAGGGTGTCGCCGTCGAGCGTGGTGGAGCGCTGCGAGACGGCCTCGACCGATGAAGCGGGAGTTGCCATGATGTGCAGGTTGAGCTGTTCGCTCATCTTCTGGAAGGCCTTGACTCCGCGCACCGAGTGGCCATAGGAATCGAGTCTGGGCGAGAAGGCGCTGATGCCCACCTGGCCGGGGAGTGCACCCACCAAGCCACCGCCGACACCGGATTTCGCCGGGATGCCGATGCCTGTGAGCCAGTCGCCGGCCGCATCGTACATACCGCACGTGGTCATTACAGAGAGCACTTGACGGGCCACCCATTCGGGAATGACACGCCGTTCAGTCACGGGGTTGATGCCTCCGGAAGCCAGGGTCATCGCCATGACGGAAAGGTCGTCGACCGTCACTTTGGCGGCGCACTGCCGGATGTAGCCGGCGAAGACCTGGTGCGGGTCGGCATCGAAAATGCCGTTGGCGCGCACCAACGAGGCCAGCGCCAGATTGCGCCATCCCGTGCTGACTTCGGATTCGTAGACCGCCTCGTCGATTTCGAGTTCACGTCCGGCAAATTCGCACAGTCCCGAATAGACGCCCTCCCAGCCGACAGCTTGGCGCAGCACGCCGTGAGTGGCGATCGCCCCGATGTTGATCATGGGGTTGTCCGGTCGTCCCGTGCCCTCCTGCAGGGAAGCTTCGTTGTAGGCGTCGCCGGAAGGTTCGACGCCGACTGCGGCCATGACCGCGTCGTAGCCGCATTCACGCAAAGCCAGCGCGTAGGCGAAGGGCTTTGAGACCGACTGGATGGAGAACAGTGCGTCACTGTCACCGGCGGAGTACACCGTTCCGTCGGGGGTGCACAGAGAGATCGCAAAGCGGTGAGGGTCGACCGATGCGAGTTCTGGAATATAGTCCGCCAGGTTCCCCGAATCTTCGTTCTTGCAGTTGGCGTAGATGCGTTCGAGGAAAGAATTGACGGGACTTTTCATAACGGTCTCAGTTCGACTGGTTGAGGGCGAGTTCTTCGGCGCGGTCGACGGAGTCGATGAGCGCGACTCTGAGTCTATTGGCCTTTTCGGAAAGACTCTGCTGGCGCTTCATGTATTCGGCTTTGCCGGCGGCGGTTTCGATTGCAACGACACCATAGCCCCACGGTCTGACGTCATACGGCGAGGCCTCCATGTCGAGTGTGCGCAGCTGGAGTGCCAGGTCGAAGGCTTCGAGCACAATGCTTCCCTCAACCATGGGCTGCAGCTTCATGGCCCACTTGTACAGGTCCATTCCGGCGTGCAGACAGCCGGGCTGTTCATTGTCGCGCATACCCTCCCGTGTGGGTTGGACGGTGTTGAGTCCGCGCGCATCGGGGGTGAAGAAGCGAAATGCATCGAAGTGGGTGCACTGAATTCGGTGGTTCTCGACGACCTTGTCCGTTTCCTCCTGGCTCAGTCGCAGGGGGACGTCTTCGTGTCGCTGCTGGCCGGGTTTGAGCTTGTACACCATGGCCCATTCGTGCAGGCCGAAACAGCCGAACGCTGCCTGCCTGCCCAGGGTGCTTCGCAGCAGGTCGCGGATGAACACCGCTCCGTCGCCCCGATCCTGCCACCACTCGGCGGCATCGACCCGGGCGTGGTCGGTCACGGTGTACCAGCGGCGCGAGAAATACTGCCGGTCGTCTTCTGTTTCTATGCCCAGCACAGTGCCGGGGGCCGGGTTCCACTGGGCGATCTTTGCCGGTTTGAACGGGTAGTAGGTGAACAGGAAGTCTTCGACCGGGTGCTTTTCGCCCCGGGAGCGCCTGGCTAGGTGGGCGGCTGTTCTGCTGTTGACGGCCTGTACGTGAGTATCACGCCGCGCCCTCCACTCACGAGGCGCCAGGACCGCTTCCCGGTTCACTTCAGTCTCCTTGTGGTCTTCGCGGTCGCCACGTGGTTCCACGGGTCTTCCGGCCACGGGTGTTTTCTGTACTTGCCGCGGTTTTCGGCACGCACATCAGAATAGGCCCCGTTCCAAAACGATTCGAGGTCGGCGGTGATCGCCAGCGGCCGCCCGGCGGGGGAGAGCAGGTGCAGCAGAACGGAAACGCGACCGTCCACGATCCGCGGACTGGCTTCCCACCCAAAGCACTCTTGGAGCTTGACCGCCAGCACCGGCGGTTCGTCGCCGTCGGGGTAGTGCACCCGGTGGCGCGAACCGCTGGGCACTTGGATGCGCTCAGGAGCCAGTTCGTCCAGACGCGCTGCCTCCGGCCACGGAAGCAGACCGGTCAGCGCTCGTTCCATATCCGGTTTGCCGCCTGCAGCAACAGCAGAGATTTCACCGGCCAGCCACGCTGGGTCATCTGACAGCGCCTCGAAGCTGACATCCGGCCATGGTTCGCCCAGTTCGCGGTGCAGAAGCGCCATGCGCCTGCGAAGAGCTTCGGCCTGTTCCGACAGCGGGAGCACGTCGGCCAGTCCCCGAGCGGAGATTGCTTCCTCAATTGCGCGGCGGGCGGTCTCGGTGTTTGCCTGAACCGGGGTAGATGACAGTTCAATTGCGCCGAAGCGCCGAACTCTGCGTGCACGCACTGACCGACCGTCGAACTGAGCGATGTCGTCTTCACCCAGAAGAGAATCCGCCGCCAACTGGGCCTGCTCAAAGTCAATCGGCACCGCCGCACCGATGACGGAGCGGCTGCCCGCACGGCGGATGTCCGCTATTGCCAACCATTCGTGGCCGCGAAGAGCGCTGTCGCGTGGAAGTTCGCCCGCTGTCCCGCTTGCCAGTTTGTACGTCGATTCGTCGACCGCTCGGGCAATCCGCTCTGGAAAAGCCAGCGCGGTGACAAAAGCCAGACCGGCTTCATCAAGATTCGGTCCGGCCTCCGCCTCGACAAGAGCCGCGAAACGGGCAACCTCCCGGCGGAAATCCGCAGCCTCACGGACCGCGCGATACCCCTGCCACAGAGCACCGCCGGGGGAGCGGACATCCGAAACCAGAGCCGCAGCCGCCTGCGCAGCCGCGGTGCCTCCAATGAAGTCCGCACCGTCAAACAGTGCGCGGGCCAAACGCGGATCAGCTGGAACCGCGGCCAGCCGTCGCCCAAGGTCAGTGGGCTGTCCCGCCTCGAGTGCCCCCAGCCTGTTCAGCACCGCCTCGGCCTGGTCCAGGGCCGGCTCAGGAGGCGGAGTCGGCAGTGCGAGACCCTCACCTCGGGGAGCACCCCAACAGGCGAGGTCGAGGGCAGCCTGCGTGAGATCGGCAGTGGTGATCTCCGCGGGAGCGTGCGCTGGCCGTGCGGCAAAATCCGCCTCGGCCATACAGCGGACCACGGTTCCAGGCCCCTGTCGGGCAGCGCGCCCGGCCCGCTGCACCATAGAGTCCTTCGCCGCGCCGACCGTCACCAGACCTGACATGCCGCGCACAGAATCCAGCCGCACCTGCCGGTCGAGCCCGGCATCGACCACGGTGCGAACACCGGGCACCGTCAGAGAAGACTCGGCGACATTCGTGGCCAGAACAATTCTTTGGCGATCACCGCCGCCAGAGGTGATTCGGCGCTGCTCACGCGCCGGGGTGCTGCCCGTCAGGGTGAGAACCTCCGTGTCGGTCAGCGAAGCCAAAGCTGATTCCACCCGGGCAATCTCGCGCCTACCGGGAAGGAAAACGAGGATGTCGTGTGCCACCTCGTGAGCGTGGTCAGCAGCGATCCGGGCAACGTGATCGAGAAAATCCCGCTCAACCCCGCGCACACCCAGAGCGGCAGGCCCGGGCGCCCAGCTGTGCTTCAGGTCATACAGCTGGGCTGGGGCGCTTAGAACAGGTGCGGGAGTACTCGGTTCGCCCAGAAGGTCAGCCCACATCTGCGCATCCACCGTGGCGGACATGACCACGAGGCTCAGATCTTCGCGCAGATCTGCCAACTGGCGCAGCATGGCGAAGACAAGATCAGATTCGAGGGCGCGTTCGTGCACCTCGTCCATGACAACAGCGCCAATGCCGGACAGTTCGGGGTCATTCAGCAGGCGGCGCAGAAGAACGCCCGTCGTTGCGAACTCAACCCGATCACCCCGCCGATGCTCACCGCGCACGGCAAGGCCCACGCGCTCGCCCGAGAGGTCCGACAGACGGTCCGCGGCGGCACGCGCCGCCACCCGCCTGGGCTGAGTCACCACCACCCGACCGGGCACCAGATTCGCGACCGCAGGCGGAACAATCGTCGTCTTGCCCGTGCCGGGAGGAGCCTCGATCACCGCGCGCAAAGGTCCAGGCACACAGCAGTCAGCCAAGCGGGGGACAAGAGAAGCCGCCGGAAGTCCGCGCCCAATGGCATCGAGGTCGAAAACACTCACCCCAGTAGACTAAGGGGCATGCGCATTGTCAGATTTGTCCACAACGACGAACCCACCTACGGGGTGCTCGAAGGCCAGGTTCCCGAACCCGCAGACGACGGCACTTTCGACACATCGGGCCTGGAAATCGCGGTCCTGTCAGGAGACCCCTTCTTCAGCCCCGCTGGGTCCACCGGCGAACGCCTGCCGTACGCGGACGTGCGCCTGGTCGCCCCCATCATCCCGCGCTCGAAAATCATCGCCGTCGGCCGCAACTACGCCGACCACGCCCGGGAACTCGGCAACGAAGTTCCCGCAAGCCCGCAGTACTTCTTTATTCCCAACACCGCCGTGGTCGGGCCGAATGAACCCGTCCGCCTGCCCGCAGTGTCCGAAGAGGTGTCCTACGAGGCCGAACTGGCCGTCATCATCTCCCGCGTGGCCAAGCAGGTCCGCCGCGAAGACGCACTCAAACACGTGCTCGGCTACACGGTGGCCAACGACGTCACGCTGCGCGACCTGCAGAAAACCGATCTGCAGTGGGCCCGCGCGAAGGGCTTTGACACCTCGACCCCGTTGGGACCTTGGATCGAAACCGAGCTCGACACGGAAGACCTCAGAGTGCGCTCGTGGGTCGATGGTCAACTGCGCCAAGACGGCACCACGGCAGACATGGTGTTCGACGTCCCCGCACTCATCGAATCCATTACCGAGACCATCACGCTGCTGCCCGGAGACATCATCCTCACCGGCACACCGGCCGGTGTTGGAAAAGTCGAAGCCGGCCAGCGCATGAACATCGCAGTCGAAGGGCTGGGACTGCTGTCCAACCCAGCCATGGACGCCTGAAACAAGAAAAGGAAAAACGTGAGCGTACGAGTTCGCTTCTGCCCTTCGCCTACCGGAACCCCGCACGTCGGGATGGTGCGCACCGCACTGTTCAACTGGGCGTATGCCCGCCACACCGGCGGCACATTCGTCTTCCGCATCGAAGACACCGATGCCGCCCGCGACTCCGAAGAGTCCTACCAGCAGATCATCGAAGCGATGAACTGGCTGGGACTGGACTGGGATGAGGGCATTGACGTCGGCGGCCCCCACGGCCCCTACCGCCAGTCCCAGCGCGGTGAGATCTACCAGGACGTCATCCAGAAACTCAAAGACGCAGGCCACCTGTACGAATCGTTCTCCACCCCGGAGGAAACCGAAGCGCGCCACCGCGCAGCCGGGCGCGATCCCAAACTGGGCTACGACGGCTACGACCGCGACCTCACAGAAGAACAGAAGGCCGCCTTCCGCGCAGAGGGACGCGAACCCGTGCTGCGCGTGCGCATGCCGGATGAGGACATCACGTTCACCGACGTGGTGCGCGGAGAAATCACCTTCAAGGCGGGCTCAGTTCCGGACTTTGTGGTTGTGCGCGCCAACGGCCAGCCGCTGTACACGCTCGTCAACCCGGTTGACGACGCACTCATGGGGATCACCCACGTGCTGCGCGGAGAAGACCTCCTGTCCTCGACACCTCGTCAGATTGTGCTGTACGAAGCGCTCAAGGACATCGGCATTGCTGAATTCACCCCCGAGTTCGGCCACCTGCCCTATGTGATGGGCGAGGGCAACAAGAAGCTGTCGAAGCGCGACCCCGAATCGAACCTGTTCCACCACCGCGACAACGGCTTCATTCCCGAAGGGTTCATCAACTACCTGGCTCTGCTGGGCTGGTCGATTGCTGCCGACCGCGATGTCTTCACGGTCGAAGAAATGCTGCAGGCCTTCGACATCCACGACGTTCTGCCCAACCCGGCCCGCTTTGATGTGAAGAAGGCCACGGCCATCAACGCCGACCACATCCGCATGCTCGACGAAGACGACTTCGGCCGCAGGCTCCTGCCGTTCCTGCAGAATGCCGGGCTGATTGACGCTGAGCCCACCGAACGTCAGCTCGAGGTGCTGCGCCAGGCCGTGCCTCTCGTTCAGACCCGCATGAACCTGCTGAGCGAAGCTCCAGACCTCATGAGCTTCCTGTTTGTAGACGAAGATAAGTTCGAACTCCACGAAGACGGGCTGAAGACCCTGCGCGAAACCGCGCCCGAGGTTCTGCGTGCCTCCATCGAGGTGTTGGACCCGCTGGAGGACTTCACGGCGGAAACGCTGCAGGCGGTTCTTAAGACGAAGCTCGTTGAGGAAATGGAAATCAAACCGCGCTTTGCCTTCGGCCCGCTGCGCACTGCGCTGTCGGGCAGGCGGATCTCCCCACCGCTGTTCGAGTCGATGGAAATCCTCGGCAAGGACGTCACGATGGGCCGTCTGCGCGGCCTTCTCAACCACCTGGAGGGCTGAATCACTGTGCTGAAATGCGAAGACCTGCGCATTGAGGTTCCCCTCGATCACTTTGGGGACACACCCGGAACAATCGAGGTCTACGCGCGCATCGTGGGCACTGCCGACAGCGACAGCAAGCCGTATCTGCTCTACCTGCAGGGCGGGCCCGGTGTTGAGGCTTTCCGACCGACAGTGAACAGCCCCTCGTGGCTGCCAGAAGCACTGAAAACCCACCGGGTGGTCATGCTCGATCAGCGCGGCACCGGGCTGTCTTCGCCAATCGGCTGGGTGGACGGCCGGTTTGTCGGCACTGGGGGAGCACAGGATCCCGAAGCGGTCGCTGAACGCATGAGCTTCTACAGGGCCGATGCGATCGTTGAGGACGCAGAAGCCGTCCGCCGGGCTCTCGGGGTGGAGCAGTGGGCGATCCTCGGTCAGTCGTTCGGCGGATTCACCTCGCTGCGATACCTGGCCGAACACCCCGAATCTCTGCTGAGTGCGCGTATCACCGGGGGACTGACCCGTGTTCCACAGCCCGGCGCCGACCCCGATCCGGCGATTGCATACGCCCGTACGTGGCAGATTATGCGCGAGAAATCACAGAAGTTCTTTGCGGAGTATCCCGGTGCGGCTGACGCCATGAAGAGGCTTCACGCCCGTGCTGTCACCGACGGCATAGCCCTGCCGGACGGCACTGTCGCCGCAGAGGCCCACGTCCGTTCGCTCGGACTCCTGCTGGGTGCCAGCGGCGGAGATCAGCAGCTGCGCTTCCTGTTGGAGCACGACATCGATTCGGCAGCCCTGGGGCACGACCTTCAGGCCTCGCTGCCGTTCAGTGCGCGCAATCCGCTGTACGCAGCCTTCCACGAAACCTGCTGGGCAAGCGGCGCTAAGACCGCCTGGGCTGCTCTGCGCGCACGCCCGGCCGAAGTTGCCGATGATCCGCTGTGGCTGTCGGGTGAACACGTGGACCCCGAGCTCTTCCGCACGGGTCCACTGGCCGTGTGGGACGACGTTGCACAGGCGCTCGCTGAACGGGACTGGCCTGTCATGTGGGATGTCGAGAAGCTGCGTGCGGCATCGGTTCCGACCGCGGCCGCGGTCTACACGCACGACGCCTTTGTGCCCCGCGATATGTCTCTGGAGACGGCCAGGATGCTCGCCAACTGTGAAGTGTGGGAGACCGATGCCTATGAGCACAACGGTCTGGCCGCTTCTGGGGGCGAGGTTCTGCGGAGGCTGGGCGGGCTCCTGCAGGGGCTGAACGCGCAAGCCTGAGCTGGGTTTTGCATTCCTGCCCGGCAATGATGTAGAGTTTACTTCTGTTGCCGAGCGGGAATTCCCGCCAGCTCATTGGGGTATGGTGTAATTGGCAGCACGAGTGATTCTGGTTCATTTAGTCTAGGTTCGAGTCCTGGTACCCCAGCCAACCTTCATAGAATTCAACAGTCTTGCCCCCGTCGTCTAGCGGTCCAGGACACCGCCCTCTCAAGGCGGAAACGGCAGTTCGAACCTGCTCGGGGGTGCAAAAGGCGAAAGCCCCAGCCAGTCGGCTGGGGCTTTCTGCTTTCCAGAGCGCGGCTTTGTCACCGGGAGGGCGATTCTGCTGGCTAGGTGGAATATTGAGGCAAAAACGCTGGTGGATTCAAGTGGTGGTTGCAACACCTGGTGTGTTGTCTTGGTTGAGTAGTTTAACGAGTCGTTCGGCTGGGGTTTCCCATTCGAGGGTTTTTCGGGGTCGGCTGTTGAGTTCGGCTGCGACTGTATCGAGGTATCCCGGTCCCCATTGGCTCAGGTCGGTGCTTTTGGGGAAGTACTGGCGCAGTAGTCCGTTGGTGTTTTCGTTGGTGCCGCGCTGCCAGGGTGAGTGCGGGTCACAGAAGTAGATCTCCATACCGGTTTCATCGGTGATGCGTTCGTGTTGAGCCATTTCTCTTCCTTGATCCCAGGTCAAGGACATGCGCAGCTGCTCCGGCAGCTGGTGGATCTTGGTGATCATGGCATCAGCGACTTCCTGGGCGGTGTGTTTACCGGGAAAGTGCAGCAGCAGGGTGAACCGGCTGGCTCGCTCGACCAGGGTGCCGATGGCAGAACCGGTTCCTGCTTTGCCTAGGATCAGGTCCCCTTCCCAGTGTCCGGGCACAGCACGGCCTGTGGCTTCCTTCGGGCGCTTGGAAATGTTGACCATCCCCGGTATGCGGCCTGGGCGTTTGTCTGTGGTTCTGCGGGGTTTGCGCAGGCTTCTGCCGGTACGCAGATGGCGTACCAGTTCGCGTTTGAGCTCACCCCGGCCTTGGACGTAGAGGGCTTTGTAAATCGTTTCGTGTGACACCCACATCTCCGGCTGATCGGGAAAGTCTGCACGCAAACGGCAGCTGATCTGTTCAGGCGAATGGTTCTTATTCAACCGTTCCTGCACTTCACGACGCAGCCGCTCATTACAGGCAAGTTTGCCACCCCTGGCCCGCTTGCGCTTCAGGTCCGCATCTTCCTGCGCTGCCCCTGCCCGATACGACGGCCTACTAGGCCTGACATTATTCGGATTACGCGGAGCACGACGCAGTTCACGACTGATCGTCGAAGGACTGCGCCCCAACAACGTCGCGATAGCACGCACGCTAAGCCCCTCCGCGTTGCACACAGCGATCTCTTCACGCTCAGCAAACGTCAAATACCGTTTCGAACGTCCATATCCCACTGGTGGTTTCACACCACCACGATCAGCCAACCACCGAAAACACGACCCCGTTGACACGCCAATCAACGCAGGAACCGCATCAGGAACCTTCCCTTCACGCACCCAATCCCAAAACTCAGCCTCTTTTTCCACCGGCAACCGATACCTAGGCACAACCAAAACCTCTTCTGACCAGAGGTGTTGCAACGACCCCTTGAACCCAGGGCTCGGTTCGCCTCTGTTTACTGCCGAATCAGCAGTATCGCCCGCCAAGCTCAGGCGCGGTTGAGAGCTTCTGTCAGTGCGCGCGCAGCTTCAACAACAGACTGTGCGTGCAGACGACCGGGCTGGCGCGTCAGACGGTCAACCGGACCGGAAATCGACACTGCGGCAACAACCCGGTTTGACGGCCCCCGGACGGGCGCGGAAACGGAGGCGACACCTCGTTCGCGTTCGGCAATCGACTGCGCCCAGCCGCGCCGGCGAACACCGGAGAGCATGGTGGCAGAAAAGCGCGCCCCGCGCAGACCGGAGTGCAGGCGGTCGGGTTCTTCCCACGCGAGCAACACCTGGGCGGCAGAGCCGGCGCGCATCGACAGGGTCGCTCCAACCGGAACCGAGTCGCGCAGACCGACGGGGCGCTCAACAGCGGCAACACACAGGCGCAGATCGCCCTGACGGCGAAACAGCTGAGCTGATTCGCCCGTGCGGTCGCGCAGCTGGGCGAGGATCGGCCCGGCTGCAGCCAGCAGGCGGTCTTCGCCGGCGGCTGAAGAAAGTTCGGTCAGGCGGGGGCCTAGGATGAACCGACCCTGGAGGTCGCGGCCGACAAAACGGTGGTATTCCAGCGCGACTGCCAGGCGGTGCGCTGTCGGGCGGGCGAGCCCTGTGAGCGCAACAAGTTCTGCCAGCGAGGCGGGCCCGGCTTCGAGTGCGGCTAGAACGGCCGATGCTTTGTCTATAACACCGACGCCGCTTCCGGATTGACTGCTCATGCCACTATTCAAGCGTCTCAGGATTCAAGATGCAAGTCCGATGCTTGGACATTCGCTCGTACAGTGAAAGCCACATCAGGGAAAGCCGATGCGAAAGGACGCGCACTGTGGGCAAGACGCTTGCGGAAAAAGTGTGGGATGACCACACGGTCAAAGCCGGAGAGGGCCAAGACCCCGATCTCATCTACATTGACCTCCACCTTGTCCACGAGGTGACATCGCCGCAGGCCTTTGAAGGCCTTCGCCTGGCCGGACGCCCCGTGCGCCGTCCCGATCTCACAATCGCGACGGAGGACCACAACACCCCAACGCTCGACATCTTCAAGCCGATCGCCGATCCCACCAGCCGCACCCAGATCGAAACCCTGCGGGCAAACGCCGAAGAGTTCGGCATTCGCCTGCACTCCCTGGGCGATGCCGAACAGGGCATCGTGCACGTCGTCGGACCCCAGCTCGGTCTGACCCAGCCGGGAATGACGGTTGTCTGCGGTGACTCCCACACTTCGACCCACGGAGCATTCGGATCGATTGCCATGGGGATCGGCACCTCGGAAGTCGAGCACGTCCTGGCAACCCAAACGTTGCCCCTCAAACCGTTCAAGACCATGGCGATCACCGTCAACGGCGAACTGCCGGAAGGATCGACCGCAAAGGACATCATCCTGGCGATCATCGCCAAGATCGGCACCGGCGGGGGGCAGGGATACATCCTCGAATATCGCGGTGAGGCCATCGAAAAGCTGTCGATGGAAGCGCGCATGACCATCTGCAATATGTCCATCGAAGCGGGTGCTCGCGCAGGAATGGTCGCGCCCGACCAGACAACCTTCGACTACATCAAGGGCCGCCCGCACGCTCCACAAGGCAAAGACTGGGATGAAGCCGTCGAATACTGGAAGACCCTGCGCACCGATGACGACGCCGTCTTCGATGCCGAAGTCGTCCTCGAAGCCCAAGACATCGAACCGTTCGTCACGTGGGGCACCAACCCCGGGCAGGGCCTGCCGCTGTCGGCTTCCGTGCCCAACCCCGCCGAAATTGCTGACGAAACCGAGCGCTTCGCCGCCGAAAGCGCAATCGAATACATGGGGCTGACACCCGGCATACCGCTGCGGGACATTCGGGTGGACACGGTCTTCCTGGGCTCGTGCACGAATTCCCGGATTGAAGACCTCCGAGGTGCCGCCGACATCATCAGAGGCCGCACCAAAGACCCCGAGGTTCGGATGCTCGTGGTGCCCGGTTCGGCTCGTGTCCGCCTGCAGGCCGAACAGGAGGGGCTGGACAAGGTGTTCACCGACTTCGGCGCTGAGTGGCGCTTTGCAGGCTGCTCGATGTGCCTGGGCATGAACCCTGATCAGCTGGCAGAAGGCGAACGCTGTGCATCGACCTCGAACCGCAACTTCGAAGGGCGTCAGGGCAAGGGCGGGCGCACCCACCTGGTGAGCCCGCTCGTAGCCGCCGCGACCGCGGTGCGCGGAACACTGTCAAGCCCGGCGGATCTGGACTGAGGGAGGAAAGCTGTGAAGAAGATCACCAAGCACACCGGGATCGGCGTACCGCTGCGCCGCTCGAACGTCGACACCGACCAGATCATCCCGGCGGTCTACCTCAAACGGGTGACCAAGACCGGCTTTGACGACGCACTGTTTGCCCACTGGCGCAAAGATCCTGAGTTCATCCTCAACCGCGAACCGTTCTCGGGCGGATCCGTGCTCATCGCCGGGCCGGACTTCGGGACGGGCTCCAGCCGCGAACACGCAGCGTGGGCGCTGAAAGACTACGGGTTCAAAGCCGTGCTCTCCAGCCGCTTTGCCGACATCTTCAGGTCCAATGCGGGCAAAAACGGCCTCGTCGCAGCACAGCTTGAACAGTCCGACATCGAACTGCTGTGGAAGGTCATCGACAACAACCCGAACGCGGAAGTCACGGTAGACCTCGAAACGAAGACCGTGTCGGCTGAGACCGTCACGGTGCCGTTCCAGATTGACGACTTCACCCGCTGGCGGCTGATGGAAGGCCTCGACGACATCAGCCTGACCCTGCGCGATGCCGACGCAATCGACGCTTTTGAAGCACAGCGGCCAAGCTACAAACCGCTGACGCTGCCGGCCCGCACGGAAGACTGACCCGGGCGCAGCTGCGCTTCAGACGACGGGCAGGCCAGACAGGGCAGGGCAGAGAGCACCAAACGCGCAAGGCCCAGGACCGACACCCACTGAAGGTCCTGGGCCTCAGCCGTACCGGATAGCATAGAGTCCGGCTGATACGCAGAAGTACAGGAGGAACATGCTCGAGGTCAACGGCGGCAATCCGCTCACAGGCACCGTTCGCGTCAGAGGCGCAAAGAACCTGGTGCCCAAGGCGATGGTGGCCAGTCTTCTGGCGGACACGCCATCGGCGCTGCGCGGGGTGCCGCGAATCAGCGACGTCGACATTGTCACCGGACTTCTCGAACTCCACGGGGTCAGCGTCACCCAGCATCCCGACGGTGACCGCCCCGACGGAGAACTGCGCATGGACCCCTCGCGCGTCGAACAGGGATCAGTCGCAGACATCGACGCCCACGCGGGCTCGTCGCGCATCCCGATTCTCTTCTGCGGTCCGCTGCTGCACCGGTTAGGACGCGCCTTCATTCCCGACCTCGGCGGCTGCCGAATCGGAGACCGGCCCATTGACTTCCACCTCGACGTTCTGCGCTCTTTCGGTGCGCAGATCGAAAAGACCGCAGGCGGCATCAGCCTCACCGCACCCACCCGACTTGCCGGAACCAAAGTCGAACTGCCCTATCCGTCGGTGGGCGCAACAGAACAGGTGCTGCTCACCGCGGTGCGCGCCCAGGGCCTGACCGAACTCAAAAACGCCGCTGTCGAACCCGAAATCCTCGACCTGGTGGCCATTCTGCAGAAAATGGGCGCCATCATCTCGGTCGACACAGACCGGGTCATTCGGATCGAGGGAGTCGACTCACTCAGCGGCTACACCCACCGGGCGCTGCCGGACAGGATCGAAGCGGCATCGTGGGCTTCTGCGGCTCTGGCAACCGGCGGCGACATCTTCGTCGAAGGCGCAGACCAGCCCAGCATGCTGACCTTCCTCAACACCTTCCGCAAAGCCGGCGGGCAGTTCACAGTGAAGGAAAACGGCATCCGGTTCACCCACCCCGGCGGGCGCCTGCAGTCGCTGGCACTGGAAACAGCGGTCCACCCGGGCTTCATGACCGACTGGCAGCAGCCCTTCGTCGTAGCACTCACACAGGCCACCGGTCTGTCGATCCTGCACGAAACCGTGTACGAAAACCGGCTGGGATTCACGGGTGCGCTTGTCAAAATGGGCGCGCAGATCCAGCTCTACCGCGAATGCCTCGGCGGCACACCCTGCCGCTTCGGACAGCGCAACTTCCGCCACTCCGCTGTGATCTACGGGCCCACACCGCTTAAGAGCGCAAACATCGACGTGCCCGATCTGCGCGGAGGGTTCTCCCACATCATTGCCGCGCTTGCCGCCGAGGGCCGGTCAGAAGTGTCCGGAATCGAGATCATCAATCGCGGCTACGAAGACTTCATCGCCAAGCTCGGCGGCCTGGGGGCCCAGGTGAGCCTGTCGTGAGCAAAGACCAAAGCAGCCGGGGTGAACCGAGCGGAAGCCTCGGCTTCGAAGTCTCCTACGACCCGAAGTCGACCCAGCGCCAGCACCGGCGGGCGTCACTCCTCGCTCCTGTGGTGCGCGGAGCTCTCCGCCCCCTGGGAAAGATCGCCGTCCGCGGTGCCGAAAACATCCCGCAGGACGGTCCGCTCATTATCGCCTCCTACCACCAGTCGAACCTTGACCCGCTGGTCGTGGGCGTGGCCATATACAACCAGGGCAGGCTGCCGCGTTTTATGGCCAAACACACCCTGTTCACGTTCCCCGTGGGACTGCTGACCCGCACTCTGGGCCAGATCCCCGTGGTCCGTGGATCCCGCGAGGCCGGGGACTCCCTGGCGTATGCAAAAGCCGCTCTCGCCTCTGGCCAAACCGTCACCATCTATCCCGAGGGCACCCACACAAAGGACCCCGACATGTGGCCCGGACCGTCGAAGTCCGGCACCGCGAGGCTGGCCCTGCAGACGGGTACGCCGATCATCACCGCTGCCCACTGGGGTGTGCAGGATGCGCTGCCGGGCAAATCTCTGCGCCCGAAGCTTGGACCAGGCCGCGTGATGACCGTAGACTTCTCCGAGCCGATCGTCACCGAAGGCGTCCCTGACACTCAGGACAACGTCGTGTCGCTGACCGAGCACATCACCGCTCGCATCGCCTCTCAGCTGGCCGATCTGCGCGGAGAGGCAGTGCCCGATCGGTTCCGCACTGCACTTGAATGGAGGAAAGCGTGACAACAGCCGTCATGGGCGCCGGATCGTGGGGAACAACCTATGCCGGTGTGATTGCCGACGCGGGGTTCCCCGTGACTGTCTGGGCGCGTTCGGAAGAGGCTGCCCGCGAATTGCGGGAAGAGCACACGAACTCCAAGTACCTGCCGGGCATTCGCTTCAACGATCGGGTCAGTGCCACCAGCGACCCCGTGGAAGCGCTGCGCGATGCCGAAGTCGTTGTGCTCGCCGTTCCTGCACAGTCGCTGCGGGAGAACCTTCAGCAGTGGAAAGACCACATTCGGCCCAGCGCGATCATCGTCAGCCTCATGAAGGGCATCGAACTGGACACCGGCCTGCGCATGAGCCAGGTCATCGCAGAAGTCACCGGCTTTGACGACAAGCAGATCGCCGTGGTGTCTGGACCCAACCTGGCCCGTGAAATCGCCGAACATCAGCCGACCGCGACGGTTGTTGCGTGCTCCTGCCCTGAAAACGCCGAGGAAATCGCCCGGCGCAGCGCAAACTCCTACTTCCGCCCGTACACGAACTCCGATGTTGTCGGAGTCGAATTCGGCGGCGCCGTGAAGAACATCATCGCGCTGGCAGTCGGCGTTGCCGACGGTCAGGGGCTCGGCGACAATTCGAAGGCATCGATCATCACCCGCGGCCTGGCGGAAATCACCCGTCTGGGTCTGGTGATGGGAGCACAGGCGCACACTCTGGCCGGTCTTGCCGGAATGGGCGACCTCGTTGCCACGTGTGCCTCACCCCTGTCGCGCAACCGCTCTTTCGGCCGTCTGATGGGCGAAGGCCTCAGTGTCGAAGAAGCCGCAGAAAAGACCAAGCAGACCGCCGAAGGCGTCAAATCAGCCCCCGCGGTGCTGGGACTCGGCGCAGCACACAACGTCGACCTGCCCATCACACAGGCTGTGTCCGCAGTCATCGACGGGCGCCTGCACGTTGACGATGTCGCAGGCCTGCTCCTTGCCCGCAAGCGCAAAGACGAATCACAGAGCATCTGAAGGCCGGGCGGATAGGCTGGCCGCGCAAGCCCAACAGAGGAGGAACAATGCCGAACTCACCTTTTGCCAGGCTCAACGACGTACCGCGTTTCGAACTGACCAGCACCGATGTAGCCGAAGGGCAGCGCCTTCCGCAGGCTCAGGCCTCCGGGCTCATGGGCGTTGACGGCGGCGAAGACGTATCTCCACAGCTTTCGTGGAGCGGCTTCCCCGAAGAGACCAAGGCCTTTGCCGTCACCTGCTACGACCCGGATGCACCCACCGGATCCGGCTTTTGGCACTGGACTGTCGCCGATATTCCCGGAACCGTCACCTCGCTTCCGGCCGATGCCGGAAATCCCGAGGCGGGGCTTATGCCAGAGGGTGCAGTCACGGTCCGCAACGACGCCGGTGACCGCCGCTTTGTCGGGGCCGCACCGCCGGAAGGCCACGGTCCTCACCGGTATTTCTTCATCGTCCACGCTCTGTCGGAGCCGCTGGGCGTTGACGAAAACGCGACACCGGCCTTCGTCGGCTTCAACATCTTCTTCAAGTCGATCGGGCGCGCCTGGATCGAAACGCACTACGAACTCTGAGAGCCCCTATGAGCACCCCGCGCACCACCGTCGCCGTTCTCTTCGGCGGTCGTTCCAGTGAACACTCGGTCAGCTGCGTCAGCGCAGCCGGCGTCATCGGCGCCCTTGACCCGGACAGGTACCGTCCCGTGCCCATCGGCATCACCAAGAACGGCACCTGGGTCACGGTCGAAGACCCGACCGCCTTCAGCTTTGCCGACGGCGCAATGCCAGAAGTCGAAGAGAACGGTTCGGCTGTCTTCGTGTCGCCGTCCACGCAGGGTGCTTCGCTGCTTGAGCGCACCGCCGACGGCGCTGTTCGAGATCTTGGTGAGATCGATGTCTTCTTCCCCGTGCTGCACGGTCAGTTCGGCGAAGACGGCACGCTGCAGGGACTGCTGGAGCTCAAAGGCGTTCCCTTTGTCGGACCCGGTGTGCTCACCTCGGCCGCGGGCATGGACAAGCACTTCATGAAGACCGTGCTGCGTTCGGCTGGGATTCCCACGGCTGAGTGGCAGACCGTGACCGCGAAACAGTGGGCAGATGACCCCGCCGGGGTGCGGGCGCGGATAGCTGAGCTGGGGCTGCCGGTCTTCGTCAAACCGGCTCGGGCCGGATCCTCTGTCGGGATCAGCAAAGTCGGGTCCGCCGAAGACCTCGACGCGGCTATGGAAGAGGGCCTCGAACACGATCACAAGGTCATTGTCGAACCCGGCATTGACGGCCGTGAAATCGAGTGCGCGGTTCTGGGCTCCCACTGGGACGACGAACTCACCGCGTCCGTGCCGGGTGAGATCGTCATCTCCGGGGACCACGAATTCTACGACTTCGAGGCCAAGTACCTTTCCGCGGACGATGTCCGCCTGGAGGCTCCCGCAGACATTCCTGATGACGCCGCTCGTACGGTGCAGGACATCGCAGAAGCCACGTTCCGCGCTTTTGAGTGCTCCGGACTGACCAGGGTCGACACATTTGTGCAAGCCGACGGGACCGTGCTTGTCAATGAGATCAACACGTCGCCGGGCTTCACCCCGACATCGGGATATCCGCACATGATGGGCAAGTCCGGGGTGAGCTACTCCGAACTCATTTCACGGCTTATCGAGATCGCGCTCGTCGACGTCGACCGGCGGTGAAAGCTGGGCCGGGGGAGTGGGCCGCGCCCGCCAAACTGAATTCTGCTGATTAGACAACACAACGAGGCGATCCGTGCGATTTCGCCTCAATGTTTCCCCTGACCAGCAGATTTGGGCGCGGTGGGCTGGGCAAAGAGCCTCAGCCTTCGGCTTTGCCGCCTACGTCCTCGGCTCCAACACATTCGCGCTGCGCTTCGATCTGCTTGACGGCAGCTGACAGAGCCGACAAAGCCTCAGCGCCGGCAGCCTGCGTGGTGTCGAGCGTGATCTCAACGGAGGGGCTGCGGCCGTAGGATTCAAAAGTCCACGTGTCTCCTTCGCCTTCGCGGGAGACCCAATCGACGTCGTCAGTGCGCACACAGTGGTCGGTCGACGGGGCGGGCATTTCCCCGCCGCAGCGCAGAACAACGGCGCTTGGGTCACCCCACGCGGCTGTGGCCTGGGAAGACGCGCGGCGCTTCTCGTGTTCGCCGATGACCTCCGGCAGCCGCAGCATGACGTCGGCACAGGCCGGGTCAGTTGCGTGCGGCTGCGGTTCGACGACGACAACCGGCGCACACGCCGACAGCCCGACAACCGTCGAAAGGCCGATGGCTGCGGCGGAGAGCTTCCTCAAAACCATGTCATTAAGGGTATCGCCCGCCGTTTCGCACTAGGCTGAGGCCCATGTCCAGCAAGCCGAACCATCCGGGGTCCGCCGAACCCGAGACCAGCGACGGCACAGCCAACGTCGCGAGCTCTGGCTCCGCGTCCCAATGCAGTCCCGACCCTGCAGATCTGAACCTGAGCGATGTCGGCGAAGACGGGGTTCTCGACCAGATCTTCTCGGTTCTGGGGCAGGCGTCGGAACCTGTCTCCGGGCTGATCGTCGGCCCCGGCGACGACGCCGCCGTGTCCCGGGCGCAAGGAAATCTGGTGTCCAGCGTCGACATCCTCACCGAGGGTGCTGACTTCCTGCCCGAATGGTTCGACCCCTACAGACTGGGCGTGAAAGCCGCCGCACAGAACCTCGCCGACATCTGCTCCATGGGTGCGCAGCCGCACGGTCTGCTGCTGGCTCTGGCAGCCCCAGATGACACCCCCGTCAGCACGGTCCGCCTGTTGGCGCAGGGGTTGGCTGACGAAGCCGCACGAGGCGGAGCTTCTGTAATCGGGGGAGACCTGTCGTCTTCGGCTTGTCTCACCTCGACTGTGACGGCACTGGGTTTTCTCGACCGGGGCCTGACCCCGGTCACACGGATTGCGGCCGAGCCCGGCCACGATGTGTTCCTTGCCGGAACCGTCGGCTGGGCGGCTGCGGGACTCGCTCTGCTCTTTGCCGGAGTGCGGCTGGGAGATGACCCCCGGCTCGACCCGTTTATCGAGGTGCAGTTGGCGCCTCGCCCTGATTATGCGGCGGTGCGGGACCTGGCGAGGTGGGCGGCAGCCGGGATCGACGCCTCGGATGGTTTGGTCGGCGACTTGGGCCGCGTTGCCCGAGCCTCCGGTGTGCGCATCCGCTTGGATGAAGCCGCTGTTGAGCGACTTGCTGAGCCGCTGCTGCCGGCAGCACAGCACCTGGGCACCCCGGAAGTCGCCCGCGAATGGGTGCTCGGCGGTGGGGAAGACCATGGTTTCCTCGCCTGCGGCCCAGCCGACTCCGCTCCGGTAGGGTGGACGCGAATCGGCGCGTGCGAAGAAGGCCAGCCGGATGTCCTCGTGGGCACCCGCTCGGCAGCTGACAGCGCCTATCGACACTTCTGACACGGCTTGGCGGAAACGGACATGGCAAACGACAACAGCATGCGCTTGGGCGGACTGCTGGCTGCCCGCTGGGCGCGGCAGGCAGTGGATCGGATGCGCCGCCAGCGCAACAGCATTGACTCCATCAACGTGTTCCCGGTGGCTGACGGTGACACGGGTTCGAACATGTACGCGACCGTGAAATCCGCTTACAGTGCAGTTGAAGCCCTCGACGGGTCGGCGACTCTTCCCCAAGTGGTCGAGGCGATGGCCGCCGGTGCGCTGCGCGGTGCCCGGGGCAATTCGGGTCTCATCCTGGCTGTGGCCCTGCGGGGAGTGGCCGACGAGCTCGGTCAGGCGCAGCTTGCCGACGGCAGTCTCACGCCCGATCGCTTTGCCTCGGCAATTGAACTGGCCGCACAGCGGGCACAGGATGCGATTGCCGAACCGACCCACGGCACAATGCTGACGGTGCTGCACGCAATGGCTGAAACCGCCCGCGCACAGGCTGATAGGGGTGCGGGACTGGTTGAGCAGATTGAGGCGGTGCGGGCCTGCTCGATTGCCGCGCTGCGGGACACAACGGGGCAGCTGGACGTGCTCGGTCAGGCGCAGGTCGTCGACGCCGGCGCCACCGGAATTGTTGAGATCTTCGACCTGCTGTACCTCACCGTCACCGGGGGAGCGGTCGGCGAAGCCGCCAGTCCCACCGCGAATCTGACGGCAGTCCCGCCGAAAGTCACCAGCGGAGAGCTGGGGTGCAGGCCGCACGAGGACGGTGCTGCCAGTGCCCGAGGGGCCGGTGCCGCGGGGCAGGCTGCCGCTGGGGCCGACACTTTGGAACTCGTGTTCACACTCAGCGACAGCAAGGATCGAACACGCCCTCTCAAGCGCATTCTCGCGAAGGCTGATGCCCGCTCGGTTGTCATTTCGTGGCCCATGGTGCACGTGCACGTGAAGAATGAAGACCACGCGCTGCGCGTTCTGCGCGAGGTTGAACAGTACGGGCTGGCGCAGCTGCGGGCCGAAGATCTGGTGAACGGAGCAGACCACGGGCCGCTGCGCGCAGCGGCTGCGGTTTCCACAGCGCCGCTCATGCTGCGGGCCGCGCTGACAGGGGCGGTCGCCGTCCTGCTGGACCGCGGCCGACAGGCGCACACCCTGCTTGACGTTGTCTCCGACGGCAACACGACGGTGCTCGTTGCCGACAGCCCCGAAGGGCAAGCCGCCATCAACGCCGCAGCCGCTGACGGGGTTCACGCGATCACCACCGGCAGTCCCATTTCGATGGTCAGCGCACTGGCGGTATTCGACCCGAACGCAGACGCCGCCGAAGTCGCAGACGACATGGCCGATGCGGCTGGAATCGACATCCGCAGGCTGTGCTTTGCCGGACAGTCCGCAGCCGGCCCGCTGGTGTATTCGAAAACCGATGTGCTGGTCCTGTCCGAGGGCCGCATCCTCTTCATTGAACACACTCCGGAAGCTGCCATCGTCGAGGCCATTGCGCGTCTGGCCCCAGAAGGTGACCCCGAACTCATCACCATCAGCTACGGCCAGCAGGCAGCTCCGCACATGCGGGGGGCGATAGAAGCCGCCGTCCGCAGCACCTACCCGCAGGCGGAAGCCGAAATCTTCGATTCTGACCTCAGCGGGGTCTGCGCTGATGTGGGTGTGGAATGACAACACTGACAGACTTCGTCAGCAGCCGTGATGAAAAAGCGCTCGCCAAGCTGGGCGTCAGCACGGTCGGCGAACTGCTGCGGTACTTCCCGCGCACCTACATCCACCCCGGCACCGTCACCGAAATCAGTCGACTGGAGGCTGGGCAGACAGCAATCGTCTACGCCACCATCCAATCGGTGAACACCAGGCCCATGCGCAACCGGCGCGGCACCATCACCGAAGTGACACTGGCAGACGAACACGCCAAGATCACTGCGACCTTCTTCAACCAGAAATACCTCGCAGAACAGCTCAAGACCGGCACCCGCATGGTCCTGACCGGCGACATCAAGGTCTACCGAAACTCCCTGCAGATTCAGAATCCCCGCTGGCTGGGACACGAGGACTACATCGACCGCGGCGACATCGAAAATCCCATCCCCATCTACCGGTCAAGCAAACAGTTCGCATCCGATCGGCTGGCCAAAACCATCCGCACCGTCCTCGATGCCCTCGGCCCAGAAGACTTCGCAGACCCCGTCCCCGCAGAAGTGCTCGTCGACCACGGCCTGCCCGGTCTTCGCCAGGCCCTCACCATGATTCACCGCCCCGGCAGCGAGTCCGATGTGAAAGAAGCCATGGCGCGCTTCCGCTTCGAAGAGGCCTTTGCCCTGCAGGCGGAACTCTACGGTCGGCGGCAGCGGGCTAAGGCCGAACAGTCCGTTCGCCTGCCCGGCAAGGTCGACGGGCTGCTGGCCGCTTTCGATGAGTCCCTGCCGTGGTCGCTGACCAAATCGCAGCGGCGGGCGGGCACGGAGATCTCGCGCGATCTCGATTCGGATTCGCCCATGAACCGGCTTCTGCACGGTGACGTCGGTTCGGGTAAGACTCTCGTGGCAATGCGGGCAATGCTGCAGGCGGTTGACTCCGGTCGGCAGGCGGCGATTATGGCTCCCACGGAAGTTCTCGCGGCACAGCACTTTGAGAGCTTCTCCCGCATGCTCGGTCAGCTGCGCACCGATGACACCCTTTTCTCGCGTGCCGAAGGGGTGCGGATTGCGCTGCTGACAGGTTCGACACCGCAGGCTCAGCGGCGCACCACCCTGCTGGATTTGGCCAGCGGGCAGATCGACATCATCGTCGGCACCCACGCGCTGCTGTCGGAAACGACGATCTTTGCGGCCCTCGGCCTGGTCGTGATCGACGAACAGCACCGCTTCGGCGTCAACCAGCGCGAAGCCCTGCGCACAAAAGCCGGGGGAGTCATCCCGCACGCTCTCGTCATGACCGCAACTCCGATCCCGCGGACGGTAGCCATGACGGTCTTCGGTGACCTCGACGTGTCCACTCTGACGGACATGCCGGGCGGGCCGAAAAAGATCGCCACCCACGTTGTCGCTCTCGGCACCCACCCGCACTGGATGGATCGCGTGTGGGAGGTCGTGGCCGAACACGTCGAGGCGGGGCTGCAGGCCTACGTCGTCGTCAGTCGGATTGAGGACGATCCAGAGCTGTTCGGCATCGACTCTGCGCTCGCCGCAATCAACTCTGTTCCCCGGCTGGCCGGCCGCCGGGTTGAGGCACTGCACGGACAGATGTCGCAGGAAGACAAAGACGCCGTCATGGCGGAATTCACGGCAGGCGACATCGACGTTCTCGTCTCCACGACCGTCATCGAGGTCGGGGTGGACGTCCACCGAGCGCGCGCCATGGTCATCCTCGACGCTGACTGCTTCGGCTTGGCCACACTGCACCAGCTGCGAGGGCGGATCGGCCGTGACGGCGAACAGGCGATCTGCTTCCTCGTGACCTCGCGCACCACGGAGGACGAGGCGGTGGGACGGCTGACCACGGTCGCCAGCACCTTGGACGGGTTCCGGATTGCCGAACACGATGTCGACAATCGCCGTGAAGGCGATGTTCTGGGCCGTGGGCAGTGGGGTTCGCGCAGTTCGCTGCGCTATCTGCGGGTTCTGCGCGACGAGGGTATTGTCGCGGCGGCTCGCACTGCGGCACACGCCTATATGGATGCTCACCCGGACGGAACACCCGAACTGCGGGCCTATGTTGACGGCCTTGTGGGCGATGACCTCATGGAGGTGTCATGACCCGCATCATCGCAGGTCAGCTGGGCGGTCGAAGGATCGACACCCCTCCTGGGTCTGATACCCGGCCCACATCTGACCGGGTGCGCGAATCCCTTTTCGCCCGCCTGGACTCCCTGGGAATGCTCACCGACTCAAACGTCCTTGACCTGTTCGCCGGTTCCGGAGCCCTGGGCCTCGAAGCAATCTCCCGAGGTGCGGCCCGCGCAGTCTTTGTTGAGCGCGCCGGCAAGACAGCCCAGGTCGTGAAGAAGAACATTCGAGCCCTCGATCTCGACGACAGCTGTTCCGTGCAGGTGCGCGCCGTCCAGCCGGCCGTCGAAGCCCTTGCGGGTTCAGACGAGCGCTTTGATCTCATCTTCGCCGACCCGCCCTATCCGCTGGGGGAGTTCGAGCTTGCCCAGCTGCTCGAAACTGCCGCGCTGCTGCTGAAAGACGATGCTTCGCTTCTTGTCATAGAGCGAAGCGCACGTTCGCCTCGGCCCCGGCTGCCGCATAGTCTTAGCGTGTACGCGAAGTCTCTTCACGGCGAAACCGCGCTGTGGCTTGTTGAGAGGAGCGGAGAATGAAGGTCGTCTGCCCGGGCTCCTACGACCCGATCACCCTGGGACACATAGATGTGGCGCTGCGTGCGGCAAAGCTTTTTGACGAGGTTGTGCTAGCCGTTGTGCACAATCCGAACAAGACCGGCACCTTTCCCGTTGCCGAGCGGGTCCGGCTGATCCGCGAATCTCTCGCCGAAGCCGGCGGGCCTGACAATCTCACAATCGACGATGTGCCCGGTGGTCTGCTGGTGGACTACTGCCGGGAGGTGGGTGCGGTTGGTGTGGTCAAGGGCATACGAGGCGGCACCGACTATGCCTATGAGCTCCCGATGGCGCGGATGAACAGCGAGATCGGGGATATCGAGACCATTTTTCTGCCCGGCTCGCCGCGTTTGGAGCACGTGTCGTCGTCGCTCATTCGGGAAGTGCACGCGCTTGGCGGAGATGTTTCATCTATGGTGCCCAGCCCTGTTCTCACAGCACTTGACGCGGTGAAGAACCAGTAGACCGTGCGCCCAGGCTGGTTTTTCGGGCTCGTTCTCCACACGGTCCTTCTGCACGGCACGTTCAATGCTGCAAAGGTCATGGTGTCGTATAAGACCCTGGCTGAGGGCGGGGATGCTTTTGCCGTCGGTCTGATGGTCACGGCCTATTCGTTCGTTCCGCTGTTTGCGGCACTTGCGGTCGGCAGGCTTGTGGACCGCGGCCTGTACGTGCCTGTCCTCTGGGTGGGTACGGCTGCCTGTACTGCAGCTTTGGCTGGTGCCGCACTGTGTTCGGGGATACCGGCTCTCCTGCTGTTCTCGATGCTTCTGGGGTTGGGACAGCTGCTCATGACGGTGTCGTCGCAGGCGTTCATTCCGGCTTCCTTTGGTCCGAGAGAGCTCAATTCTCGTTTCGGCACTCTCACGCTGGGTGTGTCGATTGGGCAGACGCTCGGCATGCCGCTTGCGGGGGCTGTCGCTGCCTGGGCGAGCAGCGGTGACGGCCCAAATGCCGAGGCGGGGCTGTGGGCGATGTGTGCGCTCGCGATTCTTGCGTTCCCCTGTGTGCTTGTTGTCATGCGCCGTCCCGCCGCCGAGCGGGTTGCCAAGGCCCAGGCGAAAGCTGCCGCGGTTCCGCCGCTGACGCTTCTGGGCACTCCGGGCATGAAGTCCGCAATTTTCGCCTCCATGGCCACCCTGGCCGCCATTGATCTGATGAGCGCCTATCTGCCGGTCATCGGAGAGGAACACGGCCTGTCTGTTGTCGTGGTCACCGCTCTCATCACGGTGCGCACGATAGCCACGATTGTGTCGCGTGCTGTTATGGGTTCTCTGACGGCTCGGTTCGATTCGATGCTGCTGCTGTGGTTGTCGTCGTTGGCTGCCGGGATCACGGTTTTTGCCATACCGCTGTGGGTGTGGGTGCCGTTTTTGGTGTTCATTATGGTGGTGTCGGGTTTCGCCTTCGGGCTGACTCAGCCGCTGACGATGACGTGGGTGTCGATGCTCGCGGCATCTGGCAACCGGGCGGCTGTCATGGCGATTCGCCTGGCGGGCAATCGGCTGTCACAGGTGGTCATGCCGGTTGCGGCATCTGCCGTGGCATCCTTGGCCGGGGTCGGTGCGATCTTCTTCCTGTCCGGTTCGGTGCTGGTGCTGGCGGCAGGACTCACAATGCGGGCACCGCGCCCGCAATCAGCCCAGGCGTCTGACCGTTAAGCTCATCTGCCTGCCAGGTCCAGAAGGTCGCCCACGATCGAGATGGCAGTGAGTGCACTCGTCGACGGGTTGTGCGGTGAGGGCGCACTGGAGATGCGGAAGGTGAAGTCACCCGCGGGTCCTGCCGCTTCGATGTCGTGGCAGGTGGGATCATCCGATCCATTCCCGATCAGCTCAACGCGCACCCTGGCCAGCGAGGCCCGCAGGGACTCGGGCGAAATACGGCCGTCGGAGAGATCTCTTTCGGCGGTTGCCCATGCCAGCGCTGTTGCCACGTTGAGGTTCGAGGGGAACTTCTCAATCGCCTCTGCCGGGTCGCCGTCAAACACGCGCGCAGTCTGCCCTTCCGGCAGCTGCTCCAGCCGAGTGCGCTCATCTTCGCTCATCCAGTCCTGTATGAGGGTCGGCGCTTTTTTCGTGGTGGTGATGGACACACGGTCAAAACCGAGCAGAGCAGCCGAGCGCAGCACGTCGAAACCGCCGATCGCGCCGTTGGTGACCACCAGGTCAGGCATGTCCAGCAGCACCTGGGCAGTCGGCTGGTGGGCGAGGGCCCCGACACTGGTCAGCACGAAGGGCTTGCCGATCGCGGCTATCCGCTGGGCGTAGGCGCGCACCGCGGCACCACCAGCGCACTCAACGATGACATCGGCTCCTTCGGCAGCCTCTTCCAGGCGCTCCTGGCTGAAGATCGGGATATCGGCCTCACGGTCGGTGTCACGGTGGACGACGGCTCCGCACAGCTCAACGGGGCGGTTCTCAAGCAGACTCCGAATGTCGTTGGCGATGGTGCCCATGCCTATGAGCAGCGCTTTCACTGTGTCCGCCCCGCAGAGTCGTGCCCGGCTGCCCCAGCGTCGTCTTCGTCGGCATTCACCTCGCCCTTTCTGTGGAGCACGGGGTAGAGAGCCCAAAAGGCGACCGTGCCGGCTGCTGCACCCAAAACTGCCGAAAAGAACGTGTTGACCAGCCAGCCCAGGGCGGCCCCGAATGCTCCGGTCGCAGAGGCGACAGCTGTTTCACAGGCGTGGACGAAGTCATAGAGGGGACTGAAGCCCAGATCGTGCATGCCGACCAGCAGAATGTGTCCGCCCACCCACAGCATGGCGATGACGCCGACAATCGACAGGGTCTTCATGACAATCGGCATGGCCTTCACAATGCCGAGTCCCAGCTTTTCGGTTGTCGGCTTCTGCGCCAGGTGCAGGCCGATGTCGTCCATCTTCACAATGACGGCGACGACCCCGTAGACCAAAGCGGTGATGAACAGCGCGACTGCAACGAGTGAGATAAGCCGGGTCCAAAAGCCCATGTGGTCAACCGTGGACAGCGCGATGACCATGATTTCGGCCGACAGGATGAAGTCGGTGCGCACAGCGCCGCGGACAATCTGCTTTTCCTGTTCGGGACCGCGTTCGACCGCAGGGGCTTCCTTCGCCTGCGAACGGCCCAGCGCGAGCTCCCACAGCTTCTCGGCACCCTCATAGCTCAGATAGAGCCCGCCGATCATGAGCAGAGGGGTGAGCACCCAGGGGACAAACTGGCTGAGCAGCATAATCGCAGGCAGGATGAACACCAGTTTGTTGATAATCGACCCGCGGGCGATCTTCCACACCACGGGAAGTTCGCGGGCCGGTGAAAAGCCGTCGACATAGCGCGGAGTCACAGCGGCGTCGTCGACGACAACGCCGGCGGCCTTGGCCGAAGCGCGCCCGGCGGCAGCACCGATGTCGTCGATGGATGCGGCGGCTGCGCGCGAGAGTGCGACAACATCGTCAAGAAGGGCGGCAAGACCACCGGCCATAGGAGGGTCCTCACTGTTGAAATGCGGGTCAGAATGATTCTACGGGCAGAAGCCGGCAGCCACTCCGATGCCGCGGCGACAGAGCACAGAACAGTGTGCAAAGGGCTCTATCTGCACAGTGCGCAGGTGATTTGCCCGGCCGTGGCGGACTGGACTATGATAGAGCGCTGTGTGTCATCAGGGGCGCACTGATTTCGACGGTGATCGACACTTGGGAAACGCGAAAGGGGAAGAGCCGTGGAACGCAAAGATCTGCAGCTCGACCTGCGGAAGCTCGGCATTGCCGACAAGCCCGGCGCGTGGACGGACGTCGAAGAGACCGTTGCCGCCCCTGAGGATCTGCGGAACGAAATGATCGGCGTCCCGGAAGGGGATCCGCTCAGGGTCAGTCTGCGGCTGGAAAGCGTTGTCGACGGCATCTACGCCTCGGGAACTTTCGAAGCCCTGGCCAAAGGCCAGGACGCGCGGACGCTCGAGGATCTCGAACTGCCGCTGTCGGTCGACGTCCAGGAGCTTTTCGTCTACGAACTTGGAGAAGATGAAGACTCCTACGCCGTTGAACGCGATAAGATCAACCTCGAACCGCTCATCCGCGATGCAGTCGTGATGGCGCTTCCGCTCAACCCGGTGAACTCCGACGACGATGGTGAATTCACGTACACCGTCGGCGAATTCCCCGAAGACGAAGAAGCGGGATCGGTCAACGATCGCCTCGCGGCACTGAAACATCAGTTAGAGAAGAAAGAGAGCTAGACGTGGCTGTTCCGAAGCGTAAGATGTCGCGCAGCAACACCCGCCACCGTCGTTCGCAGTGGAAGGCTCAGGTCCCCGGCCTGGTCAAGACTGTGGAGAACGGTCGCGTTGTGTACTCGCGCCCCCACCACGCAAAGCTGGTGGAAGACTCCAACGGCAACCCTCTGTTCCTTGAATACAAGGGACGTAAGGTCGCTGACGCCTGACACTATGACTCAAGCGCAGAATCTGCGTGAACTCAACGAGCGTCTCGGGATCGACATTGATCTCGAGACGCTTCGTCTTTCACTCACACACCGTTCCTACGCCTTTGAAAACGGCGGCATCCCCACCAATGAGCGTTTGGAGTTCCTGGGCGACTCCGTGCTGCAGCTGGTGGCCACTGAATGGCTCTTCCACAACAACCCGGCAATGGCCGAAGGGCGCTTGGCGAAAATGCGCTCCGCCGTCGTCAACACCCGCGCCCTGGCAGCCGTGGCCCGCCAGTACCGGATAGGCGACTATCTGCTGCTGGGCAAAGGGGAAGAGCTCACCGGCGGACGCAACAAAGACTCGATCCTCGCTGACACGGTCGAAGCGATCATCGGCGCCTGCTACATCAGCCAGGGCCGGCAGACGGCGGAAGACCTCGTGCACAGGTTTGTCGACCCCATGCTCGACGACGCCGTCAACCTCGGCGCCGGCATGGACTACAAAACCACCCTGCAGGAAGCTGCCGCAGACTTGAACCTTGGGGTTGTTGCCTACGACATCACCTCTGAGGGCCCCGACCACGCGCGTGTCTTCACAGCGCACGCCCGCCTGGGCACAGCCACGTGGGGCAGCGGTGAGGGCACGTCGAAGAAGAATGCCGAACTCGCTGCAGCAGAAGCCGCTGTCAAGGCGATTCGGGCCAAACACCCCGACTGGTCCCGCGCCTGATGCCGGAGCTGCCCGAGGTCGAGCACGTCCGTGCCGGGCTTGAACCGTGGGCGGTCGGTTCGCGGATAGAAGCGGTGCGGGTGCTCGACCCGCGGATTCTGGGCACAACATCGCAGCGCACTGTCGAGCCCGCCGCCGTTGACAGGCTGACTGCGGCTGTGCCCGGAGCTCTTGTCGAAGGGGCGTGCCGCCGAGGCAAGTTCATGTGGCTGCCCCTGGCAGCAGGCACCGTCTTTCCCGACTCCGCAGCCGAGGTGCCGTCCGGCTGGGCAGTGGCCCTCCACCTCGGCATGTCAGGGCAGGTGAGGATCCACACCGCCGCAGAAGCCATGCACCGGCACACGCGCGCCGTGTTCGACATGCGCTCAGCCGATGGGACCCAGTGGCAGATGCGCTTTGTCGATCAGCGGATCTTCGGCCATATTGGCCTGGAACCGCTTGTGACAGGGATTGGTTCGCCGCGTCTGGTCGCAGCATCCGCGGCCCGGATTGCACCGGATCCTTTTGAAGAGGGCTTCGACGCGGCCGCCCTTGCCCGCACGCTCAAAGGGCGGCGCGTTGCTGTCAAGGCGGCTCTGCTGGATCAGAGTCTGGTGTCGGGAATCGGCAATATCTACGCTGACGAGGCGCTTTTCGCCGCGAGAGTCCACCCCGCCGCCCGCACCGACCGGCTGCGCATCAGCAGGATCGAAAACACTCTGCGCGCCGCTCGGGAAGTCATGGCCCGGGCCATTGAAGCCGGTGGAACGAGCTTTGATTCGCTGTATGTCAATGTCAACGGCGAATCCGGATACTTCGACCGCAGCCTCGGAGTGTACGGAAAAGCCGGTGGTCCGTGCACGCGCTGCGGGGCGACCGTTCGGCGCAGCGCCGTCG